>CAVVPC010000027.1:0-6898 GCA_963750005.1 uncultured Chloroflexia bacterium
CGTAACTGCTCAGGCTGAAGAAGAAACAAAAGCAGGCAGAAAAGGAGTACCAGCGAAAGCCAGACGTAAAACATCCAGGATCGGTTGTCCATTCTTGCGGGCGGTAGAGAGGTAGCCGCGGATCTGGCAAAAGATCTCCGCCCCGCGAAGCGAGCGGAAACAGCCGGAAATCTTTTGCTTGACTTTCATCATACGAATATCTCGCTCTGCCTGATTATTGTCAAACGGAACCTTAAAAATCGTACATAAACGCCAGCACAAATTCTTTATGGAGCTTGAATTCATCCAACAGATTTTTGGCCGGGCTCTGCTGGATCGGTCCGCGCTTGATCGGTTGACCTGCCGGGCGTTTGGGCGGTCGATGGAGCCGCAAGCCTTGTTTGACCAGTCGGTCATACTCACTTTCGAATGCAACCAACTTCTTGCGGGTCAAACAGGTCCGGGCAACCGCCTGCGCCTTTTCCACAGCCTCTTGGATGGCCACCAGCAGGTCCGCCAGCTGCCCCACCCACTTTTGTGGATACCGTTCCTCCAGGAATTTCAGGCGGCGCAGGTGATGGGCATTGCACAGTCCATGTTGGATCGAATATTTGAAATACGACCTCCAGTCATCATGGATTGCACGACCCTGCAAATTCGGGAGAATCCCGATTGCCTCCAGCGCCAGGAAACCGCGCTTCGGGTGAATGGCATAGCAGGTTAGTTCTTCGGTACTGGCGGAATGCAGCCAGTACAACTTGCCTTCTACCCTGGCGCCTGTTTCGTCGAAATGCACCACGGCTTCTTTCTCGGTCAGATGCTGGCGGATCGCACGGTTCACCTCTGTCACCTGCCGGCTCACTTCCTGTGTGGCTTCCACGATCGTGCCTTCCGAGAGCCTGTGCCCGTACAGGGTCCCAAACACCTCGGCCGTCCGTTCCAGCGGCAGCATTTGATACTGGTTGAAATACACCATCTGGGCTTTGATCTCATTCCCGTACTGTACGGGTTGGGTGACACCCTCCGGAAACCCTGCCCGGTTCTCTTTCCCACAGTGTGGACAGGCTTTGATCTCGGCCTGATGTTCGGTCACTTCCATCTGCACCTGCGGCACATCAAAGACCTGCCGCTTTTCATAGCGACTGGCTTTCACCCGCTTCAATGAACTCCTGCAATACTTGCAGTGCTCCACCCGATGAACATTCACATGATCCGGTCTTTCGACAGACTGCAAGGTGTACCCGCTGTGTCCTGCCTGCCCACCGCTTTTCTTGCGATGTCGTTTCCGCAGGCTTTTTGGCGCAGGTTTGTTCAGCCCATCGCTGGAGGGTGGCTTGCCGCTATTCCGGCTGTTCTTCGCAATCTGGTCTTCCAGCGCTTGCATGCGAATCAATAATTGCTGGAGGCTGTTGTGGAACAAAGTTACGACTGCCTCTTTTCCTTGTTCATAGGCAGCACCAATTTCTTCCTCACTTGGCAAACGCAGCGCTTCCATTTCTAGATTGTGCCCGGCTTTTACGATTTTGACAATGTTATTGAGCTCATATTATATTTATGCCTGAGCAGTTACAATTTTCCTTAAATTCTTATATATTTCTACAACAATTTTCCAATGCGTGGAAGGTGTATTTCTCGTATAATAGTACAGAGACCGATGAATAGGCAGGAACTTTTCCATGCATGACAAGTTCATTAACGTCTCTGTTCCGCGCAGTCGGGATATCGCGGCACAAGTAGGTATTTCCCTTCCCAGTCACGCCCATGAACTGAAGAAAAACACACGTGGAATGTGACCTTTTCACATACCTTATAGACCTATAAACTCGACTAAAAAATAACAACGATCTCGACGCACTTCTCGATGTCCTCCCGCTCGATATCCGCCATGCGGTGGAAAAAGCAGACAACAGCGACAAACTGCTCGAGATCATCCTCGACCTGGGACGCATTCCCACCGCCCGCTTCGTGGAAAACGAGATCACCCTGCGCGAAACCGAAGTCACCCGCGAGGAGCTGGACCACGTGATCGAGCGCATCGGCGAATTCGACGCCGACAACCGCGCCGGCATCGAGCGCACCCTGCACCGCATCTCCGCCATCCGCAACCGCCGCACCACATCGTGGGGCTCACCCTGCGGGTGGGGCGCGCCGTCTACGGCACGATCGACATCATCCAGGATATTGTCGAGAGCGGCAAGTCGGTCCTCATCCTGGGCCGCCCGGGCGTGGGCAAGACCACCCTGCTGCGCGAGGCCGCCCGCATCCTGGCCGAAACCAAGCGCGTCGTCATCGTGGATACCTCCAACGAGATCGGCGGCGACGGCGATGTGCCGCATCCCGCCGTGGGCCGGGCCCGCCGCATGCAGGTGCGCGAGCCCACGCTCCAGCACGAGGTGATGATCGAGGCCGGTGGAGAACCACAACCCCGAGGTGATCGTCATCGACGAGATCGGGCGCGAGCTCGAAGCCCTGGCGGCGCGCACGATCGCCGAGCGCGGCGTGCAGCTGATCGGCACGGCGCACGGCAACACCCTGGACAACCTGCTGCAGAACCCGACCCTCAGCGACCTGGTCGGCGGCATCGAGGCAGTTACCCTATCGGACGAGGAGGCCCGCCGCCGCGGCACCCAGAAGACCGTGCTCGAGCGCCGCGCGCCCGCCCACCTTCGACGTGCTGATCGAGATCCAGACCCGCGACCGCTTCGCCGTCCACATGGACATCTGGAGGCCGTGGACACCTTCCTGCGCGGCTACCCGCTCCCGGCCGAGATCCGCACCCGTGACGAGGATGGCAGCATCCGGGTGGAGAAGACCCCGCGCCGGCTGCGCAACCCGGCCGGAGCGGGGACGAACACCCCGCCGCGGACGGACGTCCCCTGCTCGCCGCTGCCGGAAGAGCCTATGCCCAACCGCACCGTGCTCCGCGGTTCGAACCCGTCCGCGGCGCGCTACAGCCCGGTGAAGATTTATCCCTATGGCGTGGCGCGCAACCGGCTGATGCAGGCCGCCAAGCGACTGGGCGTGCCGGCCGTCGTGGTCCGCGAGCCGAGCGAGGCCGATGCGCTGATGACCCTGCGCGCCTACTACCGCAACCGCCAGCAGGCCATCGTGGAGGCCGAAAGCGCGGCATGCCCATCTACGTCCTGCGCGCCAACACGGTCAGCCAGATGGAGCAGTTCCTGATGGACCTGTACAACCTGCCCGGCGAGCGGGTCATGGCCTCGAGAAGGACACGGTCCCGCCAGCAGACCCAGCCGCGATCACGGCCGTGCTCAACGGCGAGCGCTAGTGGATATGCCCCCGGCCCCTCGCTCGTGCGCCGCATCCAGCACGAGATGGCGCGCGCCGCGGAGCTGGTCAGCCACTCGTACGGCAAGGAGCCGAGCAGGCACGTGAGGATATTCAGGGAATCAAATAAAACAGCAAACAGGCAAATAAGCGATCAAACTATCGAACGGCTTATTTGCCTGTTTATTTTGTTTCCGATGGGGACAGGAAAACAAGGCACATCGAAATTCATAGCGCAGATCGTTGGGGTTTTATCTGGATTAATAAGTATTTTCAGGTGGTATTGCAGCGTGGGGTTATGGTTCTTCCAAAGAACCTGAAAGATACCTGGTTGCTTCCGTCGTGATGATTCTGGGTGGCATTCTCTGGATTTTGTATTTCACAAGCTCAAAATACAAGTTATCGAGAAAAGATATCGTGATGATCCTGATAACGTTGTCGCTTGGCTTGACTTTCGGACTTTTTTATACATTCAGTGCTTGTGGCGGTGAGTGCGGCTGGGGCGCATCCTTTTGCCGCTGGGAACGCGGGTATCCGGGTCGCTGGTTTGTCACTGGAGGGTGTTATGGCCCAGCGGATACACCACTAAATTTTCAGTTGATAATCCAGAACTGGACCTCGACGGCCTTAGTCTACTGGCAGATGTTGTGTTCTGGAGTGATGTGGGATTGATCATTTCCATTGTCTGGCAGACGGTTTCCCGGAAAATAAATAAACCACTTTTGTAATCGACTAACCGGCTCAATATCTTATAAACAACTGAAAATCAACAGGGACAGGCTTATGACCTGTCCCTGTTTTCCATCTCAGCATGAGAACGATTTATTGATGCTGCGCCTCTCCGAGCGTCACCTGCAATTGGGTTTGCTGTCCATCCCGAAGAATTACCAACGGGATCGTGTCGTTGGGCTTGTAGGTAAACAAAGCGTTGATATAGGAATGAGTTTCATCCAGCGTGATGTTGCCCACCTGGGTAATAATGTCATTCTGCCTGAAACCAGCCCTGTCGGCCGGGCTGCCGGGCTTCCGACTGCGTCACATAGGCGCCCCACTTTGCGGGCAGGTTATAGCGGTCGGCGATATCTGGGTTGATCGGCTGGAAACTGACCCCCATGTAGGGACGGGCGAAATAGCCCCACTGGATGATCTGCTGTGCAACAGCCTACCGCGGTATTGACCGGAATGGCGAAGCCCAGACCTTCTGCCACGTCACCGCTGCCGGTGTCGCGGACAATCAGGGTGTTGATGCCAATCACTTCGCCGGCGAGATCGACGAGTGGTCCACCTGAATTTGTGCCTTAGTGATTGATGGCCTCGTCGGTCTGGATCAGGTTTTCGATGGTGTAGCCTTTGCCGCTGTCGATGGACCGGCCCGTGGCATTGACCACGCCGACTGTGACGGTGTTACTCCGGAAACCCCCGAGCGGCGAGCCAATGGCAATGACCAATTCGCCGGGATCCATCTTATCCGAGTTTCCAAGTGCCACAACGGCAGGCACTTTGCCGTCTGTTTAGAACTGCAATATACTGCGAGTATTGATCCGTTCCAACAATCGTCGCTTTTTGCTGACTTCCATCGGAAAGAACAATGTTAACTTCCTGTGTTCCCTCGACAACGTGATTATTGGTCAGGATGTAGCCCACTGATCGGTGATGAAAAATCCCGTCCCACTTACGGTCTGGTCACCCATCTGGCCGAAGAACGTCATCTGGCCGGGGATCGTCCCGACCACGGTAACGACTGCCGGTCCAACCTTTTTCACGGACTGGGTAATGGCAGTTTCTATGTTCGTCGTATCCAGCGTAATGGTCTGGTTGGGATTGGTATTACTCGCCGGAATAGCCCTTTGAATGGACGTTGGAAAACTGCTGCAATTATCGATACCCGGTAGACCGCCGTCCCGCCTGCGAATGCTCCCACCACTGCCGACACTCCCGCAATAAACACAACAAATACTGCATATAACACTCTTCTCAAGGACATCTATGCCTCCTGTACTCACCGTCATTCTAGTCCCGCCAAATAACAGGATACTTAAAGCCTCTGTTAAGTTAAGCGAATAAATTGTAACTACTCAGGCATAAAATAGTATTAAGTCCAAAAACATTGTCAAAATCGTAAAAGCCAGCGAAAATAAAAGCAAGGAACCACTAGGTTTGCCGACCGAGGAAGAAGTTCGAGCCACCGTGCGGGAGGGGGAAGGCGCGGTCATTACACTCGTGGCGAAACTGGTAAAGATAATCGAAGTGTTAGCAGCACGACAACAAGCGCTGGAAGATCAAATGGCGAAGAACAGCCGGAATAGTGGCAAGCCGGCCTCCAGCGATGGGCTGAACAAACCTGCGCCGAAAAGCCTGCGGAGACGGCGTGGCAGGAAAAGCGGTGGGCAGGCAGGACACAGCGGGTACACCTTGAAGTCGGTCGAAAAGCCGGATCATGTAAAAGTTCATCGGGTGGAGCACTGCAAGTATTGCCGGAGTTCAATGAAGCGGGTGAAAGCCAGTCGCTATGAAAAGCGGCAGGTCTTCGATGTGCCCAGGTGCAGATGGAAGTGACCGAACATCAGGCGGAGATCAAAGCGTGCCTGCACTGTGGGAAAGAGAACCGGGCAGGGTTTCCGGAAGGTGTCACCCAACCCGTGCAGTATGGACGTGAAATCAAAGCCCAGATGGTGTATTTCAACCAGTACGATGCGCTGGAACGGACGGCCGAGGTGTTTGGAACCCTGTACGGTCACAGCATCTCGGAAGGCACGATCGTGGAAGCCACGCAGGAAGTAAGCCAGCAGGTGACAGAGCTGAACCGTTCGATCCGGCAGCATCTGACCGAAAAAGAAGCCGTGGTGCACTTTGATGAAACAGGAGCTAGAGCAGAAGGCAAGTTGTACTGGCTGCATTCCGCCAGTACTGAAAAACTCACCTCCTATGCCATTCATCTGAACCGCGGTTCCCTGGCGATGGAGGCGATGGGGACTCTCCCGCACTTGCAGGGTCGAGCGATCCATGATGACTGGAGGTCGATCTCAAATATTCGATCCAGCATGGACTGTGTAATGCCCATCACCTGCGCCGCCTGAAATTCCTGGAGGAGCGTTATCCACAAAAGTGGGTGACGGCGATGGCGACTTGCTGGTGATGCAGGAGGCGGTGGAAAAGGCGCAGGCGGCTTCCCGGATCTGTTTGACCCGCAAGCAGTTGGTTACATTCGAAAGTGAGTATGACCGACTGGTGAAACAAGGTCTCCGGCTGAATGGACCGCCCAAACGCCCGGAAGGTCAACCGAATCAACGCGGATCCATCGAGCAGAGCCCGGCCAAAAATCTGCTGGATCAGTTCAAACTCCACAAAAATTTGTGCTGGCCTTATGTACAATTTTAAGGTTCCGTTTGACAATAATCAGGCAGAGCGAGATATTCGCATGATGAAAGTCAAGCAAAAAATCTCTGGCTGTTTCCGTTCGCTTCGCGGGCTGAGATCTTCTGCCAGATCCGCGGCTACCTCTCTACCGCCCGCAAAAATGGACAGCCGATCTTGGATGTTTTACGTCTGGCTTTCGCTGGTACTCCTTATCTGCCTGCTTTTGTCTCTTCTTCAGCCTGAGCAGTTACAAAAATTTATAATATATTAAAAG
>CAVVPC010000028.1:0-19567 GCA_963750005.1 uncultured Chloroflexia bacterium
CTGTTCCTATTCCACACAAAATCGACCATCATACTAACCTTTCAGAAATGAAAACTTTATCTCTAGTACTAGTGGATATCAAAACTGTAACCTTTTCTAAGGAAAAAAGGGAATAAAATTACTTACAGGGGCCATCCGTGTGATATGATAATTATTCAAATGTAAGGAGTTGCGGGCATGAAACTAAAATCCAGTGAACGAGGACAGGCCTTAGTACTTATTGCATTTGCGGCAGTAGGTTTATTTGCTTTTACCGCACTTGCAATCGATGGCAGCCGGGTATATTCTGACCGGCGCCATGCCCAAAACGCGGCGGATACGTCCGCCCTCGCTGCCGCCCTGGCAAGGATTCGAGCATGCCAGTAGTCCGGATCCGGGCTGTTGTTAACGCGGCCACCTTTACTGCGGGCCTGGACCGGGCTGGCAGCAACGGTTATACAAATAAAATTCGGACAGCTCCGTTGAAGCCCGGGTGTGCTAGACGAAGCCAATCTTTGAGCCCTGCCTGTCAGGGCCTGCCCGTTGGAGCCTTTCAGGATGAGTATATTCGAGTCAAAATTGTCTGGGCCCGACGACCTTGCCGGGTCATTGGCTGGAATTCCGTAACCAGTGCCGTGACAGCCATCTCGCACGCCAAGTTGGTCGTCCCTCCCCACTCATCAATGGTGCCGCTCTGGCCGCTCTCAGAACCAGACGGAAATGACACAGCTCGGCGGGGAATGGTGTGTCGTGCATCCTGGATGTCAATAACAGCAGCGTTTTTAATAACTCGAGTGGAAACTGCGCTACGAGAGATAAACAGGTGCCTCCGGCAGCTATACGAGTGGACACTTCGTTCCAATTTGTGAGCGGTGGTTACTGTAGCGGCGCTGGAAAACGACCAACTTGACCGCGTCCAAACGGCAGGCCAGCTTCCCTATCCGCCGGTCATTACCCTTCTACCCCCAGTCATCACCTGCTCCGGCGACGGCTCCTCAAGTTATAGCTCGGCCACCAACACTTTACACATTTACTCCGGGCAATTACCCAGGCGGGATCACGTTGAACAGTACAGGCGGCATTCATTTCAGTCCCGGCAATTATTGTTTCGGAGGGAATGTCAAGCTGGGCGGTACTGCCAATATCATCGCCGACAATGTCAAATTCCTGATCACAAATGGAGATCTTGATGAACGGAACCAGCACACTAACATGCAATGACATGCTGGTCCATATTAAACGGGGGTAGCGGAATGCGCTTTCACGGAAATAGCGCAATCTACTGTAATAATGTCACTTTCTTTGCCACCACCGGCAGTATCAGCTGGTCAGGTAACTCAGGCGTAAAAACTGTTGCGCCCGGCGGTGGAGATTACAAGAATGTCCTGATCTATATGCCCTACGGAAATAGCTCTGACCTGACGATCATTGGTAATTCAAGCAATGAGCTAAAAGGTTCCATTATAGGTGTTTCCGCGGCGATCAAGATTAGCGGCAACAGCGGAACGACGGGACTGCATAGCCTAGATCATTGGTTATACTGTCGACCTTGCGGGCTCGAGCAATACCGTGATCAATTATGTACCTAAGGTACAATATAGTGAATCTATCTGAGCCGCGGTATTATGATGACCAAATAAAGCAACCTTGTTAGATCCGCCAGTTGATTTTACAGAATATAAAAACTGGATAATAGAAATATATTTTTTGTCCATTCTGTGTTTTATTTGCCTGCCCATAAAATTTTATATGTTTTGGGGAGTCCCAGCATCTCATCCTTCAACAATCCCCGGACCAGCTTGTACTGATGGATATCTCAAACGCACAAGGTGTCTCCCTACGCTTATAAAGTATTTTGAGTGGCTATTATGAAGGAGGATCCATGTTCAAGCAAACACGTACGTCTCTTATTTCAGCGGCCATTCATAGCAGTTTTGGTTTTTAGCGCAGTCCGGTCCGACAATTGTGTATGCAGATGGGGGTACAACAGATGTAACGCCCACAGAAACAGGCAGCAGCGAATGTACTTCAGCGGATTCCAGGGGCATGTCAAACAGGGGATGCCGCTACCCGAGGCACCGTCGCTACCGAGGAAGCAGCCGCCACGGACACCTGTCGCCCACACCGCACTCTGCTCGCTACCGAGGAAGCAGCAGCTACGGAGGCCACCTGTGTTGCTACCGATGAAGCAGCCGCCACGGAGACTCCTGTTCCGGTAGCTGGTGATGTGATGTGTTTGATGCTGCAACCTCAGCACCGGCCGCGGAAGCTGCTCCAGCGGATCCCGCCCCTGCAAATCAGATACCGTCAGCCTGGATACAGTCCCCGAAAATACCACGGTCACGGTTCTGAATGCCGATGGCGAGTTACAACCGCTGGCAACACAGGCTTCAGCAGATGCCATTGCCCAGGGCGATCCGATCTGGTGCCCTGCGGGACAGGCTCCAACGCCAGGCGCAAATGGCTGTACAGGTTCGTTCACCAGTTTCAGCGCCTTGCTCAGTTTTATGTCGGGTAATGCAACCTATCAGGGGGCGGGCACGATCTACGTGGAGCAAGGCGGATACCATGGTGGCGAAGTGAAGCATCGACCTTAACTCCAGCTCCTATGATTTGAGCAACATCAATAAGTCTGATCTCACCATCAATGGTGGATGGAATACTACAACCAATGTGGTTGACCCCACAACGACAAGCAACCTTTAACGGTGCCGATCCTGATCGGGACAGGTTCCAATCCATGGGGTGGCTCGCTCACAATCAATAACATCAGCATCAGCTTCAGCGATGGGACCGGCCTTATCCTCAACTCGCAAAACGACATCAATCTTTCAAATGTGAGCGTTACCAATTCTTATAACGGGTCCGGAGCGGAATTGGACGCCGGGGGCAATGTAACAATCGACAACTCAAAGTTCACCAGGAACGAGTTTGCCTCGGGCGCCAAGATCAGAGCGAAAAAGTCAGTGGCGATCTCCAACAGCGACTTCAGCAACCCATCCGCAACGAGTGGAATGCAAGACAATGGTCTGGATATTACAAGTGGCGGCTCGGTCTCGCTCTTCAATGTCCTGGCAAATAACAACCGCCAGGCCGGAGCGAATATCAACGTGGGTGACCGGGTAACGATCGTCCAGAGTGTCTTCTCGGGAACCAAGAGCACCGACAGCAGTGGGCGGATATTCTACGGCTATGGCCTGCAGATTGTCACACCGGGTATCATCGATCTCGACACTGTGACTGCGAGTGATAATTTCCTGTGGGGCGCCTCCCTGAATGCCGGTGGAGATGTCAATATCGCAAAAAGCACATTCAATGCAAACACCACCAATTCCCCGGGCTTCATCGATGATACCGGACTGCTTGTCACGAGCGGCGGGAATGTCTCGCTGCAGGAAGTTCTGGCCAACAATAACCGTCTGATCGGAGCAACGATCGATGCAACCGGGGATGTTTCAATCAACAACAGCTCCTTCTCGAACAACAACGGTGTGACCCTGGTCAATGGAACCACCAAATACGATGGCGTCGGCTTGCAGGTCACTACACCGGGAAATATCTTTATCAACATGGTCACAGCATCGAACAATACCGTCGTCGGTGCTCACCTGGAAGCCGGCGCGGATGTCATTGTCTCAGCCAGTGACTTTAGCAACCAGACTTCCGCCTCCCCAACGCCTATCGGCCGGGGCCTGGAGGTGATCAGTGGTGGAGACATATTCCTGGACACTGTTACACTAAACAATAATCAATCCTTCGGTGCAAACCTTCAGGCAACTGGAGATGCATACCTGGAATCGGTGACGGCAACCGGTAATGGTGGCGATGGCGTTACATCACAAGCCACGTGTGCGCATGTCATCGGCGGGACCTTCTCTGGGAACGGAGGCTATGGACTGAACATCGGCAGCTCCGCACTCGACCTGGTCACCTCACCCACCTTTGCCAATAACACCCTGGGCGATCTCTTCCCACTGGCTCCGGTCAGTTGCGCACCTCCCGCTCCGCCTCCTGCTGGCCCTAGCACACCGGCAACTCCGACAACACCGGTCGTTGTCCCCAGCGGCGCTCCGGCAGGAACACAAGTGAATGTCGCAGACAAGTCCGTTTCAGGAGGAACGAGCTATGGAAGTGTCAGCCTGAACACTTATCTGGCAAACACCAGGACAGGCGGCAGCAGCAGCTACGGTATCTTTATCGGAAAGTACGCCTATGTTCATACCCTCTCCGGACTGCAGATCTTTGCGATTGTTCCGGACGCGGCAGTATCTTGCAATGAAATGAGCGGTTCGTAAACAGATTTTGGTGAACGAGGCAATCGAAAGAGATTTTGCTATAATGCCCCCGGTCACAAATTGCGCTTCCCGTAGAGTAAATATGCGCAATTCCCTGGCACCGCCCGCCAGGGCAGGTGTGTGACCGAGAGGGGTATAGCTGATTGCCAGACCAGCCGTTCGGATTGTTTGCTAAGATTGAGGAGCGGGTTTTTCCCGTTCCTCAATTCCATTAGAGGGATTTTGCCGATGAAAAAAGACCTGGTGTGCCTGGTTTCCGTCCTGTTTTTGACACTTATGCTGGCCGGCTGTGGCAGCACTCCGGCAGCTCCTTCTGCGATCGTTACTGGGAATACGCCCTCTCAAGCGACTGATACGGTTTCCAACATATCGTCCCCTACTGAAACTGCCCCAGCTCCCTCCGCAACCTCTGATCCCTGTTCTACAAAACAGATCGAAGCAGATGTACAAAAGGTCCATAGCCATATGCGCGAATTTGACGATGCTTCCCTGCTGGCATCCAATTTGCCCCGCGAGCAGCTCAACTGACTCCATTGCAAACCTGCAGAAAATTCGTCGGGAGGCTGAGGATGAGCAAATCCCTGCCTGCCTGACGAATCTAAAAAAGTACGAGGTGGATCATATGAATACGGTGATCAACACCATGGTTGGGTTTATGGGCGGCGCCAGCCGGGATGCCTTGCAGCAGGGAATTTCCGTTGCACGCCAGCAGCATGACCAGTATACGCTGGAGCTCGCCCGCCTTCTCGGGCTGACTGTCGTCCCAGCCACGCCAGCGGGACCGGTACTCCAACAGGGACTCCGTACCTAATCATATTTTATTGAGAGTAACCACCATGCGTCCAGACTGGGATTCCTATTTCATGAAGATCGCCTACGCTGTATCAGAACGGAGTACCTGTGACCGTGCTTTTGTAGGCTGTGTGCTGGTGCTCGAGAAACGGATTCTGACGACCGGGTTCAACGGCTCCCCTGCCGGCCAGGACCACTGTGACGAGATCGGGCACTTGATGGTGGATGGCCACTGCGTCCGCACCATCCATGCCGAGACAAATGCCATCATCCAGGCGGCGCTGCATGGCATCTCAACCCGAGGCGCCACCTGCTACGTGACCCACCTTCCCTGCATCAATTGCACCAAGGTCTTGATCAATGCCGGCATTGCACGCATCGTCTACAGCGTGGCCTATCGTACGGATGAAAATGCGATGATGTTCCTCAAGGCGGCCAATATCGAAGTGGAGTACAAGGAGTTTACGCCGGTACTCTAGAACAGCATCAATGTAGGTTTTATAAGTAGAATGCCGCGCAGGATTGCGCGGCATTCTACTTTGTGCCGTCCGTGTGGGTTACTCTTTCGGGATCATGATCCACAGTAATAAATAGATCAGCAGGCCCGGAACACCGCCGGGGAGAAGGGTAAGGATGATACCCAGTCGGAACCAGAAAGGGCTGATCCCAAAGAACTCGCCAAGTCCGCCACAGACACCTGCGACCACGCGATTCCTGCGGGAACGCCGTAAGGGTTGTTTTTGATTGACACTCATAATAATTCTCCTTCTTGATATCTATTCCACATACGCACATAGCATCAAAAAGTCGCAAAGCGATGAAACAGGCAGAGACAGGTAAAATCCAGACATGACCTATTCTAATTCTAATACACCCAGTGCAGCGGCTCTCCGTTCGATTAACGATGTCAGCAACATGCCGTTCTGGCTTGACGATCCGCAACGTCCCCAGCCGAAGCCAAAACTCACCCGGGAAATTTCCACCGATCTCCTCATCATCGGCGGCGGGTTCACTGGCTTATGGACCGCGCTCCTGGCAAAGGAGGAAAATCCAACCCGGGAAGTCATCCTGCTTGAGGGCGGGGAAATTGCCAGTGGCGCCAGCGGGCGTAACGGGGGATTTCTGGATGCATCGATCACACATGGGATCCAGAACGGTCTGAGTTGCTGGCCCAGGGAATTTGCTACGCTGCTCGCCCTGGGGGTACAAAACCTGAATGAGATCGAAGAGACGATCCAGCGACTTAATATCGATTGTGATTATCTGCGGACGGGCGAGGTCAGCATGGCATCCGAGCCATACCAGGTGGAGGAACTGAAAGAGGATATTGAAGTCGCAAAAAGATTTCAATATTGCGTATGAATACTATGAGGGGAAACAGGTAGATCAGATCGTCAAGTCGCCGTTGTTCATCGCCGGGCTGAACCTGCCGCGTTGCTCCGCTCTGGTCAACCCGGCGCAGCTTGCCTGGGGATTACGCAGGGCCTGTCTCGATCTCGGAGTTGAGATTTTCGAACACTCCCGGGTCACAAAGCTGGAGGAGGAAAACAATTGTGTCATTGCTCATACGGCGCATGGAATGGTCAAAGCTTCGAGCGCAACATTGGGGACCAATGCCTTTCCCCCGCTCCTGAAGCGACTTTCCTTCTACATTATACCGGTCTACGATTATGTCCTGGTGACGGAACCCCTCACCCAAGCGCAGCGAGAATCGATCGGCTGGCACGGCCGCCATGGGATCGGCGATGCGGGCCGGCTCTTCCATTACGCGCGCACAACTGCTGATGGACGGATCCTTTGGGGAGGTTACGACGCGGTTTACCACTGGAACAACGGATTTGGGTCACACCTGGAAAAGGACTCAGCTTCCTTCGCCCGATTGGCCGGTCATTTCTTCCAGGCCTTTCCCCAGCTCGAAGGATTGCGCTTCACTCATGCCTGGGGCGGAGCGATCGATACCTGCTCCAGATATAGTCCGTTTTGGGGCACGGTTCATCATGGGAAAACTGGCTATGTGATGGGATATACCGGTCTCGGCGTCGGCGCATCACGGTTTGGCGCACGCGTTCTTTTGGATATTATAGATCGAAAGCGGACCGAGCGCACATTGCTGGAAATGGTCCGCTCCAGACCGACGCCCTTTCCGCCAGAGCCCTTCCGCTCGATCGGTATCAATATCACCCGCTGGTCCATGGCATGGTCAGATCGCAACCAGGGGCGGGAAAATCTATGGCTGCGCATCATGAGCTGGCTCGGGCTCGGATTTGATAGTTGATCTCGCGCCGAGCGGAGTGAGGGCGTTCTTTGCCCGAATGTAGACGAAGCGCGAGAGTAGACTTTACTTTGCCTGGATTTCTCTTATTGCCTGCGCTTCGTCTGCGGGGCAAGGATCACGCCCCTCCGCTGAGCGCGAAGTTTCACCTCCCCAACGCAAACACACACAGTGAGCTTCCCTCCTTCCCGATCTTGAACATCTGTGTCACAGCATCCCCCATGAGCTGCCCGAGCAGCGCCTCGTCCATCTGGCAGAGCTCGGGATGCTTCCCTATCAGCGCGGCGTAGGGACAATGGCCGAAGATCAGGCGCGGTCCTTGCGGGCCAGCCTCCCAGCGGGCATGATAATTCATGACGTTCATTTTTTCCACGCTGGAATTCAGCCGCCTGGCGATCGGCTGGTTGGAAAAATTGGCATCACCGGCCAGCTGCTTTGCCAGCATCTCCATCTGGGTCGAGGCTCCGGCTTCCGAGAGAAGTGCATCTCCCAATGCTGCCAGGTTGTCTCCCAACGCAGAACTGGGAAGGGAATAAACTTTCTCCGGGCGGCCGCGTCCCTCCCGGCCGCGCACAAAAGTCATCTCCAGCCTTCCATCTGCGACCAGCACCCGCAGGTGGTGGCGTATAGTTGCCGGAGACATCCTCAAGCTACACGAAATCTCCCGGGCCGAGGCAGACCGGGTTTTAGTGAAATAGGCCAATACTTTTTGTCGGGCAGTCACCATGTTTTCCGCTCCCGCTCTAGTTCTCCCGGAGTTGATACGCGCGAGAAACCAGGTACATTAAAGACAATTTTGTCATGTGAATTAGGGTGATTATACTCATATTTCTTAATTATGTATAAATATTTTTATATAATTCATTGACTTTGAACTCCCGGGTGCTATAATCCACCAAGTTTGTGATGTTTCGCACTTCAAATTCGCCTTAAACGTAACAGGATGGAGCAATTTAGCGATGGAATTCCAGAATTACATCAACGGTAATTGGGTCATGTGAACCGCGCCTTTACCGCCATGCGCGATATCTTCAGCGGGCTGGTGTACATCAACCACGGCACCACAGGCGCAGAGATCCAGTTCCCCTTCGGCGGCGTGCGCGGCACCGGCAATGGTCACCGCGAAGCCGGGCAGGCCGCGCTGGAAGTCTTCACCGAATGGAAGTCCATTTATGTGGATTATTCCGGAAAGGTGCAGCGGGCCCAGATCGATAACCGGGAACTGGAACAGTAATGCTGACCTGGGACGCTACCTACGCGATCGCATTGGAGCTGCGCAGGCAGCACCCGGAAATCAACATCGAAGAAGTCACGCTGCAGCAAATTTATGACTGGACGCTAGCACTATCGGAATTCGAGGATGACCCGTGCTTGCCAACGACGACATCCTATATGCAATCTACCAGGATTGGTACGAGGAGAACATCAATGGACAATGAAAAATTGAATTTGCCCGAATACGACATTCCCGACGAAATCCAGAATGCCGTAGCCATCACCACACTCGACCGCCTCTATAACTGGGGCCAGCGTTCGTCGGTGTGGCCGATGATGTTCGGGCTGGCCTGCTGCGCGATCGAGATGATGGCCGCCCGGCCTCCGCTACGACCTGGCGCGCTTCGGCATGGAGGTCATGCGCCCCACCCCGCGCCAGGCCGACATGATGCTGGTCTCCGGCACGGTGACGAAGAAGATGGTCCCCGCCATCGTGCGCCTGTACAACCAGATGCCCGAGCCGAAGTACGTGGTCTCGATGGGCGCCTGTGCGCTTCGGCGGCGGACCCTTCAAGGAAGGCTACAACGTCGTCGCGGGCATCGACAAGTTCCTGCCGGTTGATGTCTACATCCCGGGCTGCCCTCCCACCCCCCAGGCTCTGCTGGCCGGCATGATCAAGCTCCAGGAGAAGATCGACAAGCGAACCCTCAAGAAGTCGCTGGTACCAGAAGGGACCGGACAGGTGTGAAATTCCCGTCCCGATCCTTGGACCGGACCTGATCGACCCGCGCCGCAACCCAGGAAATCAATGAGCCGCTGCCGCAGAGGCGACGCAAGGAGAGGATGACATAGATGACAGTCACGACTCCCTGCCTCAAACCGACTGACCTGGCCGAGCGTTTCCCGGGCATTGTCTCTGCTGAGGCACGTCCCGGCTACGCCGGCTTGGTGGTCGCAACAACGAAAACCTGATCGAAGTTGCCACCGCCATCCGCGATGAGCTTGGCTACGACCTGCTCACCGCCGTCACGGCTGTGGATTACTTCCCCGAGAACAAGATGGAAGTGGTCTACCACGCCTACAAGACCACCGGCGGCCCGGGCTGGTCTTCCGCGTCCAGGTGCCGCGCGTTGACCCGATCGAAGTCCCCTCGCTGACACCGATCTGGCCTGGTGCGGAATTCCAGGAACGCGAGGCCTAGGACCTATATGGCATCAAGTTCACGGTCACCCCGACCTGCGCCGCATCTTCATGTGGGAAGGCTTTGAAGGCTACCCGATGCGCAAGGACTGGAAGGAACCCTTCTACGAAGAGGATTTCAAGCCCTTCAAGAGCCGCTGGCCGGAGGGCAAGTTCTATCATGGCCGAAGATAAGAACTCGCTTCCACGACAACCTGAAGTTCCCCGAAGACTTCGACCCCGAGAAGTGGACTCCCGAGGCCGAGAGCTGCTCTACGAGCTCGCTCGCAGCGCTACACCGTGCAAGTCAGAGGATGGCATGAAGCACCGACCACATCCTGGTCAACATGGGACCGCAGCACCCCTCCACACACGGCGTGTTCCGCGCGTGCCCGTGACCCTCAACGGCGAGACCATCGTCGGCCTGAAGCCGGTGCTCGGCTACCTGCACCGCAACCACGAGAAGATCGGCGAGCGCAACACCTTCCTGCAGAACATGCCGTTCACCGACCGGCTGGACTACTTCAACTCGATGAGCAACAACTGGGGTTATGCACTGGCCGTCGAGAAGCTGATGAAGCATCCAGGTGCCGGAACGCGCCGAGTACATCCGCGTGATCATGGCGGAGCTCAGCCGCATCCAGAACCACTTGATGCTCGATCGGCATCCTGCTGAACGATCTGGGCGCCATGTATCACGCCCGCGCTGTATGCCTTCGAAGAGCGCGAGCTGATCCTCGATATCTTCGAGGCGGTCTCCGGCGCGCGCATGATGTGCAACTACTACCGCTTCGGCGGCGTGGTGCGCGATATCCCCGATGACGTGATGCAGAAGATCAAGGACCTGGTCTTCGACCGCCTGCCGGCCAAGACCGAGGAAATGGACCGCTTCCTGAGCGAGAACGAAATACTGGTCTCGCGCATGAAGGGCGTCGGCTATCTGGACGCGGAGGACGCGATGCCAACTTCGCGTGACCGGTCCTGCTGCTGCGGGCTGCGGGCGTGCCCTATGACATGCGCCGCGCCGAGCCCTATCGGATCTATGACCGCTTCGACTTCGACGTGGCGGTGCGCTACAACAGCGACATGTTCGACCGCTACATGATCCGCCTCGACGAGATCCGCCAGTCCCTGCGCATCCTGCAGCAGGCCCTCAAGCAGATCCCTGCAGGGCCGATCAACTCGCGGCAAGCCGCAATACCAGGTCCGCGTGCCCGGCCGGCGAGGCCTACGGGCGCATCGAATAGCCCAAAGGGCGAGCTTGGCTTTCTACATCATCTCCAACGGCAAGCCCAATCCCTACCGCTACCACGTGCGCGCGCCATGCTTCATCAACCTGACCGCCCTCGAGAAGATGTGCGTCGGCAACAAGATCGCCGACTTCGTCGCCATCCTCGGCGCTGGACATCGTCATGGGCGAAGTTGGATCGCTAAGGAGGAGCATAAACTATGTACGGAAGAGGCATTCTTAAAGGCCTGGGCGTTACCTGAAGCGCTTCTGGAACACCTATGTGGACGATATCTCGTGGCTGGTGCGCGGCAAGAAACGCTACAACAGCGCGGAAGGCGTCGCGCACCGCTCCAGCGCGAAGACACGCGGGCATATTCACGGTCCAATACCCGGAAGAGCAGCTGCTCCTGCCGGAGGAGGCGCGCTACCTGCCCTTCCTGGTCTACGATGAAGGCCGGATGGCAAGAAGGAACGTGCGCTGCACCTCGTGCGGCATCTGCGCCAAGGTCTGCCCGCCGCAGTGCATCTGGATCGTGCGCACCAACGACCCGGTAACACGGCCGCCCGGTCCCCGTCCCGGCGGAGTTCTACATCGACGCGGACATCTGCATGAACTGCGGTTTCTGCGCCGAGTACTGCCCGTTCGACGCGATCAAGATGGACCACGATTTCGAGATCGCAGCCTATACGCGCAATGTCTCAACATGGAGAAATTGCTGAAACCCGCCTCCTACTACGCGAGCATCCGCCCGCAGAATTACGCGCGCAGAGGAAGCAGAGCGCAAGGCCAAGGAAGCCGCCAAGGCCGCGAAGGCCAGCTGCCGCGGCCGCAGCTGCCGCCGGCATAAAGCGAATCGCGTCAAGCAGGTATACGAGTCGCTGGTAGCACATCTACTTGAACGTGTACCTGTCTAATTCAAAGGGAAATTCAATGACACCAATAACAAAAGAAGCTGTACTTAGCTGCCCTGAGCAAGGTGCAGGAGCCTGAGTTGCATCAGGACCTGTGTCACCTTGAACATGGTGCGCGACCTCGAGATCAGAGGCGATCAGGTCTCCTTTACAGTAATGCTCACCACGCCCGCCTGTCCCCTGCGCGGGCAGATCGAAAGGAGGCCCGACGAGGCCGTGATGGCAATCGGGCGTAAAGACCGTCAACATCAAAATGGACTCGGATGTCCCCAACGATGGACGCATGCGCGGGCTGGTCAACATGCCTATCCGCAATGCGATCGCGGTCGGCTCAGGCAAGGGCGGCGTGGGCAAGACCACAGTGGCGGTCAACATTGCGGTGGCGCTTGCGCAAAGCGGGGCGCGCGTCGGCCTGCATGGATGCGGACATCTACGGCCCCAACACGCCCACCATGCTGGGCGTGGAGCAAATGCCCAACCCACAGGGACAACAAGCTCATCCCTGCCGAGGCGTATGGCGTCAAGATGATCTCGATGGGTTTGCTGGTCAAGCCCGGGCAGCCACTGATCTGGCGCGGACCGATGCTCAACTCCGCCATCCGCCAGTTCCTGAGCGACGTGGAGTGGGGCGAGCTGGATTACCTGATCATTGATCTTCCACCTGGCACCGGCGATGCCGCCCTCTCGCTGGCCCAGGCGCTTGCCCTTAGCGGTGCGGTGATCGTCACCCTCCCGCAGCTGGTCTCGCTCGAGGATGCCAGCCGCGGCCTGAACATGTTCCGCACGCTCAAAGTCCCCATCCTGGGCGTCGTCGAGAACATGAGCTACCTTGAACTGCCCGACGGCACCCGCATGGACATCTTTGGGTCCGGCGGCGGGGAACGCCTGGCGCAGGCCACGCAGGCCAACTTCCTGGGAGAGTCCCGATGGATCAAAACGTCCGCATCGGCGGCGACAACGGGAAACCAATTGTCGTCGAGTCAACCCGAAGTCGGCAGCTGTCGCCATTGCACTGACAGAGATCGCACAAGAAAATCGCCGCCCAGGTCAGTGTAGCTGCACTAAGCGGCAGGAATGAACTGCCGATCAATATTGTTGAATAAGAAGCTCATTACGCTTTAGGTCGAAAAGTCCTGGTGAGGAGAACTTGCCAGGTCTTATTGATTCGGTGCCGGAGCGACTGGAAGCCTTATCCTGAAAAATGGCGCCACCGATCAAGCCATCGATCAAACCGAAGATGATATTGGTGATCACGCCCATCAGGGTAAAGAGCAGGGCTGTAGTCCCGTAAACAGGACCGGACCTGTTCCAGGCGGCAGATACTGATTCGGCTGGGCTGACCCAGCCCGGCCGCGCCGGCCATCCCAACGGGCTGACCAGGAATCCAGAACACTGCCGCGAACAAGCCGGCCTGGGGCCCACCGTATATGCCCTGGTTCATGCCCATCTTCCCCGTCTGGCGTTCTGAAAGCCACGGCCAGCAGCGCTCGACAAAAAAATTAAATTCTTAGACAGGCAGTTGATGATATTGATGATCGGAAAGCATTAGCAAAAAATGAAGTTACGACGACGCCGATCGGATGGCGATCATAAGGTTCCTGATCATACAGGCTGACCTTGCCCTTCGAGGAAACATCATATCCAGGATACAATCTTACCACTGGAAATTGCAAGTGCTAGTTTGTCATACAGACAAGGGGGAATTTGTTCCCGCCCTTGGCGGGCCACCATCAAAACTCGTCAACCAAAAGGTTACAAACGTGTTGATTTAGCGAGTCAATATTATAATTCAGATAGATAGGGGAAATAAATGTAAAGTTCAAAATTCCACCAGACTCGCGAGGAGGCATTTAGTATGAGAAACAAGAAACTTTGGAACCCGCTTTTGGCCATCGCCTTGGTCATGCTGATGTTGGGGGCTTTGTTGGTCCCGCGTCCGCAGACACCGAGGTGCTGATTGATGGTGCCACTGCCAACGCCCGCTGTACGACAGGTTACCCGGGAGTTAGCGGACCTGATGAGCTTTCATCCTGTCAGTGGGATATGAGTGTAATTAAAGCAGCCGCCGCTCAAACGAAGGCGACTGGCAAAGGCGTCAGGGTGGGTGTAATCGATGGCGGTGTGGACTTCACCCATCCGGATCTTGCAGGCGCAATTGATGTTGCCAAGTCTTGTTCATTCATTTACAGCACAACTCCCACAGCCGATCCTCAGGAAGTTGCCAACGGCGACTGCTCGAACAAACCCGCCGTCCAGGATCTGCAGGGCCATGGCACCCATGTATCTACGACGATTGCCGGCCGCGCCAACGGGATTGGCATTGTCGGTGTTGCACCCGAAGCCACCATTGTGGCCTTGAAAGCCTGCACCATCTCCGGCTTCTGTTTCGCCGACTCGGTTGCGGCTGCTCTCCGTTATGCAGGTGACCAGCATCTCGATGTGGTGAACCTGAGCCTGTTCGCCGATCCATACCTGTACTTTTGTGCCAACGAGGCCGGACAGCGCGCCATCATCAAGGACCTTCAGAATGCTGCCCGCTACGCACAGCAGAGAGGCGTGGTCATTGTCGCGGCCGCTGGCAATGAAGCACAGGATCTCGGGCATCCTACCGTAGATACGATCAGTCCGGATTGGCCCCCAGATTCTGCAATCGTTCGCGAAGTAAGAAACAACTGCCGTGTGGCGCCTGCTGAACTGCCCGGTGTAATCACCGTTTCGGCCTCCGGAGTCAGCACTCTCGCCAGCTACTCGAACGTTGGCTCTCCGGTGGACGTTACTGCCCCCGGTGGTGATGCTCCCCAGACAGCGGCTACAGTTTTCGGACGCGGGCGTATTCTCGCCGGCTGGTCAAGCACAGATGCAACCGGAACGTGGGAAGCTCTTATTCCGGCGCGAATCGCGCTGTCGTCAGCGGCGGCGGTCGCTATGTATGGATCAGTGGAACATCCATGGCCTCCCCACATGCAGCCGGTGTGGCAGCACTCATTCGTCAGATGCACCCGGGCATGCCTCAGGGCGCAGTCGCAGCATTACTCCGCTTATCTGCGAGCCCGCTAGCCTGTCCGGCCAATTGGCCCGTGACGGATCCCCGCCTGTGCACGGGCGGAATGGGACAGACCTCCTTCTTCGGCGCTGGTATGGTCAATGCGCAAGAGGCAGTAAAGTAAATTATTTTTACGCAGGGGGTCGCAAATCAAATAGTCCAGGCAAAGCTCAAAATCTTGCATGGAGGCCCTGTTTCGGGTCTCCATGCTGTTTTAACCAGAAAGGACTCTTCATACTATAATTAATGGTCTAACAAATAATCGAGGCAAAACTATAAAATTATGGAACTCTACTTCATCCGTCATGGACAATCACAGAACAATGCAAATTGGGAGGACCCTGCATACAAGGAAAACCCTGATCCTGCACTGACAGATATTGGAATGGAGCAGGCTCGCTATGTTGCAAAATTTTTGAAGGGAGCGCAGGCCATCACCAACCCGCAGAGTTGGAATATTCAAAACCGCATGGGTTACGGGCTGACGCATATCTATACCAGTCTAATGGACCGGGCCGTGAACACAGCCGCACCGACAGCCCGTGCCCTGGGTATTCCGTTCAGTGCCTGGGAGGAGATCCATGAAAGCGGCGGCATCTTCGGCCGGGATGGAGAGCTAAAGCTCAAGGGCCTGCCCGGAAAATCGCGCGCTTATTTCGAGAAAGATTTTCCCGAACTCAGCCTATCCGACAATTTGAACGGCACGGGCTGGTGGAACAGCCGTCCGTTTGAAACGGAGGAGGAATGCCATCAGCGGGCGGAAAAATTCCTTTCGGACCTGATCGCCCGCCACGGTGACAGGGATGGGCAGCCCGAACATCGCATTGCCATCTTCAGCCACGGGGGTTTCTTTGTCCATTTGATGTTCGTCATCCTCAACACTCCCTGGCGGCAGGCGGCCCACGGCATGAGGTCCTGGTTCATGATGAACAACTGTGCCATTAGCCGCATCGACTTCGACCCGGAAGGTCTCAACATAGCTTACCTCAATCGAACTGATCATCTTCCCAATCATTTGATTACATAACTCAAAATTCCCTGCCTTATGGACTGAAATGTTGAATCCTGTCTTTCTGCGTGCTCTGATGACGTGGAAGGCACAGGATGGGAACTGTCTCAAGTCATTTCCGGAAAACAATCACCGCAGACAGGTCTTGGACGGTGGGCGAATTCCTTTTCCCCCATCAGGAAATTTATTCTTACCCCGAAAACCCCAATACAAGTATATTGAATAGAGCAAAAGCTCCATTGAGCAGGATGCCAGCAATTGCAATCCAGGGCTTTGGCTCCCTGCGTCGCAGGCTTAGGATACCAAAAACAACTCCAACAGCAGCGGGCAACACAAGGATCAGGGCGCTAAGCAATCTTTCCACGCTCGTAGTCAACCCGGAAAGAAAGGATTCGAACAGGGTAAGGATCCAAAGCATCGCCAGCGAAACGAGAAATAGAAGCATCGATTTCGATGCAAAACTCGATTTCATGTTCTTCTCCTTCACCAATAAGAAACAATTTATTCGCTACACGCAGTTTGTAGTGGTAATTTTCATGCCGAATTCATTATATCCTCCTGCTCGGCTGCACTCCAATTTCCGATACGGTATAATCAAGCGTATGAATCCAAACATTATTGGTGTACGTTTCACCAAAGTAGGCAAGATTTACCATTTCGATACTTCCGCTGTCCCAGACGTGGGCCTCGGCGAACATGTCATTGTTGATACCTCCCGCGGCAAACATCTCGGAGAGGTCGTCCAGCTTGTCCAGGACGCGCCGGATAAACCCGAGGGTGGCTGGAGATCCGTGGAGCGGCGGGCAACGCCTCGCGACCTGTTGCTGCTCCAGTCCTGGCAGTCCAAACAGACTGAAGCTATGATCAACTGCCGCGCCCGCGCCTCTGAGCTGAGACGCGGGGGGGTGAAGATCGTCTCCGCCGAGTACAACTTCGATGGAACGCGCCTCGCTTTCCTGTTCAGTACGGAGAGTGAAGAAAAGGTAGATCTGAAATCCTTGAAAAAGGATATGCATAACCTGTATCCAAACTGTCAGATCGAAATGCGGCAGATCGGTCCGCGCGATGTAGCCAAAATTATCGGCGGCATGGGCGCCTGTGGGCTGGAATCCCGCTGCTGCTCCAAGTTCCTGACCGACTTCTCCCCAATCTCGATCAAGATGGCCAAGGATCAGGGCATCTCGCTCACGCCCAATGAGATCACCGGCATGTGCGGCCGTCTGCGCTGCTGTTTGATTTACGAATATGAGCAGTATGTGGAAGCCCGCAAGCAGCTGCCCAAGCGAAATAAGCGGGTTGTTACTCCCAAGGGCGAAGGCAAGGTCATCGACGTGCTCCCCATGACCAACAAAGTGATGGTCCTGATCGAAGGCGAGGAAGGCAAGCGCTTCACTGAAACCTTCGACACCGAGGACCTGCAGCCCTGGGATGAGCTCGAAGCGCTGCGGCGCAAATCAGAGGCCCCCTGCGACCGTCACAACAGCGGCGGTTGCAATTGCGGGAAAAATCAACGCAACAAAAATAATTAACTCCACCGCAGAGATCACTGAGAACACAGACATATATTTTTTGCTCCGTGACCTGGTCTCTGTGGTATTCTTTAACTGGGACTTGAACTATGACTCTGCCAGATACCTGGAATTCACCTCAAAATATTCTTGTCATCCTCGCCCACCCCGACGATCCTGAATTCTTCTGCGGAGCGACCCTGGCCCGCTGGGCGCGTCTCGGACATCACATCACCTACCAGCTCCTCACCTGCGGCGATAAAGGCTTTAACGTCTCCACCCCGGAAGGGATGACTCCCGACGCGTTGTGCGCCATTCGCCACGAGGAACAGCAGGAAGCAGCAAAGGTCATCGGCGTGGAGGCGGTTCACTTCATGGACTGCAAGGATGGCTACCTCGTCCCAGACCTCGACCTGCGCCGCGACATTGTCCGTGTCATCCGTAAGTTCAAGCCAGACGTGCTGATGACCTGCGACCCCCAAACCCTGTTCGCCGGATATGGCATCAACCATCCCGATCATCGCGCCGCCGGTCAGGCGACCATGGACGCGGTCTTCCCCGCAGCCGGGAGTCCTGTCTTCTTCCCCGATCTGCTGGTCGAAGGTTACCAGCCTCACATGCCAAGAGAGATCTGGTGTTCGTTAACCATGCAGTCAAATGTAACGATCGATGTCACCGAGACGTGGCCAGTCAAGCTCGATGCACTCCTGCAGCACAAAACCCAGATCGGCGAAGTGGACAAATTTCTCGAGCGGATGAGATCCCGCCACACCGAGGACAGCACTGACGAAAACCCGCGCTACGAAGAAAAATTCCGTGTAGTAAAGTACAGTTAGCCTTCGCGCCCAATGAAGTTGGGCAAGCCACAACGTGAAACGTAAAATAATGACAAATAGTTTATGAATGTTGTCAACGTCGGCTACGCCTCGACCAACTATTATTCCATCGACATCAAAAATGGAAAACTTCTGGTCGACTGCGGCTGGCCAGGGACACTTCCACAATTCATCAAAGTGCTTCAGCGCAAAGGAATTACGTCTAGCGAAATCAAATACCTGCTTGTTACCCATCTCCACCCGGACCATGCAGGACTGGTTCAGGAATTGAAAAATCAGGGGACAAAATTCATTCTGCCCGAATGCCAGGCAGCCTTTGTCAGCTCATTTGGGGAATATTTCAGTGGGAAATCATTTCCCTATGTCGAGATCAAACAAAATGACAACATCCGGTTGAACCTGGAACAAAGCCGCAGCTTTCTCGCCAGCCTCGGATTGAGTGGAGAGATTTTACATACACCCGGTCACAGCGACGACAGTGTGACATTGATCCTGGATGAAGGCTATGCCTTTACAGGAGATTTGCATCCAGCCTTTATGAGTAGCGGCGATAAAAAAACGCAGGCTAGCTGGATTAAATCCATCTCCATCCGATTAATCACATCTTTCCAGGACATGGAAATCCTGGGTGAGATATTGCAGGTACTTTTTATCCAATATTTATCCGTATAGGTGTTTGGGATAAGAAACTTTAGATCATTTATAATCTGATCAGTGTGTGATACTTTTGGTTTAGGCGGATCAGCTGAGCTTCTTTGTGCTGATTAGCATAAATTAAACTGAATAGGCAGTCAATTTCAGATTGGAAAATTATTAGAAGAATTTTATGTCTAACTTCAACCAGCAGGCAGAAGAGCTTTTCCCTTATACAAAAGCCATGCGCCGTGACCTTCACATGCATCCTGAATTGGGCCTCCGCGGGATTCGCACCGGTGGGATCGTTGCCAGGGAACTTGAATCGCTTGGCATCGAAGTGACGAAAGGCGTCGGTAAGACGGGCGTGGTCGGGTTGTTGGAAAGCACCAGGCGGCCCCACGCTCCTGCTTCGCTTTGACATGGATGCCCTCCCTATTACAGAGGAGACAGGGGAGAGTATGCGTCTCAAAATCCGGGCGTCATGCATGCCTGTGGCCACGATGGCCATACCGCGATTGGTTTGACTGTCGCCAGGATGCTGCATGCCCAAGGGATAGCTGGCAGGCACAATCAAGTTTTGCTTCCAGCCCTCCGAGGAAGGTACCAATGGTGAGGAAGTGGGCGGCGCAGAGATGATGATCCGCGATGGCGTGCTCAAG
>CAVVPC010000029.1:0-291736 GCA_963750005.1 uncultured Chloroflexia bacterium
GATATCACAGTAGGGATAAATATCCTCCAGCGAATAGACTTTTCTGCCATCGGTGGTGAATCCCCGCGTAACCCCGATAACATCGGAGGAAAAAATAACATTCACACCAAACAGCTCCGCAAAGCTGCGAACGTGTTCCTTGTATTCGTCACCTTCGTCACCCGAATTCGTGGGAGATCACCAGGCGCGCTTCCACCCACCCGCTTGACCAGCTCGATGGCATGCTCGATGCCTTTGCGCCGCACCACCCGCGTCGGCTGGAGGAAAAAATATTCATCGGGGGCAATCCCAAGGTCCGCCCGCAGGGAGGCACTGTATTCATCCGGCGGCTCGGGGGGGTGATCGAAATCCATTACATTGGGGATTACAGAGGATCCGACGCCTTTCCGGCGGGCGATCTGGTTCGCCGCCAGTGTGTTGATGACTACGTGCTTGATGGATGGCAGGCGCGGCGGAAAGGACATATCCAGAAAATCGCCGACACAGTTGACCAGAAATCGTTTACGTTCCCATGAAAAATCATGATGGTGACCGATCGTTGGAAGATCCGGTCTCGGCGATGAGCTCGGTCAATGCCAGTCCCAGCGGAATGTTCATAGGTATCGACAGGGCGTTCTCGACGATCAGCAACTCAATCCCAAATTGTTTAATAAACTCATACAGATGCTGCTTAATATGCCACTGCAGTTCACGGATGCGGCGCGTCACTGTGAAGGGGCGGACCTCAACTGATAGGCAGTGGTATGGATCTCCCGAATTTCGGGGTGGTCGAAGTGTACTTCAGGCACCACGTAACTCACTTCTGGTGGACGATCACATAATCCTGCAAAATAGAACACCTGGTGACCCAGTCCTTGCAGGACATGGGCCCATTTATGGGTTTCAAGGGAGACGCCATCGTTCGTGCTGAAGCGCGTAGAGACAAAGCCAATTCGCCGGGAGGGGATGGAAGGGATAAGCATGGTCAGTCCTTTGATTCAACAAGCCACAGAGATTGATAGGGTTTTAACGAGATAGGGATATCTGTATTACGCATTTTGGTTTCAATGAGATCGTAGTTCCATCTTTCAAATTCTTGTATATTTTCCAGCCGCTCCTCTCGATTGCTGACATTTTGAAGGCACAGAATTTGTTCCCCCCATCCGGGGAAGAACGCAGCAATCCAAAAATCCCCGGCGGGGCAGAAACCACTTCCTGGGGGCCATAAGGGTGAAAGGCTGGATGTTCGCGTCGTATCTGCAACAATTGTGTTAATCGGTCGAACACACGTGCTGCGAAGGGTATCCGGGTCTGAAAGGAGATTCTTCCAGTTCATCCCATTCAAGTTTTTTACGGTTGATCGTCCGGTTATGCCCGCTGGCCAGAGCACCTTCCCGCCAGCTGCGAGAGCCTACCAGGCTGTGGAAGTAGATTGCCGGTAGGCCTCGCATCGCCAGCAGAATGGCATGGGCCGTGACAAAGCGGTCGATCTGTGTTTCGACGGGCTCCACCGGCATAGGGATCATTGAGTGCATCGAAGTAATTGATATTCAGTTCGTAGGGTAGTTGTCTGCCATCTGGCATATCCTTTAACGAGACCAGGCCGCCATGGGTACGTGTCCGCTCGACGAGGCGTCAATTTCCTGCTCCGGTAAAATTCCACGCAAGGGGTTCAGGCCGATCCCATCGTGGGACGCGAGGAAGTTGAAGAATGTCGCGCCGGCCGGCAGTTCCAGGCCGGCAGCCCAATGCGACAATGTCTCTGCCGAGCCGGTCTGGAAGGCATGCAGCACCAGGGGTGGCAGGGAGAAGTTGTACACCAGATGGGCTTCGTTTTTGCCGTCCCCAAAATAGGAGATATTGTCCTGATGCGGAACGTTGGTCTCGGTGATCAGCATGACGTGCGGCGCCACCTGCGTCAAGCACGGCGCGAAAGAGCTGGATAATGGCGTGGGTCTGCGGCAGATTGATACAGGTCGTGCCCGGCTCCTTCCAGAGATAGGCGATGGCATCCAGGCGGATGAAGTCTGCGCCCTGGGACACGTAGAAGAGCAGGACGTCCAGGATCTCCAGCAGCACCTGCGGATTGGCATAGTTCAGGTCCACCTGGTCGGCGCTGAACGTCGTCCAAACCTTCATAACTCCATCCGCGGCCTGCGAATTCGGTCAGCAGCGGCAGCGCCCGCGGGCGCACGACCTGGGAAAGGTCATCGCTCTCCGCGGGCAGGATGAAGAAGTCCCGGTAACGCGGGTCCCCCGCCAGCATGGACTGAAACCAGGCGCTCTTGACCGAAACGTGGTTGATCACAGCGTCGAACATCAGCTGAAGTTTTCGCCCAACCGGTGGATGTCATCCCAGCTGCCGTAGCGCGGATCGACCTCCCGATAGTCGATCACGGAAAATCCGTCGTCCGATGTCCATGGGTAGAACGGGAGGATATGAATCCCTGTTATAGTATTCAGGAGGTGAAGGCGGCAAAAATCTGCCAGTACGGCAAGCGGAAATCTGCCCGCCAGCCGGATTTGATCGGGATATACGATCAGGATCGAGTATCGCGTTGATCTAACCCCCCGGAGTCTGATGCTAAAATGCGGACGTTATAAGTTTTCAAGAAGTTGAGCGAGTTGTTCAAAAACCGAACTGCCCGCATCTTGACCATAAAGCCCTGCCAGAAACCGCGAATTTTGTAAGTTCCATAATAACAATAAAAAAAATTTGCCTTCCCTGTGAATAATGATTTAATTGTACTCGAATTCCTATCGCTAGATTCGTAGATGTCAGACATAAGGCACATGTCACCTAGCTGCCTGCTTACGTGAAAACGCCTGCGTTATTGTATTCGACACGATCGGAATCCAATCGCCTGAGGCAATAGGCCTTGCAATCATGCGTACTCATCGGATTAAGCGCCTGTATAATTTTATAGCCAGAGGCGATCTTTACAAAGGCTTGTTGACCCGTCAAGAAACCCTCAGGACAAATACAAGAAAATACAGGTATGCCGTTTCTACAACCTTACCCTTCAGATAATCCAAAGGAGCTGCAGCGCCGCATCCGCTGCAGAAGCCTTATTCCCAATCTATCCCCCGGCAAACTGGAATTGACGCGCCCACGCCCCGTCGGCGGCGGCCAGACCCGATCCAGGTCGTGCCGACCGGCTTATCCTCCGTTCCGCCTCCCGGACCGGCGATGCCACTGACGGATACGGCGATGTCCGTGCTCAGAGCTTCACGGGCACCGTGTGCCATCTCCAGGACGGTTTCGCGGCTGACGGCGCCATGCGTATCGTAAGGTATCCCATGATACGTGCAGCAGGGCAACCTTGGCTTCGTAGGCATAGGTCACCAGGCTGCCCCAGAAGTATTCCGAGGAGCCCGGAAGATTGGTGATCCGGTCTCCGAGCAATCCACCGGTGCAGGACTTAGCCAGTGATAGCTTTAAGCCCCGCTCGCGGAGGAGTATTCCCAATTTGAAGTTCCAAAGAGTTGGCCACGGTTCCCTCAGGGTTATTTGTTATGGAGATTATACACGGCCCATAATTTCATTGTCGGTTATAATTTTCGCATGCCAGACTGGGAAGGAAAGGTTCTCGGAAGCGTTCAAATCGACCGCCTAATTGCACGCGGCGGCATGGCCGAGGTTTACACCGGCACGCAGGACTCCATCGGTGAAGTCGCCGTCAAAGTCATGCGAGGACTGCTCGACAAGGATTTAGAGCAGCTGGCACGCTTCCAGCGCGAAGCCGAGGTGATTGAGGGACTGCGCCATACGAACATCGTCCGCATGTATTATTACGACATCGTCAACGAGAGTCCCTACCTGGTCATGGAATATATCCCGGGGCCCTCCCTGGCGGTCTATCTAAAATCCCTGCACGACAACAAACAGCGCATGCCCATCGGCATGGTGGCCCACATCTTAAGCTCGCTCGCCAGCGCACTGGATTATGCCCATGGGCGGGGCGTGTCCACCGCGATATCAAGCCTGCCAACGTGCTTCTGCGCACCATAACCGGGGCAAGTTAATCTAAACGAGCCGCTGCCGGAGGATGTGGAACCGGTCCTGACCGACTTTGGACTGGTTCGCCTGCTCGACTCCACCATGCACACCACGGCCGGTTCCGTTTCCGGCACGCCGACCTATATGAGCCCCGAACAGGCCCGCGGCGAAAAAGTGGACAAGCGCACCGATATCTATTCGCTGGGCATCATGCTGTATGAGATGCTGGCCGGCACCGTTCCGTTCCAGGCGGATACCACATTCGGCATGCTGATGAAGCACATCAACGAGCCTCTGCCGCCCATCCCCGGGCTGTCCATGGAACTCCAGGCCATCCTGGATCGCACGCTGGCCAAGGACCCGGCCCTGCGCTATGAGAGCGCCGGCGAACTGGCGAATGAATTTCTGGCTCTCTTCAACGGGCAGACCATTTCCCCTGGCACGATACACATGGCCCAGCTTGCCCGCGAGGCAGCACTTGCCGGCAAACAGGAAGCTTCCCTCAGCAAAGGGCCGGACCATGAACCGCTGGCTGAGAATTGGCCTGGAAGGCTTGCTTGTCATTGTGCTGGCACTTGTGATCGTCCAGTTTGTAAGACCGATGATAACCCAGTTACCACAACTCCCGTGCCAGTGGACCCCAACAAGCCGGTGGGCAGGGTCCGTTTCGACGATGCCACCTATTATGTTGACAAGGCTGAGATCAACCTGACCAAAGTTCAACCGCCTGAGGACGGAAAGCACTATGGAGGCCTGGTTCAAAGGGGAGGATGGGACCATACGTGACCTTGGAAGAATTATTTCGCTGCCACCGGCAGCGGCCGCCTGGAGATCACCGAGCCGGATTCCAAAAATTTCCTCAGCATGTTCAACCAGATACTGGTCACTCTGGAACAGGATGATCCGCCGTTACCAAGCCAACCGGTGAAATCCTGTTTTCATCGGTTTTACCTCCGCAGGCACTGGTGCAGATCAGAAAGGTTTTGGTCTCGTATGATCAAGTGCCTGATAAGGGCCCCCTCATGCAGAACCTGTGGTGGTACAACGCCAACTATATCAACAGATCCATTAACGGCGATCAATTCGACGAGAATTATAAAATTGGGATTGTCCAGGCCCTCCAGAACAAGGATGAGGCCAGCTCCGGAAAAAGACCGAGGAAGTCATCAATGCCATTGTCGGGGACCAGAGCGATCAATATCAAGGACTATGATCACGATGGAAATTTTGATAACGCCGGCGATGGCTACGGCAGTCTTCCGAACGGGAACAGCCCCGGATACCTGCAGGCAAACATCCTTAACACCAAGAACGCAATCGACGCGCCGGATTCCACGCCCAATATCCGCTTGAATGGCGAAAATGTTCAGATCTGCGTGAAGAACGTCACCGACTGGACCGAGCAGCTACTGGATGCTTGCGCTGCAGCTCAACGCGGCGCCCTTCGGCCCAAACATGGAGCCGATCGTTACGCAGATCTCCACACTTGGAAATACTCTCCTCAAGGGAGAAGATGCAAACAAAAATGGGCAATTTGACGAAGCAATTCCCGGAGAGTGCGGTGCAACGGGAGGTTATTATTTCGGGTATTACATGGCGGATATGTTTATCTACCCGGGACATGACCGGGTCCCGCCCCCCTAATTAACCTGAAAATAACAACCCCCGCCAAGGCCGGGAGTTGTAGGTTACGTCTGGGACGTGACAGCCAGGGTGAGTAATCTGAGTCGCCGGTACTGGATATCGAAGTAAGGAGGACCGGTCAATCACCCGTCACACATCGCCCCCGTTTAGGGAAACCCTGCTCCCCACCCGGGGATATTGCAAAAATGGCACTTATAAAGGATCCCCACCTTGGGATGTTTCAAAAATCGCGTTTAATCGATCCCTACCTGGGGATGCTTGAAAATTGGGATTTAATTGATCCCTGCTTGGAGATGTTTCAAAAATCGCATTTTTAATCGATTTCCATGCCTGAGGATGTTTGATCCCCAGCGTGTTGTTTGAATTAAAACCTTCCAATGTTTTCCTCATTCCCTGGACAGGTGTGTTCAAACACAGGAAATCAAGACCTGGTGGGATATCAAATGGCGATTGGATGATAAATGTAACCTCTGAATGGGTACATATTCATATTGCTGACCTGACATTTTCCTAATAGCATAAGGTGGCAGTTGCAAAATCGGCCTCAGGTTTCCCTGGGTATATCTTACTTCTTGGGTAAGAGTCATACCGACTCGCTGACCGTTATTGCAAAATCCATGACACATTTCATGGGATGCTCCTCATATACAGGAGCTCAATAATATTATCAGGTTGGATAAGAAATTAATCGATGATACTCATGTTATGTCTATATTAACAGGAGGATCTGGAGATCCCGCAATCTCTAACGAAGACAATCATCGCATTAGACCCCATCACCATCGAAGAAGGCTGAACAATGATCACCTTCCACTCCAATCACGATCATTTCATCAATCTCCTAAGGTCGACAGAAACTTTAATGAAGTCAAGGTTGGTTGTGAGATGCCCAGGAGATTGATCAGTCCTCGTTATCAGATATAGAAGATTGCAACCTGGTCCTGCAGGATGGAAGAACAAGGCAGGTATACTTGGTGGAGTTTGGCAATGGCAATAGCAATCACGATACCACGTTAGAGAAAATATATATGTTTGCAGTGTCAAGAGGAAGACAGGAAAAAGGTCAAAACGAGAAGCAGAAATAAAAAGCGGTCCGGATCATGTAGCATGCGGACCGTTTGTCGTTTGTATTTTTTGGCATAGGGACAGCCTTCCAGAGCCGCGCCCGGTTTTCGTTCAGGTGCAGTTGTTGCAACGAACGGGAGGAATGAGAGCAGCTACTCGATGTGGTTCAATTCCGGTCGCAGGGCCAGAAGCTCTTCTTCTGAGGCGATCTTACGTGGATGTTTGGGATCGAGAGCAATGCGAGTGAGGTCATGCCCAATCCCTAATTTCATCATGTAGTAACGAGCGAATTGCTGGCGGGTCAAGCCATCGCGTGCCTCTTCATCCATCCGCCAGGCCCAGGTCAGATACTTGTAGGCAATCCGTTCGTGACTGAAATGGCGGTAGGGTTGGCGTCGGGTCAAGACATACCAAACCAATTCCAGCAAACGATGAGCGATAGCTGCTATTGCTTGGTTACGGTGCATGCGTTTTTGCATCTCCTGGAAACGTCTTTTCCACAGCGGATCGGACTTCACAGCCATTTGGGCTGCTTCCACCAGTGCCCAACGTAATTCTCTCCGCCCTTCTTTGGTGAATGCCTTTGCCACGGTTTTTGGTCCCGCTCTGTTCCAATCCCGGTGTGAGTCCAGAGTAGCTCGCCAGATGTTTGGGTGTCTCAAAGCGCTGGATATCTCCAATGGCAGCTAATATTGTCATAGCAGTAATGACCCCAAAGCCAGGCAGCTGCATGAGATAGGTCATACTGTCTGCCCAGGGTTGGTGGTGACACATCTTGCGGACTTCTTTGCTGATCCGCTCAATCTGCTTTTCGATGTAGGCTAGGTTTTCCATTTCCAGTTGCAATTGAAATTGCTCGAGAGTAGAAAGCGTTTTGTCTTTTTGCCAGAGGGTGGTCTTTTCATTGAAGCGTTTGCCGCGTGCATGCTGCAAGTGATGGCGGTGCGCCACACTGTGCATGCGGTTTACGACCTGGGTATGGGTCTCCACCAGTTGTCTGCGCTGAGACAACAGTTGGCGCAGCTCACGGACATGGACAGGAGGCACCCAGACATCTGGTACTAAATTCGCAGCTAGCAAGCGCGCCAGAATGAGAGTATCTCGAATATCCGTTTTTACTCGTGCTTGGGCGATCTGTTTCACACGAATGGGATTGGCTACCACCACGCGTTCCACCAACGGTGCCAGCAGGTCATACACGTGCCAGGCGTTCGTGGTGGATTCAATGACCACCTGGTCCGTGGAAAACAGATTCTGCTTCAGCCACCCTTCCAGATCTGCGTGCTCCACTCGCACCGGATGAAGCAGCACCTTTCCCTCTCGATCTACACCTGCCACAACGCAATAGTGTTTATGAATGTCCAATGCAACATACCGTCTCGAGCCTCTTGTATTTCCATCTTCATTCATGCTAGACTCTCCTTGGGTTTTAGGTTGGGGCGTGGATTTTCGGGCTGTGAGTGATACACACCAATTCGGGATCTTTGTCCCAGACGAGGATCCACCGGGCAACCAAGTAACAACACGAGTTCAGAAGTTTCAGCTTCTCTCTCATAGGCGGCAACGGTTTGCCCGCATGCTCACACCCCGGAGCATCCCCGGTGAGTTTGTCTCTCCTAGGATACTCCGCCACGCCCCTCCTGCTACGTGCGGGCGAACGAAATCTTACTGCTTTAAACGTCGAGGGCGGTGCAGGATTTCCAGCTTTCACCCAAGATTACCGTTAGAAATTTATACCGGCTGAGCCACCTGGCTGGGGGTTGCCGTGATAACAAATACACACCGCCCCGATGATTAGATCGGGGCGGTGTTGTTTTATGAAATCGAGAGAATTGGCGTATGCAGGGTTACTGTCTGAAGTTTGGCATCGACTGGCGGATGATCGGGATCAAGGCCGCAAAGGAGATGCCGAACAGGCAGGCGCAGATGAAGCCAAGCACCAGAATGGGGATAAAGTAAGCGCCGAGGGCTCCGCCCCAACCGATGTGGTTGACGCCCTTGATCGCCATCAACTGCAGGACAAGGATATAAATCCCGACCAGGAACCCGAGCAAGCCGAAACAAACGCCTGCGAAGGGGATGGCGCCAAACAGGCTCAGGACTCCCCCCAGAATGGTGAGCGGGGCAGCGATGGCAGCCAGGGCATAGGCCAGCTGGTCATAGGTGCCGGTACCGCCGAACACTTTGGCCAGCCACTGCATGATGGCCGTCATGATAGCAAAAGCCAGGGTGCTTAACGCAGCCAGGATCGGCGCCACGCAGATCAAGCTCACCAGGATCGCGCCGAATCCACCCCGTGGACCCAGATTGCCGATATCGATCCCATAGCGCTGCAGGTTATTGAACATCTGCCTCTGCACGAGGGCAGACAGGAAGAACTGGATCAAACTGGCGATAAACATCCATAGGTACGCCGTGGTTGCTGTTGCTTTCGGAGACGAGGCAAGAGCTGCATAGGTCAGCTCATTGGGTTTGGAAAGAGCCCGCCACCAGATCTGAAAAACTGAATCGGGCCTGGCTTCCGGGATGGGTTCACTTGGCAGTTCGTTCATAGGATCCTCCAGAGTTGATTTTTCCTGATTATGCCATGAAACAACATTAAATTAACCCTCAATAAGTCCCAAGGGTGCACATGATGTAAAATTACTTCATGGAGATTTCTGAAAAGATCCAGGGGATCCTTGCCACCCTGCCCACCAAGCCCGGCGTGTTACATCATGAAGAACGCCGAGGGCACGATTATTTACGTTGGCAAGGCGATCAACCTGAGGAACCGCGTCCGCTCCTACTTCCATGCGGACGCCAGTCACGACGCCAAGACGCGGCGGCTGGTGCGTGAGATCGCCGATCTCGAGTGGATCGTGGTCGGGTCGGAGCTGGAGGCGCTCATCCTCGAGATGAACCTCATCAAGAAGCACCGGCCGAAGTACAACATCCGCCTCAAGGACGACAAGCGCTACCCGTACATCAAGGTCCACTGGGGCGGACCCGTTTCCCAAGGTCACGGTAACACGCCAGATGGCCGAGGACGGCTCGCGCTACTTCGGGCCGTACACCTCCGCCTGGGCCGTGTACCAGACCCTGGACGTGCTGCGCCGCATCTTTCCCTTCCTGACCTGCGACCGGGATATCACCGGCACCGACCTGCGCGCCTGCCTGTACTACGACATCAAGCTGTGCATCGCCCCCTGCATCGGCGCGGCGTCCCAGGCCCAGTATCGCCAGATGATCTCCGACCTGATGAGCTTCCTGGAGGGCCACAGCGAGCCGATCGTTGCCCGGCTGCAAAAGGACATGGAGAAAGCGGCCGAGGAGATGCGCTTCGAAAAGGCTGCCGCCCTGCGCGACCAGCTCAAGGCCATCCAGTCGATCATCGAGAGGCAGAAGGTCGTCTTCGCCTCCGACTACCTGGATTCGGACGTGCTGGCCATGGCCCGCAGCAACGGTGAAGCCTGCGTGCAGATCTTTTTCATCCGCGGCGGGAAGCTGATCGGGCGGGAATACTTCATCCTGGAAGGGACGGAGGACGAGGCCGATACCGAGATCCTGGAACAGTTCGTCACCCAGTTCTACACCGAGGCAGCCAACATTCCCGAACAGGTGATGCTTCCCGAGGAAATCGAGGAACGAAAGATCATCGCCCAATGGCTGCGCTCGAAGCGCGGCGGCGAAAAGGTGGAGATCTTCGTCCCGAAACGGGGCCAGCCCCGCGAGCTGGTGCAGATGGCGGCGGAGAACGCCACCGAGACCCTGCAGGCCCTGCGCGCCCAGTGGCAGGCCGATACCCACAAGCAGGAACAGGCGCTTTCCGAGCTGCAACAAGCCCTGAACCTGCCCGAGCCGCCCAACCGCATCGAGTGCTACGACATCTCCAACACCCAGGGCACGGCCATCGTCGGGGCGATGGTGGTCTTCACCCAGGGCACGCCCGATAAAAAGCTGTACCGCAAGTTCAACATCGAAACGCGTCGTCGGCGCGCCGGACGACTTTGCCTCGATGGAGGAGATGCTGACGCGCCGCTTCCGACGCTGGCGCGCTGGCCAGGAGATCGCCGGCGAGCCCGGGCTCCAAACCAGACGCCTCGTTCTCCTTCCTGCCGGACCTGGTCATCATCGACGGTGGTAAGGGACAGCTGGCGCGGGCCGTCAATGTGCTGCAAAGGTTTGAGCTGTTCGATAAGGTTCCCGTGGTGGGCCTGGCCAAGCAGCGGGAGGAGATTTTCTTCCCCTTCAAGTCCGAGCCGCTAATGCTGCCGCGGCATTCCCAGGCGCTGTATTTGGTGCAGCGGATCCGCGACGAAGCCCACAGATATGGTATAACTGCCCACCGCAAGAAGAGACAAAAATTGGGAATGGCTTCCCAGCTGGATGCCATTCCGGGGATCGGGCCGGCCCGGCGCAAGGCGCTGTTGAAACATTTCGGCTCGGTGGACAAGATCCGCACGGCAACCGTCGATGAGCTAAAGGCGGTCGTCCCGGAGGATGCTGCAAACTCGATCAAGGCGCATTTGGAATGAAACAAGTCTGGGTGATCGACGACGATGAAGAAATGGGACGTGCAATCGGGCTGATGCTCAAACTGCTCGACTGCGAAGCGACCCTGTTTTTAAGTGCCCGGTCCTCGGTGCAGTCTCTGCTGACCGGGAAACGGCCGCACCTGATGATCGTGGACATCAACATGCCCGAAGTCTCGGGCCTGGACCTGGTTGAATTTTTACGGCGGCGCCCCGAATGGAAGGACATGCCTGTTGTCATGCTTTCCTCAGAGGCCGCCGATACCATGGTGGACAAGGCGCTCCGCTACGGCGCAGACTCGTACGTCACAAAACCGGTCACGCTGGAGGAGCTTGAAAACGCCATGGAGAATGCTTTTTCCAAACATAAGATAGGTGCATGACAATGGCAGAAAAGAATCAAAAAAACAAGCAAACCAAACCAAGCGAGCCGAGCAGCACAAAATGGCTGCGGATCTTCCTGATCGCGTTTTCGATCATGCTCATCCTTTCCATGATCCTTTCACTGATCAAATAACCGCTCCCGGAAAAGGTGGATGGCTCCCCACTCTCAATACAAGGTGAACCATGGCCAGCATTGAAGCAAACAAAGTTAAAAAGCGCCATCATCATGACACGCTCAGCCTGAAGCATGAACGGCGCAGGCTGAGAAAGATGAGGCTGATCTTCGGGGTATTTATAAAGCCCCCGGTCACAAATTGCGCATTCCCACCGAATAAATGGGCCGCAATTTGTGACCGTGAAGGGTATAGCGTGGTACTCTCAAGCCCCTGGTCATTTCGCTGCTCATGAATCGCTAGTCTCTTGACTGGTATAATTTGACGGCGCGGCGCAGGTTACCGCGCATTTATCATGCATGGGCTGCGAAGACCTTTCGCAGCCTCCAAGGATTCTTATGCTCGACAAACTAAAAGGCATTGAAGGAAGATACGACCAGCTCGGACAGGAAATGCTCGAGGTGGGCAACGATTACCAGCGCGCCGCCGAGATCAACAAGGAACGCGTGGACCTGGAGCCCATCGTGGAAAAGGCGCGCCAATACCGCCAGGCGATGAAAAGCCTGGAGGAGGCCAGAACAATTCTCGACACGGAAGGCGACCCGGAGCTGCTCGCCCTGGCGGAATCGGATATTACCGATCTCAGCCCCAAAGTTGAAACGCTCGAGAAGGAGATCAAAGGCCTGCTCATCCCCAAGGACCCGCGCGATGACAGGAATGTCATTGTCGAGATCCGGGCCGGCGCCGGGGGCGATGAAGCAGCCATCTTTGCCGCCGACCTGTTCCGCATGTACACCCGCTACGCCGAGGAAAGGCGCTGGAAGATCGAGGTCATGTCTGAGAACGCGATCGGTGTCGGCGGGTACAAGGAAGTTATCTTTGAGGTCAAGGGCAAGAGCGCCTATTCGAAGATGAAATACGAATCCGGCGTGCATCGCGTCCAGCGCGTCCCGGCCACCGAGGCGCAGGGACGGATTCATACGTCGACAGCTACCGTCGCCGTCATGGCAGAAGTGGATGAGGTCGAGATCGAAATCCCCGAAAGCGACATCGAGATCGAGGTGTATCGCTCTTCAGGCGCGGGCGGTCAGAACGTGCAAAAGAACTCGACAGCCGTGCGCCTGTATCATAAGCCAACCGGAATGATCGTTACCTGCCAGGACGAACGCTCGCAGCTCCAAAACAAGCTGCGCGCCCTGAGCATTTTACGTGCCCGCCTCTATGAATTGGAGGAGGCGAAGCGCCGGGCGGAAATCGATTCGGACCGCCGCTCCCAGGTGGGCACCGGCGAGCGCTCTGAAAAGATCCGCACCTACAACTATCCCCAAAACCGCGTTACCGATCACCGCATCGGCCTGTCGATCTATAACCTGCCCTCGGTCATGGATGGATCCATCGACCAGTTCATCGAGGAGCTCTCCACCCGCGACGAAGCCGACAGGTTGTCCAGCAGCGGGTTTGACGAAGAAGAATAATTTTTCAGTACAAACCCCGCGAAAAGCAGCGGGGCAGGTGGTCACGAAGGGACACGAAGGTTTATTATTGTTTCTCCCGCAGTTGCACTGCGGGAGATTGAGTTACCCGGCTATGATCTTCTATCCAGTTTGGAGAATTCAATGAACGATAATCCTGCCTTTGGCGCCGGCCTGCAGCCCTTCATGGGCATCCCCTCCTTTATGCGCCTGCCCGTTTCGCCGCGAGTTGGACGGCGTGGATGTGGCCGTCCTGGGCGTGCCCTTTGACAGCGGCACCTCCTACCGAACAGGGACACGCTTTGGCCCGCGTAAGATCCGTGAAACATCGTTGCTGATCTGGGGACACAATCCGACACTCAACGTCACGCCGCTGAAAAAGCTCAAGACAGTCGATTATGGGGATGTCTCGGTCATTCCCACTTCCATCGAACATACTATGACCGCCATCACCGCGATGGCAGGTGAAATCATCGAAACTGGAACAAAGCTGATCACGCTTGGCGGCGATCACTCGATTGCCCTGCCTCTCCTGCGCGCCCATGCCAAAAAACATGGACCGGTTTCCCTGGTCCACATCGACGCCCATATTGACACGTGGGAGGCGGAATTCGAGTCTGTCCCCTACAGTCACGGCACTCCGTTCCGCTACGCACTGCAGGAAGGATTGATCCGCGCAGGCGAATATGTGCAGATCGGGATCCGTGGTCCCGTCAGTGGCGAGAACGATTATGCCGAGGCAGCCGCATTGGGTGCGCGCACGATCACCATGCACGAAGTAATTGAAAAAGGTCTGGCGGAGATTCTCAAGGAAGTGCACCAGCGCATGAAGGGACCGGTCTACGTTACCGTGGACATCAACTCAGCCGACCCGGCCTTTGCACCTGGCACCGGCACCCCCGAAGTCGGCGGACTGTCCAGTTACCAGCTGCTCCAGCTCGTCCGCGGCCTGCATGGGCTGGACCTGATCGGCTTCGACCTGGTCGAGGTCTCGCCGCCTTTCGACCATGGGGATATCACAGCCATCCTGGCTTCGAATATTGTCTTCGAATACCTCTCCCTGCTGGCAATCAAGAACCAATAAGATGACAGCACTTCTTTCGGACATCGCCGAGCGGCTCGCCCCGCTCAGCGACACAGCCTTTCTGGATGCGTCTGTCCTGCTGGCACATGTTCTGAAGCGGCCGCGCACCTGGGTCCTGGCTCATCCTGAGTTGGTCCTTACAGCAGAACAACAAACGCTTTTAAATGATTCCCTGGCACGTCTTGAAGATGGCGAGCCATTTCCGTATGTCCTTGGGCATTGGGAATTTTTCGGCCTGGAATTTGACATTACGCCCGATGTCCTCATCCCCCGGCCGGAGACCGAGCTTTTGGTCGAAAAAGCCATTGCCTGGCTCCAGGAATCGCCTGCCCGCAGGACAGTTGCCGATATCGGCACCGGATCGGGTGCCATCGCCGTATCGATCGCTGTCAATGTCCCCGATGCGAATATCCTCGCCACAGATATTTCCCTCGACGCGTTGAAGGTTGCCCAAAGGAATGCCCGCAAGTGCAACGTCGAAAACCGCATCGAATTTATTCAGTGTGATCTCCTGCCTGCCCGGCCGGAGATGTTTACGACCGAACAGCACCTGGATCTGATCTGCGCCAACCTGCCATATATTCCCACACAGACCTTGCACGGCCTGCCTGTCTATGGGCGCGAGCCCACCCTAGCCCTGGACGGCGGCGAGGACGGCCTCGACCTGCTCCGCAGACTTATGCAGCTTGCACCCGGCTGGCTTGCCCCCAATGCACTGCTGTTGCTCGAGATCGAAGCGACGCGCGGGCTTCAGGCATTGAGCCTGGCTTATGATATGTTTTCCGGAGCAGAGATCCATTTACATCAGGACCTGACCGGGCAGGATCGGCTGCTGGAGATTGCGGTCTAATTATGAAGACAGAAGTCATTTCAGCAAATGCCTCCAACGCGATCACGAGCGCCCTGGAAGTCCTTCACGCTGGCGGGCTGGTCGCATTCCCGACCGATACCGTATACGGCGTCGGTGCTCTTGCGTTCGACGGAACCGCGGTTGAATCGATCTATGCGGCCAAGGAACGGCCGGTCGAAAAGGCGATCCCCGTATTGATCGGAGATTCTTCGGATTTAAGCCAGGTGGCGGAAGAGATACCAATGCTGGCCGCCAGGCTGATCGCCCGCTTCTGGCCGGGACCGCTCACCGTTCTCGTCCCCAAAAAGCCTTCGCTCCCCGCAGTGATCTCTGCCACCTCCACTGTAGGCGTTCGCGTTCCCGATCATGAAGTTGCCCGTGCCCTACTCCGGCTTGCAGGTCCCATGGCAGTGACATCCGCAAACATCTCGAGCCAGCCCAGTCCCACAACGGCGGAAGATGTCATGGCCCAACTCGGCGGCCGCATTGCCTTGATCATCGATGGAGGCAGGACGCCGGGCGGAGTCCCTTCCACGCTTGTGGATTGCACAGGGACTGAGATCCAAATTCTTCGTGAAGGTCCGATTGCAAAGGAACGGTTGCTTAATGCAATCTAAATTTAGCCCCCTAAATCTCTTATTGAACCCTAAACATGAATTCAGCTTTCCTTAAAGTGCCGGCATATAATAAAGGTTGCATTCTCCTTTACAAACCGCCTACGGCTCGGGCAAGCCAAGGGCGGTTTGGGTTTTAAACAGCAAAAACCCTGCGAAATTTGTGTGTCACGAACCTTCGCGGGGTTTTATTTAGGACAAACGGCCAGGTTGGCTGGACATCCATGTCAAGATTTGACGTATGGCCGAGTGCATAGCGATAATATCCAGCGGCAGCAATCATGGCAGCATTGTCGGTGCACAGGGAGAAAGCGGGGATATGGACCTGAAGTTCATCCTGCGTTTGAAATGCCTGACGGAGTGCACTGTTGGCAGAAACCCCGCCTGCGACCAGAATTTCCATTGCATCGAAATCACGCGCAGCCTGCATCGTTTTATTGAATAAAACATCCACCACTGCCGCCTGGAACGAGGCCGCAAGATCCTCGACTGGCAAAAGGCCGGAATGCTTTTTCTTCAGATCATTGACTTCGTACAGCACCGCTGTTTTCAGACCACTGAAAGAGAAGTCGTAAGGACTGTCCAGTTTGGCACGTGGAAATTTGAAGCGTGTGGGATCGCCGTTCTCGGCAGCTTTTTGCACGGAAGGACCGCCCGGGTAAGGGAGTCCCAACAGCCGCGCCACCTTGTCGAAGGCCTCACCGGCGGCATCATCCCTGGTGGCACCCAGGCGCTTGTAGGTCAGGTGATCGGTCATCAGGTTCAGCTCGGTGTGCCCGCCGGAGACCAGCAGCGCCATCAAGGGGAACTGCGGCTCGGGAGGCGCCTCCTGCCCGGCGTTATAGATCCAGGAGGAATAGATGTGCCCTTCGAGGTGATTGACGCCGATGATCGGCTTGCCCGTCCCCAGCGCCAGCCCCTTGGCCGCGTTCATGCCAACCACCAGCGAACCGGCCAGCCCCGGGCCGCGGGTCACGGCGATCGCATCGACATCCTTCAGGGTGACGCTCGTTTGAGACAACGTTTGCTCGACAACCGGGACGATGCTCAAGACATGCTGGCGCGAGGCGACTTCCGGGAACACGCCGCCATAACGGGCATGGATATCCATCTGCGAAGCGACCGTGGAGGCAAGCAGGACGCGTCCGTTTTCAAGGACGGCACAGGCAGTCTCGTCACAGGAGGTTTCGATGGCCAGGATTCGGGCGGGTTTTAAATCGATCATGATGTCAAATTACCCATTACCAATCACGTCTTTTGCCACTTCTTCACAGGCAGGACGAAATCGTATGGAAATTCGGCCAGCAGCTCGATCTTTCCATCCGGGCGCACCCAGTAGGTATCCTCGATGCGGAAGCCCATGCCTTTATCGGGATAATACAGGCCGGGCTCAATCGTAATGACGACACCGGGCTTGAGGATATTGTCCTCATCCGCAAGGGTTAGACTGGAGGCAGGGACGTTCATGAATATTCAATCCAACACCGTGACCCAGCGAATGGACATATCCATCCAGCGGCGATTTCGTGCTCAGTGGAGTCTTGTGTCCCTTCGATTCAAAGTACTCACAGGTCATGCGCTGATAATCGATAAAGGAGGCATTCAGGTCCAGGTTTTCAACGGCGCGATCGTAAATTTCATGCACCTGGTCATAGAGCGCCTGCGCTTCAGGCGTTGCGTAACCCAGGCTCCAGGTGCGGGTGAAATCATAGAAATAGCCGCCGCCCTTTTCGGCCGGGAAAATGTCGAAAACGATTGTCCTCCCGAGGGTCATCAAATCATTGGGGTCACCGACAGAATGAGGCACGCCAGCATCCCGGCCAATGGCAAAGATCACGCCTTCCACGTCCACGGCGCCGCGCTCAGCCAGCCAGAGGGCGATCTTGTCCTTTACGTTGCCAATTGTAAGTGGAGTTCCATCTTCTTTCAGGAGCACTTCATCTTCGCGAACATCACAGGCGGCCAGATAATCCCAGACCATTTTCACAACGGTCGTGGTCACTGCACCCATTTGGCGGATGCGGGCGACTTCCACATCATCCTTGGTCTCCATGGCCCGCAGGATCGTGGAGTCTCCCATCCCTTCGCCGATAAACTCGACCTCCGGCATCTGCTGTGCCAGTTTTGTCAGGATGCCAAACATCAGGGAAAGTTCCGCCCTGCCGTAGACTGCCACCCGTCCAGCGGACAGCCCATACTCTTCCAGGATCTTCTTGAAGCGTAGGGCATTTGACAGCAGACGGTCGCCATTTGCCTGGGCTTCAAAGTCAGCAAGCGGGAACTCGCTGAACGAGACGGTTTTCACTCCGCTCCTGGCCGCCTCGTCCCGCTCCATATCGTTGTAAAACAGGACCGGGTCTTTGCCGGCCTTCTTGATCAGCAACGCGCCGCTCACGTGCCCGCCGCCGACAAAGTAATACATCGACGGGTTGTTTTCGGCATCACCAAAGATCAACAGCGCATCCAAATTGCGAGCCTGCATCAGGGCATCAAGGTCTGATTTCATCAATTCTCCGAAAGTAGGGATTTGAGAGTAGATATTAGTAATTCGTCCTGTAAAACCGTACGCGGATCAAAAAGGATTTTATCATTTTCTGTCCGGGCAATGATCGGCGGGTTTGCCTGCCGCAGCTTTTTCAGGAATTTATCCGGCGATTTGACAGTCAACGCCAGCACAAATGTGGCTACACTTTCATCCGGCAGGCTGCCGCCACCGACAGTCGATTCGGAGGTAATTACCTCTCCCTGGCCCAGGGCCCCCCGCCACGATCTCTGCACGGCGCTTCAGCTGCTCCAGTGAAAGGGATATCATTCTCCAGATGGGAATCTCCCGTTCAGCCTCATCCTTGAGGTAGTGGAGCAGCGTTGCGGTGATCCCTGCCAGGCAGGTCTTATCGGCACGGACCGCCCGTGCCAGGGGATGTTTCCGGATCCTGTCGATCAAATCCTTTTTGCCGAGGATGATCCCTGCCTGCGGTCCGCCAAGCAGCTTATCGCCCGAGAAGCAGACCAGGTCCACACCCGCCGCCAGCGACTCTTGCACGGTTGGCTCGTGGGCAAATCCATATTTGGCCGTGTCGAGCAGTGCCCCCGAGCCAAGATCGTCCACGACCGGGACACCGACACGGTGGGAAACATCCGCGATTTCGTTGAGGGTTGGCTCTTCGGTAAAGCCCACGATCTTGAAGTTGCTGCGATGGGCACGCATGACCAGGGCGGCCGGCTCCTTCGAGTGCTTCCTCATAATCGGACAGCCGCACCTTGTTGGTCGTCCCCACTTCAACAAGCTTCGCACCAGATTGTTTCATCACATCCGGGACGCGGAAGCCGCCGCCGATCTCGACCAGTTGTGTACGCGCGATGATCACCCGCTTTTTGTTTGCAAGTGCTGATAGAACAAGCAGCACGGCAGAGGCATTATTATTGACGATGACCGCCGCCTCTGCACCGGTCAGCTTTTGCAGGATCGATTCGGCATGGATCGATCGCGAGCCGCGCTGCCCCTTCGCCAGGTCATATTCAAGCGTGGAGTAGTTTTCAGAGACATCCCTCATCGCCTCGATCGTCGCCGCGGAGAGAGGTGCACGTCCGAGATTGGTATGAAGGATGACACCCGTCGCATTGATGACAGGTAGCAGGGTCGGCGCGGTCCATTCGGAGAGATGGGATTCGGCCTGGGCCAGGATCTCGTCGTCAGAAGGCAGACCTGCATCTGGCTTTGTCATGAACCGGGAGCGAATATCGTCCAGTGTGACCCGGATCGCATCCAGTGTCAACGGGCGGCCGAATGCATCGATCAGAGAACCGGCCTGCTGTAATAATTGCTCCACCGAGGGGAGATCACGAAGGCTGGTCATCGTAGGGGACGGGCGGCTTCCAGTGCGCTTTCTCACGCAGGCGGATCAGGTACTCAATGGCGAAGAGCGCGGCAGCCAGGCCAGCGATCACATAGACCGTGACCATACGTCCAAGCTGCAGCCAGGCCAGGGTTGCCCCATAGATGCCAAACCACAACGCCTGGCGGACGATCACATTTCCTTCCGCCTGTTTTTCCCCCGGAAAACGCCTGTGGAAAAGATAAACAATCGGCAGCACGGTACCGGTGATCGCCATCAGCACAAGGACAAAGAATGCCCAGCGCGGCCAGACGTAGGGAAGGGTGTAGTTGATGATGTAGTACAGCCCGCCCCAGCCAATCAGCATCAGCAGCAGGGAGGAGATGGCAACGGGCTTGAAGCGAATAGGTTCGTTCATTGCTGGAATTATACTCGGAGAGGTACACAGGGAAACAATAGACAGTACAAGACAGGTAAACAAGTAAGAGTAGAAAAAAGCCGCCTCACGAATCGCGAGACGGCTTTTTTATTTTTGTAGTGCGACGATTATGTCGCTTCCCCATTTTTGATAAGTGCGAGACTATGGTCTCGCGTTACAGAAAAGTCTTATACTTTCCTCTTCGCCTCTTCCACAACTTCCAGCACTTCCGGCAGATCCATGCCGAGAGAGCGAAGTTTCTCGACGGTGGGAATGCTGTTCCCATCCCAGCCGCGTCTTTTGTAGACCGCGTCCATGAGCAGCTCGTATTGGGCTTCGCGGTATTTGCGCAATTCCTGCATCTTCTCTTCTGTAGACATCCCGGCGGGATCCACCTCCAGCAGGCGCTTGAGCTGTTCATCGTAGCGCTCCTGGCGGGACTCGTATTCAAGCTTGGTGACCGGTCCCATGGCGCGGTACGGCGGGTAATCATGTTGGCGTCCGACACGTCCCAGGCGCAGGGCGAACACCTTCTGGAAGTTGTAGACCCGCTCGGATTGAAGTAAAAGATCTTCGACCTTTGTTGGCTTGCCGGTCACGCCCTCATGGATCCAGGTGTAATTCTCGACATGCTCCGGAACCTTGGCAGGCTCGGCGGTCTGCTTGTTATTGGCCGGCGAGATGTCATTCCAGGGCAGCTTGCAGAGGCCGTGCAGGCTGAACCACGTGCGCCACATCGGGAAGTAATGCAGGGCTTCGGCCTTATCCTGGAAGGTGGGCAGCAGGTTATGGACCTGGTCCATAAAGATCAGCCAGGCCTCATCGTGCTGCGGACCCTTGGTCGCCAGGCCGTAGCCGCCCTGTTGGGCAATGGATTCCTTGGTCATGTACTCAGAGATCTCCATGCCTTTGATCTCCATGCCGATGTCCTGCATGAAGACCGGGTCAGCGCCGAATGCCCGGGCGAAGTATTCCTTCATGTAGCGTACGCCCTGGCCGACGATCACGCCAAAGCCTTCGCCGCGCGCCATCTGGTGCAGCAGCTCGAGCGCCGCAGCGCCGTTGCCAAAGTTCAGCTCCAGGCCGCCGGTATGTTCCCTGGTGATCAATCCCTCTTCATAACATTCCATGGCAAAGGCAATACAGTTGCGAAGCCGAGATGGTGTCGATGCCATAGGTGTCGCAATAGAAGTTGAGCTCAAGCACCTTTTGGGCGTCGAAGTTGCCAATGTTGGATCCCAAACCGGCGGCGTTCTCGTATTCCGGTCCATCGACGAGGACGCAGGTCCCGGCATACGGACCGGTCTGCACGGGGAATTGATCCACGCCGTGCGAGCAGGACATGGTGCAGCCAAGCCAGCAGCCATCCGGCAGGCCCTGGGTGAACTTTTCCTTCCAGACCTTCAGAGTCGATCTTGTTGACCTCCGGATGCGAGCCAAAGCGGAAGTTGTGGGTCGGCAGCAGATCGAAGTGGTCCATCACGTCGACGATGTTGGCGGTGCCGACTTTGCGCATCTGGTTCTGCGAAGTCGTCCAGGTCGGCGATCTCCTTGTTGATGCGCTGCCCCGCCTTGCGGACCAGGGCCATGTCGGCCACATTGTTCTTGTCGCCGCTCATATCGCTGAAGCGGCAGACAATGGCGGCAATATGCTTGTCACGGAAGACGCGTCCCGCGCCGCCTCGTCCAGCCTGTTTGAGGCGCGCCTCCTTGCGGCGGACATCGTACCAGCTGGAGTTGATCGCTGCGATCCGGACGTGCTCGGCTGCCTGTCCGGCCGAAAGGACGGCAATGCTGCGCCTGCCCTTTTCATCGCCGCCATACTTGGCGGTCAGGATGTTGCCAATGAGGTGCGAGTCCTCCGCATCGAAGGAATACGGCTCGATCGTCACCCGGCCGGTGTCGCCGTCGATGAAGACGATCACATCCTCCGCCGCCTTGCCCTGGACCTCCAATGCGTCGAAGCCGGAGAACTTGAGGAAGGGAGCGAAGTAGCCACCGACGTTGCTGTCGATCACATTGCCTGTCAGCGGACTGAGCGTCACGACCGTGGCCTTGCCGCTGCCGGGATAAGCCGTGATCCCGCAAATGGGACCGTTGGCAATGACCAGCTCGTTCTGCGGGTCGCTCCATATTCGTCTCGGGTTTAACCGCGTCCCAAAGTAATTTGAGACCAAATCCTCGCCCGCCGGTGAAGAGATCCTTCATCTGCTGGGTGACAGGCTTTTCATAAATGGTATTGGTGTCGAGGTTGACATACAGTGTGCGGTTGGCATAGCCGCGCTCGACCGGGCGAAGCTCGTAGGTAAATTCTGCAAGCAAAGTGGATTCTGTTGGCAGGGCCATGAAAGTTCTCCTTGAGAGGGTCAAATGGTAAACAGCGGCATCCAAAGATGTCTTCTACCGCTTGTCTGATTGATCACTTTACCTTCTTCATGGATTTACCGGTTGAAATCCAAGCATAAAGTAAAGTATGCGGCACTATATTAATTATCCCTATTCCTACCATGTTTGCCTACTGACTATCATCCCCTTCTGCTAGTGCCAAGAGGCAGGCTGGTTAGAGGGGATATAATCAAATTAAGAGCTAAACCGATGATCGAGTAGCGACGAGCGTTCGTTGCGAGGAGCATCAAGCTACAAAGAAAGTTAAAATTAGATTCAAACTGGTGGTCTCGACACCGCACCTGCGGTCGGTGCAGGTGTATGGGCTCCGCCCTACTCGACCACCGAGGGAGAAGGATGTATGAACGTATCTGCAGCCATTCGAACCAAGCGGGCCATCCGCAAATTCCAGGACAAGCCATTGCCTGAAGATGTCGTCCACGCCATTCTCAATGCCGGACGCAGGTCGCAATCCTCCAAGAATGAGCAGACGCTGGCAGTTCATTGCCATTCGCGACAAGGCGATCCTCAAAGCACTCTCTGAATGCGGACAGTGGGCGGGCCATCTGGCCGGCGCGGCCCTGGGAGTTGCCATCCTCACCCCCGATCCACTGCCAAGTTCCAGATCATGTTCGACGCCGGACAGGCGGCGGCCTTCATGCAGCTTGCTGCCTGGGAGCTGGGAGTTGGGTCGGTGCCTGCATCGATCTATGAGGCTGAAAAGGCGCGTGAGATCTTGGGATTCCCACCCGATTGGCATCTTCGCATCGCCCTTTCCTTTGGTTATCCGGCCGAGGAGGAAAAGCTATCGGCGCCGCCGAAGAAAGGCGGACGGAGATCCCTGGAGGAAGTTGTCCATTGGGACAGGTGGTGATGGATATGCCATGCCGCTCCCATCACCTGCAGCGGTCTCCATGCAAACCATTGAATTCGAAACACCCACTCTCAATCTAAAAGGTGAGATCATCCAGGGGACCCGTCACAGCGCGGAGCAGTTCACGGAAGATCTCGGCAGGGATGTTCTGCTGGATCTGCTTGTCATCCCTGCAGGCATGTTCCAGATGGGATCCCCTAAAAATGATGGCGGCCCGGACGAACATCCACGGCACTTTGTGACGATCAAATCCTTTATGATGGGGAAACATCTGATCACACAGGCGCAGTGGAAGGCCGTCATGGGAAAACTGCCGCCCTGCCGGTTCAAAGGGGACGACCTGCCTGTTGAACGGGTCTCCTGGGAGAACGCAGATAAATTCTGCCAGCGGCTCTCAAAGCAGACAGGAAGAGAGTATGGCCTGCCTGCAGAAACCCAATGGGAATACGCCTGCCGCGCCGGCACCGGGACACCCTTCAGCTTCGGCGAAACTCTTACCGTTGCGGTTGCCAACTTTAACGGCGAGCATAGCTTTGGCGAGGAGCCGCCTGGGTTTTATCGTCATGTCACAACGGAAGGAAAAACCTTCCCTCCGAACGCATTCGGGCTCCATGATATGCACGGCAACCTGTGGGAATGGTGCGCCGACAGCTGGCTGGACGATTACTCCGCCTCTCCCAGGGATGGCAGCTCTTATTCCAAAAGGGGTGACCCCTATCGGGTCGCCCGCGGGGGTTCCTGGCACGAACCTCCGCAACTTTGTCGAAGTGCCTCGAGGCTGCGAGTTCTGCAATCAGAGGCGGATGAGTTCATGGGGTTCCGGGTGGTTTGTCCGGTTATGGGATAAATACACTTGGCTCGATCTTTTGTCCTACTCCCCGGTCCCGTCATTGCGAGCGGAGCAGGGCGCTACGTTGCCCTGCGGAGCGAAGCAATCCAAAGTAATAGCTTGGCATGCCAGTACGTTGGATTGCTTCGTCGGGCAAAAGTGCGTCGCTCCGCTCGCAACCCCGGCGAAAGCCGCCGGGGCAATGACGGAACGATAAAAAAATATTACTGTAAATAAGCAGGACTGTACGCCGGGAGATTCAAGACTATTCCAAAAAATACGGAAGCATCCTGTACCACCAGGGCCAGTCGTGGTTGACGTCTCCGCCCCAGATATCGACCCAGGCGGGAATATTCTTTTCCTCAAGGATCCTCTTGAGTGCCCGGGTATCAGCCAGCATTTCGTCCTCGAAGGCCCCCTGCCCGACCGCGACCATGATCCTGCTCTGGCGGTATTGGTCCAGGTACCAGGGATCCTCCATATTCGGCAGATAGGCCAGCGGTGTGTTGAAGTAGACATTCTCGTCCATGTAATCGCCGATGAAGTAATTGAGCTGGTATAAGCCGCTCAATGCGATGACCGTATCGAAGACATCCGGATGGCGGAAGAAGAAGTTGGCGGCATGGTAGGCGCCCATGCTGACACCCGTGGTCAGAAATTTCTGCTCCGTATCCCCGCAGTGACGGCGGATGAAGGGGGCAACTTCGTCGATGATATAGCGGTCATAATCCTGGTGGCGGCGGGCGCGGTCGGCGGGATGGGCATTCCAGTTCGCCCAGGTCTGTCCGTCAATGCTGTTGACCGTGAAGATCTTGATCTGGCCCGATTCGATGAACGGGGACAGCACACCGATCATGCCAAAATCTTCGAACTCATGAAAGCTCCCGCGCCTGGGCAGGAAAGACCAGCACCGGTTTGCCAAAGTAGCCATAGATTTTCAATTCCATGTCATGTCCGAGGGCCGGACTGAACCATTTGTGATATTCGATCTGCATTGTTCTCTCTCGTGTCAGGCTTGAATGAATTCCGCCATGCGGATGATCTCGTCCAGGTCGGTGGAGCGGACGATGTAGCCATAATTGCCCAGCGCTCGGCTGAAGATGCCGCTGATCGACTCGTGGTGGCGGACCTTGTCCCCAAAAGTAGAAAGGATCTCCTGCTCGCTGTGAGCATACGAACGGTTGTTCTTGCGGCTGGCGTAGCCGCAGAAATACTTGTGGGCATATCCAGGATAGGGAAATCCCTTCGCCGGCCAGGATGCTGGCCCAGCCGTTGTAAATATCGAAGTCGCAGGCGAAGTTGAACATGTCAGTGGTGAGCCCGCCCGGGGGACGGAGGTTCACCTCCAAAGCGATGAGCTCGCCGGTCCCCTCCTGGCGGAAAAACTCGAAGTGGAAGAAGCGCTCGCGGACGTCGAAGGCCCCCAGCACGCAGCGTCCCAGCACATCCAGGTCGGCGGGGATCTCGCGCAGGATGTAGTAGTAGACCAGGTCGTCCTGCAGGACCGTCTCCATGATCCCCTTGCTGTAGACCATCGAGTTCAGGAAAACCGGCGTGCCGTCGCGGTCGGTCAGGCCGTCGAAGGTGACCATCTGGCCGCTGACAAACTCCTCGAACACATAGTCCACGGCCAGCTTGCTCGCAAAGAAGGCCTTCAACTCGCTCTCGTTGTGGATCTTGTACGTGGCCGCCGCGCCCACCCCGATATCGGGCTTTGCCACCAGCGGGTAGCCCGTCTGCCCGATGATCTCGAGCGCATCCTGCATCGACCTGACCAATCCCCCGCGTGCAATCTTGACGCCCGCCTTGATATAGGTCTCCCGCATCAGCGACTTGCGCTTGACCCGGTCGATCTGGTCGTTACGGATCCCGGGGATGTTGAAATCGGTACGCAAGCGGGCTTCCGTCTCGAGCCAGTATTCGTTGTGCGAGTCCAGGCGGTCGATCTTCCCATGCCGGTGCGTGAAGTAACCAACCGCGCGCAGGAGCTCGTCGTAATTGTTCATGTTATTGACGCGGAAATACTCGGTCAGCGCAGACTTCAATTCCGGACGCAGGGACTCATAGTTCTCATCCCCCAGCCCCAGGACGGTCACGCCGTGGTTCTTGAGCGCCACCGCGAAGCGATAATAATTGGGCGGAAAGTGCGGAGAGAGGAAGACGAAGTTCACGAAGGCCTCCGAAGGGGTAAAGTTGACCAAATATACCAAATTTTTGAGGAAGAAGAGAGAGAGTGAGATCAGAGAGTGGAGAAGGGGAGATTGAGATCTACTCAATTTCAATGAAGTTGTACAAGTGCCCTCTTCCCGGCCTTCCCCCTGAAGGGGGAAGGGGAATGTGCTGTTTTTTCTTATGAATATCCATATTTCAGCCCAACTTGACGTTTTTCTCCTCCCCCATTTCTGAATTTCGAAATGGGGAGGGTGGAGGTGGATGCGATTTGCATACCAGGGAGGCGGGTTCGCGCAAGGTGAACTTTCGCCAACCTGTTCGAGGATTTGTGCAAACTGCTGCCCGCCGCGAGCGCGGAGAAACTTTCCGGCGTTTGTATCGCGAGCCACAGACTTCGACCGAGTCCAAGACCATGCAACTGCTGGCGGCGTTCCAGGGGTTGAAGCAGGTTATCGTCCTGCTGGACAACTTCGAGAACGTGGTGGACGCGGAAAAGGGGCAGGTGAGAGAGACGTGGAACTGGATGAGGCGCTGCACGCCTTCCTTCATGCGCCGCACCATCCTGTCAAGATCATCATCACCACCCGCGTCAGCGCACGGGGAACTGGATACCTTCGAGCCTGCCCGTCAGCGCCTGCTGCCGTTGGATACAGGCTTGCAGCCCGAATACGCCAGGGGAAGCCTTTGTCCTGATGGACGAGGGGAATCTGGTGGGAATCGAGAACGTGGGGGCTGACCTGCTGAACCTGGCGGTGGCACGCGCTCCACGTAGAGGCGGTCCTCCGACTGAGTTCTCCCCTCACAGACATGTGCTCTCCTTCCCCCTGCCCAATCGTTTGATTTTTTACACGTTGGAGTTTTGTTTTTTATGAATATCCATATTTCAGCTCAACTTGACAGTTTTTCTCCGTGCCCCCTTTTCTGAAGCTCGAAATGAGGAAGGGTGGGGGGGATGTCCATTTGCATACGATGCGATCGACGTAGAGGCCGGTCCTCTGTCAGTTAACTCCTTGCTCCGTAGTTTAAATTCCATGCATCGAGGTCTTTGTCCCCCTGCCCAATCGTTTAGGATTCCATGCATCGGGTTTTAAGTCCCTGCTCCTGGACTACCACTCCGACGTGTCGGAGATAACTCCCCTGCCATGCTGACTTAGATAAATTCCCGTTGATACCTTGCTCATGATATCATATTATTCAGCCGCATTGGTGATTTGATCAAACTCGTCCCCCTTAAGTTTGTTCCCGATAGCAATCTAAATTAAAGGCAAAGAATTCCCGATATTGTCTCATGAACGCACAATTTACATCAACAATCTTGAGATCCCGTCTACGCGAATGGAAGCAAGACCAATTTCGGAATTTCCTTAGCCAGAAGTCATGGTCCCTACAGTCTAGCGACGTGACAATTAACGTCGTACGTCTTACGTACCATGGCGCAATGCTTTCATATGTTCTTCAGCAGAGTTATACCCTAGATCCTGTCACGCTGAAAGCATGACCTACTTTCACCAATTTCCGGCGAAAGGTGGTTTAATCTGCCTCAATCACAAGCCAAGGAGCATACCATGAGCCTCATTCTGCATGCCGACCATCTGATCACGATGAACCCGAACAACGAGGTGATCCCGAACGGGGCCGTCCTGATTGGGACGGAGGGCCGGATCCAGGCGGTGGGTGAAGTGCATGCGATCATCGCTGCAAACCCGGGCGTGGACGTGAAGCGGCTGGCAGACCGCCTGCTGATGCCGGGGCTGGTCAACACCCACGCCCACTCCGGCTTGCTGCGCGGCACCGCGGAAGGATTGCCCGTCTGGGAGTGGCTGCAGCAGTACATCGACCCGATGCATCGCGTGGTCAATGACACGGGAAGCGGAGATCGCCTCCTGTCTTTGTTACGCGGAAGCGCTGCTCTCCGGGACGACGACCATCGTGGATATGTGGCGTTTCATGCACGGCAGCGCCCGGGCCGCGGACCAGCTTGGGCATCCGCGCGGTGCTCGTCCCCTACGTGGCGGAGCATCCCGGACCACGATTATTTCGAGACCCTCAATACCAATGAAGCCCTGATCCAGCAATGGCATGGCGGAGGCGGACGGCAGGATCCAGGTATGGGTGGGCCTGGAGCACATGTTCTATGCCACGCCCGATGCGACTGGCAGCGCGCCATCGGAAATGAGCCGGCACTACCAGACCGGCTTCCATACCCACAGCAATGAAAGCCGGTTCGACGTGGAGGAGACCCAGCGGCGGTACGGCATGCGGCCCATCGAAGCGCTCGAAGCCTTCGGCTTGCTGGATGCGCCGCGTGTACTGCTGGCCCACTGCGTCTGGCTTTCGGACCATGAGATTGAGCTGCTGGCACAGCACCATGTTGGCGTGGCGCACAACCCGGTCAGCAATATGAAGCTTGCCAGCGGGGCGGCGCCGGTCGAAGAGATGCTGGCCAGCGGCGTCGCCGTAGGGCTGGGCACGGATGGGGAAAAGGAAAATAACAACCTGGACATGTTCGAGGAGATGAAGACTTCGTCGCTGCTGGCGAAACTGTCGAAGCTCGATGCGGCGGCGCTCGATGCCTGGTCGGTATGCCGCATGGCGACGATCTGCAGGCGCCCGCGCCCTGGGATTGGAGGCTGAGATCGGCTCGATCGAAGCCGGTAAGCAGGCCGACTTGATCGCAGTGCGCACGGATACACCCCGCATGACGCCCTTGCTGACCGGCCCCGACGGCAACCTGCACCACAACCTGGTCCACGCCGTGCAGGGCGGGGATGTGGATATGACGATGGTGGATGGCAAAATCGTGGTCGACGGAGGGCAGCTCCTGACCGCGGACCTGCAGCAGTTGATCGCGGGAGGCAATGCGGCGGTGCCGGACCTGTTCCGCAGGCGGGCGGAGTGGCTGGCCGGGCATAAGCCGGTGAACGAGCTGGTCAAGGACAAAAAACAACTCGCACTGAAATCTTAACCTCATGGCTGACTCTTCGCTGATCCCCTTCTTTTCTCCTCATGGCATCGTCGTCATTGGCGCATCGACCTCGCCGGAGAAACTGGGCTATGGCGTGGCGCGCAATCTCATCCAATGCGGTTATCAGGGCGCGGTCCATTTCGTCAGTCAGAAGCCGGGGGAACTGTTTGGCCGTCCACTTTATACAGAGCTCAGCCAGGTCCCTGACCCGCTGGATCTGGCCATCCTGATCGTCCCGCCCCAGGCGACGCCGCTCACCATCGAAGACTGCGGCCGCGCGGCATAAAAGCTGCCATCATCATATCGTCGGGGTTTCGCGAGGTTGGACCCGACGGCGCCGCGCTCGAACAGGAATGCCTGGCGAAGGCCCGCAGCCATGGCATTCGCCTGCTCGGCCCCAACTGCATCGGCACGATCGATACCCATCTGCCTCTGGATACATCCTTTCTGCCTCCGCCCATGCCCGCCCGGGGTCCTATTGGCTTCATCTCGCATTCGGGCGCATTTTGTGCCGCAATCGTGGACTGGGCCCACGGCCAGGGCTTTGGTTTCTCGCGCATCGTCAGCCTCGGCAACCACGCCGACGTGGATGAAGCCGATATCCTGTCTGTCCTGGGCGAGGATGAGCATACCCATGTCATTGTGCTGTATCTGGAAGGCGTTTCGGATGGAAGAAGACTTGTGGAGATCGCCCGGGAGGTGACGCGGCAGCAAACCGGTGATCGCCCTGAAGGTTGGCCGGTTCGAATCGGGACAAAAGGCCGCCGCCTCGCATACGGGCGCGCTGGCGGCCTCTGACACTGCCTTCGAGGCGGCTTTTGAGAAGGCCGGCATCCTGCGGGCCAACTCGGCGGAACAAATGTTTGACTGGGCGCGGGCCTTGGAAAGTTATCCGTCTGGCCTGGCTGGGCGGCGCAGCGAAAACCATGGGATCGCAATCGTTAACCAACGCAGGTGGACCCGGCGTCATTGCAGCGGATGCCCTGGAGAAGAACGGGATGTCCCTGGCCAGACTGCATGAACCGGCAATCAAGGCATTGATCGCCGTACTTCCCCCCGCTGCCAATGTATTCAATCCCGTGGACATGCTCGCCTCTGCCTCGCCCGATACGTATGCAGCCTGCCTGCATATCCTTCTTGCAGATGACAATGTGGAGGCAGTGCTGGTCATTCTGCCTCCCCCACCGCTGTACAAGGCAGAGGCGGTCGCGGAGAGGCTCATTGAAATCATCGCCGCCGGGGACGGCGGCTTGCGCAATGGCAAGATCATGGAGTCGGACAGCTTGCTGTCTGTAAGAGGCAAGCCGCTTGACTCCCCTAAAGAGGAAGCCTGTTGTGGTGGCTCTGCTGGGATCGACTTTGATCGAAGAGGCGCGTTCCTGCTTCGAACGCTCCACATTCCAACTTATCCCTTCCCGGAAAGAGCTGCATCGGCATTGGGTGCTCTTGGTAAAACGTGCAGGATTCCTCACCACGGAGACACAGAGACACGGAGATTTAATCGAGTCTCAGTGGCTCCGTGTCTCCGTGGTTAATCTCTTCTCCTGATGAAATGATGCGTGTCTATGGGATCCCCACTGCTCCCATCAAGCTTGCCTGCTCGCTGGAGGAGGCAGAATCCATTGCTCATGAGCTTGGCTATCCGGTCGTCATGAAGATCGCCTCGGCGGATATTTTGCACAAGTCGGATATCGGCGGCGTGGAATTGAACATCAGGGACGACTCCTCGCTCCAGATTGCCTACACGCGGATGATGGAACGCGTCCGGGAGGCGAAGCCAAAGGCCCGGATCGAGGAAGTCTACCTCCAGCGGCAGGTCCCCATGGGACAGGAGGTCATCGTCGGCGCGGTCCGCGATCCGCAGTTTGGGCCGTTGATGATGTTCGGCTCGGGCGGCGTGGAGGTGGAGGAACTCAAGGACGTCGCCTTTGCCCTGGCACCTTTAAATCGGTCCGAGGCCTTGAAAATGATCCGCAGGACGTGGGCGGGGAGAAAACTGGCAGGGTTCCGCCACATCCCCCCTGCTGACGAGGAGTGCGTAGTCGATGTCCTGGTCAGACTTTCCCATCTGATCCTGGAAAATGAGGCGATTGAAGAGATCGAGATCAATCCATTGCGTGTGCTGGAAAAAGGCGCAATGGCAGTGGATGTGAGAATCAAAATGTCAGTAGAGGAGAATAAAGCATGACTGCCTATGTGATTGTGGATATCAACGTGACCGATCCGGTCCGCTATGAGGAGTACAAGAATCTGGCTGCTCCCACCGTCGAGTTGTATGGTGGCAAATATATTGCCCGCGGCGGCAGGACCGAAACGCTCGAAGGCGACTGGTCACCGTCACGGCTGGTGATCCTGCAATTCGAGAGCATTGACAATGCTAAGAAATGGCTGAACTCGGCAGAGTATAGCCAACCCAGGAGCATTCGTCACAAAACTGCGATCTCGAACATGGTTGTCATAGAGGGCGTTTGATACAATTGCGCTCATGTTTGATCTAACAGCAAACCTTGAAGAACAAAAGGATAAATTCATCGCAGTTGCGTTCCGGGACCTGGAGACAGACGACGAGTATTTTCTGAATGCCGATGAGCCGTTCCACCCCGCCAGCACGATCAAAGTCCATGTGATGATGGAAGTATTCCGCCAGGCGAATGAAGGACTATTCCCGCTCGAGGAGCGCCTGCCGATCATTAATTCCTTTACGAGCATCGCAGATGGAAGCAAATTCTCAGTGGACGTGAGGGACAACTCCGAGCAATCCCTGTATCAGCGCCTGGGAGAGACTGAATCGATCCACGAATTGACCCGCCTGATGATCGTCCGCAGCAGCAACCTGGCGACAAACATTCTGATCGAGAAGCTCGGCGCGAAGAATGTCAACGAGTTCGTCCAGGCGTTGGGAATCGAAGGGGTGACCGTCCGAAGAGGTGTTGAGGACAATGTCGCTTTCCGCCTGGGAATGACCAACAGTGCCACGGCGCGCGGCCTGACCCAAACCATGGACCTGATCGCCCGGAAGAAAGTAGTCTCTGAGAGTGCCTCCGGGCAAATGATCGAAATCCTGCTGGGACAGGAATTCAATGAGAGCATCCCGGCGCGGCTGCCGGACTTCGTCAAGGTTGCTCACAAGACGGGTTGGACCGGGCAGGTCCAGCACGACACCGGCATTGTCTACCCTCGGGATCGAAAGCCTTATGTCCTTTCGATCATGACCCGCGGTTTCAGCGAAGCCCAGGAAAACGAAGCGCATGCCTGCATGGCAGGTATTTCAAAGGCAATCTACGATACGATTTTATGATCACCATCTCCTCTCTCATCTACTATCCCATCAAAGCCTGTCGCGGGTTCGAAGTGGACTCTTCCAGGGTCGAAAGAATGGGACTGCAGCACGACCGTCGCATGATGGTCGTCACGCCTGGCGGAATGTTTCTCACTCAGCGTGAATATCCACGGCTGGCATCCGTCACGCCGAAGTTAAATGATGGCACGCTGGAACTTTCCGCGCCGAACTATGATTCGATCCAGCTTGGGATACAGACAACAGGAGTTCCCCTCGCCGTAAGGGTTTGGGAAAGCCACGGCGTGCAGTCCATCGACCAGGGCGAGGAAGCCGCAGCCTGGTTTTCAGACTGGCTGGGCGGCGAAGTGCGGCTGGTCCACATTGCAGATGGATACAGGCGGCGGGTGGAACCGGGGTACGCAGTTAATTCCGACGATCACACCGGCTTTGCAGATGGCTATCCAATGCTTCTCGCCACCGAGGAGGGATTGGCAGATCTCAACTCGCGCCTCGAGACGCCGGTCCCTATGAACCGTTTCCGCCCCAATCTTGTAGTCCGGGGGGGTAAGTCTTTTGCCGAGGATACGTGGAACAGAATCCGTGCCGGGGACGTTGAACTGGCAGTGGTCAAGCCGTGTGCGCGCTGCGTGGTGACCACGATCGACAAGGAAACCCTCGAAACAAGCAAGGAACCGCTCAAAACCCTGGGCAAATACCGCAAACATAAGCTCGGGGCGATCTTTGGGCAGAATGTCATTCCTTTATCCGAGGGAACTCTGCGGCTTGGAATGAAGGTCGAGATTTTGTCCTGACCAGCTTCTTAGCCTGCCTTAATCTACGACATTGACACCCCTGATTCCATCCATTATAAAGTTAACATGACTTTCATCAAAAAACTGGTCTGGCTGCCGATCATTGTGATACTTTCCGCCTGCCAGAACATTCCCACCGCCGTCCCCACTGCAACGGCAACGATCACACCTGGCGGTCCCACCCTTACCCCCAGCCCGACGATCACTCCCACGCCCCTCCCCACTCTTCCGCCCGTTGTGCGGATCGACTCGGGTGACCAGGCCCTCTTCTACGGCGATTTCGACTCGGCCCGCGCAGCAATACCAGGCAGCGTACGATGACTCAACGGATCCCTCCCTTAAGGCCGCGGCCCTGTGGGGTCTTGGGCGAACAGAGCTTGCTGATGGAAATTACCAGAAGGCCCTCGATTATTTTACAAAACTGATCGCGGATTACCCGGATTCAACCTATTCGATGCGCGCTCCCTTCCTGATGGGACAGGCCTATTCAGGCCTTGACCAGCACACCCAGGCAGCGGAGGCCTACAGCAAATATATGCAGCGCATCCCTGGCGTTCTGGATGACTATGTCCAGGAATACCGCGGGGACGAGCTCGCCGCGGCGAAGGATTATGTCGGCGCATTGGATGCCTACCAGGCCGCCCTCACGGCTCCGCGTCTCGACGATGGAGTCGACCTGCAGATCAAGATCGCCCAGACGAGGGCCGACTTTGGGGACTACGCCGGCGCGCTGGTGCTGTACGACCAGATCACATCCACCACGACCAATGATTATGTCAAAGCGCAGATGGATTACCTGGCAGGAAACGCCCACCTCGCCCTCGGCCAGAACGATCAGGCCTATGAACGCTACAACAATGCCGTGGATAACTATCCCCTCTCGTATTATTCGTACCTGTCACTGCTGGCGCTGGTGGATGCGGGTGTCACTGTCGATGAATTGAACCGCGGCCTGGTCGATTACTACTCCGACCAGTACGATGTCGCCCTGGCTGCCTTCGACCGCTACATCGCCGCCAACCCTACAGACGATGGGACGGCCCACTATTTCCGCGCCCAAACGCTGCGAGCCCTGCAGCGCAACCAGGAAGCGATCGATGAGTACAACCTCTTCATCGAGAACTATCCCGCCCACGCCAACTGGGTGGATGCCTGGCAGGATAAGGCCTTCCTGCAGTGGTCTGCCATGGATGATTACCAGGGCGCCTCCCAGACCCTGCTGGATTTTGTTAAACAATCGCCTGAACTCAACCTTCGCGCCGACATTGTTGATGGATGCCGCCCGCGTCATGGAACGCGACAACCGCCTCGAAGAAGCGGCCAAGACCTGGGAGCGTGTGGCAGACGAATATCCCGCTGATGAACAGGTCACTGACGCCCTCTTCCTGGCGGGAATCTCCCGCTACCGCCTGAAGGATTATGCCGGTGCCCTGACGGTTTTCCAGCGCAATCTCCTTTTGGCAACCGAGCCTGAAAACCGCGCCCGGGCCTATCTCTGGATCGGCAAGACCCAGGATGTCCTTGGCGATAAAACGGCTGCTGCACGAATCCTGGCAGCAGGGGCAGGCCGCCGACCCGGCAGGATACTACGGCCTGCGTGCCCGGGATCTCCTGCTTGGACGTGCTCCCTTCGAGACGCCCTCCAATGTCAACCTGAACCCCGACCTGGAAAAGGAGCGCAAGGAGGCAGAAGCCTGGGTGCGCGTCTCCTTTAACCTCCCGCCCGAGACCGATCTCAGCGGACCCGGTGCCTTGGCCCAGGACCCGAGGTTCGTGCGCGGCACCGAGCTCTGGGAACTTGGCATGTACGATGAAGCGCGGCTCGAGTTCGAGTCTCTGCGTAAATCGGTGGAGTTAAGTCCCACTGACAACTTCAGGCTGGCAAACCATCTGGAGCAAATCGGCCTGTACCGTTCGGCGGTCTTCGCCGCCCGGCAGGTGCTGACCCTGGCCGGACAGGACAGCCAGCAGGCTTCACTGACCGCCCCGGCCTACTTCAACCATTTGCGCTATGGGCTGTATTACCATGATCTGATCATCAACGAAGCCCAGAAATACGGGCTCGACCCTCTGTTCATGTTCAGTGTGATCCGCCAGGAAAGCCTGTTCGAGGGATTCGTGCGCTCATCCGCGGGCGCCCATGGCTTGATGCAGATCATCCCTGCCACAGGTGACCAGATCGCGAAGGAACTCAACTGGCCGCCGATGTACGGTTCGGAGGATCTTTATCGTCCTCTCGTAAGTGTGACATTTGGCTCCTACTATCTGCAGCGGACACGGGACATGCTCAATGGAGATATCTACGGCGGCCTGGCTGCCTACAATGCAGGCCCGGGCAGCGCGCTGCGTCTGGCAGGAGCTTGCAGGCGGGGATCCCGACCTGCTGCTGGAGATCATCCGCTTCGAGGAGACCAGGAATTACATCCGCTATATTTATGAGATCTACAGTACCTATCGGTCACTCTATAGCCCCCAGGGTTAACAAGAAAACTTCCAGGTCGCTCTCCCGAAGGGAACCGCTTCGGACGGCGTGAGGGAGCGCTACCACACGACCGAAGAAGTCTCCAGGTACCAGGGATAGGGATTCTTCCGCTTCGCTCAGAATGACATTTCGTAATTGAGATAGTATTCTTCTTAAATCAAAACGGTCACCTTCTACCGGTGACCGTTTTTGTTGGCTGGATTTATCCCAAATGCGCCACGATGCGCTGGTGGGCCGTTTCCGCATCCATATCCACGACCGAGATCAGTTTATCACGCCCGGTCACGCCGGCGACAATATCCAGTCGTGATCTGGGAACGCCAAGGACCTCGGAGAGGAATCCGATCAGTGTGTCATTGGCTTCGTTATCGGAAGGTGGCGAAGCGATGCGGACTTTGATGGTCCCGTCGTCGAGCAGCTCGACGATCTCATTTCGGCTGGCACGCGGGGTGACCCGCACAGCCAGCGCAGAGCCTTTCCTTCCATCGTGCAGGTTGAATTTGCGATCAGTCATACCTCACCTCAGGGATTGGAGTAAGCGGGTCAATAGATTGCCAATGAGCTGAATGAGAAGGATCAATACCAGCGGGCTGAAATCCAGCATCCCGACCAGGGGAACGATCCGCCGGATGGGTGCCAGCATGGGCTCGACAATACTGTCCAGGAAGCGGCGAACAGGATGGTAGGGAGCCATGAAATAGGATAGGATCACTGAAGCAAGAATCATCAGGACGAGAATCAATTGCAGGGCGCCGATCAATCGAATGAGGAGGTCAATCACGCTTATTTCTCCGAGTTATATTTGCGAGTACCAACGATAGCCGTCCCAACCCGCACGAGGGTCGCGCCTTCCTCGACGGCCACTTGAAAATCCGAGCTCGTGCCCATCGAAAGCTCGTGCCAGCCCACCTGGGGGAATTGCCTGGCCAGTTGGTCACGCAGGGACCTCAGGCGTTGAAAGAAGCGGCGCGAGTCTTCCGGCTCGGTTCCAAGGGGCGGCATGGTCATCAAACCCTGAACTTGCAGGTGAGGCAGCTCCAGCAGCTCTACGATCTCGGGCAGGACGGATTCCCACTGAACATCGGTCGAGGCATCCCATCCCGATTTACTTTCCTCACCACCAACATTGAGCTCAAGCAGGACCGGCAGAGTGCGGTCCCCTTCCGCGGCAAACCGGTCGAGACGAAGGGCAAGCTTGAGACTGTCGAGCGAATGTAAAAGTGCAAAATGATCAGCCACCAGACGCGCCTTGCGGCTCTGCACATGACCGATCATATGCCATTCTACACCTGTTTCCGCAGGCAGGGATTGGATTTTCATGACACCCTCTTCGGGGTAATTCTCCCCGAGGATGCGGACACCCGCTTCGATCGCGGCCTGGACGATTTCCAGCGGCTGGGTCTTGGTGACCACCACAAGGCGGACCGTCTCCGGATCCCGCCCGGACCGCCGGGCTGTATCTGCAATTTGATCGAAAACACGCTGATAATTTTCCCGGATGGCAGCGGCGGTGTCGTTCATATCGTTATTATAATCGCCCCTTGAGATGGATTAGTCAAGGCAGATCAACGCCCCAAACCGCCCGGTGCGTCCCTTTTCGGCCCGGTGCGAGAACCAGTCGCCGGTATTGCAGGCTGTACAAATGCCGGCAACTTCAATCTGACCCACCCCGGCCCGTTCCAAAAGCAGGCGATTCGTTTCCCACAGGTTGAAATGGATCTTGCCATGATGTGACTTGAGCAACAACTCCGATTCATCCCCGAACTTCTGCATCACCTGCAGGATCACATCCGCCCCGATCTCGTAATGGTCCGGCCCAATCGAGGGTCCGATCGCGGCGACAATATCGGCCGGGTTGGAGCCATAGTTTTTGCGCATGGCTTCCACCGTGGTCGGGGCCACATCACCGAGAGTCCCCATCCAGCCGGCATGCGAGATGCCAACGACACCTTTGCGTGGGTCATGCAGCAGGATCGGGACACAGTCTGCAAAGCGCATAAAGAGCGTGACCTCCGGCCGGTCGGTCAGGATGATATCCGCCTGGCGGTAGGACTCGTTGGACGGACGAGGCGCCCGGGCGCAGACCACATCCGAACTGTGGACCTGCCAGACATCGAACACAGAGGCCGTTTCGCAGCCCAGGACCTCAAAGGAAAGATCGCGGTTCCGTCTGACACGGGCGAGATCATCCCCCACGGTTCCACCAACGTTCAGCGATGCCCACGGCTCCGGGCTGGTGCCTCCATGGCGGGTAAAAATGGCATGTTTTGTTTTCAGGGAACCAAATTCGAGGTAACTCAGCCCGTTATGTTGAATGAGTGACATTTTTCGAAACCCTCATCGTTCATCAAAATGCATCATTCGGAGTTTGCCTGGTTGATCGCAGCAAACTTTTTGATGAAGAACTGCCGTGTCTCGCTGAAGGATTCCTTCCATATAGGGATAGGCAAACCAGGCAGTGGCAATACCAAAGAGAGCGCCCGTCAAAACACGCAGGTAGGGAGTGCTTTCCCGGTAGGGCAGGATGCTGGCCAGGAACGGCCAGTTCATCTGGCTGAAAAGCTGCGAGAAACCATCCAGGGCAATGGGTGCCATGCCAATCAGGATCCAGAAGATCCAATGCAACGGCTTGAGGCGGCGCTTGGTCGCAGCATAGACAAGGCCAAAAAGAAAGATTCCCGTGTAGATGGCCATGTCACGCTCACACAGGGCCATCTTATAACCAACAGCTGGACTCCCGGTATACTCACGGGCTTGCAGCCTCGAAAATGCCACAGGGTTTTCGAGATCCTTAAACCCGGTCACCTGGTCAAAGGTCAGGACATTGGGAATGCCGGCCTCCTTCAATGGATAAAATGCCTGCTCGCCAAAGAGGAAAAAGGATCGGAAACCAAACTGGTGGCAGAGCGGTTTATAAATGGTATAGAGGACGGTGGCCGGGCCGGTTGCCCCGGCTTCCATCAGCACGGGTGCAAGCACGGCGAGGCCGAAGTAGAGCAGCATGAAGAAATTGATCAGTGCCAGGTAATGCCGGGAGATCCAGAACATCGCCCGGTCACTCCCGCTGATCGGTCTGCCCTCGCTTGACGCGCTCATGATGATCCTGGCGTCCCAGCTTATCCAGCTGGCCGCGGCGGTCCCCTGCCGCACCCAGGGTCATCATCAGTTTTTGTTTATCAAAGGGGGATTTGAGAACGTAAGGCCCCACCTCGATCACCGGGATCTCCAGCATGTATTTTTTCAACAAGGCAGGATCGCTCTCGATGTCGATTTCAACCAGCCGGTGGGGATATTTTGCCTGCAGGGAGTCGAGGTCGGCCCTGGCCTGCTCACAAAGATGACATTCCTTGCGCGTATAAAGCGTAACAGTAAACATTGTTGGAAGAGAAACCCTTTAAAGTCCGAAATCAATCCAGAAGAACTGCCCGGCCTGCGCGATCCGTTCAAAAACACCGGCAAAGAGCATGACACCCAGGATGACAAGAATGACTCCCATACCGACTTCAATATAATGCATTGCCTTGCCATATTTTCGTAAAGTCAATGTGACCCAGCCAACTCCCATTGCAGCGATGAGAAAGGGGATCGCAAGCCCCATTGAGTAGGCCGAAAGAAGTTTAACCCCTGTTGCGATCGAACCACCGTTTAATGCCAGCGTCAGGATGGCACCCAGCACCGGTCCCACACAGGGGGCCCAGCCGGCGGAAAAGAAGATCCCCATCATGAATGATGACAGGTAGCCCCACTTCCGGTCCGGCACTTTCTGTACACGGGTATCATATTCTAGGAACGGGATGCGAAAGACGCCGATCATATGCAGGCCAAAGATAATGACAACAATCCCGCCTATTTTTTCAAGGAAGAACCGCAGATCGAACAGCAGACGGCCGAATGCGGCGCTGGCCACACCCAGGGTAATGAAGACCATGCTAAAGCCAAGAACAAATGCCACCCCGTGGCTGAGGATGATAAAGCGGTTACTTTCGGTGGCCTCCCCGCCCGCCGCCCTGCCTCCCAGGTAACCGATGTAAGCCGGGACGAGAGAGAAAACACAGGGAGAGAGAAAGGAAGCCAGTCCAGCCAGAAAGGCAAGGCCTATTGTGACTTGAGAAATATCCATGCAGTATCTGCTGACCTTTTTACCGGAAGACCGCACTGTCCTTCGGGGTTTGCTTCCTAGAATTTTGTCTCGTTCGAGAGCACAATCGTACCATGATCCGGAAGGGAGACGCGCACTTCGCTTTGCGCAAGGGAGACATACGGGGTTGTCCAGCGGAAGATCCACTTGGCATCCTCAGGAGCAACGTTGATGCAGCCGTGCGAGCGCTTTTCACCAAAAGCATTATGCCAGAAAGCGCCGTGGATGGAAATCCCATCCCCGCTGATCATGGTTGTCCAGGGGACGGCGGGCGTGGAATAGCCCGATTGGAAGTTGCCGGCGGTCATGTTGAGAGAGATGATCTTCCAATGCGTAAGCAAATTTCCGACCGGTGTGGCAAGCTTGTCACTAAGCTGCCCGGTCTCGGGATCATAGTTCAACCCGCTGGAGATGCGGCAGAAGTACACTTCTTTTTTGTCCTCCAGGCATGATAATGTCTGCAGGTCCAGGTTCGCCTGGATTGTTTTCGTAGCGGGGTCCACATCCGGGCTGATCGGGGCTACATCCTGGTCGGTGAGGATTTTAAAGGCCGCTCCATCCGCCCAGTAATATTCTCCGGAGGCGCCATAGCCATAGCCATGGCCGTTTGCATCCTCGTTCCAGCGATATTCCGGGAAGCTATTATCGGTGCGGACGCGATCGATCCAAACCACCTGGCTGTAGTATAGGCGCGGAGGAAAGTTGTACTCAATATGATCCTGCAGCCAGGGCGAGGCCACAGTACCTTCGTGGGCGAGCTCCACGTAGGGAACGGTTACTTCTGCCCAGAAGCCCTGCTGTCCGTCAGGCATGGCATTAATGGGCGTGTTCGGAAGGTTACGCGTAGGCTGAAGGACAGGAAGATAGATAAATCCCTGGGGCGTTTCCACATAACGCTGGTTGGTTAACCCACCACCCACGCTTCCGACTACCTCTCTTCCCCATTCGACGAGCGTATCAGGATCGAGTCTGGCGACTGTGTTATTGTCGTTGCTGGGATCGTAAATCGGAGTATTGCGCATGGGTGCCGAGTCGGTTACCCGTCCAATGATGTCACCGGCCGGGAACTGAGGCAGCCGCCTGGGGGAGGAAAAATATTCAAGGTTGAATGCCTTGTAGGGATTGAAAGCCAATGTCCCCAAGCTTACACCGGCGAGTTTGAGAAAGTCGCGACGAGAGAGATTATGTTTCATTCTTACTTTCACTACAAATGATTTAGAGCCGCGGCCATTCATAACGCCCCTTTGGGGTCAGTCAGCTTGCACGCGTTGGAAGCCGCCGCACGATAAGCAGGCCAAGGATACCTGCAAACAAATGGCTCGTCAACGCTCTGCTGAGAAGGGTCTAATCTAAGCTAAGCGCTGGATAAGCCAGGAGGGACCGCGGATAACATAGAAAATACGGATACTCTCCGATTTATCACGGTTTTGTTCCCGGTAAAAGGTAATGATCAATCCTGGAAAAATATGCCCAGGGCGCGAAGGCAGTTGACGCTGACCTTGTGACCGACATTATCTTCACAATAGGTGACGATCGCGCCCGCCTCTTCCAGGATGGCAATCAATTCACGGGCTCGGTCGATGCGGACCATTTCATCCTTCGTTCCATGGGCAACAAAAAATGGCTTGCCCTCCAGGGGACGTTTTCGGACCAGGTCTTCCAATCCTCCTGGGACAAAACCCGCCAGGATCGCCGTTTTGCGGATCCGGTGTGGGTACAGGAACGCCAGCACATTGCTCATGGCTGCGCCCTGGCTGAACCCCATCACATCGAAAGTATTCGCATCGATCCCAGCCGAAGCGGCATACTCGTCCACCAGCCGGATCAGCCCCTCGGCCCCCACGCGCAACTGCTCTAGAGTTGGCCGGCCGAACTCGGCAGCCTCAAACGGCGGCCTCCAGGAATAGCCACCCGATTCGACTGGATAAGGCGCACGCGGCGCAACGAGCCAGTAACGGGAGGGCAGATTCCGTCCAAACACCCACATCGAGTTCTCATCGCCGGTCAGCCCATGGATCATAAGCAAAAGCCGGCACTGTGGATCGGTGGACTCACGGATCCGCAGCGTCCAGTTATTGAAGCTCACCAGGGTGGAACTATTTAGGTCTTGCATGGCTGAGGATCCAATCTATGCCAAGAAAGACGCCGAGGATGAGGACAACCGGAACGAGCGCAGCAAGCAGGCAAACAAGAGCCATGCCTCCTGCGCCCTGCCCGTAGATCAGCCAGATCAAGCCGACCCCCACAATGAACAACAGGATAAACGCGCCGAATAACAGGCGGAAGTTTGTATCCCTGGAATATTTTCTCAAATCCTTGCTCAAGCTTTTGCTCCTAGCGCGCGGCGGAGACGTTTGCGCAGTGTAAATTTTTGCTTCAACAGTGGCAGGGCATCGTCCACAGCCTGTTCACCGATCTTAATCACTTCACGTACATTGATGATGTCAAGTGTATCAATATTTCCAACCCTGGGGCGGATGATCACATCCGGTTTATCCAGCTCGAGGCGGTAGTCCGTGACGGCCCGGTTGATAATGTCCATCGAACGCAGATAGACATCCAGCATCAACCCGTAGCGCATCCGGCTGAACCGGTCGATCAGGGTGCGCAGTAGATAATTCTGCAAGGGCAGGGACCACGTCTGTGCCGCCGAGCCGATGGGCAGCGTCAGGGAGTACGGCCACGACCGGCAGACGAGGCGCAGCGCGCGGGCAGGCGCCACCGGGACCGGATCCAGAACACCCCCGTCGATCAGCTCCAGCTCGCCAATATAACGAACGGGAAACACGGCCGGCATGGCGACAGTTGCCAAAATCGCATCCACAAGCCTGCCGCTGGCAAGCACCACTTCACTGCCACTTTTCAGATCCGTTGCTGTGACCGCAAATGGAATTCGCAGGTTATCAAATGTGCGTTCACCCAGAAAAGTTTCCAGCCTTTGCCTCAGCCCGGCCAGACCAATCAGGGACGGGCCATCGTCCGGGCCATGACCGTACAGGTTCTTTTGATCGAGCCCGCAGAAGATCTCCTGGATGTCATTGGGATGATAGCCGGCGGCATACAGCGCACCAACAATGCCGCCGAAGCTGGTACCGGCAATTCCCTTGATGTGAAACCCTTCCTGCTCGAGACGGCGGATGACTCCGATATGAGAACTTCCCCGGACGCCCCCACCTCCAAGGGCAAGCGTAATATTCATACCTCTAAATTCCACTCCATTAGAAAATAAAGTTCTTATATTATCCATTAACGCTCTTTCGGCGGAAGTATTACTTCAGATGTATCCCGCTCTACCATCCTTTTTATTGAATCAGGAAATTCGCCGAAGATGGTATCAACCCTTACGATCCCGCCACCGGCAATCCGCAGGGCAGTTGTTGCCTGATTATCGCCCGGTACAAAAAAAACAATATAGTCACCGGGCGGGTAATATTTCTCATCCAGGGCGTTTTCCGAAACTCGATAGACTGCGTACAATGCCTTTTCATCGATTCCCTGCCAGCTGCTGATTTCATTCTTTCGTATGTGACCTCCCTCACTACTTATCAAGGGCAGTACTTCAAGCAATGTTCCCTCTGCCTCCCCTTCCCGGCATTTTGGAGGACCACCCAGCCCATCCTCCCAGGTGCACGGAGCGCGGGTGTACTGAATCTGGGCGCGTATCTCCTCAGGGTCTCCGCTCGCTACCGTAGCAAGAACTTTGTCAACATCCGGGAGCCCGGTCCTGGTATCCAACGGGTATCCTTTCGAAGCTGTGGACGTGGGAGAGGAACACGCCACAAGCAGAATTATGGGCAGTAGAGAGATACCTGCTAAGAACCTCATCACAAACCTCCTTTTACCTTTAAATAAGGCATATCCTCAACCGGGCTTCCTTTCTTGAAAAAATTATTAAGAACCCGGGAAGTTTTTATGCCAGCAGACGAGTTAATGCATGGATCAAAGCATCGACATCTGCCTGGTCGTTGTATCCCTGGACCGAGATGCGGATGAACTGCCTGTCCTGCCACTGGATCACGGGCACTTCGATCCTGAATTCATCATACAGGCGGCTTTTCAATACCGTAGGATCGCAAGGGGGAAGCGGGGCGATCCCCATCTGGCTATAGAAATCCGAATCCAGCGGGTACAACGGCGGCAGGTCTGTCAGGTCGCAAATCCGTTCGATCGCCTGCTGGAGGAGCCGATGGCAATGTAGACGAACATTTTCCCAATCTTGTTCCCGCATAAATAGAATGGCAGCCGGGACAGTCAGGAAAGTGGCCGGGTCCCGGGTACCGGTCCATTGCAGGAGATCCACAAAGCGCGAGCCAGTTGTGAACTCAGGCGTTGGGGTAAAGCCCCAACTCACGATTAACGGCTCCACTAGATGCTGGGCTTCCCGTCTCACAAACAGGAATGCCGCGCCCTTTGGACCAAGCATCCATTTATGACAATTCCCAAAAATGAAATCCGCTTCGAGAGCTTGCAGATCGACCGGGATTTGACCTGGTGAGTGGGCCGCGTCGATAACCGTCAGTATACCTGCCCGCCGGGCGCGTGCACATATTTTTTCAACCGGCAGACGTAGCGCCGTGGCGGAAGTGATATGGCTTAGGTAAACCACTTTGGTCTGGGGAGTCACACCCTGCCAGAATTGCTCGACAATTCCATCCTCGCTGTCCACGGGAAGCGAAATGGGTTGATGAACATACCTGGCTCCGGTTTTGCTGCAAATAAAATCCCACGTATAGTCGCAGGCGCCATATTCATGATCGCTGGTCAGGATCTCATCGCCTGGTTCGAGGCGAAGAGAATGAGCAACAACATTCACCCCGTGGGTGGCATTTGGGATGAAAACAAGGTCATCTGCATCTGCATTCAGGTAATCACCCAATGCACTCCGGGCTTTCTGCATGAGATCGTTGAATTCCCGTCCAAGGAATAGGACAGGCTGGCGCTCCAGGCGGAGCTGCCACTTCTGATAAGCTTCGAAAACCGGTTTTGGCGTTGCGCCATAGGAACCATGATTGAGGAAAACAACGTTCGGATCCAGGAGGAAGAATTCTTTGAGTGAAAGCATGAGCCTATTCTAACATCTGGACTTGAGCAAGCTTTTATATTTCCTTTCAATGTTTTCCCGCTCTTTTGCCTGGCATTAGAAGTTTCTTCTCAACAATGACTCGTACTCTGTCACACATGGATTGATGGGTTGAGGTTTTTAAGTTTGACACGAGCATCGGCAGTGGTAAAACGCCAATCAACGGTTGCGTCACTTGCATTGCGTCCGGTTTCCCAGGCTTTAGTTTCGTAGGCTAAAGTTGTCTGGCTGGGAATGCGGCCAGCCAGATATTGGCGTCCAAGGACTCTCAATTTGATCTCTGCCATGTTTAGGCGCAAAGTGGAATTCCAATCGGTCTAGAATTCGTTTGGCTTCTGCTGGTTCGAACACTTCGTACAAAGACGCGGCTGCATGAGTATTCAACTGATCTTCCACGATAACACACCGTTCGGCTTGTCCCGTTTTCATGGGCAATGCTTGTCGTTATTCGCTGACCAGTTGGATCGGGGTTTCATCAAAACAAATCAGGGAAAGCTTCAGATCGGCAGGCCGCCAATACACATCCAACACATCGTCACAAATTACGCCTATTTACTCTGCGGGAAGCGCAATTTCCTGGCACCGCCCGACACACACCGGCGTAATTTGCCGGGGCAGGTGGCAGGTGTGTGACCGGGAGCATTATAGATTATGCCAAACCAATCTGGAATACAAATGCTGGCCACGATCGAGTGGGGTCCCGCTCTGGTGATATGAACACCAGCGTGGCCTCAGATTTCGTTCGAGATGAGCGTATAGAATAAAGCAGATGATACGATCAACCAGCAAACTGGTAGTACAGGCCCCCTATTTAGAGTATACTTATCCTAATATTTATCAGCGATCTACCTTCACGCTCCTTGCTCAGGGAGGTTTGAATGGCACGAAAAAAGTTAGGTGACAACATAGCAGCGATTGGCAATGTTACCGGCATCAGCGTGAAAGTAAACATCGAGGGTGGCAACATTTATGGAGGAGATACGCTTGAACAAGTCCCTGTTTTTCTTAATAGACAATAAAACAAGCCATCGACCTAAACCGTTGAACAGGCGCAATCGCGTTATTTTGATTCACACTCCGAAGCAGGGTGCAATCTGTAACGTGCACACTGAATGCTGTCTCTATAAATCATAGCAGTTTGGGAGAAAATCAATGTCTGACGAATCCAAGCCAATCAAAGTGGCTGTTTTGGGTGGAGGTATGGCTGCCATGACCACGGCATTCGAATTGACCGATCCAAGCTTGAACGGCAAATATGATGTCACTGTCTATCAACTTGGCTGGCGATTGGGCGGCAAAGGCGCAAGTGGCCGCGACATGGATAACAATGACCGCATTTTGGAGCACGGCCTGCATGTCTGGCTGGGCTGTTATGAGAACAGCTTTCACATCATGCGTGAGTGCTACGAGGAGCTGGGCCGCTCTCCCAAGGATCCGCTCGGAACTGTTGACCAGGCGTTCAAGCCGCAAAGCTTGGTGGCGTTGCAGGAATGCTTCAACGGTCAATGGCTGCCGTGGGAATTTAATTTTCCAACAACAAATGAATTTCCTGGGAACAAGGATAAACTTCCATCCATGTGGGACTACCTGCGCATGGTGCTCGAGTGGATTCCAAAATTCCTGGATCCGTACATCGATAAATATCTCAAGGAAGAACTTCCACAGGCCTTAAATGGAGTAGTTGAGTTGTCGCAGAGTGCATTGAATGGAAACCGATCCTTCGTGGGGAGCGAGGCCCTAAATGCCGCTCTGGAAGTGGCTCATAGTTTGGATGACACAGCTGATCCCGGTGATGAACCCAAACACCAAATGATCCATAAACACTTGACTGAATTCAAGACTGCGGTGCATGCCCGCATACTGGATGGGCTGAAGACAGATCGTGAGCTGTATCATCTTTGGGTCATGCTGGATCTGGCCGTCTCGAACATGCTCGGCATCCTGGCGGACCGTCTCCTATACAAACCGCTGGATTCGATCAATCAGTACGATTATCGTGAATGGCTTGGCAAACACGGCGCAGATCAATTGACACTTGACTCTGGACCCGTCATGGTCTTGTACGAACTTGTTTTCGCTTATGAAAATGGGGTAACCCAGGGTCCCAAAACGGATGTCAAACCCAATCTTGAAGCCGGCACACTGTTGCACGGTTTACCGCGCATTGCACTTGGTTATACCGGCGCCTTTATGTGGCTGATGCAGGCGGGCATGGGCGATACAGTCTTTGCCCCCATGTATCAAGTGCTGCAGCGGCGCGGCGTGAAGTTCGAATTCTTTAGCCGCGTCACCAATCTGGAGGTCGAGGAGGAGGAGCTGGTTGGAATTGAGGTCAGTCGCCAGGTAAATCTCAAGGTCAGCCAATACGATCCGTTGATCCTGGTCAAAGGTCTGCCATGCTGGCCCAGCGAGCCTCTCTACCAGCAGATCGTGGAAGGCGATACACTTCAACGGGATAATATTGATCTGGAATCATTCTGGACGACATGGAAGGATACTGGCGGGAGCATTCACCTAAAAGCCGGTGTCGATTTTGATCAAGTTGTCTTGGGAATTTCACTGGCGGCGCTCCCTTTTATTTGCCAGCCATGGATCAATGGCAATCCAAAGTGGGAGGCAATGGTCAGTGAGATTCGTACCGTTCAAACCCAATCTGCCCAGTTTTGGATGGCCCCCAAACTGGGCGCCATGGGAAGTGTGCTGCCGCGTTCTGTCAATGGAACCTTCAGCATCTCCCCGCTCGATACATGGGCAGATATGAGTCACCTCATAGAGAGTGAGAACTGGTTTCCAGACCAGGTCGGTACGATCACATATTTTACCGGACCGATGGCCGGCCCGCCGCAGCCACCGCCTGCCACCGATAGCGGATTCGAACAGCAAGCCGAAGAGGAAGCCAGGCAGAACGTGCTTAAGCTGGCGGGTCAACTCAACGAGTTATGGCCTCACTTTAATTTGGATGATCTTGTTGCTCCACCGATGGTATTCGGTCCGGGCCGGCTCAACTATCAATATGTGCGGGCAAACGATGATCCCACAGAACGCTACGTACAGACCGTGCGTAACAGCAGCCAATACCGGCTGCGTGCCGATCAATCGGGTATCAAACGCTTATACCTGGCAGGGGATTGGACCGAGAACGGCTTGAATATGGGCTGTATCGAAGCGGCAACGACCAGTGGCATGCAGGCCTCCAGGGCCATATCAGGCTTTCCCACGGTCATCGTCGGTGAGAACCAGCACACCTGGTAGGTAGATTTCATATGATAATTTGCATCGCTTAGGAACCCCTCAACGTCCCAGGTACTTCACCTGCACTTGCAACTGACGCAATTACAGGTGCAAGTGTCGCCAGGAAATAACCAAACTTCTTTTCAAATACCGATCCAGGAGAAATTCTTCGATGGCCCAATCTGTTTATCCGAAATATGTAGTACATGGCGGCGAGCTATCCTATCCCGCCCCGGTGGTGTGCGAAGGCACGAACCTGTATGGCTTTATTTTGGAAGGAGATGCAGATAAGCTAACGGCTTTTTGCCGCAAAGCCTTTCACGATCCATCGGGCGGCCAGGTGGATTACATTCCCCTCTCTCGTTACGTCATGTTGACCCTGGGCAAAATCAAAAAAATCTATTCCGCCTCGATGAATGTGGGGTGGTCGCCGGAAACGCAGGCGATCTTCTGGGTGCCGACTGCCATCGGGCATCAGGTCGGGTCTGTGCTTTTTGTCGATCGGATTGCGCTGCTGCCTGCGTATGTGGTCGTGCACGATTTGTATTCACTCGTCAGCGGCCGCGAAGTTTATGGTTTCTTCAAGAGTTATGGCTGGATCGATGTGCCCGATTCAGACACCATTATTAATCCCGAGCATCTCAAGCTGGACGTGTATGGTCTCAAGGAGTTCAATCCCAACAATGAAGCGACAAGATGGCCTCTCCTGGAAGTCAACCGGTGCGGAAACGGGACCAGCGAGGCCGGCACGCCCTGGACATCGATGGAGGATGCATTTCAGGAGATCAAATCGAGGATGCTGGGCTCGGGGAAGGAAATCCTACTTCCTGGACTGACATTGGTACCCAACTTAATTAACGATCTGCTTCATAAGGAAGTACCGGTTGTTTTTCTGAAACAGTTCCGTGACAGCAGCACGGAAGGCGGAGCTGCTTACCAGGCAATCCTGGAAGCTCCAGCGGTGGTTCAGCGGCTGACTGGCTTTCGTCTGATAGATGAGTATGAATTTTCGCTTGTCAATGACCTCGCCAGTTATCCACTGGCAAATGATCTGGGTATCGCCAGCCAAAAAGCGCTCATGAGCTTCAAACTCGATATGGATTTTACTTTCCAGAGCGGCCGGCTGATCTGGCAGCCTGGGCAGTCGAATCGTGGCTGTCTGCCAGGCTTTCTTACCCAATTATTTCGTCCACGTTGATTGATCTGAGAGGAGAGAACAGATGTCTGAAAATCCTACAAAGAGGAAGGTAGCCGTTCTTGGAGGCGGTATGGGCGCGCTCACGGCAGCCTACAAGCTCAGTGAAACAGGCGACTGCGATATCACCGTGTACCAGCTGGGCTGGCGACTTGGCGGTCAAGGCGCCAGTGGACGGAATCTCAATATGGCCGATCGAATTGAAGAGCATGGATTGCACGTCTGGTTTGGTTTTTACGAGAATGCCTTCCAGTTGATGAAGGGTTGTTATGATGAATTAGGCCGGCCACCGGGCGCGCCCCTGCCCTCGGTCGAATATGCCTTTCGGCCCGTGAACAGTCTGACACTGATCGAAGAATACAAAGGCGAACGGATGCCTTGGATCGTTGATTTCCCGAGCAATGACGTGATGCCCTGGGATGGCAGCCCGATCGATTCCCTATGGAGCTCATTCGTCATCATTTTGAAGTGGATGCTTGAGTTCGCCGAGAAGAGAGATATCGAATCGGTTCATTCAAAAGTAGCGGCGCCACCCCCAAATTTCTTCGCTCGTTTCTTCGATTGGATAGGCCGGATGTTCAGGCGACTGTCTCCGCCAGCCGCACCGGTGAGTCGCTCTCCGAACACAATCCCGGCGCGGGTCGAGGAGGCGGTAACCCGCTACGAAATTGCCATGGATCGGGATATTGATTCATCCGAGACCTGGCTACTGCGCAAGGCCGTTCAGCTGGCCGAAGCCATGCCAGAGGATCACAATCTTCATCGGACCGAGGAACATGATGCGATCGTATGGCTGATCAAGGAATTCGCAAATTTAATGTGGGACCGTGTGAAAGGCAGCATTCTGACGGATACGGCTGAGCGTCGAAGCTGGACGTTGTTGTATCTGGGCGCGACGTCGGTGGCCGGATTGTTGAACGATCGCGTTCTGTTTAAAGGCTTCGATGAGCTCGACCAGGTTGACATGACCTTTTGGTTCTATACGCAGAAGCTGGTGGATGACCCTCTGGCGAATGATATTGCCTATCATGCGGCTCCCACCCAAACAGTTTACGATCTCCTGTTCCATTATCAGGGTGGCGACACGGATCGTCCACAGCTCGCGGCAGGAGTCGCTCTCCACATGCTGCTGCTCATGCTGTTTCAATATAAAGGCTCTGTCTTGTGGTTTATGCAGGCGGCGATGGGCGACACGATCTTCGCCCCGCTTTACCAGGTATTAAGGAACCGCGGTGTCAAGTTCGAGTTCTTCAACCGGATGGTCAATCTTGGTCTATCGGTGGATAAAAAATCAGTCGAGACGGTTCGGATCAGCCGCCAGGTAAACCTTAAAGTAGGCCAGTACGATCCGCTGGTGCTCATCAAGGATCTTCCCTGCTGGCCGAGCGAGCCGCTCTACGATCAAATCGTAGAGGGTCAACAGCTTTGCAGCGAGCAGGTCAATCTGGAACATCAGTGGACCACATGGCAGGATACAGGTGGCGAAATTACACTGCAGGCTGGAAAGGATTTCGATTTCGTCGTTCTGGGCATCGCCATCGGCGCGCTGCCGCCCCTCACAACGGAACTCTACCAGGCATCTGAATCGTGGTGCAAAATGATCGATAAAATCGAGACCGTGCAGACGCAGGCCATCCAGTTGTGGATGAAACCTGACTCGCAACAATTAGGCGTACATGGTTCCCGGCCAGTCGTGGGTGCCTATGTGGAGCCCTACTCCAGTCTGACTGATTTTAGCGATCTGATCCCGCGTGAGAACTGGCCAGCGAGTGCAGACCTGCACAGTATTGCCTACTCCTGCGGTGTGCTACAGCACATCAAGAACGAGACCCAGAAGGAAGCGGATGAGCGCGTCTATCAAATCGCCCTTGACTTCCTCAAGAAGGACTTAAATCCTCTCTGGCCAAAGGCGACCAAACATTCCGATCCTGACTCACTGGCCTGGAACAAATTGGTGGCTCCCGCCGATTCGAAAAGCGAAGCCCGTTTCCAGGCGCAGTACTGGCGGGCGAATATCGATCCGGTCGAGCGGTATGTGCTCTCGCTACCCGATACCAACCAGTATCGCCTTAAGGCAGGTAACTCCGGCTTTGAGAGGCTGATCCTGGCCGGCAACTGGATCGATACCGGCTTCAACATCGCCTGTATTGAAACCGCGGTGATGTCGGGCATGCAAGCCGCCCAGGCTGTGATCGATTCAGCCGGTCCTGTTGATTAGAATACGTTTGAATCAGATGCCAGGGGCCAATCAAGATCTTTACAAAATACTTCATGGGTCAAGCCGTATAAGACATACTCTTCGAATGACTCCATAAAGTAGAAAATATCCATCCGGCAGCATGTCGGATGGATATTTATATTCAAAGGGAGAGTTTATTACGAGGATCGATCCAGCACGGCTTGCGCCTTCTTTAGATCGTGGACAGCACCCAACCGATCGAAAATATCCACCGCCTGCTGCAGATGCTGCCGGCAGGCCGGATCATCAAGCTTCAAGTGCCGGCCGATCTCGTAATGTGCCAGGGCCTGGTCGAAGGGCAACCCACGCTGCTGTGCCACCGACAATGCGTCGTGCCATAGCGCATGCGCCCGGCCGGTTTCACCTGTCAGCCAGTGGTACAGGCCTTTCCAGATGAACGCCCGGGACTGGCCGAGCGGAAAGACCCTGGCAAATTTGTCCATCGCCTTGATGGATTGGCGGGCCGACTCTCTCGCCGCTCCTGAGCTATTTTCTGATTCCAGAATTCCCAGCCAGACTTCCGCCTGGCTGCTGTAGCCTTCGAGAGCATAGAAGTTGACCGGGACCGCTTTGGCTGTCAGCCTGGCGGTCTGTTCCGCTCCCTGCCGGGCAGGTTCATGACTGCCCTGCCGCCAGTAGACCCGAGCTAACATCCCCTGATGCCAGATCTTCTCTCCCACTCCGATCTCCTGGGCCAATGGCCTGGCCTTCTCCAGCCGATCGATTGCAGATTCAAACTGGCCGCGCAGAATCGCAATTTCGGCCTGCCCGAGCAAGGCCCAGCCCTGCGTGCTTGTGCTACCGCGTTCCATACCGACCTTGTAGAGCTGTTCCCGCAGCCGGGCGGACCGATCGATCTCTCCCTGCGGCATCAGGACCATGCTGAGCAATGTCGCGTTTTCCTCCCACAGACGTTTATCGCCGATGCGCTCGAATGCATCAACAGCATACTGGAATGCATCGGTTGCTTCCTTCACCCGGCCAGCGCCCGATTGATAGATGCCGAAGTATTCATAGATCTCGCCGATTTCGGATGGCTGATTGCCTGCCTCGATCGTTGCACGCGATAGACCCATGTAGTTTTCCGCCAGACGCCGAACGGGGATAAATCCGCAGATCAATCCCATGGTGGCGTAAGCACCTGCCAATTCCAATGAAGGACCTAAATTTTCGGCCACATTGAGATTGGTGATTCCCTCATACATCATCAGTACCGTAGCATTACGGAAGTAATCGATCTCGGCAATCTTAACGTATAACCGGGACAGTTCGCGATTTATGTGTGGATCGCGTGCCTTGCCCAGAAATAATTTTGGCAGCATACGATGCATAAATTGACGGGCCATGCCTACGGAAATGCCCATCCCCAAACCGGGCAAACTGGCCGGCATGGGCACCTTCAAAATAGCCAGTCCCCGCTCATAGTGCAGGCGCGCCTCCGTCACCGCACCCATACCCATATGAGCCTCACCCATCAAACGGTGCCAGTGCGCCCGCTGTACGGGATCGACCTGTCCACCGACCTTGAGATAGAGCTCCTCCGCCCGGCTGAAAAAATCAACGGCTTCACGGTACGCGCCCGTGCGATGAGCCTGCTCACCGGCCTTCGCCTGGTACTCGATCGACTTGACGGATACTTCGGCTTTATCCCAATGATAGGCTAACAGCGAATAGTGCGGTGATAGATCCTCCGCATAGGTTCTTTCATACCATTCTGCAACCATACGATGCAAATCCCGCCGCTGGGCAAACAGCATCAGATTATAGGCAACTTCCTGCGTAATAGCATGCTTGAAGAAGTAGGCAAGGTCTGGTTCCGGTGTTTCGAGCAATGTCATATCGAGCTGCTCCAGCTCGCCCAGGTAACTCGGCAGGCGCGATCTGTCGTTTTCAAGTGGATGGATATCACGGAGCAGGCGATAGGCAAACACACGACCTACGACGCTGGCTGCCTTAAGGGTTAATTGGTGGGCAGGGGGAAGGCAATCGATACGGCTGGTGATAACACCCTGCACTGTATCCGGCATGGTGACCGTTCGGAAGTCGACATTGGGAGCAATGCAGCACTCATTCTCTTCGATTGTGATCAGGCCAGAATCTCGCAACGCATATGCCAGCTCCTCGCTAAAGAACGGATGGCCTTCGGCCTTCTGGCGAATCAAACTCCGGACCGGTGCTGGAAGTGAGATCACGCCCAACCGGCTGCAGATCAGTGAATCAATATCCTCGGAAGGCAGTGGCTCAAGATGAAGTAGGTGAACATTTGGTTGGTCGATCAACTGCCGGTAAGCTACCGGGACTGGATCGGTTAACGGACGTGAGGAAATGATCTGCAGCATCGGCTGGACACTTTGCTTGACAGCCAGCAGCAAAGCCCAGGAGGCCGAGTCCAGCCAGTGGGCATCTTCCATGATCAGGACGACCGGTTTTTCATTGGCGGCTTTCTGCAGGAGATGCGTCAGTAGTCGCTGTGTGTTATCGGCCCGCACCTGGCCAACCATCTGGGAAGTCAGATCATTATCGGGGAGGTCAAAGGACAGAACCGGGTTCAACAAGGGCGCGAGCTGTAACAGGTCAGGCTCGGTCTTCAATTGATCGAGCACGTATTGAGCCTGCGCATGCATATTGGTATGGGGATCCAGTTTGAACAACTGAATGAACACCGTGTGCCAGGCATGGTAGGGCGTCAGCTTCTCAATGGCATCGCCAGTTCCCGTGAAGCTAGTCAAGTTCAGCGCCGCGGCGTCATGGAGCAGATCCTGCACCAGCCGTGACTTGCCGATCCCCGCTTCGCCGAGGATGAGGATCGTAGTGCTGATCTGCTCCGTAAACAGATCCCAGAGATGGACGGTCAGGAACGAACGCTCTGCTACTCTTCCGATTGGGCTGGATTGAAACTTATGGTCCGGGGCATATTCGTTTCTCATGGCGAATGAGCCGGTGGGTTGATCCAACAGCTCAAAGACCGGAATAGGATCCTGTTTGCCTTTGATCTGGACGCTGCCGAGCGCCTGGCAGGAAAAACGCTCATCCAACCGCTTTGTGACGCGCTTGCTGAGGACAACCTGCCCTGGAGTAGCATGCTGCATCAGCCGGGCAGCCAGGTTCACTTCGTCGCCGATCACTCCATAGACCCGGCGGGTCGATCCGCCATACGGACCGGCCCGCATCTGCCCTTCGCTCAAACCGATCTGCACCGTCGTGATGTAATCCAGCTCAGCTGGCGGCGTTCGCAGCAACTGGGCAGCCGCGACAGCCCGTATGGAATTGTCATCGTATGAGACCGGGGCGCCAAAGCTGGCATAAAGATAACTGCCTTTATCACCAATGGTGAGTTCCAATAGAAATCCCCCGTAGCGGGCGACCACTCCCTGCACCCAGCGAATGTAGGCATCCAGTTTCTGACCCGCCAGCGGGTCGTGATCGTAATTAATTTGACCAAAGTGAACAAACATTGCCACGGCGGTTCGTAATTCCGCCAGGTAGGCATCTCCCCTTTGTATACGCTCATAGATCGGTCCCAGCAACCAGGGTTTCACCTGGGAATCGCTCAGTGGTTCCGTCAGTTCAGACCCTGGCACGGGGTCCGCGTATTTTGCCAGCTTGCCGACCACACCAAATTGCCGGCCCGTTTCTTCGTCCGCACGCCATTCCAAAATGGTTACATTTTCGGCAAGTGCAGATACACATTCAGAACTGAGCACAACTTCGCCCCTTTTCGTTTGATGTTCCGTGGCTGCAAGTTGGTCAAGTGTATCTCCAGCCAGCGCATCGATAAGCTGGATCGACGGGTCGCCAACCACGAACCGGCGTACCGGTCCGCTGGCGATTGCGCATTTCACAGCCAGGGTTATCGTGCTGCCGGAGAAGAGACGGATACCACGAAATTGTTCCATGGCACGCTGCATCTTCAGGCTGCACGTCACTGCCCTTACCCCATGATCGCCATCCAACCAGCAGGTAATCGCATCCCCACTAAAACCGGTCACACTGCCACCATAGCGATCGACCTCGGCGATCAACACGTCATACACCTGATTAAGATAGCGCGTCAGCTCTTCGGCGCCTCGCTGCGGTCCGAGTTCTCGAGCCAATGCTTCGGTCAAAGGGGTAAAACCAGAGATGTCAGCAAATAAAGCGGTACCCGTGGTGCGATCAGGCAGGTCCAGTCCCCGCCCCAGCGCCTGCCGTCTATCCGTGGGAATATAATTTACAGGTTGATCCACTGCTATTGCCTCCTGGCAATGTAAACAAGGACATCCAAAAAGCCGGGAAACAAGACACTAACTGTCTAGTATAGATAATATGCTTGGAAAGCGCAAGCAGGTTGAAGCTTGTAAGCTCAAATTGACGAAGAAAAGAGGAACTGATGGTTCCAAAAATGGCCCGCAAGAGGAATGATACACTGGATTTGCGAAAGCTGTTTCCGATTTCATTGTGACGAGAAGCTGAGCATTATCAGGTAGTCTCCCTCCTCCAATCCGTTCACCAGTGAATTTGTCCAATCCACGTATCCCCGTACATTTCTCGTAAAATAGAGTCCAGCGCGTCGCCGGACACACGAACTGCATTCGATAAGAGCTTTCCATTTGAAAGTTGAAGCCTTATTTCTTCTAAGCTCTGCTCTCTCGCCGGGCTTGCAGGCGCTTCGGTGTGTACTGCTGGCTATCTCGCGCTAAAATGGAAGTACACTGAGCCTAAGCTGGTTGCCTCAAAGTAGCATTGTCTCGTCCCGCCCACCAGCCTGGCATTTGCCAATCCAAAGGCCCAGCAGATCCCAAGAAAGGTGGATCCCGATGAACAAACGCGACACGATGCTTAGCCTGATACACGACGCGGCGTCGCCCGAATACATTCCTGCAGCATTTTTCCTGCATTTCGATGACGCCTACCATCAAGGTCAAGCGGCTATTGATAAACATATGGAATTCTTTCGCTCGACTGGGATGGATTTCGTCAAAATCCAATATGAACAACCTTTTCCAGCTTCAACTCCTATTCGCAAGCCTGAAGATTGGGCCACCGCACCGCTTGTTCGGAAGAGTTCTTCGAAGCGCCGATCCAGGTCGTTGAAGGCCTGGTCAAAGCGGCCAAGTCTGAAGCTCTGGTGATCATGACGCTTTATTCGCCCTTCATGTGGGCAGCGCATCTGGCTGAAGACGGGAATATCGCCAGGCATCTTCAAGAGAACCCGGAAGCTGTGAAGAAGGGGCTGGAAATCATGACCGAGAATGTCCTGACACTGGTCCGAAGCTGCAAGCGAGCGGGCGTCGATGGTTTCTATGCTTCGTCTCAAGGGGGCGAAGCGTTCCGGTTTCAGGATCGGAACCTATTCCAAAAGTACATCAAACCGACGGACCTGGCGGTGTGGGACCAGGTCTCCACATGTTCCTTCAACATCCTCCATATATGCGATTATGAGGGAGGGTATGACGACCTGACGCCTTTCCTGGATTACCCCGGCCACGTGGTCAATAGCAGTCTGAAGATCGGCGATCAAACTTTGACCCCAAACGACGTATCTAAACTGTTTGGACGACCGTTCATGGGTGGCATGGAACGGAAAGGCGTGCTCGCAATGGGGAACTCGGAAGCGATCCGAGAAGCCACGACCGACGTGCTGGCGCAAGCACCAGAAAGGTTCATCCTGGCTGCAGACTGTACCGTGCCAAGCGATACGCCGTGGGAGAACCTGAGAACAGCCACTGAAACAGCTCACCAATATCGCCAAGGTACGAGATCGTCAGTAGACGCATAGTGGTTTCTGCACTAGATGCTAACTTTAGTGTGGTTATGCCCAGCAGATTACTCGTCAGGCAGATTATGCTGTACGCGCTGTACTTCACTTAGCCAAAGTGGGAGCTGGTGGACAAGCGGCCACAAGCACAGTTGTATTGGTGACTTGCTTGCAAGTGGGAATTATTTCTGCTCGGAGGCACGCAGACAGACGACACAATGTTCCAATCCCAACTTCTATCGAAAGGAAAAGGACAGGCTGGCCCTCCAGGCGTAGCTGCCACTTCTGGTAAGCTTCGAAAACCGGTTTTGGCGTTGCGCCATAGGAACCATGGTTGAGGAAAACTACATTTGGATCCAGGAGGAAGAATTCTTTGAGAGATGACATGCAGCTATCATATGAGATGATCATTTCCGCTTCTATAAAGGATTCATTTCCACCAGTAGGTAAAATAGAGCCATGTTGCTGAGCCATCCTCTTTTTCAAACCCTGAGCGAGCTAAAAGGGAATCCACGGGCCACCGTTTTGACCGAACTCATGTTCGGCATTCCCTACAATCTATTCGCCCCGTTCTTTTCTGTATACATGCTGGCCCTGGGTGTGACAGACCAGCAGATTGGAAGTATTGCCAGCCTGGGACTTTTCGTTCAGATCTTCTCCGCCCTGGTCAGCGGCGCGATCGTGGACAAATTTGGCCGCCGTCTGACGCTGTTCATCTGCGATCTCATCTGCTGGAGCGTTCCCTGCCTGATCTGGGCTGTCGCCCAGGATGTGCGTTATTTTGTTGCAGCGGCATTGATGAACAGCCTGTGGCGCATCTCACACACCGCCTGGACCTGTTTGATTGTAGAGGATGCCGAAGAAAGACATCTCGTGCACATCTGGACCTGGATCATGATCTTCGCCGTCTGTTCAGCTTTCTTCGCCCCCTTGGGCGGCTGGTTTGTAGCAAGCTACGGCCTGGTGCCGGCAGAACGCGGCTTGTACATATTCGGATTTGTTGTCCTGACGGCCAAATTCGTAACATTGTATCTTCTATCCCATGAAACAGAGCGTGGCGTCAAACGCATGCAGGAAACCCGTCACCAATCCATCCTCAGCCTACTGCAGCGAATATCGAGGGGTCTTCCCTCAAATCCTGCATTCCAGGCCCATCCTGATGGCTTTGTCCCTCATGGTGATCACCAACATTTACTCCCTTATCAGCACAAACTTCTGGGGCGTCCTTTTCACGGGCAAACTTGGCTTCGCCAGTTCACAGATTTCGATCTATGTGGCCGTCCGATCGATCGTCATGACAGCCTGCTTTTTTCTGATCGGTCCGCGGCTGACCAACGTCCATCGCTTCCGTTTACCCCTATGGATGGGGTTCTCCGTATTCTTCATCAGCCAATTTCTGCTCGTTGTCATGCCTGCTCAGGCAGCACTTTTGCTGGGAGTCAGCGTGGTGCTGGAGGCATTTGCCTTCGCGCTTGTCAGCCCAATGACAGAGTCCCCTCCTGGCAATTTCCATGGAATCGAACGAGCGGGCGCGTGTCAGCGCCATGGTCTACGTCACCCTGATCGTGTTTACCTCACCCTTTGGCTGGATCGCGGGTCAGCTCTCCGCCCTGAACCGCTCCCTGCCTTTTGCTTTGAACATGGTATTGTTTGCGATTGGCATGGTCCTCGTGTGGCTCGCCGGCAGACCCGGGTTCCTCACCCTCAAGTCTGAACCTGCGATACAAAAGCTGACCTGATCTTTCCACCTTTCTTAATCAAGCAGGATAGGCCCTTTACGTCATCAGAAGATTTGATGCATGTGAGGCTATTTGCTTTACTTCGTCTGCCTATAAATTTCTAAGGCTCTATCAGGGGTGGAATTGGCCTTAAAACAAAAAACTTCGGAAATTGAGTGTCATTCGACTCTGCACCGGCAACAAGTCAGCAATTTGTTATGACCCAATTGGATAAGACGCCCACCCTGTATAGTACCCATTCAGGTAATAGTAATTTTCCATTCGCGCCCTATGATTAACAGGATTTATTATCATCCAACTCATTGAGGTGAGCAATGCAAAAGAAAACATCCAAAGACACCAAAGAGGGTCAGCCTGCACAGCCATTTAATTGGTTAACTGCTGTTGACACAAAAACATGGCTCGATGAACGGGATGCCTGTGCGCTGGTCGCGTCAATTCGCAAGACTGGCGAGGCGACTCATGGCAACCTAAAGCGCGCGCTGGCAGCCTTAAGTATCATGGGACACCGCAGTGGCGAAGTGAATGGTGAAGGAGATGGCTGTGGCGTGCTCACGGATATCCCGCGGTTGCTATGGGCACAGGCATTGGAACACGAAGGGAAACCAGGCTGGCTTGCCGAAGACCGCCGCTTCTTCGTGGGACACTTGATGATTCCCAATACTCACCCGGAATTCAGTACGGAAGCTGCAATTCTCACCCTTCTCCAGGAGAGCGGTGTGGATTTATTACTTGAACGCCCCATCCAGACCCGCCCGCAAGCTCTGGGAAAAATGGCCCATCTGCAGGCTCCTCATTTATGGCAGGTCGCCGGCCTGGTACGAAATGGTCCCCTTGAAAATGTGGAGCGGACGCTTTTTGATCTGGCGCTCAAAATCGAAATGCGAACAAAGATCAGCGTAGCTTCCCTCTCAAGCAATGTGGTTGTATATAAAGTCCGCGGCTCCATCGAAACGCTTTACCAGTATTATCCTGAACTGCGCAACCCCGACTTTACAACCTCCATTACGATTGGCCATGCCCGCTATTCAACCAACACTGCCACGAGCTTCGAACGCGTCCAGCCGTTCAGCCTGCTCGGACATAATGGCGAGATCAACACAATTGCCCGGCTGCGTGAACAGGCGCAGATGCTGGGTGTTGATCTCGTGGATGGCGGCAGCGACTCCCAGGATTTGGATCGTCTCCTGGCCTCGCTGATACATCATTATCACTTTACCCTGGCGGAGGCAATGGAAATTGCCTTCCCGCCGATCCTGAGTGAAGTGGAGAAGCTTTCCCCCGAATTACAGGCCATCTATAAATACTATCGCCAGGCATTTGGCCCGTTCGCCCAGGGACCTGCCGGAATTATTTCCCGCTTCGGGGATGAATGTGTCTTTAGCGTGGATGCCCTTGGTCTGCGTCCCCTCTGGTTTGGCGATACCGAAAAGGAATATTTCTTTTCCTCCGAAAAAGGCGTCTATCATCTTGATACCATGCGGATCGATCCGGTTCCCCTCTCGCCGGGTGAAAAGATGCGTATCCGCGTCCGGCGAGGACAGGCTGTTGAAGTACTGGACTATCCCGCCATTCAACAGCGCATGCTCAATTTGACTCTGCGTCGCTTCGGTTCACTGGAGACAATCAACCGGCGCCTCGCTCTTTCCACGCTCCAACCGGTTTTCGAACAGCATCCGTCTCCAGGCGAAGAGAAGCCAACGCCAATTCATCCATCATCAAAAATCAAACTGGATAATCGCATGTCTGCCTTTGGCTGGGGACGCGAAGATCGCGAGTGGATCCAGGAGCTGGCAAGGAACGGCAGCGATCCGATCAGTTCGCTTGGTTATGATGGACCGCTTGCGCCGCTCTCAAAGGAACGACAAAATATTTCCGATTATTTCAAGGAAGCTGTGGCAGTCGTGACCAATCCCGCCATAGACCGCGAACGCGAAGTAGAGCATTTCTCCACCCAAACGATTCTCGGAGCACGTCCGCCCTTAATCCCTGGCGAGCTCGGACAGGAAATCACTTTTACACTCGATACTCCCCTCCTGTTGGATGATCCAATACATTCTCCAGAAAAATTCCTTCAACAAATCATAGTTGAATCAGATTGTATGACTCTTGATAGGTTAACTCAACAATATTTTGATACACAGGTCAGGGAAATTCAAACTGTAACACTGGCAAATGAGGGTACTGCCCAGGCATTGGAAAGAATAGCCCAAAGTGCGGTGGAGGCTGTTCGGAACGGGAGCAGGCTCATCGTTCTGAATGATGCGGATTCGTTTATCGAAGAGAACGGCTGGGTGGATCCAATCCTTGCGTTGGGCGTTGTCGACCGCGCCCTGCGTCTATCCTTCATGGAAAATCCGCCAATTGAATCGCCCACTCCCATCCCATTGAGCGATAACGGCAAAATTGATTTGGGACTCGTGGCATCGAATCCCCGGGTAAATTTGCGGCGGCAGGCAGGATTGGTCATCCGCAGTGCTGCGATCCGCAATCTGCATGATTTGATCATGTGCATCGGCATGGGTGCGGACGCGATTGTGCCATACCTGATATTTGAAGCAACGCTTAATGATGCAAATCCAACCATCGAGGAACAAACGGAGCGAATAAAGAATACACTCAAAGCCCTGCGTTCTGGAATTGAAAAGTGCATCAGCACGATGGGGATTCATGAGGCCCGCGGCTACGGCCGCTTGTTTGCAAGCATCGGTTTGAGCAATCCAATTGCGCTGACGCTGGGTGCATGCAATTACGCCGGTTCCGAACAAGGCGGCTTGATGTGGGAACATCTGGATGCTGACCTTGCGGCGCGCAAAAACGATTATCACAGCGCCGGGCGCGGTGAACTCTCACGCGTGAATCATTTTTACCCAAAGATTTGGAAGATGGCGGGCAAACTCGGCAAGGGCGAAGCGGATTGGCGCGCATTCGAAGAACATGTGGAAAATACAGCCAAGACCAATCCCGTGACGATTCGTAATATTCTTGACTTTCGTTACAATGAAAATTCAAAGGTTGATGCAGGCACAGTTGATTTGGGGATCACCTCTCACCGCTTGCCTTTCCTTATTTCGTCCATGTCGTTTGGTTCACAGGGTGAAATTGCCTATCGTGCCTACGCAGAAGCTGCGTTCCGTTTGAATATGCTTTCCCTGAATGGCGAAGGTGGTGAGATCCCGGACCTTCTCGGCAGATATCCCTTCAATCGCGGCATCCAGATTGCGTCCGGACGTTTTGGTATCACAGCCGAGACCATAAACGCTACAAACCTGATCGAAATAAAAGTGGGTCAGGGAGCGAAGCCCGGTGAAGGCGGCCACCTGCCTGCGCGCAAGGTCACTCAAAAAGTTGCGGCGGCCCGCCACGCGCGTCCAGGCGTGGACCTGATTTCCCCATCCAACAACCACGATATTTATTCCATCGAAGATCTGGCACAATTCATTGAAGAGCTCAAGACCATCAATCCCAAGGCGCGTGTTGCAGTTAAAGTTCCGGTCGTCCCGGGCATTGGCATCATCGCCATTGGTATCGCCAAAGCGGATGCCGATATCATCTACCTGACCGGGTACGATGGGGGCACAGGCGCAGCACGCTCCCATTCACTGCGATATGTGGGGCTGCCTGCCGAAATCGGGATCGTGGATGCCCATCACGCCCTGACCGAGGCGGGTCTGCGCGAAAAAGTGGAGATATGGGCTGATGGCGGAGTCCGTTCTGCGACAGACGCGGTCAAATTGATGTGTCTCGGCGCGAACCGCGTCGGGTTCGGAACCCTGCCCATGGTCGCCATCGGATGCACAATCTGCAGAGACTGTCAGAGCGGTACCTGTCATACGGGAATCACCACCCAGCTCGAAACTGCAGAGGACGCGCATGCCAAAGGAATCAAACATTTTGTCCCCCGCGATTTTGAACAGGCGACTGCAGGCACTGGTCAATGTCTTCAATGGACTTGGCGAAGCGATGCAAAATATCGTCGCAAGGCTTGGATTCGAGCATGCCCAGGATATCGTGGGACGTACTGATTTACTCCAACAGATTTCGCATCAGGAAAAAATAGATTTACGGGAAATGCTTGTTACCGTGGAGGAATATATGAATGCCAGGCCCATTCCCATTGAGTTACCTCTTCACGAAACTGCAATCCTCGATCGCGGTCCCCTCCATCGTCCCCGCAATCATCTGACGACGGTTATTTCCAATCTCGTGATGGAAAGTTTTACGAATTACCGGCAGGATGCCGTTCTCTTTGAAGATGACAAAGTGACTCCCGTCGATCGTGCCCTGGGCACACATCTCACCGGTGCACTGACCCGTTATCGCAATAATTGGGATTGGCTGCCCGGGCACGGCGGCGTCGGCGGTCATAGGGAGACATGGCGCCAGCCGCTCGATGAGATCGAGACACGTTCCGTCCCAACAACAGCACTACGCTTCTTTAGCAGTTCCGTCCCCGGGAATGGCCTCGGCGCGTACAACGCAGAGCCCGTTCGCATCGTTGTCGAAGGCGGCGCACAGGATGGTGTTGCAAAAGGTATCTCCGGCGGACGCGTAGTCATCTTGAAAGGTTACAACCACGACGGCATGTTGATTGACGGCTCCGTCGGCAAAAGTCTTGCTTACGGCGGCACGGATGGCACTGTCATCGTGCAAGGCAACGCGGACTCGCGCGCCTGCATCCGTCTTTCCGGCGCGGATGTCATTATCGGCGGCGAGATCACCAAGCCGCTGAATGACAGCCTTGGTTTTATCGGCGTGCGTGCCAATATCAAGGGCTTTTTATGCGAGTATATGACCGCTGGACGTGTACTGGTGCTCGGCGATCCGGGTCCGTGGATTTGTGCCGGAATGACAGGCGGTGTTTTATATCTTCGTCTGCAGCCACATCTTAATCTTGATAAGGCTGCGATCCAGCGCCGGCTGGCGAAGGGAGCGAAGGTTGTGATCCAGGAAGTCAATGAAAATGATCTAAATAACCTGCGTGAGCTGTTGACCATATACGCTGATGAGCTGAAACAAAATCATCAAGCTGACGAAGCGCAGAAGATGCTCGGTCTATTGATCGATTGGAGGAATATGTTTGTGCGCCTGGTGCCATTAGGTCAACAGGAGGAACAACGGTTCGCGACGGAATAAAAATGGTTTGAATCACTGAGACACGAAGTTACTGAGAAAATACAAATCAAAAAACTTCGTGTCTTTATTTTCCCATTTCGGGGCAGTGTCTCCGTAATAAAGGGTATTAGTTTTCGCAAAACGGCTTGCAAGTCTTTTAACTTGCAAGCCGTTTTGCAATCTGCGTTACCTGGCATCCTCCATTTGGGTAAGGTATTTATTGCCGGATTTCCTCAAAACGATACCTTATTCATTCAAAATGCTCCATAAGGAGAATGGAAGAGGGATATCGATTCTTCTAAAATACACAACATCGTTTCTGTTTTATTTAATTCGTATAAAAGGAGTTTCCCATGGTTACTCAATTGAATCTGTACCGAAAGCATTTTCTGGTCAATATTAAGAATCCCAGGCTACGATACAACGCCGCCGTACTTATGGCCGGAAAGATGATCGGTGTGCTCATTGTTTTGGGCTTGATAACAATCTTCGTGCCGCGCATTGCACACGCTTCCAGCCCGGCAGATGATCCAACTCCTGAAATCAACGCAATCAACACAGTCTGGGTTTTGATCGCCGCTTTCCTGGTCTTTTGTATGCAAGTCGGTTTTGAAATGCTGGAGGCTGGTTTCGCCCGTTCACGCGAAGCTGTCAACATTCTGGCTGAAGGCATCGCCGATACCTGTATCTGTGGTATCACATTCTGGGCCTGGGGTTTTGCCTTCATGTTTATGGCTGGGACACCCTTCATTGGCACATCCGGCTTTTTTCTGCAGGGTCTACCGGAAACATATGGTTCAACCGGTATACCTGTGCTGGCGTTCTGGGTATTTCAATTTGCCTTTGCCGATACCTGTTCCACGATCACATCCGGGGCAATGATTGGGCGCACGGGCTTCATCGGTGATCTCCTCTATAGTGTGGCCGTCACCGGATTTATTTATCCCATCATCGGTCACTGGGCCTGGGGTCCAGATGGCTGGCTGGCGGTTATGCAACCTCTGGCTTTTCGTGATTTCGCAGGTTCCACTGTGGTGCATACCATCGGTGGGGCAATTTCCCTGGCAGGTGCAATAGTTCTTGGTCCTCGTCTTGGCCGGGTTTTCAAACGTGATGGCGGCGGACCCATGCCTGCGCATGACGTCATTATAGGCGCCTGCGGAGGCCTGATACTGTGGTTTGGCTGGTACGGTTTCAATCCTGGCAGTACCCTTTCGGCGATGGATATGCAGGGGATTGGGCGGGTGGCCTTTAACACCACATTAGCGGCCTGTTCTGCTGGCTTGACCGCGATGATTTACTCATACATCCGCAGTAATAAATGGGATGTCGGTACAACCGTTAATGGTTTTTTGGCAGGTCTTGTCGCGATTACTGCTCCATGCTACTGGGTTGATCCGGTTGGCGCGTTCTTTATCGGCGTAGGCGGTGGATTGGTTGTTATTTGGGGTGCCGATCTTTTGGAACACATGCGGATTGATGACCCGATCGGTGCTGTGCCTGTACACATGGTAGGCGGTATCTGGGGAACGTTGTCCCTGGGATTGTTCGCTGCGGGGAAGTATTTCCTCCCGACGCCCACCGGGGCAGATGTCAGCTCACCGGTTACCGGTCTTTTCTATGGCGGGGGTACCGGGCAATTGTTCTCTCAAGCGATTGGCAGCGGTGCCGTAACAGTCGCTACTCTTGCTGTTTCCTTCGCATTGATGTATGCAGTTCAACTCACAGGCACACTGCGAGTGTCGACCACCGGTGAAGTCGAAGGTCTCGATCTGCACGAACATGGTGTGGCCGCCTATCCCGAATATGTCATGCATGGCAACGATGGTACGCCTAAATCACTTCAGGACTTGAAGCCCATGATCGATAACCGTCGAACCATGTCACAAACTCCAACACCGGGTGATGACTAATCGGCCAAACCAGCGACGCGATCGCTCTTGCCAGAGCGATAATGAGTAAGTAATACCTGGTCTCGTGGGTGAGACAATCTCCTTTTGTAAGGGCGGCTGGGATATCCTCAGCCGCCCTAAATTTAAAGCGCCTCCAGAATGTACCCATTTGGGTAATAGACCTGGCATTTGCCTCACCCATATAATCCCCCCCATCATTCATAACAATACAAATCATTTGCAGGAGATAAACAAATGGCAAATACAATTCAAGAAGTTCTGGAAATGGCAAAGGGCGTGGAATTGGTCGACCTTCGCTTCATCGACCTGCCCGGAACCTGGCAGCATTTTACGATGCCCGTTCATCGTCTGACAGAAGATTTCTTCGAGGACGGCATCCCGTTTGACGGCTCGTCCATCCGTGGTTTTCAGGAGATCCACGAATCCGACATGCTCCTCAAACCGGATCCCGATACCGCATTTGTCGACCCGACCGCCGAGATCTCGACCCTGGTCATGAGCTGCAATGTGTTCGATCCGCTCACATTTGACGCCTATAGCCGTGACCCGCGCTACGTGGCGCTCAAGGCGGAGGAATATCTCAAGAGCACCGGGATCGCCGACACGGTTTACTTCGCGCCCGAAGCGGAATTCTTCGTCTTCGACGGCGTCCGCTACTCCTCCGGGACGAATGAATCGTTCTATTCCATCGACAGTGAAGAAGCCTGGTGGGAAAGCGGCCGGTCCGACCGCAAGAACTACGGCGGACAGATATCGCCAAAGCGCGGATATTTTCCCGTTCCCCCTACCGACACGCTCCAGACTCTGCGCTCCAAGTTTATGCTCGCCATGGAAAAAGCCGGCGTCACAGATGGATTTGCACCACCATGAAGTAGCTACAGCCGGTCAGAGTGAAATGAGCATGACCTTCACCACGCTCACCCGCATGGCAGATAATCTCCTGCTCTACAAATACATCATCAAGAACGTTGCACGCCAATATGGCAAGACCGTCACGTTCATGCCCAAGCCCCTGTTCGGGGATAACGGTTCCGGCATGCATGTCCACTCCTCCCTGTGGAAAGGCAGCACCAATGTATTTTATGAGGAAGGTGGGTATGCGGGTCTATCGCAAACTGCGAAGTATTACATCGGCGGCATCCTCAAGCACGCTCCGGCTTTGCTCGCGCTGACATCCCCGACAACGAATTCCTATCGCCGCCTTGTGCCTGGATATGAAGCACCGGTCAACATTGCCTACTCACAGCGCAATCGCTCAGCGATCTGCCGTATCCCTGCCACCAATAGCGCCAAAGCCAAGCGCGTGGAATTCCGCGCGCCGGACCCAACCTGTAATCCATATCTGGCATTCTCAGCCATCCTTATGGCAGGCCTGGATGGCATCTGCAACCAGATCGATCCCGGCGGGCCAAACGATCGTCGACCTGTACGAACTGCCTGCCGAAGAGAAGAAGAAAATCAAGCAGGTACCCAGCTCCCTTACCGAGGTCCTGGATGCGCTCGAAGCCGACCATGACTTCCTGCTCGAAGGCGGTGTATTCACAACAGATCTTCTCGAGGAATACATCAAATACAAGCGCATTTACGAAGTGGACGCTGTCCGCCTGCGCCCCACCCCCCATGAGTATGTGTTGTACTTTGACTGCTGATTATTAACGGTCATTGCGAGGGCGATATGCGCCAGCACGCAATGCAGGTGTAGCCCGAAGCAATCCCTGGCTACCGGGAGGTTTGTCGCCACGGCGCACACGACCTCGGCTCCTATGTCATCACAATGACAGAATTACAAGGACAGACCGAGGCGTTCCTCGGTCTGTCTTCTAAAAAAACATGCCATTATTTTTCTCCTCTTTCATCCTTGCCATCGCTTTCTGCGCCCCTCCCGGCGTGATCACGGCCGAAACGGTTCGACGCGGCGCCGCACGCGGATTTATCCCGGCTCTCTTCGTCCAGTTGGGATCTCTTGTAGGAGATACAACCTGGGCGATCATTGCGCTGACGGGATTGGCCTTCATCGTCCAAAATAATCTTGCGAAAATCGTCCTGAGCCTGATCGGCATCCTGCTGATGCTCAAGCTCGCCTGGGGTGCAATTCAGGATGCCCGCCAGGGAAAGGAACTTGAAACAAACTCTGCCCATTACCATCGCGGCGATTTTACGAATGGGGCGTTCCTCTCCCTGGGCAACCCCATGAATATCGTTTTCTGGACAGGGCTGGGCACAACCGTATTCGCTTCCATCTCGGGAAGACCGCAGCCTTCTGATTTCGCCATTTTCTTTGCCGGGTTTCTGAGTGGAGCCGTTCTCTGGTGCTTCGTCATGGCGGGATCGTCGCTTGGGGACGCAAGTTTGTCACACCGACATTCTTCCGCTGGGTGAATTTTGCCTGTGGGATCGCCCTGGGATTTTTCGCACTGCAGCTGGGCTTAAAACTGCTCCAAAATCTGCAATGACCAAAACTTGCATGGATGACCAACCAATGGGAAAATCATCTTCAACGTATGAACGAGTACGATTTGAAATGACAGCAAAACCCTTCCCATCTTCCCCAGAAGAGACCGATCCACGTCTGTTGGAAGCGTTACGGATTCTCGAATCAGATCAGTAACGCGATCAATCATATTGGCTCTGATGATGCAAGTCAAAATGATTTCAGCCTGCAGTTGATCGTGAATAGCGCCATTCATGTGGTCCCGGGCTCATCGGCAGTGATTTATACACATGACCAGGCCACAGGAACGTTCGAACGGGAATCGCGCGTTTCAGCCGAGCCAGAAGGACGGAAACATCCAAACGCGATAAACCGCCCGGATGATGCACCGCGTCCCCAAGGAATCGGCATGCGGACGATTCATCGCCGCCGCAGAAGCCTGTCGTATGAAGAACCGGACCTGGATGTCCATCCTTATCACGCGGCGTTGGGTGTCAAGGCAGTTGCCTGTTTTCCCTTGATTGTTGCAGAACAAGCGGTGGGCATTTTATATATTTACCTGCATGAGGAACGCCAGTTCACTGAACTTGAACAATTCATGCTGGATAATTTTGTCAACCAGGCAGCCATGGCGATCTATCAGGCACGACGGCTTGCGGGGGTGAAACACGACTTAATTCGCAAGGAGGAAGAACTCAATCAACTGCGCCGGGCCGGTTTGCTGATTTCCTCCCGGCTGCGTCTTGGAAGAGACTCTTGATTCCATTCTGCAACTTGGCTCTTGAAATCACCAATGCGCAATATGGGATCTTTCGTCTGCTTGATAAAAATGGTGAATTCCTTGTCACCAGCGCCGTCCATGGACTGCGCCTGGAACGCCCATTGGTGGAAAAACTGCCGCTGGCCGGGAACAGCATCATGGCACTGGTTGCACGCGAACGACAGCCTTTGCTCATTCCAGATCTGCAGCAGGAACCCTGGGCAGAAATTTATTATCCGCTTGATTCAAAATTGGAGATGCGCTCTGAGCTGGCCGTTCCGTTGATCAATGCCAGTGGACGTCTGGAAGGTGTGTTAAACCTGGAAAGCCCGCAGCTTGGTGGATTTTCTGAAGACGACAACCACATGCTGCAATCGCTTGCAACCCATGCTGTCACCGCGATCCAGGAGGTCCGTTTATTGGATGCCCTGCAGGAAGCAGCCCAGTTATTGATCACACAACCCACCCAAAAGGTATTGGATCGTCTTTGTATGATGGCAAACGACCTGTTGAATACATCCTCAAGCGCGATCTGGCTAAAGAAAGAATTGGGCGAGTACCAACTTACTTCATCCGACGGCGGCACTCAATTCCCCGAAAGAATTTTGGCAGCGATGGACCAGCCAACGTTTTGTTGATCCCGCTCCCGGGTAGTGAAGATGCCCAGGTGTTGGGAATGTTCGGGGTGTTCACCACAGAACCAGACGAGGCAAGAAGCGCCAGATCCGAATGGGATAAAAAGGTACTGGCGTGTCTCGCCAATTACGCGGCGCTGGCTGTCCAAAACGAATCCCGTCAACAGGCATTGCGAATCTCGCAGGAAAAACATTGGACGGCGGAAACATTTGCAGCTGTTGGCGATATTTCTGCAAATTTATTGCACAACATGAACAACAAGGTCGGCACCATTCCAGTTCGTATTCAAGCCATTCAGGACAAATATCAACCCATGCTTGATCGGGACATCTACCTTGCAAACAACCTGACCGAGATCGAGCGCAGTGCCGCGGACGCCATGCAGATCGTCCAGGAAAATCTATCCAACCTGCGCCCCATTCGCCTGGAAAACGTTCAGATCGCGGCCCGCGTGTGATGATGCCATTCATGTCACTCAAATCCCGGGCGGCATTCAGATTCAAACGATCGGGCTTGAAGATCTGCCTGAGGTCATCGCAGGAGGGCAAAGCCTCACCTTTGTATTTCGAAACCTACTGGAAAATGCAATTTCCGCGATGAATGGAAACGGTTCAGTCCTTATTCGTGGAGAGGCAATGCCTGAATGGGTGGAAGTTACTGTAACTGACAGCGGTCCTGGTATTGCGCCGGAACTTCATAACCAGATCTTCGAATTGAACTTTTCACGTACAGCCCATCCGGGAAAATTGGGATTTGGTTTATGGTGGGTAAAAATACTGATGACGCGCCTGGGTGGTTCGGTCGCGGTGGAAAGTGACGGCAGTTCTGGCACAACATTTCAATTACGCCTGCCCATCGTGGAGCGTTCCTGATGGCACAGGTTCTCCACGCGCTGGTGGTCGAAGATGATCATTCATGGCAGCAAATCATCAGTGAAATTCTTTCGGACTGCGGGATGGAAGTGGACCTTGCCACTAATCTCGATGAAGCTGTGCTCACGCTGAAATCCAAGCCGCATCGCGTTATCGTGGTGGACCTTTCACTTTCGCCAAATGATCACAATAATATTGATGGCTTGCGGGTACTGGATGCGGTCCGCAGGCTCGATCCCAACTGCCGCGCGATTCTCCTGACAGGCTTTGCAACGGTCGAACTGGCTGTCACCGCGCTTACAGATTATGGCGCATTTACATTTCTTCGCAAGGAAAGTTTCCACCGCAGCCAATTCCGCGATATCGTCTATCGGATTCTGGTAAGTCCGCCAGCTCCGAGTTCGCCGGTTCCTGCCTCCGTTGCATCAGCCTCCTCCGCTTCTGTAAGGGGCCTACCCGTTCCAGTAAAATATTCGAATGAAAAGGCGCTTGTGGTTGAGGATGATGCCGGTTGGAGGAGCATTCTCGAGGAACTCCTGATCGATACCGGATTCCACGTGCGGACATGCGCAAGCTTTGGAGATGCACTTGGCTACCTGCGCAGGGAAAAGTTCTCGCTGGCCGTAATTGACCTGTCCCTGCAGGGAGTTATCACCAGTCCCCCAAACCCTGATTCAACGAATTCGCATCTGGAAGGTTATCAATTGCTTGCTGCTACCCAGGCCAGCAGCATTCCCACGATCGTCGTCAGCGGCATTACGGAGACCGGGGAAATTCAACGGGCCTATGCAGAGTTTTCTGTTTCGGCCTATATTGAGAAACGCGCTTTCGACCGTGCCTCCTTCCGCCGTGTAGTTGAAGAGACAAAACAGACTCACCAATCCCAGAGTGAATTAAATGCGCTGACCGAACGCGAACGCGAAGTCCTCGATTTACTGGCACAAGGATCTAACCAATAAGGAAATTGCAGAGAAATTGGTGATTACCACCAACACGGTCAAGAGGCACTTGAAGGCAATTTTTGAGAAATTAAACGTTCACACACGTTCCGCAGCTACCGCGAAGGCCGCAGGGGGATAAGGATGTCCAATGCCGGTCTGCCAGTCTCCGGCATGTCACCAGCTACAACTGTGGCTCAAAGCGGTTATCCAGAACGATCCTTGAGCACATCCAGGGATGACCGGTAGACAAGTTCCAGGGAGTGAAGGATCGCCGACAATTTTTCGGGTACCTGCCAGCGGTATTCCGCCAATTTGTCCATGCCGACAACGACGGAGACAGTAGGGATATTGCGTACCTGTCCAATCGTGAACAGCCCTGCCGATTCCATCTCCACTGTCTTCACACCCTCAGCCTGGTACTGCCGGATTTCATCCAGCGTTTCACGGTATGGGGCATCTGTCGTCCAGGTCGTGCCGCGTGAACACTTTCCGCCCCGCGACCGGATTGTCTCAACCAATTGATCCGCCAGGGCAGCATCCGCGTTTACATACTTGGCGGGCGGCAGGTAATGATAAGATGTCCCTTCATCTCGAATTGCCCGATCGATCACAACGATATCTCCCGGCTCCAGGTCTGGCTGCAGGATACCTCCCCAGGTCATCAGGATCATGCACTTCACCCCCATGGCGGCAAATTCTTCGGCAAGCTCCACTGTCATAGGCGAGCCTCCGCCGAAGCCCGTCATGATCCCGATCCTGTTCCTTGGCTTCTTCAGTGCATAGAGATCGCCGTTCATTCCTCCTGCGCGCCTGACAGGGACCCGCCAGCGCAATCGCCATGGAAGTCCCCGTTCCAGGCAGAAGAGGATCCCTGCAGGCGTGGATAAGGAGGGCATGCGTCCAATCTGCTTGCGATAACGGACAATTTCTTGCGCGCCATAAAGCTCCTTTAACTTGTGTTTAGCAGGGAAGATAGGAAAGCTCATCTTTTTTTCTCATGATTCATGCCGCCTGGTAAATATCGGAACGTGACGATGAAAAAATCCCCCCAGCCGCGCCATGGACGACGCGTTGCCAGCCGATCGTCGATCCAACTCAAAATCCTATACAGGCGCGCGTAGCGCTTTGCAAAATTCCTGGACTCCGCCGTCGGCGTGATTACCGATAATCCCTCGATGGAAAGGCAGGCATACTTATCTCCAAACCAATCGAGGACCTTTTCCGGTGTAAAGTAATGTACCGTGAAGCTTAACCCTTCGAGATTGGCGCGCGTTCCCTGGCGCCCAAACCGGCGGAAGGCAAGCTTCGGATGCCCGCGGAAAATCTCTGCCATCTCCCATAAACAGACTGGCGGCATCAGGACCCAGGTGACCAGACCATTTGGGTGCAACACATTTGGCAGTTGGGCGATGACCGGCGAGAGGTCGGGAATGCAGTTCAGCCCGCCGAGGTCTGAAAAAACTGCGTCAAACGGTGCTCCCTTGATCTGATCCAATGCGGTAAAGGAACACTGTTGATATGTCACCCTCCCGCTCAAACCAAACCTTTGCACCTTATCCTGCAGGCGATCCAGCATTCCAGGAGCAATATCGGTCGCGTGGATGGTATAGCCGCGCCGCGCCAGTTCTACCGCGTCCGTGCCTGTGCCGGCGTTTATTTCCAGAATGCGCGATCCAACCGGTACAAATCGCTCGATGTGCGAATACACCTTTTCCCGCATGCGCGTCTGGTTGGGATGATCATTGGCAAATGAGTCATACTTTTCTGCCGTGCGCGAGAAGGCTTCCGCGATCGTGTCGAACTTATCTTCCATGACTATAAATATCTTCTCAACTGAATCTCGCTCTTGAGCACGCCAAATAGATTACGCGGGATGGAGACAACACTCCGCATCGAAGGCCGGCGGAGAGCACGCCGTGCGCGAAACTCATAATGAACCCGCCCATGCAGGATCCTGTAAAACTCGGCCGGGAATGGACCGTGGTAAAGCATGGCCAGATCCTGCGAGTCGACCCAGTTCTGTTTTTCTCCCATTTCAAGCTTAACACGCTCAAAGAATTTTGTCCCGGGCAGCGGGTAGGAAACCGAAATCCCGATGTCATCTGGCGCGCATTCACGCACCATCTTCAATGTCTTTTGCACATCCTGCCATGTTTCGCCGGGATAGCCAAATTGCAGGAAGAAACCAACTTCGATCCCATTGGCATGCAGGAGGCTTGCGGCCCGATAAATATCATCCACCTGATCGCCCTTGTCCATTGCATCCAGAATTTTCTGCGAGCCCAACTCGGCACCGAGCCAGACAGTTCTGCATCCGGCCCGGGCGAGCGCCGCGGCGGTCTTTTCGTTGACCAGATCTGCGCGCTGCAAACACTTGAATGGGATTAGGGCCCCTTCGTCATTCAACAGCGCTGCGAACTTCTCGATCCAATGCGGCTTCAATCCCAGAATATCATCGGCAAACCAGATGTGGTCAGGCGCATACGTTTGCTTGAGCCACTTGATCTCTGCCGCGACATTTTCAGGAGAGCGCGAGTTGTAGCGCTGTCCCCAGATCGGCTTGGCGCACCAATTGCAGTGGTACGGACAGCCGCGGGTGGTGACCATGTTCATCGAAAAGTACCCATGCCGTTCCATCCAGATCGAGCGATAACGTTCGATGTCCACCAGGTCCCAGGCGGGGAAAGGCAGTGCATCCAGGTAGGTTATATCTGGACGGCGGGTGACGAGGGATGAATGACGGGAGACAACACCAATGACATCTTTCGCTTCCCTGCCCGCCGAGAGACGATCCAGCAGTTCGATCAGCGTTTCCTCCCCTTCGCCGATGATACAGTAATCGGCGCCTCTCTCAAGATATTCCCGAGAATGATCGGTCGCATCGGCGCCGCACAGGATGACTGTACAGTCGCGCATCCTGGCCATTTCGATCATCTTAAAGGCAGCTTCCCGCATCCTAAGCAGGCACATCTTGGAAAGATAATTGAAATTATCCTCATACAGGACCGCGAATTGTGGCCGGTGTTGTTCCAGCGCTGCTGCCCATTCCTCCTCAGATTCTGCCAGCACCGCATCAAAAAGCGCAACCTCATAGCCGTGCTGGCGAAGCCAGCTCGCCGCATAGAGGGTCCCCAGCGGCGGATAGGGCTGCATGGCTTCCCAAAGCTTGGGATCGAAGCGCAGATAATAGGATTGACCGAGAAGGATCTTCGTCATTCTCTTATCCTCTCCACGCTGACATCTTCTGAGGAGGCCGCCCGCCTTTTCACGATTTCCTGATGTGTCCATCGGCGATGATGATCGAAGTTCCCCTGGCAGATGCTGGCATTGAAGACTGTCTCCTCACCAAAACCATCCTGCCTGGAGAAACGCTCGATCTTGCGATTCATTTCCCAGCGTTCGAAGCGATCTCCCAGGCGGCCTCGCAATGGAAATTCAAGGATACCCTGAATATATTTTATGGATCCCTGCTTTTCTTCCAACGGGGCCGTAGCCAGTTCCTCATAGATATTTGGAAGGAAGTCACGCACCCAGAGATTGGCTTTCATCAGGCGTAGATACATGTCCATCCCGGCAATCGGGATCATCTGGCACAGATCCCTGGCTGAATAAAGATCATGCTGGCCCCATTCCAGGGAATTTCCAGCGACCATCACGTTTGGGCAAATCGTGTGTCCCGCCAGGCGCGTCAAACGAGCGAACAGAAGCACAAAGGCCCGGGCTGTCCACAATCGCCCCGGCTGTGTGACCAGCATATAATCAAAGTCTTCCTCATTTGAAACGTTTCGGACAGCCAGTGACCCGGTCAGCGCCACCATGCGAATGAATGGAAGTGAGCCGATAATCCGTCCGTAGGCGAGAGCGTATGGCAGCAGTTTTTGGGAACGCAGCTCACGGATTTCCCGAACAGGGACAATCTCCTCTCGTCCGGTCAGGGTGAAGTAATCGCCTACCCTGGAAAATCCGGGATCCAAACTTAATGCCTGACAGACCTCTTCAAACGTTGCCGACCTTCCCGATAGATAACTGTGAATTTCAGGCGCTGTAAGGGGAAAATCAAAGACATCCGAGTAAAGCAGGGTGTCAAAAACTGCTTGTGAAATATCGCTCGAAACCTGTTCCAACATATATTAATCCAATCGAGTAAAATCGGACGTATTAAGTCCTAGAACTATACGACGCACAATAGTTTCTGTCAAATATTTACATGAATCTTGTGATCGTCAGTCCATTTCCTCCAGCCATCACCGGGATTGGGCAATATGGATACCATCTTACCCGTGCACTCGCTGCGTCAGGAGCGTTTACGCGCATCACGGTTTTGGCAGGCTCACACCCCAACGGGCAAATACCCAATCACCTTGGTTTAACGGAAATTGAATATTGCTGGGTGCCCGGTCAATTGAGCGCGCGGCCGGCCATTTTGTCCCGGGTGAGGCGGTTAAATCCTGATCTGGTCTGGTTCAATACGGGTGCCAGCGTGTTTGGCAAGTCCCCGTGGTTAAATGTGTCCGGGCTGCTTACACCGTTGTTTCTTCGGCGAATGGGTGTCCCAACAGTTGTCACGGTCCATGAGCTGGTGGAGCTGACCGACCTGCGCGCCCTGAATGCACCTGGAGGAGCCTTCGCAAAAGTGGGAGCGCGGCTTCTTACACAAATCACATCCCAGGCTGACGTTGTCTGCCTGACGATGAAGAACTATACTGACTGGCTTTCTGCACGCGGCGTGGATTGTACTCATATCCCGATTGGGGCCTATCATGAGCCTGAATTGCTGGCAGAGACTGATTCGCAGGAGTTGTTGTTCTTTACCACCCTGGCCCCCTTCAAGGGATTGGAATTATTGCTCGCTGCTTTCCAATCGCTGCGGATCGAATATCCAAACCTGAGTCTCTACCATTGCGGGCGCAGATCATGTACGGTTCCCGAATTATTCGGAACAATTGAAGGCGCGATTTGGCGGTATGGATGGAATCAAATGGCTGGGACAGACTTCCGAAGATCAGGTCATCGAATTATTTCGCCGGGCAAAGCTGGTTGTACTCCCATACAGTGCATCGACCGGTTCTTCCAGCGTCCTGGTCCAGGCTGCAGCCTGGGGACGGGCTGTCGTCGCCTCGGACCTGGGCGAGATCAGAAAGTTGGTTGAAGAGAGCGACTTGAAAGTCGAATTCTTCAAGAGCGGAGATGTGAGCAGCCTCAGCAACTCGCTCCACGGGATGCTTTCCTCTCCTGAAAAACGAAAAAGTCAAACTGCCCATAACTTCATTGCCATTCAACGAACGCGGCCCTATGAAACGTGCAGGAAATATCTCCAGGCGTTCGACCGAGCGCTGGAAAAACGTCTCAGCTCGAAGCGGCTTGCCATACCTGCCCGGGGGAAGAAGCCTGTATGATCCCACGCCGTGTACGCCTGGCAATCCTGATCGCATTCGTCTGCCATGGCTTGTTCATACTCAGCGGACGCTATCGCCTGAGTTACGATGCCTATACCCATATGCTGTTTGCGACCCATTATGCAGAGAACTGGTTCTCACTCTGGGAGGCGCGTTGGTATGCAGGATTTACGGTTGTATCGTATCCGCCACTCACCCATCAGCTCATTGCATTATTCGTCCCATTTCTGGGCTTTGACAAGGCATTTGCACTCATCCTCTGGATCGTCACAACGCTCTACCCTCTTGGGGTCTATGCGTTCAGCAGGATCTTTACGGGAAGGACAGCCGCCTCGTATGCGGCACTTGCCTCGGCTGTTCTTTTGCCCATCTATGTGACCGCTCATATCTTCGGGCAATTGCCTTTTTTGACCAGCACTCTCACAGCTCTCTTCGCTGCCGCAAGCCTTAACCGCTTTTTACGCGAAGGCGGACTCCACAACTTTGCTTTATCGACTGCGCTCATCACAACATCCATGGCAATGCACCATGCCACACTGATGGTGCAGCCCTTTTTGATCTTTGCTGTAGCAATCAATCGACTGTTGGGCAAAGAATATTCGGCTCAAGTATGCATGGTTGCTCCTGCGAAGGCTTTGCTTTTTGGTGCGGCTTCCGCCATCACCTGCCTGATCGTCATTTTTCCCTTCTGGCAATGGGGCACGGCACAGGTATTGCAAAAACCCATCGATCACCTCTCACGCCACAATTTCTTCACCGATCCACTCGCATTTGCAATTTTCTTCTTCCCGCTCTACGGTCCGTTCGTAGTATTGATCCCGTTTCTTGATTCGCAGATGGCCTGCACGCTTAATGCCGGACTACTGGTCTCATTCACCATTCTTTTCCTGTTCGGGCTTGGCGGGACAACTCCGCTTCCCCGGATTTTTCTGGGAAAGCCTGGGAGTGGCTGACATACGACCGCTTTGCATTTTGGGCCTGCCTGACTCTGACTCCATTTTTCGGGATTTTCCTGATCCGGCTCAAACGGGGATGGAGAAACCTATTCAGTACCAGAACGATGCCGGCAATCAGTCAGAAAGAGTTTTATCCCAGCCGCAACTTTTTTTGTTCTAGCCTTTACCGCTCTTGGATCGTGGTTCACGCCGTTGCTCTGGCCTTTTCAACCCAAATCTATTGAGATGCAACCCGATCGTTGATTTTCTTAATCATGGGACCAATTCCCAATGGCGCTATATCACTTTCGGGTTCGGCGACCAGTTTGCATATCTAAATCTCCTTACCCGGGCCACCACCATCGACGGGAGTTATCACACCGCGCGTACTCTCCCTGAGCTACGAAAAAGCGGCATCGGCCAGGTGGACACGGTTTATTGGGCTCCAGATGGAATGGCAGCCATTAAACCTGTTCTGCAAAAATCCAGTGGGCATTCCGTCCGCTGGGGATTTGTCAACCCGGAAACCCGGGCGCCCGTAAGGACCCGCTGGGGAGTTATCTATCGTAGTCCATTTATTCCCCTCCTGGATGGATTGGGCTGGAAAAAGGTCAAAACGCTTGCCGATGGCATTTTGGTATACGAGAACCCAAATGCCGTACCGCTGTCGGCCAGCCCCTCCCCCGCTTTCCCGCCGATCACATCCTTTGCATGGGGTGTCTTCCCGCTGCTGGCCTTTGTGAGTACTTCCGCATTGGGTGCATTACGACTGTATCCCTTACAGGCAGAATGGACAATGCGGAAAATTTATTCCTTTCTCATTGGTCTTTTGCCACTCGCCCTTTGTTTCTGGATCTACCGTACGGTTGGACAATTCTCCCACCCTCGTGTTTATTTTACCTACGACAATGCCTTATTCTTCCTGAGCGATGCGCTCGTAGTGTTGGCAGTTGTCCTATGGCTGGCGGTAAAGATCTCGCATGGAATATCGGGGGAAATACAGAATCCTCTTCGTGCGTTTTCGGCCATTTTTCCTTATTCTCCTGGTGTTTGTGCTGTTTATGACGACCAGTATTCTCTGGTCTCGTGATTGGCGTACCTCCCTCTATCTCTCACTGCACTTCTGGCTCGTCCTGCTCCTTATCGTTTCCCTGGCCGACTGGCATGAAGTCTGGCCGGTTGCCATGTTTGGCTTATGCTGCGCTTTGAGCTTTGAGCTCATTACAGGCTTTGCAGAGTTTGCCTTGCAATCCACCACTTTCCTGGAGCCACTGGGATTGAAATGGCCAGGCAACTTCACACCTTCCCTGCCTGGGGCAAGTGTGGTGCAGCTGGCAAGCGGAGCGCGGATCCTTCGGGCGTATGGTACGATGCCGCATCCCAACGTTCTCGGCGGTCTTGTCCTGATTGCGCTGCTTGGACCCACAGGCTTATTCCTTCTCAGCAAGAAATCAAACTACCCGGCATTACTCCTGCTCACATTGGGCGTCATCCTGCTGGTGCTGACTTTCTCCCGTTCTGCGTGGCTGGGATTCATTGCTTTCGGTGCCATCCTGATCTTGAAATCGAAATATTTTGAGCGTAAAAAACTGATTCTGTTAATTTCCACGATCGCTATTGCCGTGACTGGCACGTTCTATCCCCTTCGAGAGCTGATCATTACCCGGATCGGCAATCAAGGCGTGCCGACAGAGCAAATCTCCACCGTGGGACGGTTCTGGCTGGAGCAGCAAGCCATCAGGGTCATTCAAAAATCCCCGGTTTTTGGTGCAGGCATTGGTTCATTCATTCTTGAATTGTCAAGGACGGCCGTTGAGGGCGCACCCATTGAGCCTGTACACAATCTCCCTCTACTAATCACGGCAGAGCTGGGAGTCGTGGGGTTAATTTTGATTTTCAGTCTCGGTACTTATATTGCTCTCCGGATATTTCAATCGAATTCACCCCAGGCAATTCTTGCGGGAGCGATGGTCACCGGATTGGGGCTGATCAGTCTCTTCGATCATTATCTCTGGACTCTCGCTCCGGGACGAATCATGCTTGGGACTGGTGCTCGGTCTCTGGGCGGGTCAGGTGGCCAATCATGCGTGAGATGGTGGTCAATGGACGATTTCTTTCCCGCCGCGTCACCGGGGTGGAAAGGTATGGGCGTGAGATCCTTTCCTTGATCGGGAAGTCGGTTCCGGGTCGAAGGGACGCGGACAAATGGTGTGACGGGACACACGTGGGAGCAGTTCATCCTGCCGTCAAGACTGACATCCAAATCCATTTTATGGTCACCGGCCAATACAGGTCCTCTGATGGTTCCCAATCAGGCTTTGACCATCCACGATCTGAGTCCACTGGAACATCCCGAATATTTCAGTAAAGGATTTTCCACATGGTATCGATTATTTCTGCCTTTATTGATAAAACGAGTGAAAGTCGTTTTTACGCCCTCCCACCACGTACAGCGGAAAGTGATGGAACGGTTCGGCATCAAAAAGGTGATTGTTACACCCAACGGTGTAAACACATCCTGTTTTTTTCCGGGTGCCCGCCAAAAATTACCCGCGCTTCCGAGAAGATTTATCCTATTTATTGGTTCCTTGCAGCCAAGGAAGAATTTGGGAATCCTGTTGAAGGCATGGGACGAGATCAATGAGGGATACCCGGATCTCTGGCTCGTCATCGGAGGAGACAGCGGACCTGTATTCCATTCAATCAACACAAGCGCGAGCGAACGCGTACAGTATCTCGGTTATGTAGCGGAGGCTGACCTTCCCGGCCTGTACGCAAAGGCCGCATTGTTCGTGCTTCCCTCTTTGGATGAAGGGTTTGGCCTGCCCGCCCTCGAAGCCATGGCCTGTGGTACGCCGGTGATCGTCTCTGATGGTGGAGCACTGCCGGAGGTTGCAGGCGAGGCTGCGTTGATATTCAAGAGCTCCGAGCCACGCAATCTGGCACTTGCCATGCGGACATGCCTGGATAACGAAGATCTATCGGCAACATTGGTCGAAAGAGGCTATGAACGCATAAACTGTTTTCCCTGGCTGTATTCAGCAGAACTAATCTGGAAGACATTGAATGAAATCTGAACCAAGGATCGCCTTCGTAATTGATGCTCTTCCGTCGCTTGGGGGATCTGAAAAGGTGCTTTTCACTGCTCTGGAGATATTTCCACAGGCGGATGTATTTACACTGGTCTATAACAAACGGGTCTTTACAAAAACGCCTCTGGGGAGGCGAAGCGTGAAAACATCCTTCATAGACGGGCTGCCACTTGCCCACAGGCAGCATCGTCTGTTCCTGCCGCTGATGCCGTACGCCATCGAGCAATTCGACCTTCGAAACTATGAAACCATCGTTTCCTTCAGCTATGCAGTTGCGCATGGCGTGCAAAATTTCAATGGCGCCCATCATATTTCCTACACTTTCACACCCATGCGTTATGCCTGGATGGATTTGAATATCAATGGAACGCATAATCCAATGAACCGGGTGATGGACCAATTCATGAAAGCCTTTCGTGAATGGGATCAAAAAGCGGCTTCTCATGTCCATCAGTTTGTTGCGATTTCCCAGGCAGTTTCCAACCGCATAGCAAGCGCATACCGGCGCGATGCTGACATTATCTATCCGCCTGTGGAGGTTGACCGGTTTGCGCCCGCACAAACGAGGGAAAACTTTTACATCACGGTCACGAGGCTGGTACCTCATAAGCGTGTTGACATCCTTGTACAGGCATTCTCGCAGCTGGACCTTCCACTGCTGATCATCGGGGAAGGACCCGAAATGCATCATCTGGCCCGCATGGCAAAACCGAATATCCAATTTCTTGGCTATCAGCCAGATGAGCAGGTTATGGAACTGCTCGGAAAAGCCCGTGGGTTTGTATGTGCCACTGAGGAGGATTTCGGGATCGCAATTGTCGAGGCACAGGCTGCAGGCTGCCCGGTAATTGCCTATGGAAAAGGAGGAGCGCTTGAAACAGTGATCGATGAGGAGACGGGTGTCTTTTTTTCTGAACAATCCCCGGAGAGTTTAATCGAGGCGCTGCAAAAATTTGAACGGATCTACTCTTGTTTCCATGGTCCCCATCTGGTCCTGAATTCCCACAGGTTTCAGAAGGAAAACTTTATTTCCCGTTTCAAGGAATTGATTCCCGGATCTCAGTAGGCCGCATCTGGATGTGATATCAGATCAAAAAAGGATTTATGCCATCGCTTGAATAGCTTCGGGCGATAAGGTCATCCGGCCGGCATGAGCTGCGTGGATGGCGTTTTTCAGCTCGGCAGCAGTGATATTCTTCTGTAAGTAGCCAATGGCTCCTGCTTTGAGCGCTCCCCGAACCATCTTCTGCTCGGAAAAACTTGTAAGGGTGATAATCTTGACTTCAGGGTGCTTCCGATAAATCTCCCTGGTGGCAGTAATACCATCCATGCCTGGCTTCATAAGATCCATCAAAATCACATCCGGCTTGTGCAATGCGGCCATTTGGACGGCTTCCTGACGGTCGGTCGCCTCGCCAACTGATTCCAAATCCTTGTTTACCATGATGAATTTTCTCAACCCACTTCGGACGGCGGAGTGCTCATCTACAAGCAAAATGCGAATGCAAGTCATCTTTTACCTCGGGTTGCCACTCTGAAATTCGATTGCCTTGCTCCAACTTTCAGAATACGGTGGGAAGTTGCTCGATTTCTGTCCTCTTTAATGTATCAAACTCAAGGGTGATTCGCATCCTCCGGGAGGATTAATCGGAGGATTAATCCAGGGGTCTAATCTGATTCCTTGGAGCAGGTGACGGAAACCAAAGGGATGACCAGGCTTCCCAGCCGGGAAATAACCCCGTACACCGCTGCCATATCCGTTAGTTCACCGCGGAGTATGGTCTCATCACAGAGGGTCTCCTGCATCTGCAAATCTCCAAACCAGTCTGACCAGTTGGGATTTATTTTCCCTTTGACGTGAATTTCTGTATGATACATAGGTATCTTCTTCTTAAGCGTACCAAACCTGGCCGACGGATGTCCCCGGACCTGGCTGGCTATCTGCAACCGGGCTGGAATGGTCCCGGCACGCTCATCCAGGATGTGAAGGCTCTGGCCGGTCGGTTTGACAGAGTTCGGGTCGGACCCGATACCATCAGCCTTGATTTCCATTCGAGTGACCCAGTCTGTTTGTAGTGGCTTTCCGCCTTTCTTCTGTGCTTACTTTATCAAAACTGGTGGATTAACCGCATCCTCCAGCAGGATTAATTGTAGGGACTAAACCAGCCTGCCATTCAATTGAAGGAAGAAATACCATGAATTAACAACCAACAGGGCGGAAAACTGAAATTCCGTAGTCGAACATCGGCCTTTGCAGCTGCAGGCGTTTTATAATGGAGCCGTCTGAAAATGTCTGGATATTCCTACAGAGGAAGCTGCCCATGCCGTACCAGGTACTATCAACCAAGTTGTATATCCCACCCATCCAATCGAGCCTGGTACGGCGACCGCGCCTGGTGCAGGCTCTCGAAACCGGTTATCTGGCCGGGAAACGCATCACGCTCGTCTGCGCGCCAGCCGGTTTTGGGAAGACAACCATCATCCGCGAATGGATAACGGCCACAAAGCCGGAAAAACCATTCGGCTGGCTTTCCCTGGATGACGGCGATAACGACCCGGTCCGTTTCCTGATCTACCTGGTTTCGGCCATTCAAAAAACCAATCCGCAGATCGGGCAGTCCATCCTGGCATCCCTGAACTCCTCGCAAATTCCCCCGCTGCTTGACCTGGTGGAAGCACTGATCAATGAAATTTCGTTCGAGGCGAAACCTTTTCTTATCGCCCTGGATGATTACCACCTGATCAAAAAAGTGGAGGTGCATTCAATCCTGCAATTGTTGTTGAAACGACAGCCCGATGCACTGCATCTGGTCATTATTACCCGCGAAGACCCTCCGTTTTCGCTCCCCAGGATGCGCGTCCAGGGACAGATCACGGAAATCCGGGAGCGGGATTTGCGCTTTAGCTTATCAGAAGCGCAGGCATTCCTGGTCAGGACAATGGGGCTGGAGCTTTCAGCGCAGGATATCGACAAACTGGAAGAACGCACAGAGGGCTGGGCAGCGGGGATGCAATTGGCTGCACTGGCGCTCGAGGATTTTTCCAACGAGGAGGAACGGCGCGCTTTTATCGAGGCCTTTACTGGAAGCAACCGGATGATCGTCGATTACCTGATCAGCGAGGTGTTACAGCGTCAGTCCGAAACGACGCGCCAGTTCCTGTTATGGACTTCCATTCTCGACCGGTTCTGCGCCGAGCTTTGCGACCAGGTCGTTTTTAACGATGACGCTGAAGGCAGCAGCCAGCCTGTCCTGGAACTCCTGGAGCAGGGCAATATGTTCCTCGTGCCGTTGGATAACCAGCGCCACTGGTATCGTTATCATCACCTCTTTAGCGAGATGCTCTTTCATTCCCTACGCCGCTCCTCCCCTGACCAGATTCCCTCCCTTCATCGGAAAGCCAGCCAATGGTTTGAATCAAATGGCTTTATCTCCGAGGCGATGAAACATGCTCTGGCAAGCAAGGATTGGGACTTCGTTAATGTTCTGCTGAACAGGCATGCCCTGCCGATGATTTTCCAGGGATATCTCAGCCTGGTAATCGAGTGGTGCCGTGAGATTCCCAAATCACATCTGGAAAGGTCACCAGATATTTGTATCTATTATGCCTGGGCGCTTGTTTTAACCTTTCGCAATGATTTCCTGGACGCGGTCGAGGAAGAATTACAGATTGCCGCACGGGCCATCGAAAAGCCAGACCTGCCCACTTACGCGGAAGTCGGCCAGGGCAGGGCCCGTGTGCCTTACAGGGATTGGATCATCGGCCATACATGCGTCATCCGCAGTCAAATCCTGCTGGCACGCTTAATACCTATGTCGATCCGCAGGAATTGATCGCTCTGAGCCTCAAAGGCCTGGAGCTACTGCCGGAGGTGGAGTCCACTTTCCGGTCCCTTTGCAGGATCAATCTTGCCCACGCCGAGTTGATGCAAAATCATCCGGCCGGCGCCCAAAAAGCATTTGAGGAGGCACTTCCATACATGTTGCATGCCGGGAATTTCCTGGGCAGAGTGGCGGATCTCTTCTACCAGGCAAGGCTTGCTTTTTATACGGGGCACAGTGACCGTGCCGAACTACTCTGCCAGCAGTGGAAGAAAAAGTTCGTGGAAATGGCCGGTGCAGCTGGCGTAACCGTCCAGCCTGCCGCGGAAATCCCCGCTGCGCGCGGCCTGGACGTTGTAGAGAGTATCCTGCTCCTGGAACACAACCAGATCGAAGAAGCAGAGCGCCTCCTTGTCAAGACACTTGAACAGCTCGGCTGGGGATCCTGGATGGAGCTGCACGGTTTCATCGAATTAGCCCAATTGCGTCACCGGCAGAGGAATGGTGCTGGCAGCGCAGGAAATCCTGATGCGTATGAGCCGTTTGGGTCCTCAACATGCTGCCTGTGCCGAGGCGCTGGATGTCCTGTTTGCTGTTAAACAAACCGTTGCAGGATCCGCAAGTGCGGGCAAGAGCAGAAACCTGGACAGAAAAATATGCTCCCAATCCAAATTTTCTCTTCGCCCTGGGGATCGGTCCCTATCACTGCGATACAGAGTACTTATGCAACCTGGCCTGGGCGAGGGTGCAAATCGCTCTCGGTCATTTTCAGGAAGCGTCGACTTTTATTGATCCCGCTCTGCAATCTGCCAGAGAGTGCGGGCTTGTCTTTCGTGTGGCTGAACTTTCGATTCTTCACGCCTTACTCTTTGATGGGCAGGGCAATTCACCCGCCGCCATGGCTGAATTGGGGAGAGCACTGGAAATTGCCGAAAACTGTGGATACACCCGATTTTTCGATGACGGCCCCGAACTCGACAGGCTGGTACAGCAAGCAATAGAGAGAAAAATCCACGCCCGATATGCCAGACAATTGATTAACCTCCTTCCACACGCTGCGCGCTAAAAAGCTAATCGCTGGAACTGCCCCCAAAATAGACGCTGAGCGTTTTGACCTGGTTGATCCCTTAAGTGAGAGGGAATTGGAAGTCCTGCGACTATTGGCATCCGGTCTGGCCCCGGCCGAGGTGGCAAAGAGGCTATACCTGTCCCCTTTTACCCTCAAGGCCCATACTCAAAATATTTATACCAAGCTGGGAGTCCACAGCCGCATCGAGGCGATCAACAAGGCACGTGAAATGGATTTGATCTAACGTTCCGATTGTTCGAAAAACTCCTTTTTATCCACCAACCGACTGTCTGAAAATTCGAAATACGGATCCTCCCTGGGGAAAGTCCGTAATTAACTCACGCACTCTTTGAGAACAGGATAAGTTCAGCCTGGCGATCTGGAGTTGCATCATCATTCGCCTGGGTATTCATCGGTTTCCCATCGGTCAACAAATCGAAAATCACAAACAAGCTGGCCACTTCGTTTAATTTATAGATGCGGCTCTTGCAGGCGGCTTGACCGATTAAGCGAGCAGCATTTCCTCTCTCGAAAACTTATAGAGGATCATTTATCGTTTCTTAAGGAGTTTAAGATGTGGAAGGAATTCAAGGAATTTGCCCTTCGAGGCAATGTGATCGACCTGGCCGTGGGTGTGATCATCGGCGGTGCTTTCGGAAAAATCGTCACTGCAATGGTAAACGATATTATCATGCCAATTATCGGTCTGTTCCTGGGAGGTCTCAATTTGAGCGGCCTGGCCTTTACTGTCGGGAATACAGTCATCAAGTGGGGCGATTTTCTGCAAGCGGTCCTTGATTTCCTCATCATTGCCATTATCGTTTTCCTCATGGTTCGCGGGATGAATCGTTTATACAAAAAACAACCCGAGAAAGCCCCTTCGCCAACTACAAAGGAATGTCCCCACTGTTTCACGAGCATTCCACTCCAAGCCACACGCTGCCCGAACTGTACTTCTGAGCTATAGAGCAGGAGCTCAAAACCGGCTTTCCAGCAGGCAGGAAAAAATACAGGGGCCAGCTACACACTCGTGGTTTTCATCTGCGAAAATTCAGGCGAGGAAAGGATCACCACTCCGACGATCGCCAGAATGAGACCCAGGATGGCAGGCAGCAGCTGTCCCTGGCCGTGTGCGAGCGATTCACCGAACAGGGTCAGTCCTAAAATCACACTCATGATCAGGGTGGAGGCATTGCCGGCCGCCATTGCAGGAGCCAGAAATCCGGTTTTGAGGGCGGACTGTTGCAGAGCAAACCCGGCCAGCGCCGAGAGGATCAGTGCATAGGTGGTCCATGACGAAAGGATTGCCGCCAGACCATAGCCAATCTGGGTCATGAACAGTTTGGTAACCGCAGCCTGAAATGCAAATCCAAGACCCGCCGCTGCGGCAAATAATGTCGCGGATAAAGCGCCCCTACGGCCGTTCGCCAACCAGGCCGTTAGAAGCATGAGGGCTGCAATCACAAAACCAGAGATCAACCAGACCGATGCTTCAGGCAGGGAGGAGCTTCCCTGCGGCTGGCCGACAGCCACAAATAAGATAATTCCGATCAGCGTGGCGCAGGCTCCCAGGATCGAACGGCGCCCAACTTGCTGGCCGGTGAAGCGAACTCCCAGCGGAAGTGCGAAGACCAGGCTCAAGGCACACAAAGATTGCACCACGACAAAGCTGCCCTTATCCAATGCAAGGGCCTGCAGTATCCACCCGCAAACCTGCAAGGAACCACCCAGCAGCCAGACAGGCTTGCGGATGATCTCTGCCAGGAAGCGGGAGTCACCTTCTTTGGCGGAGGTTTGAAGGGTTCCACGCTGCTGAAGTACCGTGCCAAGCGCAAACGAGAAAGCTGCAAGCAGGGCCAGGATATATGCATTCATAGATCGCCTCGATTAAATTATTTTCCAGGGAATTAACCGATCAACTCTTCGATCAATTCCTGTCTTTCCTGTGGATTCACTTCCTCTCCACTGCGCATTGCCACCAGCATCTTTTCAAGCTTCTGATAGATGGCGACGGTCAGGGGAAAACGCGTGGCGAAGAAAATGCCAAACGAAATGAATACCACCGGGAGGATGACAAAGAAGAGCCGCAGCGCATTGATAAAAGTATCGGTCTGGGTCGACTCGATCAGCTTGCCGTCTTGCAAGACAGGAGGAATATACCCGGCAAACTGAAGCACCTGCGCCACGGCAAAGATGGCTAGGGCGGAGGAGAGTTTACGGGTAAAGGTGGTCAGCGCCGAATAGGTCCCCTCCCGGCGCTCGCCGGAGCGCAATTCGTCCACATCGGGGATATCCGGGAAGATGGCGTAGATCATGATCACCACTCCACCGGCGCCAACGCCCACCAGGGCGGCAAATATATATAATGCCGGACCGGGGGATGTGGGTTTGAACAGGAAGGAGAAAAACATGACCACCACGAATATCACCGCGCCGATCAGGTATGCCCGAGGTTTGGAAGTCCGTTTGCTCAACCATTGGAAGATCGGCAGCGAGATCACCTGGGCAATCAACAATGTGCCCAGCACAAAGCTCACTTCCTCCCCGCGCCCCAGGTAGGTCTTGATGTAATAGACCACAATGGACTGGGTGGCATCGAAGGCGGTAAAGGCAGTCACGTACATGATCAGCACATAGACAAACGTCCGCACCTGGAACGGCTCGACAAACGCCTGCCGCCAGTGAAAGGGCCGCATCTCCTTCTGGAACTCCTTCCGTTCACGGATAATCGCAACCGTGGCAACAAAAGGCAAAGCAAAGAGCAGACCGAAGAATACCCCGGTCACGATCCAGCCTGTGCGCACATCCGGGAACGCCTTGACAATTTCCAGGGGCAGCAGGGCGCACAGGATGGAAGAGATCGTAGAGAAGAAGATCCGGAACGTTGCGAGCGACGTGCGCTCATTGTAATCAAGTGTCAGCTCGGACTGCAAGGCGCTGTAGTTGAGCGTTACCAGGCTGACTACCGTGGAGAAAAACAAATAAGATCCCATGACATAGGCGAAGCGGACATATTCATTTTCGAGCGCGATCGGATAGAACATGGCAACGAAGGAGAGGAAGACCAACGGGATACCGGCCAGCAGGTACGGGCGGCGGCGGCCCATTTTGGTGCGGGTGCGGTCGGAGATGACCCCCTCGAAGGGATCGGTGATCGCGTCATAGACTTTGCTGACCAGGATGACCGCCCCGGCCAGCCCCGGGCTGAGTCGGACCACATCGGTGAGAAAAACAAGGTAGAAGAAGCTGATCAGCGTCCCCGCCCCGCCTCCATAAAAATCCCCCACACCATAGCCGAGTTTTTGCCAGATAGTTAACTTTTCCGATGTATTCTGCATTGCTATCTCCAGGATGGCGAAATGACGCAATCACGATGTAAAATGATGACGGCTATTATACAAAATCATTCCCCTTCCGGCGGAATTAATAGGAATATTCATGAGCTTCAAAGTCTACGTCGCACTCGGCTTTCACATCAACTTCTATCATTCCTGGCGCGGGGATACGCCCGATGAAGCCGGCTTCGGCACGGATATACGCGTCATCCGGGAAGTGCTGAAGATCCTGGACCGCGCCAACCAGGCTGGGCTGAAAGCGCGTGCGTATTGGGATACCGAGGTCTACTGGACGTTCCAGGAGATCCTGCCCAGGTATTCTCCCGATATCCTCGAAGGTATTCGCTGCCGCGTGGAAGCAGGCCTGGACGAGATCGTGCCAGGTCCCTTTAACAATGGAGCCAACCATGCCGCGACGACCGATGAGTTCCGCGCCTCCGTGGCCTGGACGCTGGAAAATCCCTGGGGCAGCGGCCTGAAGCAGCTTTTCGGAAAGGTCGCCCCCTTCTACCGCCCTCAGGAGACCATGTTTACGATCGGGCAGGAAGCCATTTTGAAGGAATACGGCCTGGACGGGATCATGCTGTACTATGCAGGTGTGCCATTCAACACTCTCAGCACCTTCATCCCCCCTCTGCCGGACGAACAGCGCTACAACCCGCTCTGGTTCCGCAGCCGCGAGGACCAGCCGCCTTTGGCTCTGCTGCCGTGTATCGCGGCCGGTGATCTGATCGAGCAGGTCTCGCTGGAAAACCTGATGCTGGACCTGCATCAGAAGCAGCTGCACGGGGAGATCCGGTCGGATGTCATTCTCAACATCAATGAAGACGCCGATCTCGAGACGTGGCTGCCCACGCTCAAATGGATGCCAAACATGGGCGGGCTGGAGGAGTTCCTGCATGTGGTCAACAAATATCCATGGGCGGATTTTGCCCTGCCGTCTGAATATACAGCCAGCCACCCCCCGAAGGGCGAGTTCATCGTGCGCCAGGACCTGGCGGATGGCGGTTTTGACGGCAGCTACTCCTGGGCGGAAAAGTGCGCCAGCCTGCGTGCCTGGACCCTGCTCGAACAGTCCCGTCTTGCCTCCTACCGCGCCGACCTGCTTGCCAAACGAGCCGGGCTGGATCTCGATGGTGCCCTTTGGGACGGCATGGCATCGTCCTTCTTCCAGCGGCTGATCGGCCTGACGACGACGCACTTTGGCATGTCCACGCCCATCATCAATGAAGAGCGCCAGGACAAAGCCTACGCCATTTTGGATGGTGCGCGTCAACTCGCAGAAGAAGCCGAACGGCAGGCAGCCTGTGCCCTCCAACAACCAACCTCCGCTCTTTATGATTTTGAGCTTAACCTGACACCACCCGGACGCAATATGGATCCTGCGCCCGCCCGCGTGCCTGTCAGTTTACCGGTCGTCCTGCCGGTTGGGGTGAATGCAGTTTCCGCGGAGGACGAATTGGGATGCAGGATTCGGGCATCACTCACAGATCTGAAGTCCCTTCCGGATGGGCGGACCGCTGCCCGGGTCCGGTTCGAAGCTGACCTTGAGCCTGCTATCCCACTTAGGATCAGGATCCAACCCTCGGCCGCCTCGGTATCTCCCTCGGTGAGACATCTCAAAAACAAATGGCTGGAGGTGAAGTTCTCAGAAGATCATGGGATCGAATTCTTCACCTGCAATGGCGCCTCATTTGGCGGGCCAGGTTTTCTGACTCCATTTGTGACTTACGACAGGCAAACATATTTCACGACCGGATATCAGTTTGTGGATCTGAGCAATGAGACCTGGGACGGCTTGCAGCGCGTCCGAATGCAGACCCACATCCCCATGCAGACACCCGCAGGGGAGTTCAGCAGCGAGCTGACGTACACCTTTAGCCTGTACGAGGATCTGCCCTGTTTATTTGTGGAGGTTGCCGCACGCTATGCCGCCACGCCCAAACGCCAGGTCATTCACAACCTGACGCAGAAACTGCGCCGCCTGATGGACTTGCGCTGGATCGAGACCGCACCTTTCGAGCTGACGCCCTCCATCCAGGCAACCGTGGAAAGACCGCTGCGTGTCTGGAAACACAACCATATGGGCATCACCTCATTTTACGATCTGGATTATGGAAGGATCAATCCGAAGAACCGCAGCCTGGATTTATTCAACCACCAGGTGACTGCGGGCTGGGTGGCGGTATCGAACGGCTGGCAGGGCCTGCTGGTCGGCGAAGATGCCCAAAGGCTCGCCTCCATGGCCTTCTGTCCCATGCGCCTGCGCGAACAGAATGGACAGCAGGTCATTTCGCTGAACCCGTTCGGCTCGTATTACGGCAGGCAGCTTGATTACTCCCATCTGGGCGGCAACGGCAACGGGACAGTCATCATGCAGGCCTTCAGCGGTGCCCTCCAGCCAAACGGACCGTCGTTCAATGGCGAGACATTAAACTTCTCACTGGTACTGGCACCGTATACAGGCGATGAGCCGCCGCAGGAACTACAGAATATGGCCGCCGCTCACTTTTATCCCCCCGGTATCATCGTCCATGCCTCCTTGCCTGAGATCAATGCAGTCACCACCCGGGATATCGAACGCTTTATCGCCTCGGAAAAAGAACGGGCGGCGTTGCAAACAGACGCAGTGCCGCCTCCACCCACTGCAGTGCTTGCCAACGCTTCCTCTCATGCCGCCGACCTGGTCTGGGATGCCCCTCGCGACGAACCCGTTACGGGCTATGAGATTCAGTGGAAACCTGCCAGGGACCCCGAATGGCATTCCGTAAACATAGAGCCATCTACGCGCTGGCACCTGGATGGATTGAAAGACGGAAGAAGTATCAAATTCAAGATCCGTACCATTCGCGGAGCGAAGAGCTCCGCCTGGACACCCGAGCAACGCTGCACGCCCGGTGCGGTCACTGACTTTTCTGTCACATCCATGCTGGGGAGAATTCCCTTATGGACGCTGGCCAGGATTGTAGTTCTGAGTCTTCATTCCTTGCTTCGGGCAAAATTTCAGAAGCAGGACCTGTAATTGCTTTTGCCCTATCGATACCCCTTTTCGCATGCGCCTTAGAGCACATGCCCACTCCTTGCACTCAGGGCGTATGCGCGCAGGTTATCCGATAGAAGATCGTTGCGCTGCAGGAAACGATTGATGATCTCCCTGGCCTGCTTTGGATACTGCAGCTGCCAATGGCCCAATCCATGTAAAGCGCTCTCGCGGCAGGGGATCGAGTCCAGGTGCAAGGTGGACTCCAGGACCTGGAGAATTTCCTGATCCATCTCTCTGCTGCCTGGATCCTCCGGATGCCCATAAACGGGAATAATATCCCACCACATATAACATACAGGGTTCAGCGGACCTGCGCCCGGCTCATCGAGATGGCTCAAATGAGGAGTGCAGCGTTTCGCGAAGCACTGTTCATAAAGCGTGAAAATCGAGCGGATACATTTCCTTCTCTCCGTCCATGGCACACTCATATCCGTCAGGGCGAACATATGGTTGGAGCAGGCATTGCTGACGATATACCAGAATCCCTGGTTGAGTTGGCTGTCGCTATAGGGTTGGAACACGGTCCCTGCCTTCTCAAATGCCCGGGTCAGATATTCGACGGTGCGCGCGGCAGGCCCCTCCCACCTGTCCGCGGTCAGGTCCCAGTACCATTCCAGCCGGGACTCATCCACAGGATGGTCAAAGACAAAGGTGATCCATTGTTCAAAAGTAAGATCGCTTAACGGTTCGCCCATCATCTTTCGTTCGAAGGTATTCTATTCAGACAGGGTGATCTTCCCGCTGTGGAAGAAATGCCCGGGCTCGACACCGATCTGCCGTGCCAGGTGGATGCTCAAGAGTTGAACGGGAAGGATTTCCATTAAGGGTCCTCCGATCGCCGGCACCTCGGGCAGCTCAACCTGCCATTCGACCGAATCTGTGCCGACCCAATAAGCGTTGACCTGGTAGCCGCGCAGCTCCTTGAGCAGCCGCCGGTTCAGCTCGCGTGTTTCTGCCGGCCCGGCGAAGAGCAAAAGCGTCAGGTCGGGATTCACCAGTTCCAACGGTCCGTGGCGGAATTCACCGGCCTGGTAGGGAGTGGCCATGAACTTGGCGGCTTCGCCCAGGATCAATGTCCCGGTGTAAACGGCGGCCATGGAGGATCCCCTTCCAAGGATGGCCAGTCGTCTGGGGAATCCAATCTGTTGGCCGAGCTTCTGAACCCGGTCCTCCCAGGTGGACAGATATGCCTCCATGCGGAGCATGGTTTGCTGCAGCAATACCCGCGCAGTCTCAACGTCCCTGCCCAGCAGTGCCAGGGCGCCCAGCTGGCCGACCGCCAGGGTATTGGTATACGTACGGGTGGAAACAGTCTTCTCGACCTCGGCGCGGATCGGTATGCAGGCAGACAGTTCATTGAACGACCCAGCTGCCTGCGCAAGCGGCGATTCGAGATCGTTGACGGTGGCCAGCAAAGCTCCGGGGCGCTGGACCCGTTCGAAGTCCAGGGCTGAAACGATCTCGGCGCTTTTGCCCGATTGAGAGAAGAACCAAAGCAGCGTTTTGGAAGTAATGAGGCCGGGAGCGTGATGGATCAATTCTGCCGTGTCCACCCACACGGCCGGGACGCCGGCTGCCGCCAGAGTCAACCAGGTGGGATAGGAGGCATACTGCGACCCGCCCATGCCGGTCAGCACCACCCGGTCAAAGTCGCCGCGCTGCAGGGCGGCGGCGAGAGGAACTAGGGGTGCAGGGTCAAAGTTTTCCAGCGCGGCTTTCATGGATGCCGGCTGGCTGAGGATATCGAGGATATACGGGTTATCTGTCATGGGTTTTCCCTGAAAATAGTGTAGGCGCCGCCATACAGGCCGGCGTAATAGCCGAGCCTGGCAGGCAGGACCTGGATGCGGTCTGCTGGGACCATATCGGTATGCGACTGCAGCGTTTGCTGCAGATCGGGCAGGAAGAATTCAATACTGCGCATCACGCCGCCGCTGAGCACGATCACATCCGGGACGAACAGGATGGCGATGTTGAGAATGCCCTGTGAGAAGTACTGCATCGCCCGCTGAACAATCTCAAGAGCCACCTGATCGTGCAGCCGGGCAGCTTCGAAGATCATCCGGGCGCTGATCTTTTCGGGATCGCCCAACGCCAAATCAAGCAGGCGGGAGCCGCCTCAGGGGGAACTGGCTGCACCTGGCGCTCGAGGGCCGGCCCGGCGCACAGGCTCTCCCAGCAGCCGCGCGCTTTGCAGTAGCAAAGAGGGCCGGTCGGATCCAGGACCATGTGGCCTCCCTCCGGATGCGCCCCGTCGAGGCCGCGGTAGATCTGTCCATCCTGGATGAGCGCCGTCCCGATTCCGGTCCCGACTGTTACCGCGTAGAGGCGCTTTGCATCCTGCCCGGCGCCCTGCCAATATTCACCGAGCGCGGCTGCATCGGCGTCATTCTCGAGCGTTACCGGGACTTGGAACGCATTCTGCAGCCACCCGGTAATGGGGACATTGTCCCAGCCGGGCAGCGTAAACGGATTGTGGATCGTCCCGCGGAGCGGGTCGACCGGGCCCGTCGCGCCAATGCCAATCCCAGTGAGGCGGTTCGCTTTGCATTCCACCAGGACCTGCCCGATCAGCTCCTGGATTTTTCGCAGACCCAGCTCCGGTCCGCGGGCCGCTTCGACCGGGGTTTCGTCGACGACAAGCAAGTTCCCCTGCAGGTCGAATACACCGGCGCGGACGATCGTCCCGCCGAGATCCACACCGACAATGACTTTATCCATCAGCCCTTCACCGCCCCTGCGGTCAACCCGCTGACAATGTAACGCTGGAACAGGAGCGCCAGCAGCACCGGCGGGATGGCAGCCAGCACACCGCCGGTCATCATACCGCCCACATCCACCACGTAGCGGCCGGAGAATTCGGCGATGGCCACAGGCACCGTCTTGGCAGCCACGGTACTGGTGAGGATCAGGGCAAAGAAGAACTCATCCCAGGCGGTCAGGAAGACGAACAGGCCGGTGGACACCAGGCCCGGCGCCGAGATGGGCAGGATGATCTTCCAAAGGATTTCCAGGCGATTGCAGCCATCGATGCGGGCTGCATCCTCCAGCTCGAGAGGGATCGTGTCGAAGAAGGCCGCCATCAGCCAGATGGCGAAAGGCAGGGCAAAGCTCAGGTAGGTAATCACAAGGATGGCCCGCGAATTGAACAGCCCCACCCGCGTGGCGAACAGATATAGTGGAATGATCAGCGAAATTTCCGGGATCATCCGTGTGCCAAGAATGCCGATCAACATGGCGCGTTGGAATGGAAAGCGCAGGCGGATCAATGCATAGGAAGCAAGCGAGCCCACAAGCAGGGCGATCACCGTCACGGAGGAGGCAACCAGCAGCGAATTCATCAACGTGATGCGGAAAGTCCTGGCCACCTCCGAGGTGCCCTGGCCGGGGAAAAGGATATTGATGTAGTTCTGGAATGTGGGCTGCTGCGGGATCCAATGAATGGGCGTGGAGAGCAGCTCGGAGCGCGTGGACAGGCTGGAGATGACCAGCCAGGCTACCGGCAGATAGATGAACAGCAGGACGAGGATGACCAGGAATGTCAACAGTATCGTCCGGAGGATCTTTTTCATAGTTTTTCCTCCGGTCTATAAAGGAAGCGGATATAGACGAAAGCCATGACAAGGGTGAAAAGTGAGATCAGGAAGGAAAGTGCAGAGCCACGCCCGACATGCCCGAAGCTGAACGTCTCCAGATAGGTCAGGAAGGAAACGGTCATCGTGGCGTTGGCAGGTCCCCCGTTGGTGACGACATAAATGATATCGAATACCCGGAAGGCTTCCACCGTGCGGATGATCAGTGCGACCAAAATGGCCGGGCGCAGCAGAGGCAGCCGGATCAAAAAGAAGCGCTGCAAGGCATTGGCGCCATCGACGGCCGCAGCCTCCTCCAGGTCGGTAGGAAGGGTGGCCAGCGCGGCCTGGAGAATAAGGGCGATAAAAGGCACACTGTGCCAGATATCCGCAATGATGACCAGGTTCATGGCGATGTTTGGCCGGGTCAGCCAGGGAATATAATCCTTGATGATACCCAACTGCAGGAGCAGTCCATTCAGTGCGCCATAGTCGGCGTTATAGATCCAGCGCCACATGGTGCCATTGACGATGGTGGGCACGGCCCAGGGGATGATCAGGCTGGTGCGCAGGAACTTCCAGCCGGGGGGATGCGAATGGATCAGCTGGGCGATGGCCAGTCCCAACACCAGCTCCAGGCCGACCGAGACTAGCGTGAAGTACATCGTCCGCCGGATCGTGATCCAGAAGACCGGATCCATCAGGAGCTCGACGTAATTACCCAGCCCGACAAAGGTCTGCTGGGTGTTGATACCCCGGGTCGATTCGAACAGACTGATGTACAGGGTCGAAAGGATCGGCTGGAGAGTGATCCCGAGGATGATCAGCAGGCTGGGTACGATCAGGGCCAGGCCAACCAGTGCATCCTGTTGTGCAAGGGTGCGCTTTTGCCGCATGAATTCTCCGAAAGAGGATGGGGCTTTGTGGCCCCATCCTCTCTTTTCAAAAATTCTCCGCTCCGGCTGTTTGCATTGCGAGCCGCCGGTTTTTGGCGGCGAAGCAATCTCATAGAATGTTATTTTCCTATTAGCCGGAAAAGAGATTGCTCACCTGCACTGCACCGAACGCAGTGCGGCGCAAGTGTCGTCGGGAAGATCACCCTCCTCGCAATGCGGCTGCCTTCGCCGGGGCAATGACGGCAATTTAGATTATCTACTTTGCCAGGTCATTCCATTTGGCGGCTGCATCGTCCAGGGCCTGCTGGGGGGTCTTCTGCTTGGTCAGGGCTTCCTGCAGGGCGAGCTGGAGCGCCTTGGAGGCTTCGGGATAGAAGGCGACCTTCGGGCGTACATGGGCATACGGGAATTGCTCGTTGAACATGGGCACCGTGGTTGCATTGGCGGGGGTGTAGCCCTGCAGCTTGGTCAGGCTCTCGCCCTCATAGCTGGTCTGCCAGATGGGCAGCAGGTGCGCGGAGTAGCGGTTCTGGACATCCTCGGAAGTCAGGAATTCGACATACTTCCAGGCAGCGTCCTTGCTCGGGGAGGTGGCCGCCACGGAGAAGCCCATCGAGCCATTGATGGTGGCGCTGTCCACGCCCGAGCCTGCAAAGGCGGGCATCTGCGCCATCTTGATCTTGCCGGTCACCTTGGACTGTTCCTTGTTGAAGTTCGCCAGGTCATACATGTAGAGCCAGTTGGTCGCAAAAGCGGCCTTGCCCTGTGAGAACACATTGCGGACATCCTCCTCCACATAGGAAGCCGAGGCCGGGTTTGGTAAGGCCATCATCGATGGCTTGAGCATCCATTCCAGGGTCTTGACACCGATCTCGTTGTTGAAGGTCGCTTTGCCATTCGCATCCGCCAGGCTGCCGCCGTTCCCGTAGAGCAGGGTGACCCAGTCACAGACGGCCGCTTCATATTGTCCCCACGACCAGACGATCGGGAACTCGGCGATCCCCTTTTCCTTGATCACCTTGGACTGATTCGATCATTTCATCCCAGGTCTTGGGGGGTGCATCGAAACCGGCCTGTTTGAGCATGTCTTCGTTGTAGTAGAAGTACTTCTCATCGAGCAGCCAGGGCATGCCGTAGGTCTTGCTGTTCACCGTGGTGATATCCCAGGAGGCCGGGAAGATCTTGTCGTGCATATCCTTGCTGATGCGGTCGGTGACATCCAGGGCGTAGCCGGCCTTGGCGAACTCGGCGTACCAGATGTCGTCCACCAGGAAGACATCATAGGCAGGCGGGTTGGAGGCCATGGCCGTAGTGATCTTGTCGTGCAGGGCATCATAGGCCACGTATTCGATCTCAACCTTGATCTGGGGGTTGGCCTTATTGAACTCGGCCACGATGGCATTCATTTCATCGACCGTCGGCCCGGCCTGTTCCATGGCCAGGACCCGGATGGTGGCAGGCCCGGTGGCCGCCTGGGGTGCACAGCCAACAACGCTGGCAATGAAGATGGCCGCCATCAGCAACATGAACATTGAACGAACGAATTTCATCTTTTTCTCCTTTTGGTTTGGGTGGAATGGAAAGGGAAGCAAAATATGGTTTCCTGGACCTCCTTATGAATCGGTTTCAATCCGCTGGAAGTGAAAATAGAATTCACTCTGGTCGCCATTCGAGAAGGACCAGGCATACTCCACCGGCGTCCCCTCCCGGGTAAAAGCGACGATCTCGCTCAGCAGCGCCGGGTTCCCGGCTTTGGCCTCCAGGTAGCGCGCCTCCGTCTCGGTCAGGAGGACCGGCTTGAGGGTGTGATCGAGCCCGGTCACATTGACCTGATATTCTTCACTCAGGATTTTGTAGAGCGAGTCATTTTCGGACCACTGCCGGGCGGCCAGAGAGGGAAAGCGTTGCAGTGAAAGACAGGAAGTCTCGAGCAGAATGGGAAGCTCGTCCGCCAGGCGCACACGGGTGATCTCGAACAGAGATTCACCTTCCTGCAGGCGCAGGGCGCGGGCGATCTTCACCGTGGCAGGAATGACTTTATATCCCACCAAACGGCTTCCCGGCCGGCGGCCGATGGCCTTCATTTGTTCTGTGAAACTGAGTTTGCTGGCCGCAATGGAGGCAATGGTTGGCTGGCGCACAAATGTCCCCACGCCGTGCTTGCGCTCGAGCCAGTTCTGCCGCACCAGTTCCTCCAGCGCCTTGCGGACGGTGAGACGGCTGACGCCGTATAGCTCCGAAAGATCCCACTCCGACGGCACCATCTGCCCGGGTTGCAGCTGGCCGTTGATGATCAGGTCGCGCAGGTTGCGCTCGATCTGGTCATAGAGTGGCAGCTTGCTCCCGGAGTCGATTTTGAACAGTTCTTTGCGAGTGTCCATGTTCGCCCTGGCTTACAGAGAGATATAGATGTCAGTACATCAACATTATAGGGATTTGGAGGCGAATGTCAAGCGGTTTCCGGAATTACTGACAAATCCTTCCAGGGGGCCCGATCAAGGTGTTACTGACTGCGTTTGGGCTTTTGGGGGAACAACAAATTGTACTTATTCGTATGCAGGAGTAGGAAATACCTTACATCCGGCTGGAACCGGCACACTTATAATTGACCCAATATTTCCCCATCATCCTACCGCTGACCACAAAACACCCACACCTCTGCATACACCCCATATACGAGTCTTCCAGATGCAGGCCAATCGCCTCGCACGGCCGATTACCAGCGCACTGGAACTCATCACCCGTCTCCTCATTCGACGGGTAGATTTGGAATTCTATGGCAGTCGTACCAACAACTACTCCCCCAGGCTATGAGTGGACCTTTCGCCGTGTCGTCGGGGCGACGCTGGTCTTTTCCCTGGTCGCGTTTTGTTTCTGGCTGATCTTCCGCTTCTACCAGGTTGTCTTCATCCTGTTTATTGCGGTGGTGATCGGGACCGTACTGCGGCCGCTGGCCAACTGGCTGAGCCAGCGCGGGATTTCGAGGATGGCAAGCGTGATCCTGGTCTACCTGGCGATCCTGCTGCTGATTGCCGGGTTCCTCTGGCTGTTGTTCCCCGTGATCTTCAAACAGGGAGCGACCATCCTCGGAGAGGTTCCGGCCTATTACCAGGGTCTGCGCGCCTGGCTGGTCAACTCTCCCAGCGAGCTCTTTCACCGCCTGGGAGCTTACCTGCCCATCCAGCCTGCCCAGGCTCTTCAGTACAGCCGCGGGCGATCAGAGCCCCATGAGCTCCGCCGAGATGGCCTCAGGCTATGTGGCCCTGGCAGCCCGGGTGATCTTCACCACCATCGTGATCCTGGCACTGACCCTCTACTGGACGCTGGATGGTCCCCGCATCATCCGGTCGCTTTTGCTGCTGATCCCCCAGGACCGGCGTGAGGCGATGAACGAGCTGGTCTCGGCCATGGAGGCCAGTGTGGGCTACTTCATCATCGGCCAGGGAGTGCTCTGCCTGTCCATCGGCGCCATGGCGCTGGTAGCCTACCTGCTGATCGGCCTGCCCAACGCCTTTGTCCTTGCCTTAGTGGCAGGCTTGATGGAGGCCGTGCCAATGGTGGGTCCCGCCCTGGGAGCGGTCCCGGCCGGCCTGGTGGCATTGTCCATCTCTCCCAATAAGTTCATTTTGGTTATCATCGCCTCGATCATCATCCAGCAGATCGAGAACACCCTGCTGGTACCGCGCATCATGAAGTGGACCGTGGGCGTCAACCCGTTTGTGACCCTGCTGGCGATCTTCGCCTTCAGCTCACTGTTCGGCATTGCCGGAGCGCTCATGGCAATCCCGATGGCTGCCATCATCCAGCTGATCCTCAACCACTTTGTCTTCCAACCCACGACTGTGGAGCTGGAACCGTCTGAAGGGCGCGACTACGCCAGCCGCCTGCGCTATGAGACCCAGGATCTGATCCAGGACCTGCGCAAGCAGGCCCGCCACAAGAAAGGCGGATCGGATGAAAAGATCGTGCGCATCGAGCAGGTCATGGACGAGATCGAGACGATCACCGAGAACCTGGATACCCTGCTGGCCCAGACCAAAGCAACCATACGGAGGCAGCGTGACAAAGCGGGTCCTGATCGTCGCTCTCGGGATCATGACTACCCTGCTGGGGCTGGTGGCCCTGTGGCAGTTCCGGATCGTGCTCGTGTACGTACTGCTCTCGCTGGCCATTGCGGCGACGTTCCGGCCGATCTCGAAGAGCGAATCCAGGCAAGACCTGAGGACACGCTTTCTGCTTGTCCTGCAGTACCTGGTCGCCCTGGTGGTGGTGGGACTGCTGCTCTTCCTTGTCGGCCGGTTTTTGATCCACGACTTCCAGCAGCTGGCCCAGAACCTTTCCGGGCAGAGCGCCTGGGTGCTGCCCAGGTGGCTGGCAGGCGGCCCGCTGGCAAAGATGCTGCCCACACCGGACAACCTGTTCCTGGGGATCACCAGCCAGCCGAGCATGGCCCTCTCCGCCGTGCTGGGCTTTACCGAGAGCATCGGCGGCGTGTTGAGCGGCCTGGTCATCGCCCTGTTCCTGAGCGTGTACTGGAGCATCAATCAAAACCATTTCGAGCGTCTCTGGCTGTCCCTGCTCCCGGCGGAGCAGCGCAAGCATGCCCGCAATGTCTGGCGGACGATCGAAGCGGACCTTGGCGCCTACTCGCGCAGTGAGATCATCCAGAGTCTCGCTGGCGGTGGTGGTGCTGGGCCTTGGATACCGGCTGCTCGGTTCCCCGTATCCCACCCTGTTGGCGGTAACAGGAGCAATTGCCTGGCTGATCCCGGTGGTGGGCGGCGTACTGGCCCTGATCCTGCCGCTCGTGATCGGCCTGCTGAACAGTCCCCAGCTTGCCATCCTATCGGTTCTCTATACGGTGCTTGTCCTGGTGATCCTGCAGATCTCGGTGGAGCCGCGGCTCTTCAAGATCAAGCAGGATAATCCCCTGCTGACATTTATCATCCTGCTGGCCATGGCAGACGCCTTTGGCCTGCTCGGGATCATCGTTGCACCGCCCATCTCGGTGATGCTGCAAAGTCTGTGGAGGCTTCTGGTCCATGAGAATGTGGCGCCCGAAACGGTCGTACATATCTCGGACCTGCGGGAACGGCAGGCAAAGCTGCAGACGGCCATCGAGCAGATGGAAGATGCTCCTCCGCCGCAGGTGCTCAGCAGCATGGAGCGGCTCACGGGCCTGCTGGAGAAGGCCGAACCCATCCTGGAGACCGCGCCCCCGCTCGAGCCGCAAACGCTGTCCCGGCCGCGGAATTTGCCGGGGTGAGGGGCGGGGTTGGTAGGTCTGGTACCATCTAATATCTCTAACACAATTCTCCGTCATTGCGAGGAGGGCGGTAGCCCGACGAAGCAATCTCATATCAGGTTATAGATGCTAACCGAGTGTGAGATTGCTTCGTCGCAACAAACGCTCCTCGCAACCCCGCCGAAGGCTGGCGGGGCAATGACGGAAATTTCTATTTATTCTGAAAATACTTCTGCCACACCCTTGCCTTTTCCGCCTCCGGTAGAAAGGAGGCTTCACAGGCGTATTGATTGCAGGTGTGAATGTCCTCCATGCTCATGCCCAGGACTTCATGGGCGATGCGGTATTCGTTGTTCAGGTTGGTCTCGAGCACTTCGGGATCATCCGAGTTGATGGTCACCTTTACCCCCAGGTCGAACAGTTTCTTGAGCGGGTGCGCCTCGATGGTCCGCACCGAGTTGGTCAGGTAGTTGCTCCACGGGTTGACCTCCAGGGTGACGCCCAGCTCCCGGACGAGATCGACCGCCTGCAGATCTTCGATAATGTGGATGCCGTGCCCGATCCGGTCAGGATGGACGGTGCGGATCGTATCGACGACTGCGGAGGCCGGGGTGTTTTCCCCGGAGTGGACCGTGACCTTGAGTCCTGCCATCTTCGCCCGCAGGACCGGCCTGGCGAACTCGTGGATCGGGAACAGGTCCTCCGCATCTGCCAGGTCGATGCCCAGGATGTGGCCGCGGTGGCGGATCGCCCAGTCCACGGTCCGGGTGCAGGACTCGGGTCCCAGGCTGCGGGAGGTGATGGCGATGTAGCCAACCGCCATATCCAGCTCCCGCTCGGCGCGCTCCTTGGCCCGCAGCAGCCCGTCCAGGCAGGCATCCCAATCCAGGTTGTGACCGTGGAAGGCCCAGTCCGGGGAGAAGCGGACCTCAAAGAGGCGGATGTTCTGGGCGGCGGCGTCCTCGAACAGTTCCCAGGCGATGCGCTCCACCACCTGCGGTGAGGTGATGCTGTTCTGGAAGATGGCAAAGGCTTCGAGCACCGCCGCCAGGTCGCGCATCTGCTCGTAGACCTTGACGTGCCGGTCCAGCTCGTCCAGCTCATAGGCGGGCAGCTTCAGGTTGTACTCCCGGGCGACGTCGATGATGGTCTGCGTGCGGATGCTGCCTTCCAGGTGGATGTGGATCTCGGTCTTGGGGAGATCGTTGTAGCGCGGGTCGAAGTTTTTCATCTGGCCTGCCTCAGGGAACCATGATTCCATTGTTGATAAAACGATTGTATAACAATTCGAGGGTCGAGAGATGAGTATTCGATAATCAGAATCTTCGAGAGTGGAAGGTTCTGTCATAACCGGGGCGAAGGCATGCGGGGCAAGTACGGTTATAGTCTTGGATAAAAGAAAAGGATCCCGTCTCTCGCAGGGATTCTTTTATCATGATCCTGATCTGAAGCTTTGGCGGTTCAAGTACCAGTGCCTGGGCTGCGCTCAGGGTGGATTTCTGAAATCACCGTGGTCGTCGTAGCCGTGGGCGCCGCGCTCGCCCTGGCCCCAGGAGGTCATGCCCTGGGCCTGGCTGTCGCCCGGGGCGCGGTTGGCTGCGGAAGCCGGGTAGACACCGGAGCCGCCCACCCGGTCCACCCAGCGCTCGGGGGTACGGATCTGCAGTCCGTTATGGACATCCTGCACGCCTGAGACCGAGTCGGAGATGTCCTCCGCCAGTCGTTTGGCCATGCGGGAGGAGACCGCGCCTGCCAGGTAGACTTCCCCGTTTTTGACCTCGACTTCGATATTGCGGGCATCCAGCTGCCCATGGCGGGTCATGCGCTCACAGACATCTTCGAGGATGCGCTCGTCTGAGCGGACATAGCACCGCGGTCCCCAGCCGCTGTAGGGACCCTGCCCGGCCTGGAAGCGCTGCCAGCGGTCCAGCCGCTGGCGCTCCTCGGGCGTGAAATGAAAGCCCGGGTCGCGGAATTCCGGCAGCAGCGACTGGCCCGGCTCCCAACCGTAGTCATCATAGGGGCTGTGGAAGTGCTGCTCGGGCACCTCCCGGGCCCAATCTCCCTGGTTTTCCTGCTCGCGATTACTCATTTCTTAACTCCTGTATATGAATTTCCATACCGGTCAGGACAGCAAAGGCGGCTGCCCTCTTTACCGGTCCGGCGCGGCCTGGGGGCCAACGCTCAACTGATTGCTCACCTGCAGAACGCCGAAGGCATTGCCGGCGACCCGCCCGGCTGTCTCCTTCTCATCCTGGCTCGCCACCCTGCCCGATAAAGTGACCAGCCCGTCGCTGACCTCCACCCGGATGGCGGAAGCATCGATCTGGTCCAGCCGGGCGAGGAGCTGCTGGATCTGGTCCTGGATGCGCTCATCGGTGAGGTGCTCGCCACGCGGCGCATCCGGGCTGTCGGTTTCAGGCGTGGTGTCCTGGGTGGAGCGGGCGACCTCGGTCTCGTAGATATTGGTGTCGCGGAAGAATTCCTGGTCGGTGGTAAAGGGTGTGTAACGGTAGTGATCGAAGTGTCTGTCCCCCTGGTCGTCATTTTCCAGGCTGCCCCATTTGCGTCCCGGGTTCTGGTCTTCGTCTGTCATTTTCTCTCCTTTGTTAGCTTTACGTCATTCCCCGGCGAAGGCGGCCGGGGTTACGAGGTAAGCGGTAGCTAACATAACAACCATACTCAGGCTCGCGCGGAAAGACAAGTAGGAATTACCCTACCGGAGGGGATCGAGGGATCGATATTTGATATTCGAGCAGGCGATATTCGATGTTCGAGTATTCGATATTCGAGTATTCGATTTATCAAGTATCGATTGTCGAATTATCGCGCCTTTCCGTACAGGTCCTTGCCCTTGAACCAATCAGACATGGCCAGGTCCCAGGCGCGTTTGTCCTGCTTTTTGGCTTTGCGGTCATATCTGGCCCGCACCTTTGGGTCGGCCAGGGCGGCCTGGACCGAGGCGACGGCTTTTGCCATACGCTGGCGATGTTCCTTCTGGGCCTTGCTCCACTTTACTTTGGACATGTCGGGCTTTTTGGAGACGATCATTTTCCCTTTGCGGGATTTCTTGAAAACCAGATCATACATGGTACCGTGGAGCTCTTCAATGATGGGGGCAAGTTTTACCTTGGGCATGGGTTCCTTCCTGATCTCCTGTGGATTGTCATAGTATCGCTCTACAGTTGCGCTACTGACGATCTACAGTACCTGTACTGATCCTGTAGTGATCCTGTAGTCATCCTGTAGTGCTCCTGTAGTCAATTCATTGTGTTCGTAGAGAAATTCTACCTCCAGATGGCCCCCATGCCCTTTTCAGTTCTGAAAGGACAAGCCCTTAGGCGAGTGCAAAGCTTACCTGTCTTCTGCATCCTTACCAGGATGCATATGCAAGGTTGATTTTCGTGATCCCAGTGTAACCGGATCGACGGGAAACACGCCTTACAATTCGCTTACCGTTGGTACAGACCTTCCTCTGCTCGGCGAGGGTCTCACCTGCACTGCACCAAACGTAGTGCAGGTGCAAGTGTCGCGAAGCACCCTGTAAGGGCCAACCCCGCCGAGGACATTTACCGCAGGTCTTACTCATTTCCCAAACATTTCAATTCTATAGGGGCGTCTTACTCGATCCTCAATTACCGCCCGTTTATAATTAACTTTACTTTCACATGGTTTCGTCGGCTGAAATTCAAACATAAAGTAAAGTAAACTATGCGGCACCATGTATGATGGTAGAGAGAATTACATATGGAACGTTACCGCATCGTCAAAGACGTTGCCCTTTATTACATCACCTTCACCGTCGTCGAGTGGCTGCCGGTTTTCATCGATGAAACTGCCTGTAGGATCGTAACCGACAGCTTGAATTACTTCATCCGGAACAAATTTCTGGGGGTGAATGCTTATGTCATCCTGCCCACGCATCTTCATGCTATTCTCTTTGATATAAAGTTCAACTCTGACCGGCTGAAACATACCCTGGATGATATGCGTAAATTCACCGGTCGCCAGTTGGTCGCTGATCGCGGCATGCCGCCCAACACCTGCCGAAGGTCTATACCCCTATCGGTCACAATTTGCGCATATTTACTCTACGAAAGCCGCAATTCCCTGGCACCGCCCGTGATTTGCCTAGCAAATCAGGCAGGTGTGTGACCGGGGGCATTACATATGCAGGTATTTCAGGACAACGCCGGGAAGGACCGCCAGCACCGGTTCTGGCAGCCAACCCAGCACCCGGTAGGTATTTTCGGCAGAGTCCTTTTGGAAACAGAAATTTGACTATTTGCGGGCCGACAGCCAAATCTAGAGATACAGCCGCCAGTGCATCCTGGAGATGAGATATGGAAATCTCCGCCAGGGCATCGTAGAGATCAATGGCGGAAACATGCGACTTGCTGACATCAAAAATGGAACTCAGAGTGCATCTGCCTTTCCACTATAGTTGCTGTGTGTGACAATCGTCATCGATTTTCTAACGGAGATAACTATGGACAATGAACTTGCAGGATCGCCAACAAGCGATCAAGTTACACTTGGCCGGTCGATCTATCGAAGAAATTTGTCAAATTTTGGGTCGAGTTCGCAGACTGGTTTCATACATGGTGGCGCCGTTATCGTGCACTTGGCCCGAATGGATTGTTTGATCTAACGCGAGCAAATGTCCAACCTCGTCGGATAACACCCGACTTGGAACGCAGCATCGTCGGCATTCGGCAGAGACTGGCTTCCCAAGCCCATCCGGGCACACGCTATAGCCTGATTGGGGCTGGTTCCATTTTAGCCGAACTTCAGGTTTTGCACATTCGTCCTTTGCCAAGTGTTGCGGACCAGTGGAACGGGTCTTGGAACGCAATGGGATCACTACTCCAAGAGTGCGTCTGGCTCCTTATTTGTCTCGCAGCCACCTACCCGAAGCCACAGGTCGAACGCGTCCAATCAACTTCACGAGGTAGATGCGCGTCGGTCCGCATTTATCTGAAAGGAAATCGCCAGCGCTACTACATTTTTATCTGCAAAGACGTCTACGACGGCTGCAGTTTGCCTCAAAACTCTACCGTTCCCGCAAAATGGAGGTCATTTTGGACTTCCTGGGAGAGTGCTGGAAGAGCTTGGGGCTGCCCGAACAAGTGCAATTTGACAATGCCCGTGAAGTGGTTGGCTGGGGTCCCGCCGCGAAGTACCTCTCCCGTGTTTTGCGCTTGTGCTTGCGCTTCGGCGTTGAACCGCTCTTGATCCCGCCGGGTCAGTCCACAACGACAATGGCAGTGTCGAGAACTTCAATGGCTGGTTTCAACCGCGTTTGTTTCAGCGTCATTATTCTCAAGGTCGGCACTCTGCAAACGTGAACTGCGAACGTCTCGAAGAGACTGTCAACACGCAACATGTGCAACCACGCTTGAGTGGCTTGACGCCCAGCGCAATATCGCAGACGAACCAAACTGCGAAAACTGCCCTCCAATTACGCTGATTCCCACATGAGCCGCTTCCCGTTGCCGCTGGGCAAATCACTTTCTTCCGGCAAGTCACTAAACACGGCAATGTGCATTTGCTCAGCCAGACCTTTTTCATTGGCAAACGGTTGAAAGGAGAATATGTTAAAGTCCTGCTGGATACCAAACGTACTCACCTCACTGTTTATCGCCAGGGTCGCATCTTCAAGCGTTGGCCGTATCCATTCTTGAAGAAGTAACCGTCATTCCTGTATCCACGAATGGCGGTTGTCACACACTTCATCTCGTAAGCGATGCACTGGCGGTACTTTCAATATTCACTCGGAACTCTACGATGCACTGTCGGCCCGCAACTATTTACATTACAATCCCTGCTGGAAGGGATTGGTAACCTGCCCGGAGGACACCTGCACTTGCATGGGATTTGCTGGGCAAATCATGCGAGTGTTGGCGGTTTTCGTCGGCCAGATACTGGATGACGGGGAAGTCTGGTGATGTACAGTTATCGGATATTGGCTGGGATGAGAATCATTAGTGGTACTCCTGAGAAAGCACAATTGAATACGAGGCGCGGAGGTGGAGATCCATTCCATCGTTAGTGGGAACGATAGGGCGGAGCGTGGGCAAGGGAGACCTGCGGTCGGGGATTTCGGCAGGGTCACAGACCCACGCCGAGCTAGAGGCAAAGGGGTAAGGTCTTCAGCATCAGGAAATGATGCGAGCCTTCATCCAATCATTCGAATTATGAAAATCAGCCACTGCCATGCCTGGGTGTACAAGCTCATCGAGCAATGGCCGATCAGCCTCATTTAGGGTCTTGTCCATAATGTCAAGTGCATCCTCCAAATGTGCAAGTGTGCGCGGACCAATGATAGGCGCTGTGACGCCAGGCTGATCTTTCGTCCACAGTAAAGAAAATTGTGAAGCTGTGAACCCGCGTTCCTGGGCCAGCTTGCTCACTGCCTGACCCACCTCTATGCCGCGCTGAGTAATACGCGCTTTCACCATACTACTATCCCAAAGATGGGCGCGCAAATCTTCTGGGAAATTGCCCGTTTGGGTATAGCGACCCGCTAAGATGCCCATTGCCAACGGTGACCAGGGAAGAATCGCCAGACCATATTTTTGGCACAGCGGGACAAGTTCATTCTCGATGCGGCGATCCAACAAATTGTAAGGAGGTTGTTCGCTAATATAACGATTCAACCCATAACGCTCACTGATGGACAGGGCTTCCATCACCATCCAGGCTGGGTGGGTGGAACAACCGATATAGCGGACTTTCCCGGCACGGATCAGGTCATCGAACGCCCGCAAGGTTTCGTCCTGCGGGTGTGTCAACGGTGGACGGTGAAGCTGGTAAAGATCAATGTGATCGGTCTGCAGGCGTTGCAGCAAATCTTCGCAGGCTTTGATGATGTGATAGCGGGTTCCGCCACCCTCGTTGGGTAAATCTCCCACGCGGCTAAACACCTTGGTAGCCAGCACAATCCGTTCACGCAGGTTGTTCTCTTTCAAAAACTTGCCTGTGATTCTCTCGCTCTCACCCTTGGTATACACATTCGCAGTATCAAAAAAATTGATCCCCCTTCTACCGCTTTCTGCATGATCGCAAACAGATCTTCTTCACTGGTTGACCCGCCAAAATTCATTGTTCCCAGACACAACGGCGAGACAAGCACTCCAGAACGACCGAGCATTCGGTATTCCATAATACACATCCTCTCCATAGAACCTGGATTTATGGGTTACAGCCTATAGAATACCATTGTTTATCTTCAACGTGTTTGCCATCGTACAAGTTATCTCAAAAATGTCATCCTGAGCCCTTCGCCTGTCATTCTCCCGAAGGGACACCGCTTCGAGACGGTGTGAGCGGAGCGACACTCTCTGGTACTGCACGATTTGCCAAGCAAATCGAGGGCAGTGAAAATCTCTTACTCGCTCAGGATAAACTCCGCGAAGGATCTCTAACACGGAAAGTATCAGAATTCTCACCTGCACTGCACCACACCCGATCGGGCAGTCCGCAAGTAGTGCGGTACAAGTGTCGCAAACGACGACGGCTGGAGCACCTAGACCGTATTAGCTTCGGCGACCTTCGGGGTCATGCTACAGAGTGCCGCATAATTCACTTAATTTGATCTTTGAAATCCAGGCTATAGAATCCATGTAAAAAGTTAATTCGATATTGATACAAGCGGTAAAATTGTAATGCAGCATTATCAGAGCAAAAAAGGAGAGTCGGCTACCGATGAAGATATGTGCATACTGCACGACAGAAAATCGGGATCAGGCCATATTTTGCAGGCATTGCCGGCGTCCCCTGCGGGCAACACCCACGCGGAAAGATCATACTTCGCGCACGATCCCCATTTGGCTCCTGGTAGTGTTTGTTCTGATTGGACTAAGCTCTTACCTTTTTCATCCCGCTCGTTTCTCGTTTCAACCGCTACGCCTACGCTCATCCCAACAGGTCAGCTAACTCCTGGGTTACCGCCAACGCGAATAAACGAGCCGGTGGTTATCAGTGCGTGCGTCAGCGATACCACCAGAATAAGACGTGGCCCGGGCACGCAATACGAAACGATCGGCGGGCTGGTTTCTGGCACTTGCCTTACGATCCTGGGGCGAAATGCAGATGCAAGCTGGGTGTCTATGGTGAGCGAAGATCACCAAACGGGTTGGGTGGCTGCCTCGCTCTTGCCCAATGCCGGGGATCTCAGCAGGGTTTCTGTCAGAGACAATTCTGCACTGGCGAACTCTGCCAGGCCCACGCTCACCGGCGCAGAAATTGCGCATGGAGCGCAAGCCTATCTAACGAAAAGTCGCGGCAACGAACATCCCTCAATCGCCCCTCACCCAATCCGTGGTGCCTTGCTTTGAGACTGCCAATCGGATTGGGGATCATGTATTGTGCAGGGTGGAAAGGGCCTATTGCGACTATCTTCCCGCCCTCGAAGGGAGTCCAACATTTTGCAGCGATCGACCTTACCCAGACCAAAGCTTTGCACTGATCGTATTCGGTGCAGATTGGAGCGACTATGAGGGTCGGTGCATCATTGTCTCAGGCTACCCTCAGATAGACAGAGGAGTGCTACAAATTCAGGCAGATAGTCGCTCTCAGGTTTCCTATTGCAAATAAGTTTCAACTGTAACCAGCCAGCCTTGCTCCACTTCACTTTGGACATATCGGGCTTTTTGGTGACGATCATGTTCCCTTTGGGGGACTTTTTGAAGACCAGGTCATACATAGTCCCATGGATCTCTTCGATAATGGGGCGAGTTTTACTTTTGGCATGGGTTCCTTCCTGATCTCCTTTGGATTGATATATAATGCCCCTGGTCACACACCTGCCACCTGCCCGGCATCATTCGCCGGGGTGCGCGGCGGTGCCAGGGAGTTGCGCCATATTTGACGCTACGGGAATCGCAATTCGTGACTGGGGGTATAATATAAATCATGCAATACTTAGCTCAATCAAATTCCACTGGTACAGGAACAGGGAGTACTGCCACAGAAGTGAGGCTCAATACCAGAAAAATAGAATTCGCTCCCCACGCAGCCACCGATGCTAACTTCCAGGCGGGTATGGTGAGGGCTAAAAACACGCCACCGGCGACCAGGAGCGCGAACGGCATATGCATCAAAAGTCTCTGCCAAGAAGCGCGGGAGAGGCTGGGTGATGTTGAAGCCCAGCCTTTGAGTCAGGTATTCAATATGGGAATTCTAGAATCCGTGATTTCCAGCCACTCAATTGTTGCCAGGGTTTCGACCGAGTGAAACTCGGGATCTCCGGTAAGAATGGATGCGTTTTTCTCGATGGCAATTGCTGCTACAAAGGCATCTGCATAGGAAAGGAGATGGTTCGCTTTGATATGTGCAGCAGCAAATACGGTTTGTTCATCGGCTGGTACGATTTCAATCGGCAGTTGTCGAATCAGCGCTAGAGTATCCTGCGCCTTGGCAACTCCGCCTCTTCTCTCGGTGATATAGAGTAACTCGCCCAAGTTGATCAAGGAAAAGAACAGGTGATATTTCTCTTTTCCAGCGTTTTCCAGGAGCTTTTCGATACGGGAGGCTGCAGACTCATCCTGAAGATAAGCCAGTAGCGCAAAACTATCTAGAACGAATGAGGTTGGTTCTGCCATAGAACTATCGAAGCCTGCGCGCTTCCTGTGATTTCTCTTTTTTTCGCTCTTGCAGGAGATCTTTCGTCAGGGACGGTAGTCCTTTCAGTAAACCGCGTCCCTGTTTGACAGGGTTGTGCATCGCTGGCACAATCGAAAGAACGCCGCCATAATCCACAATAATTACCTCTGTACCGGGCTGGAGATTGTATTTTTTGCGTAAATCAGCTGGGATCACCACCCAGCCTTTATTCGAAATCGTGAGAGCCATCCTTCATCTCCTTGTTATACATTCTTCTAAAGAAGTATAACACAATCGCATTTGTCTTTGTGTCCATTAGTCTGGTGGAATTCGCCTTATCAAAACAAAGAAGGCTTTGAGAATATCTCAAAGCCTTCTTTCCTGCCTATTATGCAGCGCTATACCGCTCTCGGTCACGAATTGCGCATATTGACTCTGGAGGGAGCGCAATTCGTGACCGGGGGCATTATATAAATCATCCAATGCTTAGCCCGATCAAATTCCACTGGTACAGGAACAGGAGCACTGCCACAGAAGTGAGACTCAATACCAGAAAATAGATCCGCTCCCCACGCAGCCACCAATGATCCTTCCAGGCGGGTATTGTAAGGGCTAGAAAACCACCGCCGGCAACCAGGAGCGCGAACGGCATATGCATCAAAAGTCTCTGCCAGAGCGGCAGCTCCAGCCAGCCTAAAAATCCGGAATAGATAATTGTGGGCAGGGCGATGATCATGGCGATGCTCAACAAGCCGAAAAGGCTGGTCAGGACGACCAGGGCGGGTGTCAGCTTCGCCCAGCGACTGGCCGGCCTGGCAGGAGATACAGCCTGGCGGAGGCGGCGGATGAGACCTCGCAGCGGGAAAAACAGCAACCCCGACAGGAAAATCAGCGCACAGACCGCCAGGATCGCCTGCTGCCAGGGAGATGGGCCTGTTCCAACCCTTATCAGTTTGATGTTCCGCCAGGTGGGGATGGCGCCGCGGAAATCGAGCGCCTCCCCATTGGATGCAAAAAACAACCCCGGCGAGACCTCCACCAGGCGCAGGTCGTGTTCTGCGTCGCTGGGTTTGATGTACAGATGGGATCCCACCAGATGCACCTGCGCGGAGCCTTGAGACGGATCGAGAACCCCCCAGCATTTCCGCGCTGTAGATCCCTTCATACTCCTGCCATCGAAGCAGATCCCGATCGGAGGGCTGGATCTCATGTTCGTTGATCATCTGGGCCAGGTCCGCCGGCGGACGGTAAGCACCATCCCCATCGGTCACAGGAGTCCTGTCTGGCAGCGCCATCAACCGGTCGTAGTAGAGGCTGTCTGGATCGTGGACGAAGTCGTTCAGGATATCGAGGGCCAGGGTGCCTTGCAGGTTGTGGCTTGTCGAATTGGTCAGAACGGCGATGCCGATCTTCAACTCAGGCAGCCACCAGAGATCCGAGAGAAACCCAAAACCACCACCGCCGTGCGAAAAGAGCACGGCCTCCCGTCCCCGGTGCCACTGCGTCCGGGCCACTCCCAGGGCATACCCTTCCAGGCTGCCCTGTGCCGGAGCCGGTATCGTGCGCATCTCGTCGAGCAGCGCCGGATCGAGCAGGCTCGTCCCATTGAGGCTGCCCTGGTTGAGCTCGAATTGGATGAACTTCGCCATGTCATTGGCACTGGTGTATAACCCGCCCTCAGGAATGATGGGAATTCTCGAGCGGTACCTGCGGAAGGGGTCTTGCATGCCCGATGGCCCGGTCCGGATTGGCACGGATCTGGGCCATGTCAAATGAACTGTTGGTCATGCCAAGGGGATGGAGCAGCTTCGCCTCCACGTAACCGGCAAAAGGCTGGCCGGACACCTGCTGCAAAATATACCCGGCCAGGCTGATGCCCAGGTTGGAATAGGCATAACCGGTGCCCACGGGAAATCGAAGCCAGGTATCGGAGATTGTTTTTACGTGATCTTCAAACGAGACCGGACCCAGATCAAAGTTGTTCCCGCGCGGCGCTTCGTGGGTAAAGCCTGCGGTATGACTGAGCAGCATCCGCAGGGTGATCTTACGCTCCGGATGTTCCTCGAAAATGCTGTGGACGGTAAAATCCGGCAGGTAGGTGGTGATGGGAACATCCAGATCCAGGAGGCCGTCCTGCACCGCGAGCATGACCGCAGTGGCCGTGAACACCTTGGATGTGGATTGAACACTGAAGATGGTATCGGATGTGATCGCGGTTTTGTGGTCATCATCGGTAAAGCCAAAACCCTCTGCCCACAAAATGCCGTTATCATCCACCACCGCGACGGCCAGGCCGGGTATATCCTGCCCGGCCATGAGCTGGGGGATCAACTGCCGGTACTTTTGGACAATGGGACTGTCAGCCTCCACCCGGGATGGCTGTGCCTGCAAGGGCAATAACGCCGTCAGGACCAGCAGGACGGATAACACATTTGCCAGGCTCGTCATTGGAAAACCCCGCTTTGAAGTATTGCTTTTTGCTCCCATGCGTAACCTCCCATGAGAAATCCTCACGAAAATAGTATCTCAAACGTTCTGCTTTTTCATGTGTCATTTGTCATATGCAGGCAAAACCTTGTGGGTGTTTGCTTCTGCGAGTACGATATGGCGACCCTTACCCCCCAACCCGGACGAGCCGGAAGAGAAAACATCCAACCACAAAGGAATCTTAAAGCTCTGAAGCTCTTTCCTTCGTATTACTTGTGTCCTTCAGTGTAAATTTTCCTGCTTTTTGTACAACGATTTAATTTCTAATAGAGAAATCAAATGAAGTTCGCACAATGATTTTGGCAGCCTAAGCCCGCAAGAAGGACGTTGATTGTGCGGATATTAAATGATTTGTCCATAAGGCTATTATGAAAAACGTCACGCTGCAAGCGTGACCTACCAGTATTGCTGCGCGGAGATCCATGCCAGGCAGTGCAGGAAATCTTTAGAACACCATGAGAACCTTCGTTTCCCGCCTATATTTGACACGAATTCAGTGATACACTGCCATTCTTATCCGATTAACAGTAGTAGTAAAAGGAGTTCCAAATGAGCGTTGAACAGGTTGCGCGTGATCTCGTATTGAACATGAACAATGCTGAAAAGATAAAAACAATGCTTACCGCGGATGCCATGGCAAGCGGCGGTGTTCTGCCGCAGCCCATCCCGGTGATGGAAGCCATGAAAGTAATGGATGGGCTAACGACTGCTTTTCCCGATCTCAAATTTGATGTTCAGCAGGTCACTGTGGATGGCGATAAAGCCACCGTGAAGGCGATGTGGAGCGGGACAAATACCGGTCCATTGAGTATGCCGATGCCGGGAATGCCTACCATTCCGCCGACCGGGAAAAAGGTATCCGTGAAGGATAGCTACATTGTCACTGTGAAAGGCGATAAAGTCTCTCATATGCAAGTCAACTCACCTGCCGACGGCGGCATTCCGGCAGCGCTGAGTCAACTGGGCGTCAAAATGCCGAGCATGTAGCCGCTTTGTTGGGTGGATCAAAACATGGAACCTCGAGAATTGGGATGAATTTCCCGTCCCTCTAAAGAGTTGAGTACAACGTAACATATTGACCCGGAGAAAACTCCGGGTCAATTCTGTTTTATATCCTGTGTTCTTTTTCGAGCCCCTGTTGGCTCCTGGCGACACGCAGTGTTTCTGCGTCTCTGTGGTTGACACGGATTAGTCCCTCAGATAAAATACGAGCACTATCGTCCAAAATAAAGAAAGGAGGCACGAAAAATGGCAACCACCAACTTATCTCAAATTTCTGTTCTGAGCGCGCCTCCCGCAGGTGAAATCTAGCGAACGATTCCATTCGTTCGTTTTGATTTGCAACCGCAGGCGGCCGCTCCGTAGCCTGCGGTTTTTGAATTCTGCAATCATCGCAGGGCGCAACCCTGCGATTTTATGTTCCGCAGGATGGTCTAAATAAAGGAATATAAATAATGAAGATTGCTTTAAACAAGTTGGATGCAGAGGATTTGGAAGAACAAACTTTCGTCAAGATCAGAAGCAAAAAGCACATTCTGAAAGGCAGGCAGTCGGTTACCCAGCTAATTACCCGCACTGGAAGTCATTCAGATCCCAATTCAAAATTTGAGAACTCCGATCTAAACACGCTCGCGAAGATGGGCTTTCTTGACGAGTTGATCTCCGCTATTAAGACGGGAAAAGAGGCTTCTGTCTATCTGGGCAAAAATTCAGACGGATTTGTGGCGGTAAAAGTGTATACCGACCTGCGGGTACGGTCCTTCAAGCGGGATGCAGCTTACAGGGCAGGCAGGTTTATCGGCGATTTAAGGCTGGAAAAAGCGATCGAACAGGGGAGCCAGAAAGGCCTGGATGCCCATCAGATCCTGTGGGTGCAGGAGGAGTTCAGGCAGATGGAACATCTTTACGGACACGGGGTCAACGTGCCGGAAGCGATCGCGGTCAACGGGATTTCGCTCATTATGGAATTTATCGGGGATGAAAACGGACAGCCCGCCGCGCGCATCTCTGACCTGAAAATGGAAACGGCTGAGGCGGAGGAGGCCTTCCGGCAATCGGTCCAGAACCTGAAGGGGATCGTGAAATCAGGCAGGGTCCACGGCGATTACTCCACTTTTAATATTCTCTGGCACAATGAGCAGGCGGTTGTCATTGATTTTCCACAGGTGATGGAATTCAGGAACAACCCAAATGCGAATGCCTTCCTGGAAAGGGATGTCCACTCGCTGTGCAAATCCTTCCTGAAGCAGGGCGTGAGGGCCGACGAGTTCAGGGTATTAAGAGAAGTCCGGGCAATCTAAAAAGGAGAAGAAATGGATCAAAGGTTTTATGGCGAGAACAGGCGAAAATTAGCTGCGCATATGGAAGACACTGACGCCATGCTGTTTTTCAGCGGTGAAAGTGCGCGCAAGAGCGCCGATGAGAATTATCCGTTTTTTACAAACCGCAACTTCCTGTATTTGACAGGCATCAAGCAGGAACAGTCAGCGCTGCTGCTTCTCAAGAAGGGTGACCTCACCAGTGAGTGCCTGTTCGTGACCAAACCCGATTTCGAGCGCGAGATCTGGACAGGCAGGCGTTTCACCGAAGAAGAGATCCACGAGATCAGTGGAGTTGAAGGGGTGGAAGACATCAACAACCTGGGCAGGGTATTGGATGCACTTCTCGCCTCCCAACCTGTCATGACCCTCTGGCTTTGTTTTGACGCGCTTGCACCGGAACGTTCGTTCGATCTCGAGCGCGAATTCGCGAAGCACATCCAAAAACAGCATCCACATATCACGATCAGGAATAGTTATCCACTGCTGGCCGCGCTGCGCAAGATCAAGACGCCCGAAGAGATCGACGCCATCCGCAAGGCGATGCAAATCACCGAGGCGGGTATCCGTCGAATGATGCGAGTGGCGAAGCCCGGCGTGATGGAATATGAGCTCGAAGCTGCGTTCAACGCCGAACTGGCGGCCCATGGACAGCGCCGGGCTGCCTTCCCGTCGATCATTGCGGGCGGGGAGCGGATATTTTATTTGCACTATGCGAACCCCATGTCCGTCCTGGCAGATGGCGAGTTGATCCTTTCGGATGTCGGCGCGGCCTACGATGAATACTGCACGGATATCTCGCGTGTATTTCCCGCAAACGGTCGCTTCAGCGAACGGCAGGCACAGATCTACCGGATCGCCTACGCGGCCAACCGGGCTGTCATGGCACAGGTACGCCCAGGCATATTCTTTCCCCAGCTGAACCGCACTTGCAGGCAAGTATCATTCGAAGGGCTCAAAGTCTTGGGGCTGCTGGATGATTCCGCCGGCATCGGCAAATACGTCTGGCATGGTGCGGTACACCACGTCGGGCTGGATACCCATGATGTGGGTGGCTATGACCAGCCAATGACAGAAAACATGGTATTCACCGTGGATGCAGGAATTTATGTGCGCGAGTGGGGCATCGGACTGCGGATCGAGGACAACGTGCTCGTGACAGCAGACGGCTGTGAGAACCTGTCGGCAGCGATCCCGGCAACGATTGAAGAGATCGAGAGCTTAATGGCTTCCAGGCAGGAGGAGAGAAAATGAATTCTATCAAATCCCCATAGTGACTTTGTACATGTAAACGGGATCCGCCTGCATTATCTTGACTGGGGTGGAAATGGCCCGACGTTGATCTTTCTCACGGGCATGGGATGTTCCGCCTACATCTTCAACAAATTTGCCCCGCGCTTTACCGACAGGTTCCGGGTCCTGGCCCTCACCCGCCGCGGACAGGGCGATTCCGATTACCCTGATTCAGGCTATGACGCCGATACGCTCACCGAAGATATTCGCCAGTTTATGGATTATTTGAACATAGACAAAGCCATCCTTGCCGGTCATTCGCTTGCAGGAGTCGAGCTGACCCATTTTGCCGGGACATACCCAGCCAGGGTCGATAAATTGATCTATCTGGACGCCCTGGATGACCGGAGAGAATTCCCATCGATCAATGAACAAAACCCGCTCAGGAACATTGAGCTCAAAAAGGAGGCAAGCTCCCCACATTCTTTTGAAGAATATATTGCCGATTTTAAAAGGGATTATCCCTATTTCGCAGAAATATGGAGCGAATTATGGGAGCAGGAAATCTCCCATAGCGTAAAAGTGAACGAGGAGGGGGTATTCGTGGACAAAATGCCCGCATCCGTTGAAAAAATGATGGTGGAAAATCTGTCCATCGGGTATGCCCCTAAAAGAGTGGAAGCAAGAATACCAACCCTCAGTTTTTATGCGCGGCGAAAACCCAAACTATCAAACAGCTACACAGAGGAACAAAAAGCCGCATTTGATCAATTCCATCGAGCGGTGGAAGAACCTTTTTCCAGGTCTCTCATTTCCGAGTTTCAAAACAGGTTTCCGCATGCAAAGATCGTAGTGATCCCCGATGGACATCACTACTGTTTCATTGTCCAGGAGGAATTGGTCCACGACGAAATGCGCAAGTTCCTGCTTGAATAGCCGCGGCGAAACAACCCGCCACCCGACAATACGTTCACCTGCCCGCCGGCAACCCCGGCACCGGACCATGGGTTGCAGAGTAATTTATAATCGGATGGTGTACGCCGAGACCCCTGCCAACAGTTTGGCCCCTCTTAACACAGTGCTTATTGGAGAGTAAACGTATGTCACAATTCGTTGAGTCTGCACAGGTTTTTATTTTGAACAACGCCCGGCTGCTTGAGCGTCACCTCTTTGCCTTTCTCTTTCGGCAGGGCAATCCAGACCACGTCCGCACAGCGCTGCTTGCGTATCAAAATCCGGACGGCGGCTTTGGGAATGCACTCGAGCCTGATAAGCGGACTGCAAGCAGCCAGCCAGTTGACCAGGAAATTGCCCTGCGCATACTCGATACGATCGGTTTCGAGGCGCCGATTGCCCTCCAAATCTGCGACTTTCTCGAAACGATCACAACGGCAGAGGGTGGTGTTCCATTTGTGCTGCCAACCGTGCGCGACGCACCCCGCGCTGAATGGTGGAATACAGACCTGGATGAGCCACCGGCGTCAATTAATCCAACCGCCAGTATTGCTGGACTGTTGCATAAGTACGAAATTCGCCATCCCTGGCTTGAGTCGGGCCACAGACTATTGCTGGCAGTATGTTGAAAACCAGCAGATTGGCGGCGGCCATGACTTTCTGTGTGTCCAGTTGTTCCTGCAGCATGTGGCGGACCGTAAGCGGGCAGAACGCGCATTCGAAAGGATGGGTGCACAACTACTGGCAGGTGGCCATATTGCCTACGATCCGTCCGCAAGTGGATATGCCTTGATGCCGCTCGTGTATGCACCATCACCGCAAAATATGTCGCACCGGCTCTTCGACAGTCCCACCATTCAGCAGCATCTGACGGCCCTCGCCAACCGGCAACAAATGGATGGCGGCTGGCCGATCTCGTGGCCGGCAGTCAGTCCGGCGTGCGAGCTTGAATATCGTGGTATTGTCAGCATCAATGCACTACAAACGCTCAAGGCGTATGATTACATGAAGTAGAACAGATTTCGCAGCTCGTCAGTGTCCAACTGAGCCTGCTGCGTGGGATGTGCATCGAGCACCCCGGAAAATACACCAAGGCGGGCCGCACACCGTTGAACGCCTTTTTCTGATAGATTGGATAGTAATATTGGCGAATAGAGGTAAGTTTTAAAGGAGTAGCTGGAATGACGCAGCAGAAAAATGACGTTCCAAAACACGACTTCCCGGCAGGGATAGGTCAGCCAGCGCTTCGAGCACTCAACACGGCCGGCTATACCAGCCTGGAGCAGCTTACGAAAGTCAGGGAGAAGGAGCTCCTCAAATTACATGGCATGGGTCCAAAAGCGATTGGCATTCTTCGCAACGCCCTTGACGCCCGCGGGTTATCCTTTGCCGAATTGAGCTTAGGCAGCGACCTCATGCTGACCATCGACATCGAAACAGCCCGTCGCTTCATCCTCGGCAAGCAGGGCTTGTGGCCCGGGCGGCGCTGGCGCGGCCTCAAGGGCACGGAGCAGGCCATGCGCGCGATGGAGTACCTGCAACTCGACCCGCTGCAAATCATCGCTCGCAGCCAGGACATCACGCTGCACAGCCGCGTGCTCGATTACACGCCCGGCATGTGGGAGGACGTGGCCTACCAGCAGCGCAAGTTCTTTGACTGGGGTGGCTGGCTGGCCGTCCGGCCGATGGACGAGCTGCCGCACTGGCGCGTGGTCATGCGCCGCGAGCGCGATGGCGACTATGGCGACTCGCGAATTCGCAGCATGGCCCGCGAGCACGCCGATGCCATCGTCGAAATGCGGGCCATCCTGCGCGAGCGCGGCACCGTGAGCAACCGCGACTTCGAGATGGCGACGCGGACACGAACGCAAAGTTATCGCGGCCGCAAGGACAGCGCGCTGGCCTTGTATTATCTGTGGCGCACCGGCGAAGTGATGACGCACCACCGCGAGCACTTCGAGCGCGTGTACGCCCTCACCGAAACGGTCGCGCCGGCGCATCTCATTCGCGAAAGCGACGAGGCCGAGGCGGACCGCTTCCTGATCAAAAAGGAAGTCAGCTTCTCCGGCCTGTCGCGGATGAGCCGTACGCAGAGATTCGTTTCACCGCGGCGTGCCGTTTCGCACGAGCGAAGCAGATACTCGAGGCGATGCTGGCCGACGGCGACCTCATCGAGGTGCAGGTGGAAGGCTGGAAGGCGGTGCACTACGCGCTCGGCAGCGACGCCAGGACTGCTGCGCGATTTGAGCGCAGGGCGCGTGCCGAAGGCGTGGACGCCGTTGGAGACGACCACGACTGAAGAGGTCGTCTTCCTCGCACCGCTCGATCCACGTCAGCGCGCGCGGGCGGGCCAAAGTTTTGTTCGGCTTCGACTACGTGTGGGAGGTATACAAGCCCGAGCACCAGCGCAAGTTCGGCTACTACACGCTGCCGATTTTGTGGGGCGACCGGCTCGTCGCGCGCTTCGACAGCAAACTCGACCGGACGACCAACACGTTCGTCATCCTGGGCTTGTGGTTGGAGGATGAGGCTCTCGGCAAGGATGAGGCATTTGCCGAGGCATTGGCTCGCGGGTTCGCGCGCTTCGTCACTTTTCTCGGCGCGAGCAAGCTGGATGCAAAGGCGATTCGCGAGCCGCTGCTGCGCCGACGCGCAGGCAGCTTTATCCTACATTAACTTCAATTCATAGATTCGAATGCTCGCAATAAAAGGATTGCCCTGGGCAAGTTTCGGGGTTCAGGTTCGCGTCGCGAAACATACCCAAAAGAACAGTGTTGGGCAGCCTGCTCAGCGGTGATCGCTGCCATTAGCGCATCATATTCACGAGGCGTTCAATCTGTTTTACTCAGTGCCGCATAATTATGTAATCTGCAAGTCTTGATTCCAGCCTACAAAATCGTTCAATAAGTTTACTTTATTATGAGACAGGCGGTAGGTGCGTCCGTTCATGGCTGGCCAGCCTGCGCGCATAAAAAAGCGCCGTCCATTCAAGCGGTTTTCCCGCCCCTGTCACTGTCGCCGAACGTGACCAGCCTTCAGGCCCCAACGGTTCCAGGACTGCCAACAGGTCGGTCCGCTGCAAGGCGAAGGCGCGCAGCGAGGGCCGAAATTCCTGTTCGAGATAGTCTGTCTTGTTGATCCAGATCCTGGGATTGACAGCCCGCAAGGTCGGTCTGTCCTGAGCAAGCATCGTCTGAATGCTGCCGCCCCACATGTCGGCACAGGCGCGCAGATGAGTAAGCACATCATTTGCGGACCACTCACCCCGTCCGGGAGAAGAATGCAATCGAGCCGCTACCAGACCGGCGGTAACCATCTCGATGCGCGGCGGCAAGCATAGTCAGAACCTGCTCAATGCCAAGTAATTTATCGGGCAAGTGACGTCATCTTTTCGCGCAAGCCAGGAAAACCACAGCCAAGCTGGTTATCGATTTGTCGAGTAATCGAATACTCGAGTATTCGATTGGCGAGTATTCGCGTTGAGATGGTGAGGAGTCGTACTACAACCGGCGTGAAGCAGCGCTGATGTCAATTCCCGGCAACGACAGGAGTGAACCGCATTGTGCCACCATCCGCCATCAGGTCGAAGAAGAGCTCTCCAGGCTGATAAAAGTAAATAGCTGCACTCCCCAGGTATTTGAGGAACTCCTCGCTGCGCGAGCCGGGCGGACAGGCAGCCAGCGTCGTGGGACCCACAGTAATGGATATTTTGATGCCGTCGAGGGTATACGTCCCGGCGGCAGTGTTACAGTCAGCCTTGATATCGACTGTCCCATTGTCATGGAATGTCAGTTGATAATTCCCCGGGTTCTCCACGTCGTACTGTCCGAGGGGGCTGGCGAACGAAGCCCACTGCCACGGGTTGGCCTGAAGCGCAGCGCTCAAGGCACCGCCATCGGCCGCCTTCAGCGTCTCAGGTGTGGCAAATTCCAGGGTGCCGCCATCGGCTGCCAGGTCAATGAATAGGTTGCCATCCTGGAAGCTATATGTGGCCGCGCTTCCCAGGTAGTGGATAAATTCGTCACTACGCGAGCCGGGAGGACACGCAGCTTTTGTCATCGGTCCCACCTGGATCGTGAGGGACTGTCCCTGCACCTGGTAGGATGCCTGGGCATTGTTGCAATCCGCCTTGAGGTTGACGGTGCCGTCCGCCTGGAAGACCAGTGAATAATTCGTCGGGGATTCCACCGCCACCTGCCCGGTTGGGCTGGTGGAACCGATCCACATCCAGGTTGTGCCGGTAAGCCCCGGCTGGCCCTGCACGCTTGCAGGCGGCTGGGTTGCTTCAGGAGCAGTGGTCGGAGCTGCGGGCTGGCCTACTGTGGGGATGGCAGTGAGAATGGCATTCCCGCCCGAACAGGCTATCACGAGTAGGATCAGGATCAACGATAAAAACGGAAGTAATCTTTTCATATTTGTATTACTCTTTAGGGGGTTTGCTTTCCGAAGAACTCCAGCATCTTATCATAAATCATTCGTATAAGTTGTTTGAGGGCGCGTCGTTTACAGGACAGGGCTTCCTCAAGTGACACGGAATGCCAGGCTGCATACTCCCAAGCTGGCCCGGTTCAAAAAAAGGGTTTGGCTTTCGCCAAACCCTTTACCTGTCGTTTTATCCTAGACAGCTATTCCGCTATCCGGTTTCGTGACTCCCTTGCTGCGGTACGCCTCCACTACACTCTTTCCCTGCTCCTTGAGCTGGCGGGTGAGCTCGTCTGCGCGGGCACGAGCGTCGGCGGCAGCGGCTTCAGCCTTGGCAAGTGCTTCCTCTGCTGACTGCTGCAGCTCGATCGATTTTTCCTTGATCTGAGCCCGGGTCTCCTCACCCGATTGCGGGGCGAACAGCAGAGCGATCGCCGCTCCGGTCAAAGCCCCAACGAGAAGTCCGATGGCAAGCATTCCGATTTCATCACGATTGTCCATTATTATCTCCTTATGATTGGTTTTTGTTTTCCTCGGATAACGATTCAATTCCAGGATACGCTGCAGTACAGGCTTGCAAGTATTGAATTTACCACACACTGCTGTCGATGTCATGCCGACAATAACATATCCAGTGAAGAAGTCCCTGGTTTATGGAAATGCTCCCTCCTACCAGGTTTATAATGCTGCTTATGCAAACGGAATTACGTTTTATACATCAAGGTCACGAGGGACGAGTCACCGTCACTTTGGAAACTACCCTGGAGCCCACAACATTAGGTGCCCGCCAGGGCGCAGTGAGCTTGGCCAACTGCAAAGCCACGATTGAGTTACCTGCCGGCGGGTACCTGGGATTACTTGGATGGGTTCAACTGGTATGTTCCAGCGACAATACGTTCCATGGACGCCAGTTCGAAATGGATCCTTTTGATGTCTTTGATCTTGATAAACACGCCCCGTCGCCTTACTGCTGGTATGGCATCACCCCAACGCTTTTTGATGCGCCATCACGGGATAAACGGGTCGACCTGGATTGGATCGCACACAGTTTTCTGGCGGCATCGCCTCTACGCGGCAGCCGCCGGATCACGTCGCCTCTACGGGAGTACCGCCAAATCGTGACGCCCTTGCTCGGCTTTTCGTGGGGGTTTCACATCTTTAACGAGAAGCACATTGAGCTAAAACCCACTACTCCTCTTTCAGCAGCAGATTGGGAGGCGCACCTGCCTTATCTACGCAAGTGCTATACCCCTCTCGGTCACCAACTGCACATATCTATTCTACGGGAAGCGCAATTGGTGACCGGGGGCATTATATAAGAAATGGCAATTCAGGGAGATGGAATTATCGAGGCTCAGCGGCATCTAGCCCAAGGAGGGTCCTCATGCAGGCGTACGAACTTACCGTTACTGGCACACTGCAGCCTGCCAATGCTTGATCCCGACCAGCTTTCAAAGGTTTTGGCGGAGGACTCCCAGGAAGGGACGGTGGGCGCCCGGGATATGGAAGAGCCCGTTCGCCGCCTGACAGACGCCGACCTGGCAGAGCTCGACCGATACATCCGCGAATATGATCCCACGTTAGCGCCAGACACGGCATTGCCGTAAACGACACTATGGCCATCGAGGCGCTGTTCGCCAGAATAAGGCTTGCGCTATTCCATTGGGGGAGGCCGGCAGGAGCGAGGGGAGTCGAACCCGCCAGATAACCTGAAAGAATCAAAATGCCCGCCACCAGGGTGAGGGGGGCACCCTGATGACGGACATCCCTATCATACACCATTCCGGCCAGGCTGTACCTTGCGGGAAAATAACAATTTTAGAGGAAATGGCTGGCATTCACATCCACCCTTAGCACACCATCAAAGGAGCGTGATCATGACTGGTACGATAAACCTGTACGGGAATTGGGACAAAAATTAGGCCGATGGATCATTAAAGACAAACAAGCCTGATATTTTATTCCTGGTTGTCTTATTCGTTTCCATTTTCGAAGATGAACCATCCGATCATCCGGTATTTCGCAGGCCGGCAGCAATCCCATTGATCGTGATCGAAACCACTTCACGGATCGCCTGCGCCTCGTCGCCTTCCGGATCGGGCAGGGCTCGCAGGCGCCTCAGCATTTCCACCTGCACATAGTTCAATGGATCCACATAGGGATTGCGGACGAGCACCGCGTTCTGGGTGATCGGCTCCGCATCCAGCAGGTTTATATGACCGCTGATCGAGAGAACGGCGTCGCGGGTGCGTTCATATTCCTCCAGGATGAGGCTGTAAAAGTGCCGGCCCATTTCTTTATCCGGGACAAGGTCCACGTAGAGCGAGGCAATATCCATATCGGCTTTGATCAGTGACATTTCGGTATTGTCGATCATGGTCTTGAACAGCAGCCAGCCCTGGTACATTTCGCGCAGGATCTTTTGCTCGCCGACCGCCCGCATGGATGATCCAAAGCCGAACCAGCCAGGCAGATTAAAACGGCTCTGCATCCACGAAAAAACCCACGGGATGGCGCGGATCTTGTTGACCGCGCTGCTCTGGCCGCGGGCCGCGGGACGGGAGCCAATATGCAGCCGTTTGATCTCGTCCAGGGGGGTCGCAGCCTGCCAGAAATCAATGAAGCCTGGCGTATCGTACACAAGCTCACGGTATTTTTTGAACCCGACGCCTGACATGGTATCCATGACATCCCGCCAGGAGACAGGGATTTCCTTCTGGGCCTGTGGAGAGGAGGCGATCAGCACTGCGTGGACTAGCTGCTCCAGGTGGCGGTGGGCCAGCTCCGGATTCGAGTAGCGGCCGGCGATCGTTTCACCCTGTTCGGTGAGGCGGAACCGCCCGTTCACACTTCCCGGCGGCTGGGCGCGGATGGCACGGTTGGCCGGACCGCCGCCGCGTGCGATCGTCCCACCGCGGCCGTGGAAAATCGTCAGGGCAATGCCGTGATCCTGCGAAACCCGGGCGATCTGTTCCTGCGCCTGGTACAGCGACCAGTTGGCAGTGACATAGCCTCCATCCTTGTTGCTGTCGGAGTAGCCGATCATTACCATCTGCTCATGACCACAGGTTTGCAGGTGGGCGCGGTACACCGGAAGGGTATAAAGTTTTTCAAGGATCGCCGGCGCCGCCTGCAGGTCTTCGATCGTCTCAAATAGCGGGGCGATCTGCAAGCCTGAATCGCAGCCAATCCAGCGGGCAAAAAGCAGGACGGTCAGGACGTCACATTCCGACCGGCACATGGAGATGACAAATGGACCCATAAGTTCTGCGCTATATACGTCGCGCACACGCCGTACCAGCTGGAACACAGACCACGTCTCCGCCGCCTCCGGTGTTACTCCCGGGTGAGCCGATAGGTCGGGAAGCGGACCGGTCAGCAGCCGGGCAAGAAGCGCCAGCCTGTCGTCCACCGGCATGGAGGCAAAATTATCCGCCAGGTCAAGCGCACGCAGGACTTCACCCAGGGCGGAATTCAGCCTGCCTGACTCCTCGCGCAGATCCAGGCGCATCGACTGCAGGCCAAAGATACGCAGCTGCCTCTCGACCCTCACGATCTCGTCCTTCGCCAGCGAGGCAGGCAGCTGTGCGGCGATCATCTCAACCGGCTTGAGCAGGTCATCGATTTTCACACGTGCCTGGTGTTCGCTACGCTCGAGCAGGCGGGCGGTCATGTCATCGCGGGAGGCTTCCGCCAGGTCCCCGGCAAGCAGAGATAACACCAGGCGGTAGGGCTCGGCAACATAGCGTTCTTCGATAAAGGCAACATGCGGCGGGAAGGGACGGCGCGCATCAATCCAGTCTTCAAGCTCCCGGGTCGGTGGCAGACGGTGACCGCTCATACTCAGATGACGGGCAAGATCCTGCAGGGACAGGCGATGCTTTTCCACTGCCAGCCCACGGTGCAGGCGAAGTGTTTCCGCCGTGACCCGGTGGGTGACATTGGGGTTGCCATCCCGGTCGCCTCCCATCCACGATGCGAGACGGAGCCAGCTGGACGGTGATTTCAATCCCGGGTAATGGACCGCCAGTGCATCGTCCAGATCCTCATAGATGGCCGGCAGCGCATCCCAAAATACGGTGTCTACAAAATACAATCCCGTGCGCACTTCATCGGTGGCAGCCAGTCGGGCGGCGCGGTGACGGTCTGTCAGCCAGAGCGAAATGACTTCGGCATGGATGGAATCACGCAACTTCTTCTGCTGTCGGGGTGAAAGCTTTCCGTTCGAAAGCTGGTCGAGCAATCCCGCCAGGCGCTGGAGCTTGGAGATCACGGTTCTGCGCCGCGAACTCGGTCGGGTGGGCCGTCAGCACCAGCTCGATCGACAAGGCATCCAGCAGAGTCTGCATCTGCTCGGATGTGACTCCATCCTTCTTGAGTGAGGCGATGGCCTGCGCCACAGATTCACCCGGGGGCCTTGGATATTGTTCCATCTCGCGCTCGCGCAGCTGATGGACGCGCTGGTTCTCCTCGGCCAGGTTGACGAGATCAAAATAAGCTGCGAACGCAGCGGAGATGACGCGCGCCGAGTTGACATCCAGGGCTTCGACCTCAGCCGCCAGCTGCCTTGCCGCACCGGCGTCGCCTGCCCGCCGATCCTTGGCCGCGGCCCGGATGCGCTCCTCCGTTTCGAATAATTCGCGCGAACTCGAGCTCGCTGATCACGCTCCCGAGGATGTCGCCCAGCAGATGAATGGCCTGTGAGATTTCCATACTTCAAGTATAACGAAAAGTCCGCCCATCGGGTGTATGTTTGTTGCAAACAGGCGACTATGCAGGTGACATAAATCGACACAGGTACTTCCCCCTATGGATTCACGATCAGTTTTTCATTTACGGCGGGTCTCCTGCGCAAGTACCACAGTGACAACCACCTAAAAAAGTGATTGGGCATACAAATTACACTTGTATGCCCAACCAGATCTTACGCAATGACCAATTTCATTTTACAAGTCGGATGTGCTCTGCAATAGCATCAGTCCGGCTTCGCGCTTTTAGGGAATGCAAGTCTTAATGCGCATCAAACACGTTCGAGAGGCTGTTGACTGCTGCATCGCGCGACCCAAGAGCGGCGAGCCCGAAACGCTGTTCGATCGTGGCGAGGATGGAGGTAGTGTCATATTGGGTGTGGTCGATGACAGACGGTCCTTTGAGGTGCGGGCCGATCACGAGTGCCGGGATGCGTGTGCCAGGACCCCACTGATCGTGAGGGCCGTTGTTGTTCCCTTGTCCGGGCGGCGAGACGTGATCCCACTGTCCGCCAAACTCGTCATAGGTAACAATGACCATCGTGTTTTCCTTGCACTTGCTATTCTCAATCGCCTGCAGGAGCGAGACGAGGTGATCGCTGCCACCGGGTTCGCTGGCATAGCCCGGATGCTCATTTTCCTCACCGATCGGCTTGATGAAGCTGACCGGCTTCAGGTCGCACTGATTCGTCGAGCCCTGTGCCAACTGGATGAACTCCTGCTCGTCGCGGAGATGAGCAGCGCGGTTTGCAAGCCCTTGTGGAGTCGCGGTCGAGAAGGCTGCATAGTAGTTGAACGGCTGGTGGTGATACTGGAACAAATTATCCGGACACTCAGGCCAATGCGCTACACCCGGATCAACAAAGGGATCAGAGCAACCCGTCGGTGTGGCTGAGGCAGCCGTCCCATTCGTCCAGCCTGGAGCACCCACATTGCCATTGGCATTCGACCAGCCTCCAGAATACCAGGCCCAATCAACCGTTTTTAGCGGTCAGCCGGTCACCGATCGTCGGATTTGTCTGAGCCGGCAGCTTGGCTCCGAAGAGCCCAGAGGGTTGGAAAGGAGGCTGCTGCGTGTTCACGCTGTAGTCACCGCAGGCGAGCCCGGGGCGCGTGGTGGCAAGGCCACATGCCTGTGTCAGCGGCCCGTTCACAAGCCCGGTATCGGGTGATATGTAGAGTGCTCCCATGCCTGGCGGCTGGTGTGTGACCGGCGGCGAGATCAGGGTCGGGCTGCCGTTCGTGTCGAGCACCGAGTGTGTAGCGTTGGCCGGGCAGCCGTTGGCCGCGTTACAGATCGGTGTGGCTGCCGCAATCAGCCACTGATGGTTCAGGTAGGAGCCTCCAAATGCAGCCTGGAAGAAGTTATCCAGGATCGCGTACTTCGGGTGACCTGGCTGATGCAGGTACTGGTAAACCGGGAGCGACTTCGTGTCGTATACACCCATCACGAGCCCGGCCGCGTCGCTTTGGAGCGCGTAGCGGTTCTGCTGCCCGCCGTTGAGCTGGAACTGCTCCTCATAGAAACGGTGCACAATATCGCGCGTGCAGCCGCCCACCGAACCGGTGCCCTTCTTGAAACCGTTCGGTGAGCTGAACGCTACGAGCGGCGTTGGCGGACAGGTTGTGTCGCTTGGAGTGAGGTAGTCGTCGATGGTGAACGGTGCATTCGGGAAGTGGCTCGGGAACGGCGTCGTTGTGGTTGTGTCGTTACACAGGGTGCTGAGCGGAGCCGTGGGATTCGCAGCCGATTGTGCCTGCAGGTTGATATCATCCATATACAGGCACTGGAACGGATTCCCGGCCTGGTTGATCTGGGTTGTGTGGGAAGCATCAGCGTTCGAAGGGCCATTGACCCCCTCCCAGCCGCCGTAGAGGTTGTCGAAGCTATGGTTCTCCTCGTAGATGACAACGATGTGTTCAACTTTCTTTAGCTTGTTGGCGTCCCCGTTATTGCCACTTCTGCCCTGGGCAAATGCCCCGGAAGGGAGCAGTGACAAAGATACGATGATCAGGCTGGAAAATAAACGAAGCAGGGCGCGAAACCAATTGCCTCTGCTTCGTTGAGTAGCGAAAGAATCGAGCATATTTTTCTCCTCTTGCATATTGAATATACGATCGAACTGCAGCACGAGCCAATGCGCAGCCGCTCTTCCTCGTAGTATCAACCATATGTTGCCCAGCACCTCCGCTTGTATGAAAGCGAACTAATGGATAAATGTCACTTCAACGAGCTTTGATGTGGGATGCAGAGAAGAACAATGAAGGCATTGTAATCATCCAATTGCTGGAAGTCAACGGGTGGAAATAGGTAATAGGTTACACCTAGATTACAGGGATAAACAATGCCTGATGAGCAAAAATTCAACCTGCGAAAAAGAACCCAAATGCGACCTCATTCGATCAATCTATTAAAAAATAAATACAGCCGAAGACAACTGCCCATCGGCTGTATTCGATCTAGGAACAGATTTAGATGTTACGGACCGACGATGCGGCCTTCTACGACCGGACCCACGGGTGAATTGGCGGTCACGTAGTCGATAGAGACCTGCAGACAGGTCATCGCCCGGCTGCAGGACATTCGTGCCCTGTGCTGAACACGGTGTAGCCATCTCCGCCACCATACATGAAGTCATTGGTGACGAACCGGACGGTGTCCGCCGGGCCGATGGGGGTTGCCGGGCCGTTGATGCCCTGCGGTGTCTTCCACATGCCGGTCACAACCGGGGTTGTGCCATTGCATGTAAAGGTAACCTTAAGACCGGAGATTTGCGGGAAGCGTCCAGTTCCGCCAGCGAAGGCGGGGTCGCAGGCCGGCGTGAAACCGTTAAGGAATGCCTGCTTCGAGTTGCGCGCCAGTAAGGGTTTCGATCACCGTGCGGTTGCCGAACGGCAGGACGCTAAACATCTCGCCCCAGGTGATTTCGCAGGGTCTGTTCGCCTGCGCTGGGCGGCGCGCAGTTAGAGGTCGGCGCGCAGGCCGCCGGAGTTTGTGTACGCCGCATCCACGCCGGGGTATTTCAGGCGCATGGCGTCTGCCACCATATTGCCCATGGCCGACTTAAACAGCCGGGTGGGCGCACGCTTGATATCGAACTGCTGGGTGCCGATCACCTGGTTGCGCAGCACGGCCGTCTGGGCGTTGGCGTCGTCGACGATCGCCTGCACGTCCGGCCGTTTGGCGACGCCCAGGTTCTTGGCGATGCGCGGTGGCTGCTCCGGCCCATTCCACATCCTGGCCATGGACGATCATCTGCACCACCGAGTAGCTGGCGCCCGCATTTATACCCTTCGGCTACCAGGATGTGGCCGACCATCAGGTTCGAGACGCGGTGCGTGTGGCCAGCCAGGACAACATCTACGGTCGTATCCTGGATGCCCTTCACAATCGTCATGATCGGACCGGCCCACGGGACCGGCGCGTTGCCATCCACTGCATTTTGACCTAGGCTGGTCCCCTGGTGGATCAAGCACGATTTGCACTCTTGATGCCCTGCTGGCGTAATTTCTCGGACTCGGTCTTGATCGTTTCAACTTCGTCCAGGAATTTCAGACCAGCTGTGGCACCTGCGCTGACCAGCTCGGGTGTTTCCTTCAACTCGATGCCGATTACGCCAATGCGCAGGTTGCCATAATCGAAGACGTGCGTGCCTTGCACCCAGTCCGGGTTCTGCAAGGTAGTCGCATCGACGATGTTGGCGCCGAGGAAGGGGAAGTGGGCGCGCGCCTGGTGCTGCTTCAACCTGTCGACGCCATAATCGAACTCGTGGTTGCCGTAGGAGGTGGCTTGCAACCCCCAGGCGTTTTCCACATCGATGGCGGGCATATCCTGCAGCAGGCCGGAGTTCGCAGGTGAAGCGCCGACATTGTCACCCGAGGCGAACAGGAATGAGGGCACGGGGAACTGCGCCGCTTCCTGATCAAACATGGTCGCCAGTTGTGATGCCCCTCCAACAGATACATTGCGTCCATCCATTGTGAGGTAGGTTTGCTCAAGCTGGCCATGGAAGTCGGTCAGGCCGATGACGGGCACCAGCGTGCGGGCCTCGCCGCCGCGTAACAGGTCAAGCCGTACCACGCCCTGGGATTGCTGCGGTTCAGGAATGCCCAGCAGGTAGGCGATGGTTGGCGCCAGGTCGATCGTGCGCAGTCCGCTGGCGACCACATTGGGGCGAACATCTCCACCGCCGGCGATGAACGTGGCCCGCATGTTGACGTTGGCATCCAGGTTCTGCACATCCGGCACGTAGCCGTGCTGGCCGAAGAAGGCCGAGCGGGCCACCAGCGTACCGGGTGTTTCTGCATCAAATTGGTAGGGCGGATAGGCAAAGACAACCAGGTCACCCGTGCGGGTTGGGATGCGCCATGTCGGCAGTGCTGTCCGGCCCGTTGGGGATATAGCGCGCTTCGGCCTTCGTGAAAGCCCGGTCGATCATCTTCCAGCCTTCCGGCTGGCTGTCGCCGGTCCAGTCGTTGGGGTCGCTCAGTGCCAGGAAGGCGGCCTTGATCTGGTGCCACGGTCGGCGGCTTCATCGGTTGCGGCGACCTGCGTGAAGCCGCCACCGGCAGGATCGCGCCCTGCCAGGTTCAGGTAGATCTGAACTGTGCCGCCAGCCCAGCAGGCTTTGGCCTTGCCGATCGTCTCACCTGTCGCCGGGCGGCAGTTGGAGGTCTGCGGCTTAGAAAGCAAGCCCAGATCGACCAGCACCTTGCTGGCATCGATCGCCAGGAACTGCGGCGCAAAGCCATGATCGGATGAGACGAAAGTGGGATATTCGCCGGCATCAGCGACTGCACCAGCGCCAGGGTCGCATCCGCGCCCGGGTAAGCGCGCTGGATGAAGGCAGTGCGCTGAGCCACACGCCCGTCGGGCGTGCCATTCACCTCAACATCATCATAGGCTGGGTTCGGCTGCGCCGTTGGGCAGTGTGGGCGTGATCAAGCCCAGGAACTGGTGCTGGAATTCATCCGTGGTGGGATAACCGACCATCGCCAGATCGGGCTGGTATTTGTTGAGGATGTACTTGATCATCGGGTGATGCCCGGTCTCCCAGTAGAGCCCCTGCTCGACATAGGTCTCCTCGCTGACAATGCCGGATTCGAATACGGCGAAATCCGCCGCGGTAGCGGTGGGGAACTTCTGCGCGACATATTCGGCGAAATCGCCCGTGAAGCCTGGCTCAGACCAGCCCACCCAACTGGCATTGGCGCGGCTGACAGAGGTGTGGAACAGGCGCACCTTGGACAGGTCGGCGGTCAGTTCCTCCACTTTCACCAGCAAGCCTGCCGTCAGGCCAGCAAGTGCGCCGCCGACGATCTTGACCTTTACATCGGCCAATTCTCCATTTGCCCAGGGTTGCCACCGCGTTAGCGCCATTCTTGGTTGGGGAGAACAGCACTCGGTCATAATTGACCGTTTAATCGTTGGTCGAGTTGAAGATATAGGCGTTCAACCCATACTTATCCGTGCCAAAATCGATCACCCGCAGGCGCATTTCTTTGGCGGGGCTGTAGGATGGTCGGCACGTTGGTCCAGCCAGTGGCATCCGTCGGGGCCGCGCCCGGAAAGGCCGGCTGGCCGGCAAATCCAGCCGGATGATCGAACTGCAGGCCAAAGGAAGCAAGAAAGCTGGGCAGATCGCTGGGGCTGATATAGTTGGTGGCGACGCCGCGGCCGGAGAAGAAGGTGAGAAATCGACCGTCGGGCCGTTGATCACGCCCACGCGCCCGCCTGCCCATTCGATCTGGGCGACTTTCTTGCCGCCGCGTTCGGCGGCCTGGGCCAACGTTTCTGCCTGCAGCACACCGGCATCAAAGGACCGCAGTGCGGTTGCCAAAGGGCGGGCCGTTGAGTGGAAGTATTATTGGTTGATCCATGGACGCCAGGCCATGCGCCAGTGGCCAGGCTGTACCAGCCGGCGCCGGTATTGGGGGGCGCCTGGGTGAGCAGCCCGCCGTCGGCGGCTTTGGAGCCAGATCGCAGCAATTTACCCATGGTGGGCATAAGTCCTTGGCGGCATAGCTTTCGACAAGGTCCTGCCGCATTCCATCCGAAACGAAAAAGATAACTTTATTTTGACCGGGGACACTGGCGGGCGCTGTTCCCGCTGCAGCGAAGCCCCTGATGGGACAAGCAGCATGGAAACAATCAGCAAGACTGAAAACAAACGAAGCAGAGGCGCGTAAACTGGCAGCTCTGCTCCGTTAAGAGCGATAGAACTAGACATAATTATTCTCCTCTGGTCGCTAATTGGATATACGATCAACTGCAGCACGGGCCGATGCGCAGTCGCTCCTCCTCGTAAAGTTGGTCATTTTTGCCCTACACCTCCAGCTATTTGGATTAAGGATCGCAAAAGATTATGCTCCATTTGAGTGATTGTGTCGCCACTCGCTCCTCTGAACAGCGAATGGATACTAAGTTGATTTTAATCATCCGAATAACGAAAGTCAACGGTAATTTGATTCGAAAAGGTTACAGGTCAAAGTGAGATTAAATAACAAACGCTGGCCTGAATTCACAGGCCACGTTCGTGTTCTTTTGAACATCAATCTTGCAGAAGATTTACGGGTAGTGACGATTTTTCAACAACGATGGAAACACCCAACGTCGATCCGAATGTGTGACCGGCTCCATCGCTGAGCTGCCAGTACTGGGTATAGGTTCCCGCATCTTTGGGGGCAAGCATGGTTACCGAAACCTGCCTCCACTCATTTGGAGGAACCGGGGTATTGCTCATCTTTACAGGATCCTCTGCGAGCTTGGTGCCGCTCACTGGGACCAAACGATAGCCACTTAGCCAGTCGCAGGTTCCGGTATTCGCCACCTGCCATGTCTTGGTAAATTTCTCTCCGGCCGACATCTCAGTACCGGAAGGAATGGTTACATCCCGTACCAATGCCAGATTATTACAGCCGTAACTCTGCGAGGAGGGATTTGTCGTCGGTGTGTACACCGTTCCCGTGACCGAAGGGTACACAACGGAGGTGGCAAAATATCGCCTGCGTTGCAGAAGGAAGGGGGGAAGGCAGGGCCAATGGTGTACTGCTTGGAAGTGAAGTAGGCGTAGCCAGCGGCGTGTTGGTGGCTGTGGGCACCGCAGCAGTCTGGGTCAAAAAAAAGGAGGCAGAAAGGGTGCCAATGCTTTGGGTAAGCAGGGCATCCATGTCGGGGGTGGGAGAAGCGGGCGGCTGTCCCCCACACGAGACGAGCAGTACGCTTACGAGTCAGTATAAATATTATGATTTTTCCAATTTTGTTCATTTTCACCTTGTTGTAGCTATTACTGGGATGTCCCAGCCTGTTTATCGTTGTCCTGATGATGATTATATTCACGAATTGCCGGATACCCTGCAATCATTAATCGATTCTCATCCAACGGGAGATAGGCGTCTTGCCTATGAAACAGCCGATTAGGGGCTCAGCTTTTCTATAACGCAGATCGGCTCAAATACGTTCCGATGAAACTTTCTGCATGGAATATAATGCCATTCGCCATGCTTACAAAACTACTTCGACTTTCGGCAGTTCCCGAGGCGTACCGCTCGAATTTTCTTCACCTGTATCTGGATATCGCCTGGTTTGGTGTGCTGAGCGGTTCAGCGATCAACTTTTTGAATATTTATGCTACACGCATCGGCGCAACAGCTTTTCAAATTGGCTTGATTGGCGCCATGTCGGCAGTCGTAAGCCTTTTTCTTGCCATTCCAACCGGGCGCTGGCTGCAATCCAGAAATACCAGTAAGGCTATTTTCTGGTCCTCCATCTTTTACCGGATCGGCTTTTTGGCATTCGTCTTTCTTCCCGGGCTAGCCAGTGAAGCGGGGCAAATCTGGGCAATCATTATCATTACATTCATGATGGCCATCCCGATGACTCCTCTGAGTGTTGGGTTCAACGCTCTCTTTGCCGAGTCTGTCCCGGCGGAATATCGCGCCCAGGTGGCAGCGATCCGGAACGTCATGCTCTCGGTTACATTTATGGCCTCTTCGCTGTTGAGCGGCTTTCTCCTCGAACAGATAACCTTCCCCCTGGGATACCAGGTCGTATTTGCGATCGGGGCCGTTGGGGCCGCAATGAGCAGTTTCCACCTCTTTTTTATCCGGCCATTGAAAACGGACTCGGTTCCGCCGCCCGGCGAGTCTTCCCCCGGCCCGGTTTTCCTCCGTCCCTATGCCCGGAACCTTGCCACCGCCCTGCGCCTGGACATCTGGAAGACCAATTTTAGCAGGGTTTTGATCGTCCTGTTTGCTTTTCATTTAGCGCAGTATATCGCCCTGCCGATCTTTCCCCTGTACAACGTGCGGGTGCTGGATTTGAGCGATAACAATCTCGGAATCGGCACCGCACTCTTCTATCTCACGGTGCTGCTCGGCTCGACCCAATTAAGAAAGCTCGCTCATGGCATTGGCAATAAAAAGCTGACCGGCTGGAGTGTCTCCGGAATGGCCCTCTATCCGCTTCTGCTGGCGTTCTCCACAACGGTCTGGCATTATTATGGGCTCTCCCTGGTCGGGGGTTTGACCTTCGCCATGGTTTCCGGCTCGTATGCCAACTACATGCTGGAGCACATCCCGGCGCATGACCGTCCCTCGCACCTGGCCTGGTACAGCGTGATCCTCAATGCTGCCGTGCTGATCGGATCATTGGGTGGACCGGTCATCTCGGATGCCATTGGGCTGATGGCCGCTCTACTCCTGTTTGCCGCGATGCGTTTTCTGGCAGGTCTGGCGATCCTCAAATGGGGATAAATTTCGATATTTGTTAATCGATATTCGAATATCCAGCATCGAATTTCGGTTTTCGATTTGACTGTGGTAACATCAATTTATGGCTGAAAACTTCAAGGTTCTGGCGACCAATCGCAAGGCAGGCTTCGAATACTTTCTAATGGAAAGGTTCGAGGCCGGGCTGGCATTGCAGGGAAGCGAGATCAAGTCCATCCGTGCAGGCCAGGTCAGCATCCAGGAGGCTTATGTGGATATTGAGAACGGGGAACAGGCCTGGCTGATGGAGGCACATATCGCGCCGTATGAGCAGGCCAACCGCTTCAACCACGATCCGCGCCGCAAAAGACGTCTGCTTCTGCACAAAAAGCAGATCCGTGAGCTGTGGAACAATGTCCGCATCAAGGGCATGACCATTGTACCGACCCGCGTCTACCTAAAGGATGGGCGCGCCAAGATCGAGATCGCCCTGGCAAAAGGGAAGAAGGCCTACGACAAACGCGCCACAATCGCAAAACGCGATGAGGCCCGAAATGCAGACCGCGAGACAAGAGTAAGATAGGTTGCAGGTGGAAAGTTCGTCCGTTACGAGCGTTCAGTGAACTGCCAGACTCCAAAGCGAAAGCACTATGTATCCTTCAACCATTGGTGGAATTAATAAACTGGATGAACGGGAAAAGCGTGCCATCTATGCCCGCTACATCCCCGAGGATCTCATTCAAAGATTCAACCTCCACGACCTGGCGAATAACCGGGAGCTGCTCCAGTTCCGGTTTGCCTCTGGCGCAAGTGATGTGGAGATGAGTCTGTACCACCAGGCCGGATTTCAGGACCCAATCCTGTATGCCCACCTGACCGACACCATGAATGGGCAGATCCATGTGCTGCTCTACATCCTGAACGATCCTGAATCGCCGCGCTTCGCTGTGGATAAAATGCCCGACGGCTCACCGACAAGATTCGGCACACTCCAGCGCAACCTGGATGCAGAGACGGCTGCCATGGAGGCAGGTCTTTCCCCGGGACAGGTGCGGCGCGGGTTCCGGCTGGCTCGCCCCGCGTCGGAAGCATTCGAGGAATTTATCACCAGCCTTGGGCACGATTTGTTCTTCGTTGAGCCCTTGTATTACCACAACGCTGTGATCTTCGAACGCTATGGATTTGCCTACCAGATGGGCAAGCGCCAGATGGACAGCATCCAGTCCGGCTTTCAGGAGGCAGGCGAGCTCTGGCAGCGGCTGGATGGATCCAATCCGTTCCGTTCCCCGCGGGCCGCAAACAGCATCCGTTTAAGATCCTGGGCCATCCACGACGGGATTTTGGGGGAACCCTTTACCAATGTCACAATGTACAAGCGCGTAGGGAAATCGGCCGGGATTAATACTTCTCCCGGCTGTAAGTGGTGAAAATACTTAAAGCAGGATTAAGTTGCCCGTCGCACGGACAGATTTACCCTACAGTCATGTAGGGGTATATCCTGATTGCAGCGCTTAAGCGGGAGGGGTATACTTTTAAAAGTCAGTTGATAGATCGCAGCGGGAATAACACTTTCAGTCATATATCGTGCCATTACTAGGACGAATGAGATGGTTCGTTGCCACCGGCATAGAACCATATTTTTGCGCATATATAATGCCCCCCGGTCACACACCGCCCGTGATTTTGAATTCGAATTGCCAAGCAATTCGTAGCAATTCATAGCAAATCAGGCAGGTGTGTGACCGAGAGGGGTATAACGTTGGAAGATAGGACAAATTATGAATATTACGATCACCCCTGAACTGAAACGGATTGCATTTATCGGGAATTACCTTCCCAGGAAATGCGGCATCGCAACCTTTACATCTGATCTGGCGGAGGCTTTTGCTGAGCAATTCCCCGAGATCCAAACCATGACACTGGCCATGAACGACACCGAGGAGGGATATGCCTATCCTCGCCAGGTACGCTATGAGATTTCACAGGATGAGCGCTTCGATTATGAGCATGCCGCCCATTTCCTCAACCAGCAGGGCGTGGATATTATCAGCCTGCAGCACGAATATGGAATTTATGGTGGGCTGGCCGGCAACCACATCCTGACGCTACTCAGGAATGTGACCGCCCCAGTAGTGACCACGCTGCATACCATTCTGGAAAATCCCCTGCCCGAGCAATACCGGGTGATGAAGGAGATCATCAAGCTCTCCAACCGTCTGGTCGTCATGAGCCAGCGCTCCATCAAACTGCTCAGGGAAGTATACGGTGCGCCGCTGGAAAAAATCGACCTGATCCCCCATGGGATCCATGATGTCCCCTTCGTCGACCCGGGATTCCACAAGGACAAGTTTGGAGCGGAGGGCAAATTCGTGCTCCTGACCTTTGGCTTGTTATCCGGGAACAAGGGGATTGAATATGTGATCGAAGCCCTGCCCGAAGTCGTGGAGCGCTATCCAAACCTGCTGTATGTCGTTCTGGGATCCACCCATCCACATGTGCTCCTGGAAGAAGGCGAGAAATACCGCCAGTCCCTGCAGGCGCGGGTCGGGGAGCTCGGCCTGGAGGACAATGTTCTCTTTCTCGACCAGTTCGTAAACCTGAAGGACCTCAAGGAATTCATGGGCGCGGCCGATATCTATATCACTCCCTACCTGGGGCGGGAACAGATCGTCTCCGGTACGCTGGCATACACAGTGGGTGCCGGCAAGGCAGTGATTTCCACGCCCTACCGCTATGCCGAGGAGCTTCTGGCAGATGGGCGCGGACTGATCGTCCCATTCAAGGACTCAAAAGCCATTACTGATAAGATCCTGTATCTCCTGGATAACGAGGCAGAGCGCAATGCCATGCGCAAACGCGCCTACCTGTTTGGCCGCGATATGATCTGGCCGAATGTAGCCTGCAGCTACTTGAAGAGCTTCGAGGAAGCGCGCCGCCAAAATATCAGCCAGTTGTACGCGATCCCGGTCACAGGATTCTCCTCCGAACGGATCGGTGACATCCCTCAGCTCAAGCTCGATCACTTGAAGCGGATGACGGATGGCACAGGCATGCTGCAGCACTCCGTCTTCAGCGTACCGAACTACAATGAAGGCTATACCACAGACGATAACGCCCGGGCTCTGATCGTGACGGTGCAGTTGGAGCATATCCAGGCGTTTTCCAACCCGGAAACTGAGGAACACCTGCTCTCGACCAGCCAGGAATTGAGCCGACGGTACCTGGCCTTTCTCTGGCACACGTTCAACCCTCAAAACAAACGGTTCCGGAATTTCATGGCCTACAACCGGAACTGGCTGGAGGACAAGGGTTCTGAAGACAGCCACGGCCGCACCCTGTGGGCCCTTGGTACGGTGCTGAACGAATCCACCGACGAGGGACTGCGAGGCATGGCAGGTCGATTATTCGATATCGCCATGCCATCCGTCGTGGACTTTACCAGCCCGCGTCCCTGGGCGTTTACCATCCTTGGAACGGAAAGGTATCTCAGGCGATACCCGGGCGACCGGGCAGTGCTGGCCATCCAGGATACCCTGGCCCAAAAATTAATTGACCAGTACCGCAGAAATCACACGGAGGACTGGCCGTGGTTTGAAAATATTGTGTCGTACTGCAATCCTGTCCTCTCCCAGGCCTTGATCCGCTACGGTCATGCCAGTGGAGATGAGCAGGCGATGGAGATCGGGCTGGATTCCCTCGAGTGGCTCGTGCAACTACAGCAATCGGAGCATGGCTGGATCATGCCGATCGGCAGCATGGGCTTTTACCGGCGGGGAGGAGAGATCCCTTACTTCGATCAGCAGCCGGTTGAAGTATATTCCCTGATCTCCGCCTGTCTCGACGCCTACCGGGCGACGAAGGATATCACCTGGTATCGATCCGCCAACCAATCGTTCGAGTGGTTCTTTGGCCGGAATGCCCTGGGCATGCCCGTATACGATAGTGAGAGCGGAGGCTGTCGTGATGGACTGCACATCGACCGCCTGAACGAGAACCAGGGTGCTGAATCGACCCTGTCCTTCCTTCAGTCCCTGCTGGAAATGAGGCAGTTTGGCGACGAAACACTCACCCAACATCGGAACAAGAGCCAGGTCGTTTCCAGCCAGGCCGCACCTTTTGTATCCAGTCATTCGAATATACCGTAGGCGATCCTTGATCGGCGAGGAACAGCTGCCTGCATAAAATCCGCCCCTGCTAAAGCTGCAGGGGCAGGATTATTTATCAGCAGAACTTCCCAGGCGGTGTTACAACCGCTGGTCGTGATCCCTGTAGGGACCCGGCTCGTTGGTTGGAATCCCGCGGACAGCATAGGCCCGCCCATGGGTATCCAGCCAGTCGAGCAGGGTGCTGACCCGGGTGGTGGCCAGCGCAATACTATAATCTGCAGCGCCATAATACAGCCGCAACGTATCCCCATCCGGGGCGACCACATGGCCGCACGGGAATACCACATTCCCCACATCGCCCACACGCTCGTAATCCTCTTCGGCGGCAAACACCCATTCATCTCCCCTTATCAGGCAGGTCTCGGGTGATTCCAGATCGAACAGCGCCAGACCCAGGCGATAGAGGGACCCGGAGGCAGTCTGGCGCACACCATGATAGACCACCAGCCAGCCGCGCGGCGTCTCGATTGGCGGGTTGCACAGGCCGATCTTGTTCGCATCCCACCAGGCGCCCCGGCGTGCTTCGAGCATCATCTTGTGCGTGCCCCAGTGTTTCAGGTCGTTGGAGTAGGAGATCCACATGTGGGCGCCGAACATGCCCACCGGCCTGTGGATCAATGCCCATTCCCCATTGATGCGGCGCGGCAGCAGCGCGGCATCCTTGTCCTCCGGCGACATGATCACGCCCAGGCGCTCAAAGCTGTGGAAGTCGCGGGTCAGGGCCATCGAAACTCCCGGGGCCGCCGCGCGAGTAGGAGGTGTACAAAATGGCGTACTGTCCCAATTCCGGGACATAGGTGATCCTGGGGTCCTCAACGCCCCAGATCTCTTCGGGATAGTTCTCAAAATCTGCCATGAAAGTCGGCTGGTCATCGATCTCCCAGTTCGTGATCCCATCCTTCGAGCGGGCAGCCGTCAGGTGGGAGTGGCCGCGCATATCCTCCACGCGGCACAACAACAGAGTCGTCCCGTCGGGTAACAGGATCGCCCCCGGATTGAAGATCGTGTTTGCCCGGTAGGGCCAGTCGGCGGAGCTCAAAATGGGATTATCCGGATGACGGGTAAAAAGTGTAGATCGCTTGGGTCGGGCAGGAGGCATGGTATTTCCCTTTCAATAAATAAGATTTATGGTTCTTAACTGCATTCGCAGGGATTTGTTATTCGCACCGCACCCACCAATCTTCTTATAGGGACGGGAACAAATCAATGGGGGAATCCACGTATCATTGACTTAGGGATTCGCTTCTATCAACGCACACTCCAAGGTTCTGATACCGCGATCCAAGGGATATTATCATCCAGGTTGTGAAGCAATCAAGGAGGGACGGTTGCATACCTGCTGCAACCTTTGACTGTAGAGCAACGTGATCAGGATACAATCAAATCGAAGTGATCAGACAGGTCAGAGGCTGAAACCGGCGATTGCCAAAATAATCGATGCCGTCTACAATTATCGTAATCCATGGTGCTTCTTGCAGCAAGAGGGAGTCCAGGTGTACGCAGGGAGGCAGTGGACCAATATCAGTATAACTTTGCCGGGAAAAAGCTTTAGTGTATTTTGTTCCTCTGGATATCACAACAAAAAGATGTCTCCCCCGTTGGGAGACAGGAGACAGGAGCAACTATGACCAGCTTGTTTGTGCAAATCGGCAAAGAGTGGCTCATGTGGAGAGGGAAGAAACAAGCCCGCCCCACGTTATTCCTTTCAAGAGAATGAGATTGTGTCCCCGGCCTATCCAAAAAAGGTTTGGTCCTTGTGGAAGGCGACCTATCTTAATTTGCATCCCACCCATTTTGCCGTTGCGATTGCGCCGGATGGCAGGATCATCAATCTCAAAGGTGGATACAACCCGCTGTCCCCGGGTATATACAATATCCACTACGTGGATAAACAGAACCGGGTCAATCACCTGCCTCGTACCAGCGAAACGACATCCGATGGATTCCAGGTTGCCATGGAGCTTGTCATCAGCTACCGGGTGATCGATCCGATCAAGGCCCTGGAAGTCCAGAATCCGGTCGATACGCTTCTACGCCTTATCCAGGCCAATTTGAAGGAATTCATCCGCTCCCACAAGTATGATGAAATCGTGGGGGACCTGGATGGGAATAAGATCGATAACGATCAGGTGGTTGTTTATCTAAAGGAACAGCAAATCAGCCGCAGTCCCCTGGCCAGGCTGTTTTACATATTGGATGTTGTGGTCAAGGAAAGGATCGGGGATCCCAGGGTCATTGAGCTACGGGAAAAATATCAGATCAGCCACACGCAGCTTGCCAATCAAAAAGAATTGCAGACCATGAACCAGGACCTGGAAAAGAAAGTAGCGGACCAGGACGCCCTGATCAAAAAGATCAAGGCCGAGTCGGCAGCGGCCCAGCAAAATACCATCCAGAGCATGGAGATGCAAAAGATCGACCTCGAGAAGGCCCGGGCAGAAATCCAAAACCGGCAGGAAAAGTGGAGAATGGCCGTGGATGCCATCGTTTCCACACTTTCCAATCAAACCTATCCTCCTGATTCAGAGGAATATCAGGTGATCAACGATCTTTTAATGGAACTCCGTACATCGACTTCCCAGTCTCCAGAGTCCGTTATGGGTCAGGGAGGCCGCTCCTCCAATGGGCCGGATAAAAAATCCAATCCTGACAGGATCAGTGAGTTAACCAAAACTTTATTGAACTGGCGCAGGCCAACCCCTCCGGCCTAGGGATGCTGGCATGAGCATGTCAACTCCCTGCTGGATTGAGACCCAGGAACGTCAGCACCTGGATGTACCGGCCGGACCCGGCTATCACGATTACACCTGGCAGGCACAATTTGCCTGCCAGCTCGAGATCCTCACTTACCAGGAGTGGATCAAGTTGAAGTGGGGCTTCAATGCATCCGCACTGTTCGATGAGACCCTCGAGCGGCAGAAGCTGTTCCTGGAGTCACAGTATGAGGTCCGGCACCAGCTGGGAGCGGATGCGCCGGACTACCGCACGCTGGCAATCCGCTTTATCAACCGGCCGGGAGAAGGGTTATCCGTCGCGGTCCTTGGCAAGATCCATGCCAAAACCGAGCAGGAAGCGAAGGAAAGCGCCTTGTCGTACTACTGCGAGCTGAAATCCACCTTCCCCTATGATTACACACTCATTCCCGCCCGATCCAGGGAGGAGTTCCTGCAAATATCCGGTGGCGACATTCTTGATGGGAACGATGGGCAGCCTGCCCTGGCTCAGCTCAAGCGGCTCGAAATTCCGCTTCCCCCGGTGCGGAATTCACTCTTCCTGCAGGGGGTCTGGCGGTCGGCGGCGCGGGCGCATGAACAGATCTGGCGTTCGCTGGCGTCTTCCTCCGCTCCCGTGCTGCTGAACATCTCCCTACGCTGCACGGTACTGTACGAGAAGGAACGGGAAAAGCTGTTGAAATGTGCCGAGGAAATTTCAGCCATCCACGATAAGCCCTTAAATCCGCAAACCCTCTCTGCCATGCAGCAGTGGAACAGGAAGCAGGTGGAACGCCGCCTGGTTCCCTGGGGGAAATTCTTTTATCTGCAGGTTCATCTTGCCTCCACCCGCAAGCTGAGTCAGGACCTGTTCCGGACCATCGGCACATCACTTGCCTTGAACAGCAGCGGGGATTCCCTGCCCGGCTACCAGGTCGTTCTGCCGGAGCAGGCGGAGGCACAGGTCTGGCAAAAAAGGTTGAAAAATCTGGACCTGATCTTTTCAGAAAGTTATCTTCCCGTCGCCGCGCCTGTCAGAAGTGGCAGACCTGGAGGAAGTATTTGCTGCCATCCGCCTGCCCTATTCACCGCCGGAGAACGGTTTCCCCAATGTGAATTTTATTATTCGGCAGCCGCTGTAAACTTACTCATCGACACTCAGAAATAGATGTATCGGACACGTGCGAAACAATACAAAAATCATCAAGGAATAGGCTCGCAGAACAAGGAGGACGCATGTCTGGAACTGACGATAAAACCGTAAAAGAACACCGCAAGGAAGTCCTTGTACCGATGTTCGATTATATTAATGGCTCCGAATCTTTTTATGTGGTCGGGGGACCCAGTGTGGGAAAGACACGCCTGCTCGATTTCCTGATGAGAGAGGATGTTCAGAAGCATTATCTGAAGGAAAAGGACAGCGGCGAGGTCTGGCTGGTCAGAGTGGATATGAACCGTTTATCCATCAGGAACGAGCCGTGGGCATTCTACGAGCTGCTGCTGAACTCAACTGTGCTGGAGCTCAGCTATCATAAGGCTTTCGCCGAACGCAGGGAGGAATTCTGGGATATGAATACCCGGGTCATGGAAAGCCAGGACCTGCTCCTTGCGCTCAGGCACTTCGAGCTGGTTGTGAAATTTGTTGTGTCAGCAATACAATATTTCACTCTGCTTTCTTCTCGATGAGTTTGATAGAACATATCGGCAGCCTCTCACCGGATACGTTTTCCCAGCTGCGCGCCGTCCGGGATGCGAACAAATATCTTGTCATGTATGGGGTCTTTTTCCGCGACCTTCCCGAGCGTCTGCGTCCTTCTGCAGATCCGGACAATGAGGATTTCTATGAATTGATCTCGCGCAACAGGCTCGGCCTGGGGCCTTATTCCAAGACCGATACAGTGCAAATTATCCAGAAGATGGAACGGCGCAGGAACTTTTCGATGACAGCCTTTCCAGAGGGATTGTCTGTTTGAGGCAAGTGGCGGGCATATCGGGCTCGTCCAGGTGTTTCTCTCCACCCTGCTGGAGGATCAGCAGCTCTCTCAAAAGCTTGGCAATCCAGGCTGGCTGGAGTGGCTGAGCCAGCTGCCCCTCAGTGCTGAAGAAAGCCGAAAGATCTGGAGAGGCCTGTCCAAGGATGAGCAGGACGGCCTTTCGGCATTCATTAAGGGCAATTACTTTGCCATCCCTGAACCCGTTTCAATCCTGCTCCGCACAAAGGGACTGGTCCGCAAGGTGAACAATTCTCCCTGCCTGTTCAGCCCGGTGTTTGAACATTTCGTGCGCAATTTAGGCGTTTCCAGGTTGCAGAACCAGTGGAGTTGTGATGTGAGCTAGCAATTGCGCATTTTTTTCGTCAAAACAGACCAGCGAACGTCTGGGATCGTAAGGTTTTTGGTACAACTCCAGAATATGCTCCATCTAGTGAATGAAGGCTGGCGTGACTTTCGGAATGCACCAGCTCCTCACTTGCCAGGGTTTGAGTTTGTTTTTTTTAGCAGCAATCGCACGGTTTCGGGCGAAAGGTGCGTGACAATGCCATCCTTCAACAGTTCCTGGGTCAACAACTCCAGCGTCCAACGGGCTTGTCCAGCGGGCGGCTTGCTGCAGGCTAAGGCAATGATGCGTGCCTCCTGCTTTTCATCCAGTTCTGAACCCGTCGCTGGATGGGGCTTGTCCTCCAAAGCAGCTTGTAGTAGACCTTCCTGGGCATATCGCTGCCGGGTCCGCCGGATGGTCTGCTCGCTGACATACAACATCTGGTCGATTTCTGCATCCGTCTTGCCTTCATAAACTCTAGAGCAGAATCTTCCCATCAGGAACTGGATTGACAGCAGCCCAATCATAATTGGGCTGCTGCTTTTTCGAAAGGTTGGTTCCGAAAATAATTAACCTCCAGATCCCGAGAGTTTCTGGAGTTCCACACCCGCCGGCGTGGAATTGGGATTCAAGCTGGAGGCCCGGGTCAGGTCCTCGATCGCTCCCTGGCGGTCACCCAATGCCTCCTTTGCCATCCCCCGCCAGTAATACGTTTCCTCGAGGACCGGCTTGTCCACGTTGATCAGGGTCGAATGGGCCAGGTTGATCACATCCTGGTAGCGCCCGGTGTGATAATAAGCATTGTAGGGGCCGTCCTGGTACCACAGCAATCGCCACGGGCGTTCCTGCTCGGGGAGGGACGGATACAGGCTGAATGCGTTGTCATACGCCGTGGCGGCGTTGGCATAGTCCTGGAGATAGACCAGGCTCGTGCCAACGTTGAACCAGGCGAAGAACTGCTCGCGGCCGCTGAGGGTCGCTGTCTCGGCGAGGGCAAGTTTGGCGGCATTCTGGTAATTCACCTGCGCATCACTGTTTGCGCCTAGGAGGGCATTCACTTCGGCCGCGCGCTCGCGAGGGAAAACAACCACATAGACAAAATTAAAGTGCCGCCAGAACTGGCCGATCGTATCGTACGAGACACCATAAGCTTCAGGCGGACCTTCATAGGAGTCATAGACCAGGAACTGACTTTTGGCATCGTTATAGCCACTGAGCACCAGGTAATGGCCCAGCCAGGAGTGGTCGTGCGGATCATTCATTCCTTTTTCGATCAGAACGGGAAAGCCTGCCGCCAGCAGCCGCTTGAGGGTATCCATATCCCCGCCCACGCGCCAGACTGCATCGAACTGCGTTTGATCCTTCACATAGTTGACGATCTCATACGGGTTGACGTTTTTGTCGTCAGTCTCAAAGTTGGGCCGCAGGTAGGCGCGGGTCACGTACTGGTCCCCCGTCCAGCCCCAGTAGGACAGCACCATCGACAGGCTGGAAGGGGCGCAGTTGTTGAACTGCTGGTACTCGTGACGGATACCCTGAAGGGCCACACTTTCCAGGAGGGGCGCCCAGGTGGGACTTGGGACGGGTGACGGAGAGGGTGTCTCTGTCAGGGCAGGCAGGAGGGTCGCAGAAGGCGGCGGGGCCATCGCAGTGAGCGTTGCCTGTACAATGGCATCCACCTGTTCCTGGGGCACAAACACCACCTGCTCCGGCGGGTTGAAGAAGCGCTTCACCTGGACGCGCAGGGTATCCACCCGCCAGGCCAGTCGGTCATGGATCGGAGGCAGGTTGTAGATCAGGGCTGTCAGTAAGCACAAGCCCAACACTCCAAATAGAAGTAAAAGGATATATTGTCTACGCACGTGGAAAATTATAACCTCGCCATATCACCCGCACGCCATCTCTGTTAATTGGACGGCAAGCCCGATGTACGATTTCAGGGGAAAGAGCCTTCAAGCGCTCCCGGGTCGCATCGTCCACTTCGACCGAATCACACCAGGACCGGTAGTCTGCTTCGCTCAGGACGCGGCCGCGGGTCTGCTGTTTGAGCGATTCGTAGGCCCCGGGCTCCCCGGCCGCGCGCAGGATGGTCTGTGCTCCCTCGGCGACGACCTCCCAATGATGATTTACTTCCGCCCGGAGTTTCTCCTCATCCGGAGCTATGCGCGTCAGGCTGCGCCGCAGGTTGGTCCATGCGACCAGGCTGTGGCCCAGCGCTGTGCCAAACGTGCGCCGCACGGTCGAGTTGAGACAGGTCGCGCTGCAGGCGCGAGACGGGCAGTTTCTGGGCATAATGGATGAGCAGCGAATTTGCCAGGCCGAGGTTCCCTTCGGCGTTCTCGAAGTCGATCGGGTTAACCTTTTGGGGCATGGTGGAGGAGCCCACCTCGCCTTCCACCACTGCCTGCGTGAGCGAACCGTCGCTGATGTAGCGCCAGGCATCCTGGGCAAAATCGACCAGGATGGAGTTGGTCAGCCGGACGAGGTCGAAATACCGGATCCAGTTATCATACGGGAGGATCTGGGTCGTGAGCAGGTTGGGCACAAGGCCGAAGCGGGCAATAAATTCCTGGCTGAAGGCCAGCCAGTCCACTTCAGGCGCGGCGGCCCGCAGGGCATTGAAACTTCCCACTGCGCCGGTGAGCTTGGCTTCGAAGCGGTGCAATATAAGCTCATTGCGCATCTCACGCAGGCGCCCAAAATAAACAGCGAATTCCTTCCCCATGGTTGTCGGGACGGCGTACTGTCCATGCGTGCGGGCCAGCATGGGGACTGTGCGGTGGCGGAAGGCGAACTCCTTCAGGTCAAGGAGCAGGTTATCCAGCACCGGCAATAGAACGTGATCGCGCGAAGTCTCGCAGGGCAATTGCCTGGGCGATATTGTTCGTGTCCTCCGAAGTCAGACCAAAATGGAGCCACGGGATCAAATCGGCCAGGGAGCTACTCTGCAGCCTTTCGTGCAGAAAGTATTCGATCGCTTTCACATCGTGACGAGTCTTGTGCTCGTAAGCCTGGATTGCCTGCGCCTCCGCCGGGGAGAAATTGGTTTTGAGCGAGTCGAGCTCATCCGTCTCGGAGGCGGTCAACGTGCGCACCAGTCCTGTCGTGGAGAGAGCCGCCAAAAAGTCCAATTCGACCCGGACCCGGTCACGCAGGAAAGCGAACTCGGAGAAATAGGCACTCAAAGGCGCGGTCAATTCCGCGTAACGTCCATCCAGAGGCGAAAGAGCATGCAGAGGATCGGTCATTCTTTATTTTTTCATTTAACAAATACCTAAAACTGGGTCAGTTCCTGAATTTTACCTTTGATTAGGCGCGGATTTGTCTTCAATAGAATGTTCCTGCTCAAATCCATCCGATTGCCTCGTGATAGAATCGGCCGCATGACACCCGCCGAACAAATTGCTTCCCAACTGAATGTCAAAGTTTCCCAGGTGACGGCTGTGATCGGCCTCCTGGATGAAGGCAACACCGTTCCATTCATTGCCCGCTACCGCAAGGAAATGACCGGCTCGCTGGATGATGAACAGATACGGATCATTGCCGATGAGCTTCTGCGCCTGCGGGCTCTCGGCGAACGCCGGGATGTCATCCTTGCCTCGATCGAAGAACAGGGCAAGCTGACCGCGGAATTGAGGGATCAGCTCCATTGCCGCGGCTACGCTCACGGCACTGGAAGACTTGTACGCGCCCTATAAAAAGAAGCGCCGCACCCGGGCTATGGTCGCCCGTGAAAAAGGATTGGACCCGCTTGCTGATCTCATCCTTGCACAAAGCCCGGCCGGTCCGCCGGAGAAAATTGCTGAAAAATTCGTCAACGACCAGGTACCGACTGCCGCCGAGGCGCTGCAGGGAGCCCGGGATATTGTCGCTGAGCGCATCAGCGATAACGCCAACGTCCGCGCCCGCCTGCGGGAGAAGGCACTGAAGTTTTCAAAAGTCCGCGTGGAGAAGATCAAGGATGCCGTGGACGAGAAGGCGGTCTACCAATCGTATTATGATTTCGAATACCGGGTGGACCGGCTCCAGCCGCACCAGGTGCTGGCCTTTACCCGCGGCGAAAAGGAAGGCGTCCTGCGCGTGCATGTGGATGTCGCTGACCGCGACTGGCTGGATGCCATCCAGGCGGAATACGAGCAGGATATTCTCTCGCCTTTTGCAGACCAGCTTGCGCTGGCCATCCAGGATCCGCCGAACGGCTTCTGCTGCCTGCCATCGAGCGGGATGTCCGTCGGGAAAAAGGGGAATGGTCCGACAATCATGCCATCCAGGTGTTTGCCAGCAACCTGCGGGCACTGCTCAGCCAGCCACCCCTGGCCGGGCAGGTCATCCTGGGGCTCGACCCTGGCTTTCGCACCGGCTGCAAGTTTGCCGTTGTAGATTCAACCGGCAAGCTGCTCGACACCGGCACGATCTACCCGCACGAGCCAAGGAACGATTGGAAGGGTTCGGTCAATACCCTGCAGGATGCGATCTACCGCCATCATGTCACCCTGATCACCATCGGGAATGGCACGGCCTCGCGTGAGACGGAGAAGCTTGTCTCCGAGCTGACCCGCAACGCGCCGCAGACGAAGTATTTGATCGTCAATGAAGCCGGCGCGTCTGTGTATTCGGCCTCCGCTCTGGCACAGGCAGGAGTTCCCGGACCTGGATGTCACGCTGCGCGGCGCCGTCTCGATTGCCCGCCGCGCCCAGGACCCGCTGGCCGAGCTGGTCAAGATCGATCCCAAATCGATCGGGGTCGGACTGTACCAGCACGATGTGGACCAGAAATCTTTAACTCACGCGCTGGACGGCGTTGTGGAAACCGTGGTCAACCGCGTGGGTGTGGATGTAAACACGGCCAGCCCCGCCCTGCTCACCCACGTGGCCGGTGTAGGCCCGAAACTGGCCGAAAACATTGTTGCTTATCGCGATAGCAACGGGCCCTTTAAATCCCGGGCTGCCTTCCGCAAAGTCAGCGGCTTTGGCGCCAAAGCCTTCGAACAGGCCGCCGGGTTCATGCGGATCCCGGGTGGGACAAACCCTCTGGATGCATCTGCCATCCACCCCGAGTCCTATGAGATTGCCAGGGAGATACTGACCCATGCAGGACTTACTTTCAAATCTCCGCTGGAAGAACGGGTCACTGCCCTGGAGGCACTTCTTGCCAAAACGCCCCCTGAAACGCTGACCAGAGAATTGAACTGCGGCCTGCCCACGCTCAATGACATCCTGGAGCAGCTGGTCCGCCCGGGCAGGGATCCTCGGACGGATGCCCCGCCGCCCCTGCTGCGCTCGGACGTGCTCAAAGTCGAAGACCTGGTCACAGGCATGCAGCTCAAAGGGACGGTGCGCAATGTGGTGGATTTCGGCGCCTTCGTGGATATCGGCATCAAACAGGATGGCCTGCTCCACCGCACCCAGATCCCAACCGGCACCGTTCTCAAAGTGGGAGATATTATCGATGTGGAGATCCTGAAGATCGAAAGCGAACGGGGGCGCATCGGTCTGGGCTGGGTGGCTAAAAACTGATTGTTGACATCACAATTATTCCCTGGAAAGATGGACTAGGATTAAAACCATGACCCGCCTTTGAAAAGGCGGGTCAGTGCGATGTGCTTAATTCTTTAGTGGGCTGCGTTGAAACAGGATTGGTCTACGATGAGGCGGCGATGTACTTCATTGAGAGTCCAGATGAACCGGATAATCCCTACAGAGACGAGTAGAGTGCGATGAGTTACAGTGCTGTATTGAGCGTCGAAGAGGCTAGTAGTGTAAAGCCATGGGAGTGAGAAGTGTTCTGTTGTTCACTCGTCTCTATGCTCATTATTATACAGATTTTATTCCTGGCGGTTAGTAGCTTTCGTCATGTATTTGGATGATATTTGTCATAATACGCCGTCTAAGACGTTGATCACTTTGCTGATTTGCTGCAAATCCTTCGGCCTGTTTGGATGTAGAATAGTCCTGTTCACCCAATCCCGTACACAATTCCCAATACAGGAGCATCCATGCCTCATCCCACCTCCACCCACCCGCCAGTCGTTGCCTGGCTTAAACATGTCCGCGTCCTGTCCGAAAGTATTGGTCCGCGCCCTCCGACCGGTGAGGGGGAGCGCAAAGGCGCAGAGTATGCCCGGGACCAGTTTTGCAAAATTGGTCTGGATCCCGACGTGGAAACGTTCAAGAGCGCCCGCTCGATCTTCCTGCCACACCTGATCGGCTCCGGTTTGATGCTGGCCGCTTTTATCCTCTACCCGCTGGGAGGAACGGCCACCGCTGTCATCGCCGCACTGCTGAGCATCCTGGTGCTGGTATCCGAAGTACAGGAGCTGGGGTTCCAGGATAATTTCTACCGCCGGATCATCCCCAAAGGCGAAAGCCAGAATGTGCATGCAATCATCCCGCCCGCAGGCGAGCACAAACAGGACCTGGTCCTGGTCGGTCATCTCGATACCCAGCGCACCCCGTTTATCTTCCGCAGCCCGAAGCATGTGTACGTGTATGACAAGCTGACCACGGTGTTCTTCATCACGTTCATCGCCCAGGCAGTGCTGTATACGCTGTCCATTTTCCTGCCCTGGTCGTGGGTCTGGTATGCGACCATTCCAACCGCGCTGAGTGCCATCCTGCTGGGTGCCATTTGCATCGAAGCCGACTCGACTCCCTTTACTGCCGGGGCAAACGACAATGCCACGGCAGTAGGCATGGTCCTCACGCTGGCCGAACGCTTTGTCACGAAGCCCCTCCAGAACACGCGCATCCTGGCAGTCTGCACGGGTTGTGAAGAAGTCCAGCATTATGGGATGATCGATTTCTACAGGCGCCACCGCCAGGAATTGGTCAACCCCAGGGCCGTCGTCTTTGAAATGCTGGGCTGTTGCCGGGCCAACGTGGCTCACCAAAGAGGGCATTATCGTGCCCTTCAAGGCCGACCCCGGCCTGGTTGGGATGGTGGAAAAACTGGCGGCCGAACACCCGGAGTGGGAAGCGCATGCCTCCCAGGTCAGCGGCGGCAATACCGAGATGGCAGATGCCGTGCGCTTCAAAATCCCTGCGATCACGATCTTTGGCCTGTCGAAGGAGGGGATCGCTCCCTATTGGCACCAAAAAGCGGATACTTTCGACAAGATGGATCCTGTTGTCATGGAAAGGACCTGGGCTTTGACCACTGCCCTGATCGAGCACATTGACGGCAGTTCAAACCAGTAGGTGTAAAAATCGCTGCTCAAGCCAGCGTCTCGAAGCATCGCACGCCTGCAGCGGGGAGCCACCCGGTGGCAGAGATGCCTACTCTACCTGCTTGTACTGGTTTTATGAAAGCACGTTTCATCAAACCCTTAAACCGCAGAGACGCAGAGTTCTCAGAGAATTACCGGAAATATCTCCGTGTTCTCGGCAACTCTGCGGTAAATATTCTTCATCCAACCTTGTTGAGCTAAACCAGTAAACGCTGCCCATTCTTCCGCAGCCATTTCCGGCGCTCACGATAGTCGGGCATGGTCTGTTCCATCTTCTTCCAGAACTTTTTGGAGTGATTGTGGATGACGGTATGCACCAGCTCATGGACCACCACGTAATCTACAGCCTCCATTGGAGCCAGGATCAGCCGCCAGGAGAAATTCAGGGAGCCGCTGGCGCTGCATGAACCCCAGCGCGTACGGGCGGAGGTGATCCCGATCTTGCTGTACTGAAAGCCATGCTGGCGGGCGTAATAATCCACCCGCTCGTTCAAGACCTGCCTGGCCTGTTCCCGGTACCAGTGCTCAAATACAAGCTCTGCCCTGTCTTGCGCAGGGGCAGCAATTTTAAACGTACCCTCTTCCAGCAGCAGGCTTTTCTTTTGATCCGCTGCGATTTCCAGGGGATAGGCATTTCCCAAATACTCAAACCTCTCACCGGGCAGATATTGTTTCGGCGCAGGCGGAACCGCGGCTTTGATCCTGGCCCGGGTTTTCTCGATCCATCCGGTATTTTTAGTCACGAATTCCTGGATGGATTTATTGGAAGCCCGCAGCGGGGCGCGGACAACCAGGGACCCATCGGGCCGTACGATTAAAGCGATGGTTTTACGCTTCGTGCGGATGAGCTGGTCGATTTCGACAGGCATATTGTTTCTTCACTCGAGGCTGGGAGAATGGGTTGTATTATATCTGCTCGTGGAAAATGAAGCTTTCCATTCCATGCCTGAAATGGCAATTACCTATCATCCTTCATCCGCTCATTTGGCGGCAGAGTTTGGTGCTATAATTTATTTGCTTATGGAGAAATGGGATGACTACTTTAGCGATTGAACTTCGTATGGTTTCAGCGCAAAACGTCAAGGTGACGGACGAGCGCGCTGATTGTTAGACTTAAGCGATGGCCGCACTGTTTCCGTACCGCTGGCATGGTTTCCCCGCCTTCTGCATGGAACGCCGGAGGAGCGCAACAAGTGGCGGCTGATTGGAGATGGGGAGGGGATTCACTGGCCGGACCTGGACGAGGATATAAGTGTGGAGAACCTGATCCTCGGAAAGCCTTCAGGGGAAAGCCAGAAATCCTTCAAGAAATGGCTGGAAGCCCGGGCTGCATCAACCTAAAATTCGGAACTCCGGATTTCAAATCTCCGGAGTTCTTTCTTTAAAGCGTGCAGAGGCCATCACCGCCGATGCCCGCGCCCGCGCAGACGAATTTGCCCGCCAGTTCAAACTACCGAAACAGCCGGAAGGAGGAACCCGTTGGGGCAGCCGCGGAGCCGGATGACAGCTCCGTTGTCTAGGTAAGCACTATGAGAGAAAGGGTTTGGCGATTGCCAAACCCTTTCTTTATCCTAACAATCTTACAATCCGCTACCCACAGTGATTCGTCATTTGCCTTTCCTGGTCTGTTTATTTCCTTCTAAAGATCAGGTTGACCACAGCCAGCACGATCACTGCGCCGACGAAGGCGACAAGCAGGCTCTGCAGATTGAAACCGGTCACTCCCTGGCCTCCAAACAGGCTGAACACCCATCCACCCACCGCAGCACCGACGATGCCGGCGATGATGTTGGTAATGCAGCCCATCTGGTCATTGCGCTTCGTGATGATACTTGCCAGCCAGCCGGCGATGCCGCCCAGGACGATCCAACTAATGATACCCATACCGTAAATCTCCTTTTTGTCTTTGTGATTGGATACTATTCCACGATGACTGCTCTTAACCTGTCAGGGTTGTCATTTTGATATCCCTACGGTCTGCCTCCTTCCTTATCATCTTCGATGATGACAAGCTCTTTGATCGCATCTGCTGTTTGGGGTTCCAGATGAGGAGTTCAACAGTTATTATAATCCTGACCAATTCAGCGAGGATCCGCTCCACTTTCCAGGGTTGGGCAATCCGCGGGTGAATATTACATCGGCGGCTGCGGGACCGCGGCTCTGACTTTAGCCCGGGTATCGACTTAGCGGTGACCTGTCGCCCACGAGCCAGATGTGCCCGAAAGGATCGATGAAACCACCCTGTCGATGGGTTCCCCAGGGCGCCTCATGATCCTTGATCTCGTCAAAATGCCCATCTGCACCCGCTTCAATGGCGCGGGCGATCCGTGCGTCAGGGTCGTCACAAAACAGCTCGAACTCGTGTGGATGTGACCCCAAGTTTCGATGGACTTTCCCAGCCGTTGTTGGCTGGTTCCCCCAGGAAAAATGGCGCGCCTTCAATCTCTAAACCAGCCACTGATCCCAGGCTCCACAATACCGTTGCACCGAGTGCACGCTTGTACCACTCGACAGCAGTCGGTGTATCGGTGACGGCCAGCATCACGGATAGGATCGGTCCTTGCGGTTGCATCATCAAACGGTCTCCTTTCCATCCTCTTCACACTTGTAGTTGGTGTGCGGTTAAGAGCTGAGGGATTGTAATTGAGCGACCCAGCGGCTGCCGGCTTGCCAGCCCACGGCAGGCGTTACACGTTCTGTTGGACAGCCATCACTAAAACGGCTGTCTCTTCATGGCAGGAAATACTCCCAGCCCGCCCGCCAGTCAAAGCGGGCTTCGACCAGGTCTTCGAGGGCAACCTTGTTGAGATAATGCTCGAACGCCCAACGCGTCGCAACATGACCCACCACCAGCACGCGCCGCCCTCCCCAACGGAGGGGAAGATCGTCGAGGCAGCGACCCACGCGCTGGACAGCCTGCCGCCAACTTTCGCCATCCGGATAGGGTTCATCCAGGTATTGGCGGCGATCGCGGTGGAGTTCAGCCGTCGGCATGCCATTCTGCTCCCCATAGTCACATTCCCGCAAGCGCCAGTCATGAAATATCGGGATTGGCGTATCCCCGAATGCAATTTCAACCGTTTCCACGGCACGTCGAAGATCAGAGCTGAAGACGACTTGAACGCCATCATTGCGGCGGCGGCTGCCAAGTTCCGCCGCCAGGCGACGTCCTTCCTGAGAGAGGCGACCGTGATGCCAGCCGCTGGCGATGCCCCGTTCGTTATCTTCGCTTATTGAATGCGTTTCAAAGACAATCTGGATGCCCATGACTACACAGTCAATTATGAGACAGGCGGTAAAAGCTTCCTACGGTGCCACGTTTAGGGCCGCTCATTGGGTTCAAGATGCATTATTTGGCAATCTCCCAGATGTGGCCGGAAGGATCCATGAAGCTCGCCGTACGAACACCCCAGGGTCGATCCATGGGACCATTCAATAGTTTCACTCCGCGAGCGACCAACTCGGCACACATCGCATCCACATCCTCAACACTGATTGTGAATACATAACGGGCTCCAGACTCGCGACCTGCCACTTTGGCAGGTTCGATCAGTCCCCCGGCTTCTGAAATCTTTAATAAGTTGACCAGGGTGCCACCAAATTTGAAGACGGCCGAGTTGGAATCTTCATAATCTATGGGGAGACCAAATACATTCTGATAGAACTCCTTGGCTTGCTCAAGGTTTTCGGTAAACAGGGTGATTGCGAAAATTCCCTTGGGCCAGGCATTCACCCTGGCAGATTCTTCTGCAACATCACTCATGGATCAGCTCCTATTGGTGGTTAGAGAAGGCTGCCAATTGCCGTCTCCTGAAATTGCATACTGCCTCCTACGGAAAATTTACTTTACTGTATGTTTGAATTTCAGCCTACGGAACGCCGTAAAAAGTAAAGTAAAGTAAATCATGAGACAGGCGGTCGTGTACTGCGCTATCGTAGAGCATATGTTCTGTTTTGTCAATCATGGTATTGAGAGGCAAAGAAGCAGCCCAATAGCCTGCCTCGGCGGAGGTTGCCTGATTTGCCATGAATTGCCACGAATTGTCATGAATTCAAGCTCGGTGCCGGGGTTGCCTGGGGTTGGGTGCCCGTCCCAGACATCCTGCCCGCAGGGTATCCCGCTCAGCGACGCTTCGTCCAGCCTCGATATGCTGGTCAGTTGTCAGCGAATAAAATCGACTATCGTCTTGTGAACTTCATCCGGGCATTCGAGATAAGAGAAATGCCCGCAATCTCGCAACACAACAAGACGCGCCCCCGGCATGGCCTGAGCGATGTGGGCAGCACATTCTACCGGGACCAGATCATAATCTCCGTGAATCACCAGTGTCGGGGTGCCAAGCCGGGCGAGTTGGGGCAGCAAATTGTAGTCGCTCAACCCCCACGTTTCAGCATAAAGTCGGTCTTCAATTGCTCTTGCCTTTCGAATGTCTTCAGGTGCCAAGCCCTGGCGCAGGCTCCTGACCACTCGTTCCAGCTGCTCCGCTCGGCGGACGGTCGCCCGGAAATGGATTCGATAGTATTCGGCATCCGTTTCGAGATCGCCCTGCGCATACCTGGCGGTGGATGCAATTGCTTTCATCTTTTCGCTATCGCCAGGCGCGCGTTTGCGGGAGAGTTCCTGCCGATACAGCACATAGTCATCGTGGGAAGCAGGGGCGCTATTCGCCAGGACCAAGTGAGACACACGGTTCGGATGGCGAACCGCGTATTCCATCGCCAGGACTCCACCCCACGAGTGCCCCAAAACCGCAATGGATTCCACTTGAAAATACTCCCTGACGCTCTCCAAATCTTTTATCTCGGATTCGAGAGTGACATCCTCGGGCTGTACATTGCGCCCAGACCTGCCGCGGCCGCGCTGATCGTAATAGATGAGTCGGAACGAATCGGACAAACGATCCATGTCCGGGGAGCAAATAGGTATGGTCAAAATCAGGCCCACCATGGAGGACAATGATCGGCTGTCCCTGGCCGATGTCGCGATAATACAACTGAGCATCTATGACGGGGGCATACCCTTCGTGCGGAACGGGCCGATTGGAAGAGAAATTCGTGTGCATGTCATAAGTCCGTGAGATATGAGCAGCTCAATGGCCTGCAGGCTGCCCCGGCGTACACCGCCAGATTCGCCATGAATTGCCAAGAATTGCCAAGAATTCGAATTCGAATTTGAATTCTAATTCAAAATCAGGGTTGGGTGCCAGGGAAGTAATACGAAGGATAGAGCTTTAGAGCTTTTAAGATTTCCTTTGTGGCCCTTCGTGACCTTTGTGCTTGGAGGTTTTATCTTCCGGCTCGTCCGGGTTAGGGTCTATAATAAAAGTTGTAATAGTGGCCTATTACAGCTTTCCTGTTTCGGCGCAGGTACTTGTATACCCGCTCGAGGTCGAATGGACTGGACGATGGAACAAAGGTTTCAGAATAGCCATGGACTCTGCTGGAGCGTGAAATCACAATCGCAACAGATGAACGAGGGGATCAAGCGCCTGCGTGCTGGAGAGGGCGCAGTTGTGCTGATCGGTGGTGAGGCGGGAATTGGGAAAACCTCTTTTGTGACGGTAACAACCGGGTCTATTCAGCCGCCGATACGCGTCCTGTGGGGTTTTTGTGATCCACTGTTTACTCCCCGCCCGCTGGGTCCCATCTATGATATTGCTGTGAGCGATCTGCATCACTTACTGGATCTGCTAAATGCAGGAGCGGATTGGCTCAGCATCGCTGCCGCCCTGCACAGGACCCTTTTGGAAAACTCAACTCCAACCATTCTTGTGTTCGAAGATATTCACTGGGCAGATGAAGCCACACTGGATCTGATCAAGTACCTGGGGCGGCGTGTGCACCAGACCAAAACACTGCTCGTTCTTACCTACCGGGAGGCTGAGCCGGGAAGCAGGCATCTGTTGCGCGCCGTCCTCGGTGACCTGCCGTCCCAACGCACCACCCGGCTGCAACTCGAACCGCTTTCAAAACAGGCGGTCGCAGCACTGGCCCATAAAATGAATCGACCTGCCGAAGGCATCTATGAAGCCACGAAGGGCAATCCATTCTTCGTGACGGAAGTGTTGCGTAACAACTCGCAGGATATCCCGGCTACGGTTCGGGATGCTGTTTTGGCCCGCTTGACCCAGCTGCCTGCCGCGGCCCGCGACCTGCTGGAGTTCGCCTCGATCATCCCCGGGACTGCAGAGCTCTGGCTGCTGGAGGAAGTTCTTCATCCAGTCCCATCCGCATTGGACGCCTGTATCGAAGGCGGCTTCCTGGTTTCCTCGGGTGACTCATTGTCTTTTCGGCATGAATTGGTGCGTCTGGCAATTGAAGAATCGCTGGCGCTTGGCCGCTCGAAGGAACTACATCGCAGTGTCCTGCAAGTGCTGCGCACAAGACCTGTTGGAGAGATCGCCCTGGCACGGCTGGTCCATCATGCGGCTGGCGCCTCGGATGCCCATATGGTGCTCGAATACGGACCCCAAACGGCAGGACAGGCCAGTCGCCACGGCGCACACCGGGAAGCGGCCCGTTATTATCAAACGACATTGCGTTACCAGAACCAGCTTCCCTCTGAAGAACAAGCCCGCTTGCTGGATAACCTTTCCTACGAGGAATACCTGACCGGGCAGATCGACCCGGCCATACAGGTCCGTCAGGAGGCAGTCAATCTCTGGAGACAAGTGGGACAGTTGGAAAAAATCGGAGATGACTTGCGCTGGCTTTCACGCCTGTATTGGTTCCAGGGGAATAAGGAGCTGGCGGATCGTTTTGCCGGGGAAGCGATCGCCATGCTGGAACCCTCATGCCCGGCAGGGAACTGGCGATGGCTTACAGCAACCGTTCGCAGCTGCATATGCTGGCCGAAGAAAATGAAGCGGCGATTGCCTGGGGCAAAAAAGCGCTTGCGCTGGCGGAAGTCCTGCAGGAAACGGAGATTACCATCCATGCCCTGACAAATATCGGCTCGGCGGAGTTGCTCATTAAGGAGGAAATCGGGCGGGCGAGGCTGGAACGAGCTTTACTCCTGGCGCAGGAAAATGAATTGCACGATCATGTGGCCCGTTGCTACGCCATCCTGACCTCGCGTGCAATCCAAAGTCGCGACTACTCCCGAGGAGAACTTTACCTGCGAAACGGACTGACTTACACTACGGATCACGAAATGGATTCTTACGGTGTCTACCTGCTTGGCTGGCGGGCGCGCTCTTTCTTCGAGCAGGGCCATTGGGCTGAGGCTGAGGCGGACGCCGAAGAAATGCTGCGCCTGCATCCCGGCTCGGCAGTAATCGCACTGCCGGGCATCACAACGCTGGGTCATCTGAAAGCACGTCAGGGCGACCCGCAGGCCTCCCGTTTGCTCGATCAGGCTCGTGATCTGGCGTTGTTGACGGGCGAATTCCAACGCATCTTCCCGGTGGCCGTGGCTCGAGCAGAAGCTGCCTGGTGGAATGGCCGGCCCGCGCAGGCGTTGGAAGAGCTCGAACCAGCCTTCAAGGTCGCTTATACGGCCCGTGACGATTACCAGTTGGGCACGCTGGCGTATTGGACCTGGAGGGCCGGAGGAACAGCATCCCAGGAAAGTGAGATTCCATTTGCCTACCGTGCAATGATTAGCGGAGACTGGCGGGCAGCGGCCGAGGCCTGGGAACGAATTGGATGTCCCTTTGAGCGCGGCCTGGCGCTGGTGCAAGGCGACCCGGATGCACAGCGTGTTGCACTTGCGATCTTCGAGGAACTGGGTGCCCAACCCGCAGCGCGGATGGTACGCGAAATGATGCTCAAGCAGGGTCTGAAGGGAGTACCGCGCCGCGCCCGAGCTTCCACTCGTACCAACCCGGAAGGGCTGACAACCCGTGAGCTGGAAATCCTTGCCATGTTAGGACAGGGCTTGAGCAACGCCGAGATCGCCGAGCGTCTATTCATCTCGCCGAAGACGGTGGATCATCATGTTTCGGCTATTCTGGGCAAGCTGCAGGTACACAGCCGCTCAGAAGCTGCGGCGGCGGCCCGTCAAAAAAATATTCTCTAAATTCAAACATCCAAAATAGGGAACCCGTTTCCCCAATATGGGGAATTCTCCCGAGGTATTTCAACCTGCCATCGGGTATTCTTGTTTTAATCAATGGAACGGTAATTCATGCAGAAGAGAGATGGAGGCACGATGGTTGCGATGGAAATTGATGACGAACGGGTTGAGCAGTCGCCCTTGCAGCGATTGGGGCAGGATTGGATCGAAAGCATTCTCGCAGGGACTCTGGATCGTTTGGAAGGATTTTGCCTGCCGGAGGTAAACAGTCACTTGCTTACACCGAGACGTTCAATTACTCTGGAAAGTGCCGCTGAATTGGTGGCCAAGTACCGCCAGTGGTTTGGCGAATGCACCACGATCCAGCTTCGGGCAAGCCGGATCGAACGCGTCGGGGAGCGGCTGGGAATTTTTTATCGCTTCCATCTTCAGGAGCAGGGTGACTGGTTTGATATCGAGCAGCAGTTGTACTGCACGTTGCAGGAGGACCGGGTCGAGCAGCTGCATTTATTGTGCAGCGGATTCCAGCCGGCCGGGACGCCGGTAGCTGCCTCCCAATCGCAAGAGCCCGGTTGCCCATCCGATGGATTGCTGGAGTTCCATGGCGGGGCGACGGACAGCGGCTCGACCTGTGCAGTGCTAACGCCAGCGATCCGCGCAAAATTACGGGCCATGGAATCCGGGCAGGTACTGGAAGTTCGTGTGGATGATCCCTCTGCCCGTGGCGATATTGAAGCATGGAGCCGCCTCTCGGGAAATACACTCCTCAAAGTGATCGAGACCCCGGGAACAGAACTCCGCTTCTTCGTGAAGAAAAAATAATCGATTGACTGGAAGGAGATGTATCAATGGCAAAGCTAATGATCAACTGCACGCATGGACAGGAGGATCCGGAACGAGCCACACTGGCATTCGTCGTCGGAAACGTGGCGGCCTCTGCTGACCAGGAGACCGTGGTGCTATTAACCATCGAAGGAGTACGGAATGCCACGCACGGTTATGCGGACAAGATCTGTAAGGAAGGGTTTCAGCCGCTGCAGGAGGTAATGCAATCCTTTGTCAGCAACGGCGGGCAAATTTGGGTGTGTGGGGCTTGCGCAAAACCGCGCGGTATCACCGACGCAGACCTGGTGGAGGGAGCCCAGATTGTCACTGCCGCCAATGCAGTCGAGTACCTGGCGTCCGGTGCGGCTTCGCTCAGCTTCTAAGGATTTCATCCGTATGACGGGATGGGCAGGGAATCTCACCCGTCACACGGCGTATTGATGGGAGCAGTGTCCGTAACTGTCCTTTCAGAGCTGGGAAGCCCCTCATTGGAATTAATAACAGCTGTTACGCACCGCCCCGAAAGATTATGGCGCTTAACATGAAGGCTTTTGCATCCGATTGTGCCCCACATGCGGCAGCGCAGCCACTCTCCCTCCTCAGCGGCTGGAGAGGACGAACAGCACCACGCCGATCAACACGAACAACAATCCGAGCAGCGCCACGATGACCACGATGTAGTTTGTCCTCGAGGGCGCCTCCTCCACCTGGGTAGGGATGATCGGTGCAGAAGGCGCGAAAGTGGGTTCTTCCTCCGCCTGGACGGAGTTGGGGAGTCCATCTCCATTTTTGTCAACAGCAGACATGACACTGTCGTAAATCCTGCGCACGTCTTCCGGCATCTCGTCCGGGTTATTGAAAGTCTGCCCGTTGAAAGTGATCTGGGAATACGTATTCACGGGAGGCATCGAGGCAGGGCCTTGCAGGCCGGCAATGGCTTTTTCGTATACACTTCGGACGTCTGGCGGCATTTCTTCGATGCTGTTGTATTCCCTGCCGTTCACCGTAACCTTTGTATTTCGATTGAAATTAATTGGCATGACCTGTTCCTTTCAAAAACCGGTAACGACGACTTCCGCAGCGTGTTCGTCGGTGCGGTCATCATTCGCACAAACCCTTCTGTTTCGATGGACAATGCTTGTCTGCGTACGAACAGTAAACGCAACAAATTCCTTCCTTCGGACGCAGGGCTGCACCACAACTGGCACATTGATATAAGATCACTCAGGTATCAGCCGGCATTTGCTCAAGCTTTGCAAATCCACACTGCGGACAGGTAATGATGGCATCCAGTTCGATTTCCATATTTACAATTTACCTCTCAGGCATTGCCTAAAATACCCGACCCCTCCCACCTCCCCTAAAGGGGAGGCTCTTTGCATTGACCATTTCATATCAGCGAATAATCCTTTCGCATACAAGACTTCTCAAAGCGGAGTCTTTCCTCCTTTAGGGGAAGATGTCCGAAGGACAGAAGAGGTCACAGTTGTGGACCCCAGAAAATCTGGACAGTTTTTTAGCGTTTGTTAGGGGGTAGTCAGCACCGGTTGGGCCATTCGCCAGGCCGCTTCAAATTCTACCGGTGTCAAATACCCAAGAGCAGAATGGATGCGCTTGGTATTGTACACATCCACCAAGAAGCGTCCAATCTGCCGGTATACATCTGCAAAGTCACTGTACTCAGAAAGACCCATCTCCTCTTCTTTGATCGTCCTCACACCTAGTATAGGGAATAAGAAGCGAGGTACCCTCTGTGTACAAGAGCCAAACGTGGATCAAAACGTACTTAGGAGGATACCTCATGTCAAACTCTAACATACCCACAGGCAGGGTGCAAGAAGCAGGCTAAAAACTGTATGCCGGGGTGGATCTGGCGCTGGAGAAAAATGTAGTGGTGATCCTCAACCAGGCAGGTCAGGTTGTCGATCGGTTTCAGTTCACGCAAGATCGGGGAGGGGTATGAGTATTTTGAGCAGCGTGGGGAGCGGGTACGCCAACGAGAGCAGGCGAGTGGGATTGAGGCCACGATGGAACCTTCCAACTACCTGTGGAAACTGCTGGCACAGGAGATGGAAGAAAAACAAAAGGTGTACCGCCTGGTGAACGCCTACACGGTCAAGAAACATCGGGAAGGCAATCAATTGGATCGTTCCAAGGATGATCGGTGGATACGCGGGAAATTGGGGAACTGGCTCGGCAGGGGCAATGCACGCAGACGCACCTGCAGGAGGGTGTGTATGAAGAGCTGCGTCAATATGCCACGCTGTATTGGCAAGTGACACGAGCCGTTCGGCGCGAAAAAACCATTGTATGCGGTTTGGTTGGGCAAGTGTTTCCGGAGTTTTTTGGTGTCTTTAAGAAAGCAACCAGCGAAACGGCCCAGGCGATCCTCAAGAGTGGTGTGGCGGCCGTCGAAATCCGCCAGGGCAGCCTGGAGGCGTTTGTGGCGAGGGCGCGGGCGGTCTATCCCGGGCGACGGCTGCAGGTGACGAAACTACGCCGTCTATATGCTCGGGCAGCGACGTCCATCGGGGTACGCCAGGGCGTGTCTGCGATCCAATTTAGCCTGTGCCGTCACCTGAGGATCCTGGACACCCTGGAGCAGCAGTTCCAGCAGCTGCGTCAAGCCATGCAGGCGTGTCTGGGCCAGGTGCCAGCAGCCGCCTATCTCCTGTCCATGCCAGCCCTGACGCAAGTGACCGCGGCCCTCTTTTTCGCCGAAGTAGGCCATCCCCGGTGCTATCACACTGCTGCCCAGTGGGTCAAACTGGCCGGGATCCAACCCGTCCCCAGCCGCTCCGGCCGCAAACAGCGCAGCCGGACGCCTATGTCTCACCAGGGACGACCGCACTTACGCACGCTGCTGTACGATGCTGCCTTGCAGCTGATCACTCGTGATCCTCACTTTATCCAGCTGTATCGCCATTTGCAAGGAGATACAACGAATCCCCTCACCCGCATGCAAGCGCTGGGCGTGTTAATGAATAAGCTCCTGCATGTCTGCTGGGCTCTGATTTAACAGCACACATTTTACCAACCAGATTTCTCACCTGCCAACGCCTAAGAAGGAAGACCCCCTCCCTGACCTCCAGGGGACACCGTTCCACACCTTGAGGCACTTCGTGACCTCCTAGTGCAGCTTGGCTGCCCCCCGCCGCCTGGAAATTCGAAAAAGCCTGTTGAGGCGCAACCTCGGATAGAACTAGGTAGATCCCAGGAACTTCGGCTGGGTCTGGCCTGGAAGTCGGCTGCTTCTCACTTGGCTCCCGCCTCGACGTCGGCAGGCTCTTCTTGCCAAACTCTACGTTACCACAGGGTTCTATTCCATGTTGCTCTCTTCTTGTACTGGCTCCTTGACTTATTTCCTATAGTATGCTGCACTTGCGTGCGGTGCAAGTGTTAATCGCTCTGCATATCCGTTCTCTTCTGGTTTGCCCTGGGCCGCCATACTGATCTGGATCTGGTATTGCTGAAGAAGAGCCACATACTCTTGGGCTGCATACTGCACGCCTTGGTCGCTGTGATGGATTTCGGGGATGCACAGGGTCAATGCTTGCTGCAATGCGACGAGGGTGAGATCCGTATCCAGACTGCGGCTCAAGTTCCAGCCACGAATGGCACGGGTGAAGACATCCATGATCACTGCCAGATACACAAATCCATTGCCCAGACGAACATACGTAATATCACAAACCCAGACTTGCTCAGGATGATCGACTTTCAGATCCATCACCAGGTTCGGATATCGTGGAAAGGGATGCTGGCTGTTGGTGGTGCGGCATTTGGTCCGTTTTTGTGGCCGCAACAGGCATTTTTCCCGCATTAAGCGTTGAATCCGCTTGCGATTGACACGATAGTGGTAGGGTGCTCTCCGCAGCTGCTGTGTCAGTCGCCTGGAACCATATTTTGGGATAGCGTCCTGCTTCCTGTTCCAGATCGGCAACCAGTTGTTCTGGCTCTACCCGTTGGCTGTGATAGTAATACGAGCTGTGTGACAGCCCAACGACATCACACGCCTCCTGCACCGAGCATCCGCTTGTCTCCACCAGCGCCTGTGCTTTCACTCGTCGCTCCGCGACCGAGTATCGCCCAAGTTCAATACTTTTTTCCCTGGCACTGCCCGCCAGGGCAAGTGTTGAAGCTCAACCTTCATCGTGAGCTTACCTACCATCCGCTCCAATTCAGCAATCCGAGCGTCTTTCTCCTGTTGATCCTGCGGTTGCTCGAACACCTGGGTTGCCTTGCTCAAAAATTCCTGCTTCCAACGCGACAGCACTGTATCTTTGATACTGTATTCCCGGCTCGCTTCTGCAAGACTTTTCTTCCCAGCGATTAGCTCCAGCACCACATTCGTTTTGAACTCTGCACTAAAGTTCCTTCGTTTCTTCGGCATCCTGGACCTCGTTCCTGGTTTTCAATTCTACCCCTACGGGTAGTGTCCAGTTTTTGGGGTCCATTACTCAAATATCCCTGGCTGTACAATACCCCTAAAATAACAGGGGTGATATGAAATTCATCACAATCGTTTTCTAAAGCCAGATTCAGTTTTTCTGCCGGTAGAACGATAGTCTATTTCCCTCCCTGCCCCAAAAAATAGCCTGGCTCCATGGCCGGGTTATTTTGTATTCCAGCAAACCTTATTGGCTTGGCCTCAAGCCTTACTAGGTTTGGCTTCAAGCCTTACTAGGCTTTAGCTCAAGCCTTACCAGGCACAACGACATGCCTCCCTCTATCTACCTACAAGGGGGCAGAATCCGCGGCGGAGGTACAACCCGACCAGATCAGCAATGTTCTGCCCCACTTCAACCCTGGCGCTCAGTTCAAACGGCTGCTTGATAGAATCCGCTTCAACAAGAACTGATCCCGTGCTTCTCATTCACCGGGGGCAAGTGTGCGGAGACCGCCTTGGAAGACGGTCTCCGTTTTGTAATTGTATGCTTATGGCGTCCATCCCGGCGAATCGCAGGTGGCCATATCCCCGCTCTGCAGACCGTCCTTGAGCGCCAACTGCCGCTGCTCGGACGATCCATGGGTCCACGACTCGGGTGAGACGTAGCCCTGTGTCTCGCGCTGGATGCGGTCGTCGCCCACCGAAGCTGCGGCGTCCAGGCTCTGGGCGATATCCTGATCAGTCACCTGCGTCAGGTAACCGGTCTCGGTGGCGTGGAATGCCCAGACGCCGGCCAGGCAGTCAGCCTGGAGTTCCGTTTGAACTGACTCGCTCTCCGGCCCTGTGGCGTTTGAGCTGTTCGAGAGTGCACCAAGCAGGTCCTGCACGTGATGGCCGTACTCATGAGCAAGCACATACGCCTCGGCGAACGAACCGCCCTGGGCGCCAAAGCGCGTCTGTAGTTCATTGAAGAAGTCGAGGTCCAGATAGACTTTCTGGTCGATCGGACAGTAGAATGGCCCCATGGCGCTGCTGGCAGTATCCACAGGCGGCCTCCGTTGACCCCGTGAAAAGGACTGTATCGGCCGGTGTGTACTGGCTCCCGCGGCGGGCAAATTCATCGGTCCAAAAAGATTGGATGCTGTTGACGAAGCCCACGATGCGGCAATCCTCGCGGGTCATTCGCGTCTGCCCCTGTCTGGCATTGCGCCTCCAGGTCGTTGATCCCGCCAGCGCTCTCCGTTGCAAATGGCACCTGCCCGGTATCACTATTTGTCGAGCCGGCAAGATTCCCGCCCAGCAGCAGTACCACGATCGTGATGATCAGGCCAAGTCCCCCACCCCCTACAGCGATTGCAGTCCCTGCTCCCCGGCCACGCCGGTCCTCCACCTGAGACGGATCCAAGCGGGATCTTCTGTTGAATGACATTTTTTCATCCTTTTATCTGAGCTTCTCCAGAGTGCGAAACTGACGCACCGAAGCGGCAGATTTCATGAACTACTGTTCAATAAGTCGTGCCCTTGATGCGCACAGATTTGACCTCATGCAAAAGTGTTGCACGTTTGGCTCAAACTACCGCTTGTCTCATTATTAACTTTACTTTTTTCATAGATTTGTAGGCTGCAATTCAAACACAAAGTAAAGTATGCGGCACTCTGTATTTTGCAAGCCTTGAATCCATCATATGCCGAACACTCCCCGGCCGCAACCATCGACCGGGGAGTGTTGAACTCCGCCACTTGGGGGAGATCGCCAGAAGCAATTTGTGAGCTGATTTTTCGGAATCTTTATCAGGCCGCGGGAAAATCCCAGGTAAGCACGATCTGAATCGCATCTGTTTGGCTAAAGATCGGTCAGTTGGGGGATGCATCCACAGGTGCGGTATGTCATAATGTTGCTGGTGATCGATAGCACTGATTCCTTACACTGTAATTCATAATAAGATCTACAATCGGCGACCTACCTCTGCAAGCCGTTCGCTCTAGCCAACGAACGGCTTGCCTTTTAAGGCGTATTTCCTTAATACAATGATAGCGGCTGTCGAGTCCCTGTCTCGATCAAATTGAATACGGCCCGGGCTGAATAGACCCGGGCCACACAACAATCTACTTGAAAGAGGGATCGAAGTGTTCTTAATCGATATCAGGAATTTTTCCCTGCGCTTTTGGTATGTTTTCCCGGGGCTGCGGCCGGTTTTGCTTTGGCGATCGCTTTGATATCGACCGACGGGACCGTTGGCCGGTCGGGCAGCCGTTCGAGCTCCCCCACCCGGGGTATTTCGCGGGCGACCTTCCGCCTGGTCTTGCCGAGCATGGCCTCCGGCAGGATCATCTCGGCCGCCTGGGCGGGGATTTTGATCTTCGGCAGGCGGGCAGGCTTTACGTCGGCGCGGCGGGCAACGATCCGGTAGCCCACCTGGAGCCTGCGCAGTTTGGTGCCCGTGCCGCGCTCCACCCGGGAGATCACGAATTTCCCAGGCTCACGCTTGCTCACGTAAAGCGCTTCGGGGCCGTAACTGGTCAGGAACACCTGGTACTTGTTCCGCTTGACCAGGGCGGCGAAGTCCTTGTCCAGTTCCACTGTAACAGAGGCCCCGCTCAGGGTCACTTCGCCGAAGTCTTCGAAATAGCTTTCCGGACTCTCGAGGCAGAAAAGGGAACGGTGGGATCCATCCGGGTGCGGGACGGCAGCCGACTTGGCGCCGCCGACCACATAGAACGAGCCATTCACAACCACATTTCCAACAAATGAACCGGCCCAGCCATTCGCTGAGCGGCCGAAGACACCATTGCCTCGATCCGAACTCGCCATGGATGCCGTCTCCGACCCTGGACGAGCCAACGACACCGATCGAGGCGCCGCCATTGCCGGTCGACCAGCCCTGGATCGCATTTCCTTCTGCAGAGCCATAGATCGCCACTCCCTGGTCAACTCACCCATGACGCCAATCCGGCGCGGAGACTGCCCATGGACCCCGGCCAGGCCCTGGTCACTGTAACCATCCACGCCCACACCGTCGCGGGAGATGCCGAGCACGCCCCGGTTCCCGACCAATTCTGCCAGAACACCCACGCCATTGTTAGCCGTTGCCTGCAGCCCATGAGACTGGTCGGAGCGCGCTTCAACGCCCACACCGTTGACCGACCTGCCGGTCACGCCTGCCCGGCCTGTGCTCTGGCCCAAGACACCCCAGCCGCTTTTCGAGACTCCCTGGACTCCGACGCCGGCATCGCAATCCCCCACCACACCTGCGCCGGCAATGATGGTATTCTGCTCATCCACTATAAACCCGGAAAGCGATTTACCGACAACTCCCAGGGTCCCGGTGATTCCCATCACGCCGGTTTCCCCGAATACAAGGTTCGATTGTCCACTCGCAGCACCCAGCACTCCGATGTTTTCAAGGCCTTCGGTGGTCATCCCCATAACACCGGCCTTGATTACGCCCGGATTATTGCTCCGGACCGAGAAGTTATCACCCCGGATCGCAGCGCTGCAGATGGGCGATCCATCCCGGAGCACCCAGAAGCCCGCATTCTGGGTGCCGAAGGCACTCCCATGATGGACAAGCATCGTCGCCGAGGTAGCCCGGTTATCGGGCGGCTGCGTAACTCCGATGACAAGAGGATCTCCGTTCGCCATGTCAATACTCCTTTCCCGGCATACATCCACATCGCCGGATTAAAAATGACAACCCATCTCTTCTGGATGGGCTTTGGAAGGGGAATACATCATTCAGTTACCAGTATAAATCGTCCGGCTCGAATTTCAATTTTAGGATTTATTTCACAAGGGGTGGAGCAGCAGGGTTTGCTATGAAATGCTTAGCATTTCAAAATTCAAAAACACGGGGTCGGTGCTGGGGAGGATCTTTACCACACCATAAGAGACCCCTTGGTTCGCCTGGGACGCTTCCATCCTGAGCGGAGGGCGGAGCGCAGTTTGCGGAGCCTGAAGTCGAAGGAGGAGTTCAATGAGCATCTTTGTTTACATGAAACTTGCGCTTCGGCTGCGCTCTGCTCCACTCAGCGGAGAATTCTTTAAAAAGCCAGCTTGGGGCGAGCTCTGATCACTGCGAAGCCAGCCTCGCAAACGTGGACTTCAAGGCAGGGTATAGTTCCTGATAGATCGAATAGGCGGCGTGATAGGCTTCCACCTGCGCGGGGTCCGGCTGTGTGCTGCCGGTGATCTTGATACAGGCTTTGCAGGCAGAGGGGACATCGCTCCACGCGCCGGCGCCAACACCTGCCAGCAGCGCCGCGCCATAGGCTGCCCCTTCGGTCGTATTGACGGTGACCAGCTCGGCATCCAGCACGGAGGCCATGATCTGCCGCCACAGCGCGCCCTTCGTCCCGCCGCCCGGAGGCCCGGACCTGCGTGATCGCTCCCAGCCCGGCATTCTGGATCAGGGTGAAGCTGTCCTTCAACCCGAAGGACACACCTTCGAGCAGGGCACGCGTCATGTGGGCGCGGCCGTGGCGGACGGTCAGCCCGATGAACGCGCCGCGCGCCAACGGATCGGGATGAGGCGTGCGTTCTCCGCTCAAATAAGGCAGGAATTGCAGTCCATCGCTCCCTGCCGGGATCAGATTCCGCTTCCTTCAGCAGATCATCAAAGCTCATCTCCGGAGCAAGCGTATCGCGATACCACTGCAGGCTGCCCGCCGCCGAGAGCATCACGCCCATGAAGTGCCACATGCCCGGAACAGCGTGACAAAAGGCATGCAGGCGTCCTTCGGGCTCGATCAAGGCCGAAGGAGTTGTGGCAAACACGACACCGCTCGTGCCCACCGTCAACCCCACAATTCCCGGCTCAACTGCGCCAACACCCACGGCCTGCGCGGCCTGGTCGCCGCCACCGGCTGCAACGGGCGTGCCAGCTTTCAGTCCGGTGAGCGCGGCAGCTTCTTCCGTCACAAAGCCCGTACATTCGGGGCCTTCAAAAGTTTTCGGCATCCACGCAGGCGGAATTTCGAGTGCGGCAAGAACCTCATCCGACCAATCGCGCTGCGCCAGGTCGAACAGCACCGTGCCTGCGCCATCGGCCTTGTCCATGGCATATTCGCCGGTCAACTTATAGCGGATATAGTCTTTCGGCAACAGGACATGTCGTCGCCTTCGCAGAACACTTCCGGCTCATTTTCGCGCACCCACAAAATCTTCGGCGCGGTGAAGCCTGTCAGCGCGACGTTGCCTGTGATCTGAATGAACTTTTCCCGGCCGATGCGGGTGATGGATCTCATCACATTGGCTCTGCGTGCGCTGGTCATTCCACAGGATGGCCGGACGCAGGACACTCGCCCGCTTCATCGAGCAGGACCAGCCCATGCATCTGCCCCGTCAGACCGACCGCCCCGATCTTCTCTCCGCCGACACCTGCTTTTTCCAAAACCGAGCTGATACTCGCCGACACCGCCTCCCACCACTCGCGCGGATCCTGCTCCGACCAGAGCGGCTTCGGCGTCTGCAGCGTGTGCGGCGACGAAGCGATGGCGATCACTTCGCCATCTTCATCGATCAATAATGCTTTACTTGATGTTGTCGAGGTATCAATACCAAGGAAGTACATGGAAGACTCCTATGCAAAGATTAAACAAGTAGACAGGTAAACACGTAGTGACATGTTTACCTGTCTATCGAATTCGTCCTTAGCGGACACCCAACAGCAATTCAACCGTCAATTGATCGAGCCGTTCATATCCCAATCCACGCCCGGCAATGGCGGCACGATCGAAGGCCTGGGCTTTAAGAGCATCCGCTTTTTCGGCCGAGTATTTGCCAAAGTATCGATCCATTGAGCCGTCATCCATATTGATCTCTGCAACCAGGGATTGAATTTCCTTGTCCGCGTTCCATTGAGCGGCCTTTTCTTTCAAGATCAAATAAGTTCGCATACAACCGCGGGCGAAATCCTTGACACCCTCATAATCCTCCGTGCGATAAGCATGCGCATCAAAGTGACGACTGCCGGCATAGCCATTATCTTCCAACAATTTTACAAGGAAGAATGCGCTTTTCAGATTCACCGCGCCAAAGCGGAAATCCTGGTCATAACGCCCAAATGCCTGATCATTCAAGTCAATGTGGAACAGCTTACGCGAATCCAATGCCTGCGCCACGCTGTGTGTGAAGTTCAATCCTGCCATATGCTCGTGTGCCACTTCAGGATTGACGCCGACCATTTCGGGGTGATCGAGCGTTTGGATGAATGCCAGCATGTGACCCGTTGTTGCGTTGTACATGTCACCGCGCGGCTCGTTGGGCTTGGCTTCCAGGGCAAACTTCAGATCGTATTTTTTATCGAGGGCATATTCGCACAGGAAGTTCATTGCTTCGCGCGAGCGCTTGATGGATGTGATGGGATCCTTGGACGCGTCGGTCTCTGTCCCTTCGCGCCCGCCCCAAAAGACGTAGATTTTTGCACCGAGTTCCACACCCATATCCATGGCGTTCATCGTCTTTTGCAATGCATAGGCGCGCACTTTGGAATCATTCGATGTGAATGCGCCATCCTTGAAGATGGGATCACTGAACAGATTGGTGGTCGCCATTGGCACGACGAGGCCTGTATCTGCGAGAGCCTGCCTGAATTCCTTCAGAATCTGATCGCGTTCAGCGGGTGTGGCATCGATCGGGATCAAATCGTTATCATGGAAGTTGACTCCATATGCGCCGACTTCACCGAGCAAACGAACCAGATCGGCAGGGGTTTTATGTCCACGAACTGTAGAGCCAAATGGATCAGCACCGCGATTGCCGACGGTCCACAGACCGAAGGTGAATTTGTGCTCAGGTTTGGGTGTGTAGTTTGCCATGCGATACTCCTTTTATCTTTTCTGTTTTTGTTGGTATGCCACCCTGAGCGATGGCGACACTTGCACCTGCATGATTTGCCAGGCAAATCATGCAGGTGAGGGTCTCTACGGGAATCTCAGAGATTCTTCGCTTTGCTCAGAATGACATGATATAAAGTCAATCACTTCACTTCAAACACTGCAATGGCAGGGGCTGGTGCTCCCAACTCCTGCCCGCGTTTGCCTGGGGAACACCCGCCAACTTCCAATTGGAATCTGCCAGCTTCGAAGTGTTAATTTACCATCATCGCTGAAAAACGACATCATTTCCGGAGTCAGCATAAAGGTCACTGTGCGGCTTTCGGCCGCCTCAAGTAAAACCCGCTCGAAACCGACCAAATGATGGAGCGGGACAATCGCCGAGGCCTGCATATCGCTCAGGTAAAACTGGACAACCTCCGCCGCAGTCCGATCGCCGTTATTGCGCACGGTCAGGCTGAAATTCAGGGAATCCCCGGCGGCGATGGCTGCTTTCTCCAATTTCAAGTCTGTATATTCGAAGCGGCTGTAACTTAAACCAAATCCAAAGGGATACAACGGATCTTCCATCATATAGCGATAGGTGCGACCCGTCATGCTGTAATCATCGAAGGCAGGCAATTGATCGAGCGACTTGGGAAAGGTCACTGGAAGCTTGCCCGCGGGTGAGACATCCCCAAATAATACATCGGCCACTGCCCGGCCTCCCTCCATGCCCGGATACCAAATGAAGAGAATGGCATCCACCATTTCCTCCACCTCGCCCAACGCAATCGGACTGCCGCCCGTCAGGACAAGCACTACCTTGACACCATGTATCGCAAGTTCCTTGATGTAATCCACCTGACTCGCAGGCAGGGAAATGCTTTCACGGTCACCGTTTTGCGGCGAAAGGAGCGATTCGCCCTCCTCGCCTTCGAGGAATGATGAAAGGCCAGCGCAGACAATTGCGAAATCCGCCGACTGCGCCATCGCGGGCGCCCAGGTCTTGCTGATCTCTCTCTGATGTTTCAACATTGCGCCGGAGGTATATTCCATCCCCATACCTTCCGGGATACGCCCGGCGAGGCCCTCGAGCAGGGTGACCATCTGGTTGTTGAAGCCATAGTAATTGCCGAGCAATACCTCCATGCTTGTGGCGGTGGGACCTGTTACAAATATCTTTTTGGTGGAAGGTTTGATCGGAAGGATGTTATTCTTATTCTTGAGCAATACCACCAATTCGATGGCAGCACGATATGACAGTTGACGATGTTCCTCACAGGCGACCACATCGGTGGAAATGGACGCGAACGGCACATCCTCAGCCGGGTCGAACATGCCAAGTTTGAATCGGGTACCAAGGGTGCGTTCAAGTGCACGATCCACATCCCCTTCCGTGATGAGCCCACGCGCGATGGCTTCGGGAATCTCATTGAAGACATGATCGCATCCCAGGTCACATCCATGCTGCAAAGCCAGCGCAGCGGATTCAGCCGCGTCCTTTGTGACCTTGTGATTGAGATGAAAATCTGATAATGCCCCGCAGTCTGAGACGAAGTGCCCCTGAAAATTCCACTCACCTCGCAGGATGTCTTCGATGAGGAGTTTGCTGGCGCAACAAACTTCATCGAGGGTGCGGTTGTACGCGCCCATCACCGATTCGACCCCGGCCTCCGTGACCAATTTTTTGAAGGCAGGCAGATAGGTATCATACAATTCGCGTTTTGTCACAATGGCGTTGAAGGTGTGACGATCCTTCTCGGGACCTGAATGAACCGCAAAGTGTTTGGCGCAGGCTGCTGCCTTGAGATATTTGGGATGATCACCCTGCAATCCCTTCACGAACGCAGACGCCATCTCACCCGTAAGAAATGGATCTTCGCCCCATGTTTCCTGACCGCGACCCCAGCGCGGATCGCGGAAAATATTCACATTCGGCGACCAGAAGGTTAGCCCCTGGTATTGATCGGTATATCCATTACGACGGAGCGCGGCATGGTATTTGGCGCGCCCTTCATCGCTGATGGCGGAAGCCACCCGCTGGATCAATTCACGATCCCATGTCGCCGCCATCCCAATTGCCTGTGGGAATACGGTGGCGCGTCCATTGCGGGCAACGCCATGAAGTGCCTCGCTCCAATAGTTGTAAGCGGGGATCTTCAGACGCGGCACTCCCCGCGCCGGGTGACTCATTAAGCCCACTTTTTCCTCCAGCGTGAGGCGGCCAACCAGATCCTTTGCCCGTTCTGCAAATGAAAGTGTTGTGTCAAGATACGAAAGTTTTTCCAATGTGCTACTCGCGCTCATGAAGTACTCCTATGAAATAAATTCAATCCTATGAAGTCATAAGCATTTTAATGGTCATTTCACGAGCCCCAAAGTTTCGAAAAGATCGGGTCCACCGGGCACTCAAAAAGACTGCCTGGTTTCATCCTTCCAATGTTGATAATCTCATCCTTCAATTGTAAGCGTCTATGACCCTCATTGATAAATGTCACGGAACGCAGTACATCATTACAGATTTACCCTTTGAGCACACCGGCCGCCAAACGGGTCGCGTCCAATGCTGCCGACGGTCCAAAGACCGAAGGTGAATTTGTGTTCAGGTGAAGGGGTGTATTCAGACATGGGGTTATCCTTGAATATAGATTTTGAAATTGCCACTGGCATGCAGCATGGCAAGCATGTATAGCATACCATCATAGTAGCGCCATTTTCCGAATGGGATTGGCGCATCCCATAATTCCTGCACAAAAGGCTTCCCAATTTCCGGGTCCGCCGCCAAAGCTGTCCCGGCCGCCATCGCGACAAGGCTCGTCGAATGGTCGCTGGAAAGCGGTGTGCCAGCTCCAACGGGGATTGCGGGGTGGAGGTCGAAGGTTGGAAGCACAGCTATAGATGTCGGTGTGCCTACTGGAGCACAACCTATGAAGGAAAATAGAAGCGGCAGAAGAACAAGAAAATGGAATGGCTTCATGATTCTGTTATCTTGAGCTGATCTTCTACAAAGCCAGACTTATACCCATCCAGGCCAATATATTCAAACCAATCAAAATCTGCATGATTCACACTGGATTGTCCGTTACTGCTGGCATACATGCCGATAAAAGCTCCCACGAAGCCGCCCGCGACAGGTGTACTAAGAATGCGCCCATCCACATTGTCTGCGAGGGAATGCCATTGATCATTTGCAGAAAAGTAAAAGCTGTAATTCTGTTCTTGTGCTTCCACTTTGAAGGTGTAGTGCCCGGGGAGAACGGGTTGAGTGGCGAGCGTTTCAGCGTGTCCATGGGAGCGCTGAATGAGACGGATGATATTTTCACCATCATTTGTGATAACAAAAAGAAAGTGGAAGTCCTTGTTTTGAAGTCAGGGCAAGCCCTGCACATTCATTTACCGTGTGTGGAGTGAACTCGAATTCAGTTTGTACCTCGAAATGAATATTCTGCTGCCTGCGCCCCACAAAACTCGGATTGCTTTGTTCGGAGAGTTGCTGCGGGCGCAACTGCAAACGCAGAAACCCGGGATGTTCAGTAAGGCTGTAAAAATCATCACGCGGAGTACGGAGGAAATTCCAATAATACGAAAGAGTTGTCTCGTTAAAATCCTCCCGGCGTGGACGAGATTGCCAAACACATTCAGGCAGATCGGGTGCCGGATAGGTGAACTCCACTCGCCCGGTGCCGGGACTCACGATCGGCCAACCATCTTCCCAGCGCACAGGTGCCAGAAAAGTTTCGCGTCCCAGGTTGTAGTAATAGCCGCCATAGGGTCGCATCGCCAGCAGCACCATCCACCATTCGCCCGATCGGCGTATCGACCAGATCGGCGTGGCCGGTTCCCACGATCGGATAATCCAGCCCCAGATGGCGATGCGTCAGAATGGGGTTGCCGCGATTGCCTTCATACGGTCCGGTGATCACATCGCTGCGCGCGACGGAAACAGCGTGATGATGCGCCGTGCCGCCTTCGGCGGTCAGCAAATAATAGCGCCCGTCTATCTTGTAAATATGCGGCGCTTCTGCCCACACCGCGCCTTTGACCGCACCATCCCAGATAACGTGCGGCTCGCCCACAAGGCTGCATGATTCGTAATATCGAATTCTTGCAGCCAGATTTCGGTATGCCCTTCATATAATCACTGTTTCGCGCCATCACGGTTGCCCGTATACCAGACCCGTCCATCGTCATCGAAGAACAACGAGGGATCGATCCCCGGCGCGTCCTCCAGCCAGTACGGTTCTGACCATGGCCAGCCGGATCGGTCGCCGTGACGATGAAGTTGCCCGACTTTGTCGTGCCATCCACCAGCGTGTTGATCACATAAAACATGCCTTGCGAATAACGGATCGTCGGCGCATACAGGCCGCCCGATGGGCGTACGCCATCCAACGGGAGTTGCGAAGGCCGATCGAGCACATGGCCGATCTGCTGCCAGTGAACCAGATCGCGGCTGTGAAAGATCGGCAGTCCGGGAAAATATTCAAAGGTCGAAGTGACCAGGTAATAGTCGTCGCCAACCCGGCAAATCGAAGGGTCAGGATAAAAACCTGGACAGGATAGGGTTGCGGAAAGTTCTGGGCATGGGTTAATTGCATAAGGAGCGGCAAAGATAACTAGCCTTTGAGTGCACCAGCCGTCAAACCGGCTACGATTTGTCGTTCAGCAAATATGTAAAAGAGAATCGCGGGTAACGCGGACAAGGTTATAAAAGCCGCCGTAAGCGCCAAATCGGAACTGTATTGCCCCTGGAACTGCATGGTACCGAGCGGCAGGGTCCAGAGGGAATCCGAGTTGAGAAGAACCAGGGGGGTGAGCAAATCATTCCAACTGACAATCATGGTCAAAGCCGCAACTGCCGCCAACGCCGGCTTCGCCAGCGGGAGCAGGATGCGCCAGAAGAAGCCAAATGTAGAACAGCCATCGATGGAGGCGGCATCCTGCAACTCAACCGGAATCGACAGAAAGAATCCGCGCAAAATCAGGGTGTTTCCGGCTATCCGCAAAGGCGGTCTCCACCAGGATAACCGCCGCGAAAGAGTCAATCAGATGCATCTGGCGGATGACGAGGTAGACCGGCATAATGGCAACGGTAATCGGGAACATGAGCCCCAGGGTGAGAAGATTGAAAGCCAGTTCCTTGCCCCTGAAGTGCATCCGGGCAAAGACAAAGGCGGCAAGACTGGAGGCTGCAACCACGCCAAACGTCGTTGACAGCGTGACGATGAGGCTGTTGCGCAGCATCGTCCAGAACGAAGGCGTGGTCAAAATCTGGCCAAAGTTTTCCCAATGCGCGGGAATGGGCGGGGTGTAAGGGTGCGAAAACATCTCGCCGCGCGTCTTGAGTGCGCCAAAGACCATGATCACGATGGGCACCAGGATGATCAGGGTAACAATGGTAAGGACGAGGTACTGGAAGAACCTGGGAAGCCTCTTTTTGAAAGCGTCTTTTTTACGAACATCAATGGCTGCCATGGAGGTTCCTTTCTAGATGCCGCTCAGGGGATCAGGCCGGCGGCTAAGCCGCAGGTATACCACTGAAAAGACCAGGCAGATCGCCAGCATGACGAGCGCCACCGCCGAACCATAGCCAAGTTGGAAACGGATGAAAGCGTAGCGATACATGTACGTGGCCATGACTTCGCTGGCGTTGACCGGCCCGCCCCTGGTCATGATCCAGATCAGGTTAAACTGCGTGAGCGATCCCAAAACGGACAGGTAGACGCAGGTACGGATGGTGCTGCCCAGCAAGGGGACGGTCACATACCGGACCGTCTGCCAGCGGTCGGCGCCATCGATCATGGCCGCCTCTTCGATCTCCCTGGGGATATTTTGCAGGCCGGCCATATCCAACAGCATGTGTAATCCAAAATATTTCCAGGTCAGGACAAGAAAGACACAGGCCATGACCTGCGTTGGTATCACCCAGGAAGTTCTGGGCCTGGACACCCGGAATCAGGATCAAAAGCGCATTGATAAAGCCGCGCTCTGGATCAGGGCTGAACATGCTCAACCAGATGATGGCGGCGATGACTTCGGAAAGCACATAAGGCATGAAGAAGATCGTGCGAAAAAAAGCCCGTCCGGGCAGATCACGTCCCACCATGATGGCCAGCGCCAGGGCCAATGGCAACTGGATGGCCAAAGAGAGCACCACGATCACGAAGCAGTTCACTACCGCTTTGATAAAAACTTGATCGCTCAGGATCTGCTTGAAATTATCCAATCCGACAAACTTATCGGCAGGCCCGATGCCGTTCCAATTGAACAGACTGTAATAACACGGAACGGAAAATGGGATAAATAAGAAAAAAGGAAAAAGAACGACAGCCGGCAGCAAAAACAAGGCGATGGTCACGTAGTCTTGTCTGCGCCGAGGCGAACGACTACGTTTCGGCAACATCGATTTCATCTCTACGGGCCTGGGCGATATTCATGCTGAGTCTCTCTTCCATCTATGGAAGTACATTACCACAAGAGTCACAATAGGTCCATCGCAGCGAATCTTGACCTGCGGGTTGTACCCATCACCTTCGCAGCATCCCCGGAGGTAGGGCGCAAGCGTGATGGGCACATCAGTGCAGGGGTTGGGTCATCTCGGACCCAACCCCCGCACCTTCCAAAAATCTGGCTGGCTTACTTTCCGAAGTCTGTCTTGGCGCCAGCTTCAATCTCCTGGGCAACCTGCTCAGGTGTTGAGGTACCAGCATACAGTTTAGCAACAGCATCATTGAGGATGCCGCCCATCGCCGAAGGCATATACTGGTCGTAGTAGAGCTGGAAGTATTTCGCAGCTGCGAAAGCTCTTCTGAACTTCGACCATAGCGGGATTGGCCTTACTGTCGGGTGCGGTCAGGCCGGCTTCACCGCCCTTGACGACCGGGATGCCACCACCACTGGCAGCAACACGTGCCTGCTGTTCAGGCGCCGGTCAGGTATTTGACGAAGTCAACGGCTTCCGGCGAGGCATTCTTGCCGATGGCAAAGCCATTGCCGCCGCCCATGACATCCGTTACGTCACCAGCGCCGCCCTCGACCGCCGGGAAGTTGAACATGCTCAGATTGGCAACGCCCTTCTTGTCAGCGGCTTGACCGGCTTCAGAGCCGGGAGCCCACTGCCCGGAGAGTTCCATGGCAGCCTTGCCGTTGCCGAAGGTGCCCTGCATATCATCATGCGAGGCGCCCAGGAAACCAGCCTGGAAGGGCTGGAGGTCGATCAAATCCTTGAGATTCTGTGCCGGCTTCGACGAAGCAGGGATCCGTAAAGGAGCCGCCTGTGCGGTTTGCGGCGGCCAGGAAATTCTCCTGTCCACAGATGCGGGTGGCGAGATAGGACCAGATGTGCATGCCGGTCCAGGTGTCTTTTTCACCCAGGGAGATGGGGGTGATGCCGGCGGCCTTGAGGGTCTTGACATCATCCAGGAGTTCGGTCCAGGTGGTGGGCGGGTTGGCAATATCCGGCCTTGGCGAACAGATCCTTGTTGTACCACCAGCGACCATGCCCATGTCCCACGGCACGCCGTAGTTCTTGCCGTCCAGGGCATAGACAGCCAACGCACCGGGTGCAAAGGTGTTGCGCCAGGCGCCGCCGTCGGCATCGAGAGCGGGGGTGATGTCCTGGAGCATACCGGCAGCGATCTGATCATTCATGACGCCGCCGCCCCAACTCTGGAAGATATCGGGGGGAGTGCCGCCCTGCATGACGGTGGTCAGCTTGGTCTTGAAGGCTTCATTTTCCAAGATCGTAATATTGATCTTGACATTGGGATGCGCGGCCATATATTCATTGGCCATATCCTGCCAGAGCGTCTTGCCCGGGTCAATGGTGGTAATATGCCACCATTCAACAGTGACTGGCTTGGCCGGTGCTTCGGTAGCAGCTGGTGCTTCCGTGGCTGGCGCCTCGGTTGCAGCAGGTGGCTGGGTGGCCGCCGGGGGTTGTGTTGCGGCCGGCGCTGAAGTAGCCGGTGCACCGCATGCAGCCAGCGCAAAAGAGGCGATCAGCAAGACACTGAACAGTGTATAAATCTTGCGGGACATTTTCTTCTCCTTATCGAGTTTTCCGTAGGTTATACTAGCCATGTGCGGAGGAACTCCTCCACACAACTCCGCAGGTCTTCCTTCCATCTGTTCAGGGTCGAAGAGAAGGCCTGCATTTTATTCTGCCAATTGATGTTCGCTTCACCTCCTTTCCATCGAGATTTTCAAGACAATCGCTCAACAGATTTACAACTTCCGCTTGGGCTTGTCATGGTTTTCCTGACACGAACTTCTGAATCACAAGACTGGTTTTCATTTTGAAGGTTTGGGACGCAAGGGTTTCGCCATTGATCAGCTTGATAAGCATCTGGGTTGCCACAAAACCCATCTCGGAAATGAACTGGTCGACGGTCGTCAATCCCATATATCTGGATTCTGAAATATTATCGAAACCCACGACAGACAGGTCAGAGGGAATCTTCATTCCCAGCTCCTCGGCAACCTGATATACGCCAATGGCGGTCTGGTCATTGGAGGCAAAAATGGCGGTGGGAGGTTTTTCAAGGGAAAGCAGCTCCCGGGCACATTTGACGGCCGTCTCGGTTGTGTAATCGCCCGAAACGATCAGTTGTTCTTCAATGGGAATTCCGGCTTTTTCCAGCGCATCACGGTATCCTATTAAGCGGCGATTCGAGCTTTCCAGCTCCGAGCGCCCGCTGATATGGCCGATGCGGCGATGCCCCAATCCAATCAGGTATTCCATGGCATCCAGCGCCCCCTGGTAATTCGTGGCATGAACCGATGGATAATTGGGATTGCTGGCGAGCGGGTCAATGGAGATGATCGGCGCATCGATATTAAATTCACCGGCCACCGGCGCAACAATAATTACGCCATCCGAGATCGAATTCGTGAGCAGGGAAACATACTTCTTCTCATGCGAGGCTCTTCCGCTCTTGCGAACATCGCCTGTTGTGTACACCAATAAGTCAAATTCAGATTCGGCAATCGCCCGGTTCACCCCCTTCATCACCTCAATGGCAAATGGATAGGCAATATCCGGCATGATCAACCCGACCAGGTTTTTCTTCTGGCTGCGCATGCTGCGGGCGGCAAGATTGGTTGTATAGCCAAGATCGTCGATCACGGATAGGATGCGTTCCTGCGTCTCGCTGGCGACATCCACTTTGCCGTTCAAAACGCGAGAAACCGTGGAAACTGATACGCCAGCGGTTTTCGCCACATCCTGAATTGTTACCGTTTGTCGGGTCTTCCGCATATCAAGTCCTTTGGAAAGTGATAGAATAGCGGTATCGTTACCGGTAACGATACCGCTATTATTGCATATCCGCGCAGAAAAGTCAACTATTTTTGAGAAATGAATATATTGCTATTTGGTGGCGCCATGAAAAAACAGCTATCCAGATGAAAATATGTTTGATGTCGAGACCCATGCCTCCGGTCCTACTGGAAGGCTGCCCCTGCAACCTGATTTTTTGACAGACGAACCTAGCGGGCACATCTTTGGCTGGACACAGGATGCGGCCATGGGATGGAGGCCCGTCTGATCTTGGTAAAGACGAATATCTTATCCTCAGCACACAGGGCGGCATCCGTGCCGCAGACGGCTCCCCCATCGCGCTCGGTTATCACACCGGACACTGGGAAGTAGGTCTGCTGGCGCAGGCAGCCGCGCGAGGAATTCAAAGCCTGCAATGCGATTCCGTTTGCTGGCTTCGTCAGCGATCCATGCGATGGCCGGACACAGGGTACACCGCGGCATGATGGACAGCCTTCCCTATCGTAACGATGCGGCGATTGTCTTGCGAAGACTGATCCGTTCCCTGCCGACCCGGCGCGGCGTGTTGGGGATCGCCACATGTGACAAGGGATTGCCCGCGATGATGATGGCGCTGGCTGCACAGAAATCACTGCCATGTGTTATCGTCCCGGGCGGCGTAACTCTGCTGCCGGAGCAGGGCGAAGATGCAGGCAAGATCCAATCGCTGGGTGCGCGCTTCGCACATGGACTCATCACGCTGGAAGAAGCCTCCGAGCTCGGATGCCGCGCCTGCGCCTCGCCCGGGGGCGGCTGCCAGTTCCTCGGAACCGCGGCCACCAGTCAGGTCGTGGCGGAGGCGTTGGGACTGTCCGTGACACATTCTGCGCTGGCGCCATCGGGCCAGGCGATCTGGCTGGATATGGCAAGACGTTCCGCACGCGCCCTGATCGAAATGGCATCGCGTAAGATCACGACCGGCGACATCCTCACCGAAGACTCAATCCACAATGCCATGGTCGTCGCACGCCGCCTTCGGCGGCAGCACGAATTTACTGCTGCACATCCCCGCCATTGCACACGCCGCCAAACTCCCGCGCCCGACCGTGGAGGATTGGTCACGCGTCAATCGCGCCACTCCCCGCCTTGTGGATGTATTGCCCAACGGGCCCCACTGGTTATGCTACCGTACAGGTCTTCCTTGCAGGCGGCGTGCCCGAAGTGATGCTGCATTTGCGCGAGCTGGAGTCTACTGCGGCTGAATGTTCAAACAGTCAATGGCTGTCACACTGGGCGAAGCGCTGGAAGAATGGGAACACAGCGAGCGCCGCCAAAAGCTCCGGGAGCGGTTGTGGGAATTGGATGGCGTAACCCGGAGGATGTGATCCTAAAACCGGAGAAAGCACGCGCTCTGGGCATTACCAATACGATCACGTTCCTTACCGGTAATCTTGCTCCCCAGGGTGCTGTCATCAAGAGCACGGCGATAGACCCATCCGTTTTGGATGCCGATGGCGTATATCGCAAAGCGGGGCCAGCGCGGGTCTTTACCAGTGAACGGGCTGCCATCGCCGCGGTTAAAGGGATTGAACGAAAAACCTGTCAAACCGGGCGATATCCTTGTGCTCATCGGCTGTGGTCCCATGGGCACAGGAATGGAAGAGACGTACCAGCTCACATCGGCATTGAAATATCTGCCCGGATGGAAAAACCATTGCCCTGATCACCGACGCGCGTTTCAGCGGCGTGAGCACGGGCGCATGCATCGGTCATGTAGGTCCGGAAGCGCTGGCAGGCGGTTCCCTCGGGAAGCTGCGGGACGGCGACACGTTCAAATCATCGTCGATCCCATCCGGCTTTCAGGACGGATCGATTTCATTGGCGATGGTGCGAGGCGATTCGATCCTGCAGAAGGCGCCCACATCCTGGACTCACGCCCGCCTCACCCGAACCTCAGACCGGACCCTGATCTTCCGGAGGATACCCGTTTGTGGGCAGCCCTGCAAAATATCAGCGGCGGCACCTGGGGCGGTTGCGTATACGATGTGGATGAAATCGTAGAAAAATCTGGGAGGCTAACCATGTTACTGACAAAACATCGCTTCGAAAATGGCATACGCTGGGCAGTCGACGGCCGATTCCTGCCGTCCAACCTGAACCTTAGCATGTTACTTGGATTGTCACGTGAAAAGATGCAAAACTTGTTGGAGGAGGCCTCAGGCGGTCTGACCAGCATTCGGGGTAGAAGAAGCGCCAATCGATCCAAACCTGGAAGTATGGGCTGCGGGTGTCACATATTTACGGAGCCGGGATGCGCGCAAAGCCGAATCCACCGTGGCGGACATGTACCAGAAAGTCTATGAGGCGGAACGTCCTGAGATCTTTTTCAAGTCTGTTGGGTGGCGCGTATCAGGAAACGGAGGGCGTCATCCGCATTCGGAAGGATAGCCATTGGAATGTTCCCGAGCCTGAGCTGGTACTGGTGATCAACCATCAAAGTGAGATCGTGGGCTATTGCGCCGGCAATGATGTCTCGTCGCGTGACATCGAAGGCGAAAACCCACTCTATTTGCCACAGGCCAAAGTCTATAACGGTTCGTGTGCGCTGGGACATGGCATCCTGTTGTGCGAGCCTGATGCCATCCGGGATATCCCGATCCGGCTGGAAATTCTAAGGGCAGGCAATAGAACTTTCAATGGTGAAGCAAGTACTTCCAGTATGAAGCGGACATTCCCCGAACTGGTTGATTTCCTTACCCGTGAATTGGATTTCCCACAAGGCGTCTTCCTAATGACAGGCACCTGTCTCGTGCCCGATGATTTCACCCTGCAGCCAGGTGATATGGTGACCGTGCAAGTGGGCGAAACAAAGATCGAGAACGAAGTTCAAAAGCAAGGGAAAAACACACCATGAACAACAAAGTTGCCAAGAAACAGATCGTTAGTATATTCAGCGTTATCGTGCACAACCTTGTCGTGGCCGTTTTGATATTGATCGTTATTTCAGCCTGCGTGCCTGTCACGGCAGCACCCAACAATATACCAAAGGCAACTGCTGTTCCAAACACACCAACCAGCGAGGCAACCCTGGACATTTTCAAAAAACCATTAGTCACAAACATGTATACCGCCGACCCTTCTGCGCACGTTTTTGAAGGCAGAATTTACATTTATCCATCCCATGATCTGGATCACAACACTCCGCCATCGGCCAACAATGAAGGCGATCAATTCGACATGGAAGATTACCATGTCTTTTCGTTGGATAACATGCATATGTTTCCTATCGATCATGGCGAAGTGTTAAATGTGAAGAACGTGCCGTGGGCAAGCAAACAGATGTGGGCGCCGGATGCAGCATTCAAGAACGGCAAATACTATCTTTACTTTCCCGCCCGCGATAAGGACCACATCTTCCGCATCGGGGTGGCAACAAGCAAATCACCCGCGGGGCCGTTCGCACCTGAACCGGATTACATTCAAGGAAGTTTCAGCATCGACCCGTGTGTCTTCGTGGATGACGATGGGCAGGCGTATATGATTTTTGGCGGGTTATGGGGCGGTCAGCTCGAAAAATGGAAAATGGGAGAGTTCGACCCCAATGGCATGGAGCCCAGAAGCAATGAGCCCGCTTTGGGTCCGCGTATTGCAAAATTATCGGCAGACATGCTGAGCTTCGATGGTCCTGCCCGGGAAATTTCCATTCTCGATGAATACAAGACACCAATCCTGGCTGGAGAAGGTGAAAAGCGTTTTTTCGAAGCCAGCTGGATGCATAAATATAAGGGTGTGTACTATCTTTCGTATTCCACTGGCACAGGTCGTCAAATTGCCTATGCCACCAGTGACAAGCCAACAGGTCCCTTTATTTTTAGAGGCTATATTCTCCAACCCGTCCTCGGCTGGACCACCCATCACTCCATCGTCGAGTTTCAGGGTAAATGGTATCTCTTCTATCACGATGCCACCCTTTCAGGTGGGATTGACTACAAGCGCAACATGAAAGTGGCCGAGCTGACCTATAACGAAGATGGCACGATCCAAACAATCGATCCATAACCATCCCACCAACAGGAGACCATCCATGAACCAGGATATAAAAAATGCTCGAACAACGAACGTAACGATCACCATCCTGAAAGCAGACCTCACACCGGTGGCAAATCAGGAAGTCACGATTGAACAAACAAACCATCAGTTCCTGTTCGGCACGGCTGCTTTTGACCTGGTCCCTCTCACAAGCGGGGATTATGCCGGCGAAGCAAAAGAACAAGCCGAAGGACGAGCAGAAAAGATCACTGCACTGTTCAACGCTGCCACCCTTCCCTTTTATTGGGCGCGCTTCGAGCCGCAGCGCGGCCGGCCGATCACTGAAAAAGTCAAAAACGCCGCCCGCTGGTGTCTCGACCGGCACATGGTCACAAAAGGACACCCTCTCTGCTGGCACACCCTCACCGCCGACTGGCTGCTTTCCATGAGCAACGCTGAAATTTTACAGGCGCAGATCGCCCGCATCCAGCGCGATGTTTCGGATTTCCGCGGTCTGATCGACATGTGGGATGTAATCAATGAGGCAGTGATCATGCCGGTTTTCGATAAATACGACAATGGCATCACCCGCATTTGCAAAGAATTAGGACGGATCAAGATGATCCAGACCATGTTCGAGACGGCACGCGAAACAAATCCAACTGCCACATTGCTGATCAACGATTTCGACGTTTCATCTGCCGTACGATATTTTGATCGAGGGCTGTCTCGAAGCAGGCATCAAATTTGATGCAATCGGGATCCAATCGCACATGCACCAGGGATGGTGGGGTGTGGAGAAAACCTTGAAAGTCCTGGAAAACTTCGAGCGGTTCAATCTCCCCATCCATTTCACAGAGTCTACCCTGGTCTCAGGTCAGCTCATGCCGCCCGAGATCGTGGATCTTAATGACTATCAAGTCACTGATTGGCCTACAACGCATGAAGGAGAAGAACGCCAGGCAAGGGAAACGGTTCAACATTACACGACGCTCTTCGCTCATCCCCTGGTCGAAGGCATCACCTGGTGGGATTCATCCGATGGCGGCTGGCTTAACGCACCGGCGGGTTTGATCCGAAAAGACGGCTCGATAAAGCCCGCATACGAAGAGTTGATGAAATTAATAAAGGGAGAATGGTGGATCTCACCGGCACAAGTGTACACTGATGAGAAGGGTCGGATTCAGCTTAATTGCTTTTTAGGCGAGTACAAATTGAGTTTTGGAAGGCGGCAGGAATCGTTTGTCGTTACGAAAAAGAATGCGCCCATGATTACAATTGAGGTCTGATGTACGCAAATGATTTTAGCCATCCTGGTCCAGGTCATACATTCACCTTTGAGAATGGAGCGGTTGCCTCCCAGATCACCTTTGACTGTAATGCCGTCGCGTCTTACTCCCGAAACTGATCGTCCGGCATATAATCGTTCCAAGAGGAACATCGAAGGAGCATATGATCCCAAAAATCGTAGTCGTGGGAAGCGCCAATACAGATTTTGTTCTTAGCGTCCCCCAACTCCCATCGAAGGGGGAAAGTGTGCTTGGCACCCGGTTCAGCGTTCTGCGCGGGGGCAAGGGCGCCAACCAGGCAGTCGCTGCCGCCCGGTTGGGTGCAGACGTTACCTTCGTTGCCCGTCTCGGTGGAGACAGTTTCGGGAATGATTCCCTGGCCGCCTACCACCAGGAGGGAATCCACACAGATTTTATTGTACAGGATCCTGAGATCAATTCCGGCGTAGCCTTGATCCTGGTCGACCCACAGGGGGACAACACCGTCTCCATTTATCCAGGAGCCAACGGCCGGCTGACCATCGAGGATGTTCAGGCTGCAAGTGAGGCGATCAGGGCGGCCGATTGCCTGCTGGTCCAGCTCGAGATCCCGCTGGAGGTCGTGAGAGCGGCCGTCCAGATCGCCCAGGACAGTCACGTAAGGACAATCCTTAACCCGGCGCCAGCCCGGAAATTACCTGCCGATATTCTCAAATTGATCGACACGCTGACGCCCAATGAAACCGAAGCGGCAATCCTGGCGGGTCAGGATCCAGCAACAGCCGGCCAGGATGCTTTGCCGCGTCTTGCATCCATTTTGGATGTCCCGAACCTGGTCGTGACCCTCGGTTCGAAAGGCGCCTGCATCCTGCGAAATGCGGAACCGACGTACATCAGCTCCTTCCCGATCACACCTGTGGATACCACTGCCTCCGGCGATGCCTTCAACGGGGCATTGGCAGTGGCCCTTGCGAGGGGTGACAGCCTGCCCCAGGCGGTTCGCTTTGCAAACGCGGCCGGTGCAATCACCGCGACCCGGCTTGGCGCCCAGCCTTCCCTGCCAACCGGTGAGGAGCTCGGTCGATTCATCGCCGCCTCAGCAGCTACGTAGAAATGAAAAGGGGAAATCTCCGATCTCGACCAGACGAAGAATAGACTTGACTTCATTTATTTAACGAAGGCTTCGTTTTGGATTTAGCCAGCAAGGCACGTCGAATTCGCCCCCATGCTCCCTTCACCATGCTGGCATCCTCTGGGGAAATGTCGTGGCGGCTGTAACGGGCTTTTACAAAAGCATCTGTGATTGAATCAACATCTTCATCCGCACTGGGGAGGGCTTTCTCCAGTTTTAGTGCATATTCAGAAGGGGTCTCGGATGGCGCACGCTTTAATCCCTGCTCGCCGCCGCGGCGGATCATTGCCAGGTAGTAGAAGTAGATCTGCCGGCGTGGATCAAGCGATCGAAGGCGGATCAAGCTCACCGGAAGCAGGATGCGTTTTCCCTCCAGCCGTGAGAGAATGCTTTGCCATCCGGCCGCGACCATGCGGGAGAGGTCTGCACGGCTCTTATCCGCACTTGTATGGAGCCACTGCCAGGCCAGGAGCAGCCAGTTCGTAATTCGGGACCGGCGCAGCGCAGGCAGAAAGCCGCCATGCTGCCTCATAAATGTTACAAGCGCGATTACAACAATGACGATCAGCGCTCCCCATAGAAAGACGGACCGGATCAGCGCCAGGACCTCACTGTTTGTCGCAGGCACTATGGGCGCAACTGGAAAAGTCGGCAAAGGAGGCGGCGCGGATATGGGTACGATGGGGGGAGCCTTGTTAAACAGGAGGAAGGGCAGGCTGAATATTACCAATATAAGTCCGACAACCAATTGCATAATGAATAAAAGTATGCGCAACAAAAAGCCGAATGCGATAGAAAATCAGGGAGAAAAAACCAAAGCTGTCACCCGCTGGCAGGATGCCGACAATCAAACCCAGAATTAAAAAGGAATAACAAGCTATATATCGCCCATTGCCTCGTTAGATTCCTGGAAGAAATGGGAATGCGGAGCCGGTTCCAATGCGTTTGTAAGGACATCAACCTGCTAAGGCTCAGCAGCCCCAGGCCGAAGATGAAATAGAGCAGGGCGCCTGCCTCCGCCCCTGAAAAGCGGCTGAATTCCACATTGGGGATCTGACCGGGAGCAGTAATGATGGTACGCAAATTCATGCGACTCATGGCCGTCAGGATCACAAGGACAATTCCCAGAGTAAAGACCAGGCTCACCAATCGCTGGTGCGCCGGGATTGCTTCAGCCGGCATAACCGATCTCGTCCGCCAAAGCAGTCGTCTGGTCCAGCCCGATCTCGTCGATCAAATCCAGGAACTGGCGGGATAGGATCCAGGCCAGGAAGGCAAGCATCAAGCTTACAACATATTCAGGCGTAAACAGCTTTTCGAGATTTCCATTTGCAAACAGCGACAGGTCATTTTCTTAACGCTTCGATCCCGTTCGAGTAGGATAGCAAAAGCCGGACCACCAGCAGAATGACAATCCATTGGGCGCCAAGGGCAATCACCCACTCTGTACTTAATGGAGTCAGGGATTTCAGCTGTCGATAGGTATAGAGGCGGTCGATTACGACGAACAAGACCATCCCTGCGATGAGGGTGGTGTGCCAGTCAGGAAATAAATTATGGAGAAGGATGTTGATGGTCAGAACACCGCAGCTCATCAGCAGGAATACCAGCGCATAACTGAGGAGGCGAAAGACCCTCTCATTTCCAATTGCGTTTGACCTTGCGCCGGAATTCATGGCCGTCTTGATTCCTGCATCCAGATATTCAGATCGCGTTCCGTGGCGATGTTGTAAACCGGTATGCCCAGAATTTTTGCGCGCCGGTAAATGGCTTCCTCAGCGGTGTCGGTACCAGCTACAATCACAACCGGGTTTTGTCCGCTCCGGCGCGCCTGGTGGAGTTCATCGAGCAGAGCCTCACTCAAGCCGCCCGTGATGACGATCAGGGTGGTGCCCCAGGTCAGCCGGTATCGTTGCTGCTGCAACAGGGGAACCAGCGCCGACTGATCGGCTATCTCGACCCGCGCCAGCGTTTCCAGCAGGCGCATCATGTGACGTTTCCCTTTGTTTGCAGGAATGGTTTGCGGCCGGCCGTCATCTGCCAGTGGGTCGTGGCCGTTGACCATCATCCCGACCATCTGCCTTTTGCCAATGATCCAGTTGGACACCGACGCGGCAATGACAATCGCCAGCTCCATCGAATCAATGCGGGTGCGATAGTAGTAATCCTCTGCGTTCAGATTCAGAACAACAAAAGTCTCAAGCGCAATGGAAGGCTCAAAAAGCTTGACCTGCAGCCGCCCTGAAGAAGCGGAAGCCTTCCAATCGATCCTGCGCAGTGAGTTGCCTGAAAGATAGCCGCGCTTGCCAAAGACTCGCGTCGGGTCTTCGAACAGGGGCATGTTATGGCCGAGTGTCCCCTGCGGGGAATGCGAAGGGATTTCCATGGATGTGAAGGGAACGATCCTGGGATAGATCACCAGGGGTTCAGCCGGGCTCTGGGCCACTACAGCGTCGGTCAATCCCAGGATATCGCCCGTTGTGACGGAGAGGGGACCGATCAGATAATAGCCGCGTTTCCGAGCCTCAACGGAATATTCAAAATTTGCATCCGCCCCCGGACCCAAATGGATCACCGACTGAAAGCTGTTCGGCCCTGCAAGAGCCACCGGCAGGGTTTCGCGAAGTTCGAGCCACGGGAGAGGCAGCCAGCCCTTGTTCCTGACATGAAGATCGATCCTGATTTTTTCCCCCAGAAAGGCATGACTGCTGAATTGACGCCTGGCCAGCACCTGGGTCATCGAACGGCGGGACCACCATATCCCTGCCGCCAGCGCACCGACGACCAGGTAAATTAAAGTCAGGGCAAAATCACCCCGCAGGAAGGAGGCGATCACCAGCAGTGCGACGAGCAGGGTCAGAAACGAACTCATCATACCAGGCAGCGCCTAACCTTCCACCCCTCCCAGCTCGAGCGGTGTCTTTTCCAGTACACCCTCCAGGATCAGTTGTGCGGTCCGACCCCGCAGCTCCGCCTCGGGCGTGAGGATGAGCCGGTGGGCAAGAGTTAACGGCACAAGAGTCTTGATATCTTCCGGGAGAACGTAATCCCGGCCATGAATAGCAGCCAGGGCTTGTGCGCCTTTCAGCAGTGCCAGGCTTCCACGTGGGCTGACACCCAGTGAAATATCCGGATGATCGCGTGTGGCTGCCACGAGCGCAATGAGGTAATCCTGCAGGGTGACATCCACATTCACATCCCAAACCTGCTTTTGCAGGGAGGCAAGCTCCTGGCCATCCACGACCTTGCCGATCTTCGTAATCGGGTGTTCCCGCCAGAGGTTGGTCAGGATCTGGCGCTCCTCCACGTGTGATGGATAGCCCAGCGATAACCGCATGAGAAAACGATCCAGCTGCGCCTCCGGGAGCGGGAAGGTCCCTTCATATTCGATCGGATTTTGGGTGGCCAGCACCAGGAACGGACGAGGGAGATCGCGCGTTACTCCGTCCACGGTTACCTGCTGTTCCTGCATCGCCTCCAGGAGCGCAGACTGCGTACGAGGAGTGGCGCGGTTGATCTCATCTGCCAGAAGAATATTGACAAAAATGGGTCCCGGGTTGAATTCAAACTCACCGCTTTTCTGGTTAAAGATGGATACGCCGGTAATATCGTTCGGCAGAAGATCGGGGGTGCACTGAATGCGCTTAAAACGGATGCCCAGGCTGGCTGCGATCGCCCGGGCCAGCATCGTCTTGCCTGAGCCTGGCACATCCTCCAGGAGCACATGTCCCTCGCACAGCAGCGCCACCAGAATAAATTCAATGGCCTGGCGCTTGCCAACAATGACCTGCTCAATATTTTCAATCAAAGGGGAAACGAATTTTCGGACATCATCCATGAGACACATCCCTTGGTAGAGGAAATTCTCCCGGTCATTATAGTCCATCTGAAGTTAGGTCATCTTTGGCCGGTTGATGTGTTCAGGATCATTCCACCAGGGACGACCCAGAAAGTTTGCTTCGGGCCTGTAATGTCAGCGTATTGAAATTGAGTTTTTGCCGTGCTATGATAATGTGAATGCAAGCCGAGTGGCATGAGTGATCTGTGTTTATTTATAGGAACATGTAGTTGTTCAGCCCAGGAGGAAATTATGAATCAGCAGCATAAGACCAAGCGTCGCGGTTTCGTCATGACCGGAGGTGGGGCAAAAGGCCTGTACGAAGCCGGAGTTATTAACGCCTTTCACCTCACCGGTATGGAATTTGATGTTATCACCGGCTCATCCATTGGCGCGATGAACTCGATCTTCTTTGCAGAATATCTCTTGCGCAAGAAATCCCTTCCGCCCGAGATTCGAGCCGACCCGGAAAAGGCGATGGAGAAAATGGATGAGCTGATCCGCTGCTACCACCATACCTGGCTTCAGATGCCCAGTGAACGGATCATCGATGACGGTGAAGCGGGTCCGTTGAGCAGGCTGGTGAAACAGCTGGGGGAATTCAAGATTAACCTGTCCGACCTGGTTACCCTTGGCTGGTGGGTTACCGACCCGAAGGCAGGCAGCCTGCCTCCGCTCCAGACCGGAGTTTCAGCCTTTGGCACACTTGAAAGACTGGTAAAAGCCCTGGGAAAAGGAAGTGCACCGGAAGGGACAAGACAACTCCTGCGAATATACAGACAGTACCCTGGAAATCAAGACCGGCTGCGCGAAGCTCTCCGCGTTTATCTCCGCAATCTGGATCTCGAATACTCCGTGATTCCCTGTGGGCAGGAGGGCAAACCCGGTGAGGATGCCAAAATCGAAATGATGTTTACACGCAAGGTGCTCCCCCTGGTTCCTGAACAACTGGCACGCCCGATCGCGAAACAAACTGGAGAGCCGGATGCCGGAGACCGGCTCGTTGAACCCAGCCGTACATTTAAAGACTTCTGGGATCATGGCATCGATGTGCGCCTGACGAGGGCCAATTATCGTACAGGCCGCCTTGAAGTCTCCGCTTATGTCTCCGATAAAAGTTTCCTCAAGTATATGAAGAAGCAAGCCTGGCGCCTGGATATTTCCGACGCTGAAAAAATGCCTCTGGGCAGTTTCCGCCTGGAGCTGCCCGGGAATCCCAATGTGATCCAGGCGGCACTGGCATCGGGTCGCTTCCCTGGCGTTTTCGCCCCGTTCCCCTTCTCAGAAATTTATCCGCAGAAGGATCCTGAAAACCAGCTGCTTTACAATCTCTTATCCGAAGAGAAATTGATGTCCACAGCGGAGGTTCAGAATGCAATGAAAAATGCATACTTTGCGGCCTTCGGCGAGGAAGCTGACTTGAACGAATGGACGAAGCTGCTGGAACGCTGGCAGGGCTCGGAGTCCATGCGCGATTTCTTCCCGTATCCCGACGACACCTATGTGGATGGAGGCTCCATCGACAACACGCCCTCAAACAGCGCCGTGGACGCAACGCGGGAATGGATCGAGGCGGAAGGCAAATCCAAACGGGATTTTGTTCTGGATCTTTATATTATCTTCCTCGATCAGGAGCCTCGCATCCCAGCCGATAAAGCCAGGGATCCACTGCTGTACGAAGTCGTTCAGCGCACCCTGGCCATCCAATCGGCGGCGGTCAAGACCAGCGATGCAGTTGTCGTCGATACGATCAACAAGTATGGGGATCGTGCAGATGACCTGGCCCGTTCACTGCTTGCCGTCCTGGAGGGTTTGGAGCAGGCGCAGAATGATTTGAGCAGGGAACAGCTTGAAAAACTGGAATCATGCATTCGCGACATGGCTCCCAGGAGTGCGATTAAATCACAGGGCAATGCCAACAACAGCACCCTGGAATCAATGAAAGCCTGGGCAGAGGACATGCTTGCGGACAAGCTTCCCCTGCATGTGGACGAGGTGAAGATCTACCCGGACAAAATGTCACTCTCCACGCTGCAGTTTACGGAACGCCTGGGGTATAGCCAGAAGAATGCCATTGAGATGATCACCATGGGCTGCTACAACACGCTGACAACCATCCGGGAACGCCTGGAAAACATGAAGGAACTGGGAAAGGGATTTACAGGATGAAGTCAGCCCTTCGGCTGGCACGCAAATGGATGTCCAGCGAAAAAAGCCCGGACCGGGACTGGCGCTGCGCGCGGGTAAATTGTGTTTTCCATCGGGATCATTGTGCCCATGGTTTGATCACAAAGGTGAAAACACACTGAATCAGCCGGAGGATTCTGTGCCTTAAGTATGCCTTCGCCAGTCCACCTCTGGAGGTCTCCCGGTAGAGCGAAGGCAATGCATGACCGGTCTCGCGCATCACGTGGACTACATCGTCATAGGAGATGCGATGTCCGCCATCGGTGAACAGGGCATACTCAGCGCTTGCCAGGGCCTGGGCCGCAGCAAAAGTGTTGCGCTCGATGCAGGGGATCTGCACCAGCCCGGCCACCGGGTCGCAGGTCAGGCCGAGGTTGTGCTCCAGGGCCATCTCGGCCGCATACTCCACCTGGCGGGTTGTACCGCCCATCAGCTGGGCCCCGGCTCCGGCAGCCATCGCGCAGGCTACGCCCACCTCTCCCTGGCAGCCCACTTCGGCGCCGGAGATGGATGCATTGTGTTTTGCCAGATTCCCGATCAACCCGGCTGTAGCCAGCGCGTGCACGATGCTTTCGTCGGAACAACTGAGTTTCCCCTGCAAATACTTCAACACCGCCGGCAGGATCCCACACGAGCCGCAGGTGGGCGCGGTTACAACAAGTCCGCCGGAAGCATTTTCCTCAGAAACAGCGAGAGCATAGGCCGAAAGGAGGCCGGGACGCTGCAGAGCTGGTCCGGCCAGGATGGTCTTTCGGTGAAACGTCCACGCCTTGCGTGCCAGTCCCAGCCCACCCGGCAGGACGCCTTCTGCCTGCAGGCCGCGCTCGATGGCATCCTGCATGGTTTTCCAGACCTGGTATAGATGCAGCCAGGTGTCCTCAGGCTCACGCTCACGAACATACTCCCAGAGCGCATACCCATGTTCTTCACAGTAAGCCAGGATCTCATCCATGCTGTGAAGATCGTAAACTTCCCTTCCCTTCATTGGCTCGCTGCCATCGCGCAAAACGCCGCCGCCTACACTGTAGACTTCCCATTTATCCAGGAAATCACCCACGATCAGAATATGCTTCGAAGCGCATCCCGTTGTGGTGCAGCGGAAGCTGCTCCTCCGGCCGCCAGTGGATCTGCAGCGGCCTCTCACCGAAAACATCGCTAATCGCCTTGTCCGTGAGATGGCCAAGACCGGTGGCTGCCAGGCTTCCAAATAGAGTGACCTGGAACGAGCCAACTTCCGGGTGGCGGCTCAGAAAAATTTCGGCTGCGCGGCGGGGACCCATGGTGTGGCTGCTCGAAGGGCCGGTGCCAATTTGATAAAGTTCCTTGATCGATTTCCATAGGCTGGGATTATATCTTTCCTGGTGCTTCCTGGGGTTCGCATCATTGTAAGGCTTGCTGTCCTATTTTTCCTCTGGCAGGGATTATTCTATTGGAACAGGTCTACGTGCCCATGAGCAGATTTGCCTACATAAGAGTATGATTGATTCCATGAAGCATCTCAAAACGGATGGACTTGAGACGGCGCAGGATGAATCACGATCGTCAGAGTTCGAAGCCCTTTTTATGGAGCACTGGGCCTGGGTATATCGCCTGCTGCAGCGCCTCGTGGGTGACCCGTCAGAGGCGGAGGACCTGGCACTGGAGACCTTCCTGCGGCTGTACAAGGACCGCCAGAAGCATGAAGATGGCTTCAATTTTGGCGGCTGGCTGTATCGGGTCGCTACAAATCTCGGGCTGCATTCCATCCGCAGCTGGAAGCGGCGTGACCATTATGAAACGACCGCCGGAAGATACGCACTCGAGGAAACCAGTGAAACCTCTCCTGCCGAGATCCTTGCCCGGGAAGAGGAGCGCCAGCTGGTACGCCGGGCACTGGCACGGATGAATGAGCGCCACTCACAGCTGCTGGTCCTGCGTTACTCGGGGCTCTCGTACAAGGAGATCGCCGCTACGCTGGACCTTGCACCTGCTTCGATCGGTCCCTTGTTGGTGCGGGCCGAGCGTGAGTTCGAAAAACAATTTCGTGCAATGGCACAGGAGGAATGATGGCTAAACACCTTACCGATGGCGAATTACATGCCGCACTGGACGGCGAGCTCGAAGCAGACCGCCTCCATCACCTGGAGACCTGTGCGGATTGTCGTGGACGTCAGGGAGAGATACAAGCAGAAAGTCAAAAGGCTGCCCGCCTGCTTGCGTTCCTGACTCCAAAAGAAGAACCTGTTCCCTCCGCCCAGGCAGCCTATAGTCGATTCTCTCAACAAATTCTTCCAAAGAAGGAGCTTTCCATGTTCAAACGATGGTTTTCTTATCCGCTGGTACGCTTTGGATCTGCCGCTCTGGTGATCCTGGCGCTCATCCTCGCTTTTCCTGGAACACGGGCCATGGCAGGTGAGCTGTTGAACCTGTTCCGCGTCCAGCAGGTGACCGTGGTGCCTGTGGACTTCACCGGGGTGGAGCAGCTGACCGGCGACAAGGCGCCTCGGCAACCAGTTCACGCAGCTGATCTCGCAGTTCAGTTGTAATGGACAAGAAGCCGGGCGACCCGGTGGAGGCCGCCAGTGCAGACCAGGCCAGCCAGCAGGCAGGTTTTACCGTCCGGCTGCCTGGCAAATATAACTCCCAGCCAGATCAATGTCACCGGCGAGCGCGGCATTCAGGATGGAAGTGGACCGGGAAAAGGCCCAGTCTTTGCTGGATGAAGCCGGCCGCAGCGACCTGGTCCTGCCCGACTTCAGTTGACGGCGCGGAGATCTCGGTCAATATCCCGGCGGCCGTCAGTGTTGGCTATGGGACCTGCCCCAAGCCGCAGGCGGACCAATCAGGCAGTGATGAACCGGGATCCCCGGCCGCCGCTATCCCGATTGTGTTATCCTTGTCGAGATCCCCAGCCCCACCGTCAATGCACCCGCCAGCCTGGATATCGATGAGCTGGCCCGCATCGGACTGGAGTTCACAGGCATGAGCAAAGAGGATGCTGCCCAATTCACCAGCAACTGTGAACTGGGCATCCACACTGGTGATCCCGATCCCGAGGAACGCCGCCACTTATGAGCAGGTAACCGTGGACGGCGTGACCGGCACCCTGATCCAGCGCCCCGCCGACGATGCCCCGCAGTTCGCCCTGCTCTGGGTCAAGGATGGCATCATCCACGCCATCAGCGGCCTGGGCACCAATTCCCAGCAGGCGATCGAGATGGCGAACTCGCTGAAGTAATACTCGCCTAATCAATAACTCAAATTTTCTGTCACTGCCCCGGCGAGATCAGCCAGGGCAGTGACAGATAAAATTTTAGATATTCTCTTAATCTTGTTGGAGTAAAGGTTCTACATGACCGCTTCGGCGATCGAAACAGAAGGACTCAGAAAAGTTTTCGGCGACCGTGCCGCTGTAAAAGGCCTCACCCTGCAGGTTTCGCAGGGTGAGGTGTTTGGCTTTCCTGGGTCCGAACGGCGCCGGCAAGACTACATCCATGAAGATGCTCCTGGGATTGGTGGCTCCCACCTCGGGTAAGGCTTCCCTGCTCGGCGCGCCCATTGGGGATCGCGCCGACCCTCGCCCGGGTCGGGTTCCTGCCCGAGCACTTCCGCTTCCAGGAATGGCTGACAGCCGGGGAGTTTCTCCAGTTGCACGGGGAATTGCTTGGCATGGAGAAGCAAGTTCTCAAGCGCCGGCAGGATGAGCTGCTCGAGCGGGTGGGGCTGTCTGACTTCCGACAACAAGCCGCTGCGCACCTTCTCCAAGGGCATGCTGCAGCGCATCGGCCTGGCCCAGTCCCTGCTCAACCGCCCCGCCCTGGTTTTCCTGGACGAGCCGACCTCCGGTCTCGACCCGGTGGGCCGCCGCCTGGTGCGGGACATTATCCGCGAGCTGCGCGCCGAGGGCACCTGTGTCTTCCTCAACTCCCACCTGCTGAGCGAGATCGAAGTGACCTGCGACCGGGTGGCTTTTATCCGCCATGGCGAGGTCGTGCGCATCCTCGAACTCGCCTCCCTGGACCAGAACCAGTCGCTTGTCACCATCCGTGCCGAGGGCTTGACCCCGGATGTCATCTCAGGGATGGAGCACTGGGGAACTGACATCCGCAAGCCGAGGGCGATCACGTGACCTTGACCGTCCGGGACGAGACGCACATACCTGAGATCACCCGCTACCTGGTCGAGCAGGGAGTCAACGTATATGCCATCACTCCCGGCCCGCATATCACTGGAGGAGATCTTTATTGAAACCGTTGGGGAGGATGGTGGGCTATGAACAAGATCTGGATCCTGGCCCGCATGACCTTCCGCGAGGCCGTCCGCCGCCGCATCGTGCTGATCGGGCTGGTGCTGGGTGTCCTGTTTCTGATCATCTTCTCGATCGGCTTCCACATGATCTATGCTGAGCATGACCGGAATGTTTCCAGGCGGGGAGGCCATGGTCGTGCTCATGCAGACGCGAGGCATCCAACTTCCTGCTTCTGGCGGGGCTGTATGCCGTTGCCTTTCTCTCGGTTGCCATGGGAGCGCTGCTGAGCGCCGACACCCTGGCCGGCGAGATCAGTTCCGGTACGATCCAGACCATCGTCACCAAGCCCCTGCGCCGCTCAGATGTGGTACTCGGCAAGTGGCTGGGATTTGCCTGCCTGCTGGGTCTTTATTCCCTGCTGATGTCCGGCGGAACGGTCCTGAGCGTCTACATCCAGGCCGGGTATTTGCCGAAGAACCTGCTGGCTGGTCTCTCGCTGATCTATCTGGAGGCTGTCCTGATGATGACCGTGCCGCTCGCCTGCTCCAGCGCCCTGTCCGGCCTGGCAACCGGGGGGATCGTCTTTGGACTGTACGGTCTGGCCTTTATTGGCGGCTGGATCGAGCAGATTGGCGCCATCTTCGGGAACCAGACGGCCGTGCAGGTGGGCATCGTCACCAGCCTGATCATCCCCAGCGAGGCCCTCTGGCGGCGGGCCACCTACATCATGCAATCCCCGCTCACATCCGCCCTGCAGATGTCACCCTTTTCAACACTTTCCGTCCCCAGCACTTTGATGATCCTGTATGCGATCCTTTACCTCGTAGTCATGTTGTGGGCAGCCATAAACATCTTCCAGCACCGGGATATGTAGCCCAACACGGTTAAGTCACTGAAATCATAATTCTCTGCTTTTGCCGCTCTACGCTGGAAACAGGGTTTTATCGTTTCTCATGCTTTGGAGACCATTCGCTTTTCCAAAAATAAAGGGGCCCGTTTCGGGAATGGTCCCTTTGCATGATTACATCCAGGCGTTTCACCATAAAAATGCGACCGCGCGCTTTCCCAGGATGTAGTCATCAAAGATCACTGCAGCTGGCTTCTCTGACATCCCGGCACATATATGGAGCGGCAGCAAATGTTCTTCACGGGGATGGCAATAGCGTGCAGACGGCGCCTTTTCCCACTCGATCAATTTTTGTTCACGTTCAGACTCAGTCATTGGGCCGGTGCATACATCGATCAGCCAATTTTGAAAGGCATCATTTGCAGCGTCAGGGCCGTTATCGCCCTGCCAGGAAAAGGCCCTCATATTGTGGAACGAAAACCCGGATCCGATCACCAGGAGCTTCTCCTGCGCCAATCCACGCAGCACTCTGCCAAGAGCAATATGGGTTGAAGGGTTCAAGCCGCGCAGTAGTGAAAGCTGGATACAGGGAATATTTGCGTCAGGGTACATCAATTTCAGTGGAATAAATAGGCCATGATCGAATCCCCGCTGGGCATCGACACGCGATGGTATGCTGTTTTCACTCAGAAGTCCGCAAATTCTGTTGGCAAGTTCGGGGTTTCCCGGAGCCGGGTATTTGATTTGATAGGCTTCATTTGGGAATCCATAATAATCATAGAACATGGCAGGCGCTTCTGCTCCAAGCAACGTTGCTGCACTTTCCTCCCAGTGGGCACTGATCACAAGGATGGCAGCGGGTCTTTCAAGCCGGGATGGAAGTTTTGTCATGAAATCCACCATCTTTTCATGACCGGCATCTCCAAGGATTGGCAGCGGTCCTCCGCCGTGGGAGAAATATACGATTTGGGCATTCGTGGATGGGCTGGTTTGAATTGGCATCAGGGCATCTCCAGTGAAGCATTTTGTTCTTTGGATTGTATCCGATAACGACCTGCCTGCTAACAAACTGAGTTCCAACTTCCCATCAGATAGGTGACTTGTTTTGACGATACAATTGATTTATGGATTGGACAGGGAAATCCACTCCACTTTAAGAGTTTAGATGAACACACTATTACTTCTCATCTGGAGGTACAAATATGAGATTAACGCAACGCTTATTTACCTTTTCCGTGCTCGCAGTATTCCTTGGCAGCCTGGGAGGTTTTATCCGGTCCCCTGAGGCAGCCCTGGCTCAAACAGCCGACCCGGTCTTCGTTGGCGCAGGCGACATCTCCAACTGTAGCGGGACTTCCGAAGAGGCAACTGCAAAACTTCTCGACAACATCCCTGGCACTGTTTTCACCCTGGGCGACAACGCCTATCCGGATGGAACGACGACCCAATACAAGGACTGCTACGACCCAACCTGGGGACGCCATAAGAATCGCACAAAACCCATAGCGGGCAATCATGACTATCATACTGCCGGAGCAGCCGGCTACTTTACCTACTTCGGCGCAGCAGCCTCGCCCCTGGATGCCAACTGCAAAAGTAACTGCAAAGGCTACTACTCCTATGACCTGGGATCCTGGCACATCATTGCTCTCAACAGCGAGATCGACCACGCTGCCGGCTCTCCCCAGGAGAAGTGGCTCAGGGCAGACCTGGCAGGGAAACAGCGATATGTGTACCCTGGCTTACTGGCATAGGCCGCGCTTTAGCTCGGGCGCGTCAACTGGCAACGATCCCAGTTTCGATCCGTTTTGGCAGGTCCTCTACGATTATGGGGCCGACGTGGTGCTGAATGGCCACCATCATTCGTACGAACGGTTTGCGCCTCAGAGCCCAACGGCGCAGGCCGACCCAGCCCGCGGCATCCGTGAGTTCATCGTAGGCACAGGGGGAGCGGACTTATACTCGTTCTCCACAATTCAGCCCAACAGTGAGGTGCACAACAACAACACCTGGGGAGTGCTGAAATTAACCCTCCACGCAACCAGCTACGATTGGGAGTTCATCCCGATCGCCGGGCAGACCTTCACCGATGCAGGCAGTGGCAACTGTGTTAATGCTGGCCCAACCCCGACATTTGTAGATGTCCCGACCAGCCATCCGTATTACAACGACATAGAGATTCTGTATGCGAACGGGCTGACCGGCGGCTGCAGCACCTCTCCGCTCAAGTTCTGTCCGGACCAGATCATGGACCGGGCGCAATCGGCCGTCTTCATGGTCCGGGGGATCCTCGGAGCGGGCTTTGTACCTGACCCGCCGCAGCACTCCCTGAAGGACAACTGGTCACCCGGACTGTGGGCAGAGCCGTGGGCAGAGGCGATCATCAACAAGGGATTGTCAGCCGGCTGCTCGCTCACACCGAAGAAATACTGTCCATGGGACCAGCTGCCGCGGGAACAGGTGGTCATCTTCGGGCTGCGGATGAAGTATGGAGTAGGTTACCTTCCCCCGGCAGCGACGGGAACCGTGTTTGCAGATCTGACCGATACGAATTACTATGCCACGTCCTGGGCGGAGCAGGCCTACCGGGATGGATTGATGCCGGCCTGTGGGACGAGCGGAGGCAAGCCGCTGTTCTGTCCGAAGGAGCTGGTGACAAGAGGCCTGGGCGCTTATGTCATCGTCCGTGCCAAGAATTTGACGATGCCATAAGACTACACAGACAGGCATAGAACAATTATGACATATGCGCCCTTCAGTGAAGGGCGCATATGTTTGTCAGGATATATCGGTCGAACCGAAGGGTTTATCTTGTTCGTTATCAAACAACTCCAACGTTACTATCACGAAATGAATTCATCCTCGTTCCAAAGATTTAGCAAAATGCGTTTTGTTGTCGAGCACAGTGACCTTCAAAATCCGGGCAGTGCTCTCATGTTGAGCATTCCCTGTTCAGAGACTCTCATTATATTTGTCTACTGGTGCCCTTTTGGTCGCGAATTTTTTGCCCATCACATTCCTTCCCATATTCAGCAATTCCTTCATTTGGGTTGGATTTACAAACTTCGTCAAGAGCAACAAAACCGGGAAGAATAATAGCCCAATAATCTTTATACCCATTTCCATCCATAAGGATAATTCCAATTGCTCGGCCACCAGGATAACAAGTATAACAAGGAAAATAGGTACCCCAAGTTGTCTCATCCGAAGCCAGTCAATTTGCATATCAAAGGAACGCCTTGCTGTGAAATAAGTGAGTACCGCCAGAAGTCCATAACCTACAAAAGTTGCCACTGCCGCCCCCAAGATCCCCATAATAGGAATTAAGAGAAAGTTTAGAAAAAGATTGACGCCGCTTGCGCACATTGCAATCCATGCCAGATGATGGGTCTTGTTCTTGATCATGGGGCCAACGGAAAATACAAGATATACGGTAAAAAAAAGTTGCGAAACAGCCACCCATCCAACTACATCGGCGGCGCTGCGGTAGGATATCGGCGCCATGATCCGTATTAATTCGTAACGGAAGGCATACACTCCCAGAACCAGGACGGAACATCCAGCTATTAAGTATGTCAGGACATCCCGATAAATTCTGGGTGCTTCAGGCTTGTGTGCAATTGAAAATGAAAAAGGCGTCCAGGCCGCCCGGAAAGGCATAATAAGTATCAGGATTATGGAGCCAACTTTATATCCCACGTCATAGATGGCTGCCTGATCCAGTCCAACCATGGAACCAATCATGTAACGGTCAGCCAATTTCAACATGGTAGTGGAGAGCATCGCAGGCAACAAGGGCAGACCAAACTTGAGCAGGTCCCAAACCCAATTCCAGGAAATTTTGAAAACGATCCTATTGCGTACCAGCCAAACCATGATAATGACACCTACAAATTCGCCGATCAAAAAGCCCAGCCAATATCCCAATACTCCCATGTCATATCTGATCACGAAGAGAAGAGCCAGCCCCGATTTGCAGGCAATCAGTATGATGCTATGGATACTGGATACCAACGGGCGTACATCAATGCGCAAAATAATGGTGCCGAAGGTGTCCAATGTATCAAAGATGAGAAAACACGCAACCACCTGTAAAACCACTGCATACTGCGCTGAACCAAGCAGGAGCACGGAGGCAACTCCCGGCAAACACAGGAGGCCGACTGCCGGGATCGCTGCAAAAATAAAGAAAAGGAATTGCGATCCCCCAAGTGTAAGCTTTCTATCCTGTTCACTTTGCGTATCGTTATAAAATCGATAAGTGGCCGCGGGTAACCCGGCATTGGTCAGTGTATTCAAAAAAGCATATAAGGCAGTAATAACGACAACCACCCCATAGTCCTCCCGCGACATGTAACGGGTAAGGAATGGCAGCATGAGATAAATAATGAGCTGTGAACCAAGGATGCCAACACCATAAGCCACAGATTGCCACGAAAGAGATAGGATTGCGCGTAAAGATTTGTTCATAGAGTTAAAATTTTTTCTTTGGTAGCGCATACGAACCGTAAAATAAAGAAGCAGTTTTGCGGATTTTGAACAAACCCTCAAACTCAATCTAGGGGAAATAATTTGGAGTAAGAACCTGGAATTCTACCTCTTGTCTCATTAATAACTTATCTTTTTGTATGGATTGATCGGCTGAAAATCAAACAAAAAGCTAAGTAAATAATGCGGCACTATGCAATTGAAGATTAGAACGGCATAACCTGAATCGCAAATCCTTCTCCTAGCTGGAAGCCGTCATTCTTCAATGACTGAGTGTTGAATCCTGCCTCTCAAAAACATATCCCACTCCGTGGACTACCTGTATATACCGCGGGTTTCTGGGATCTTCTTCAATTTTATGGCGGAGATTCGAAATATATACCTGGACGATATCAACATTTCCTCGATACTCTTCTCCCCAAACATTTGCCAGGAGCTGATTATAAGTTATTGCTTTGCCCACATTCCGCATAAGGTAGGTCAAAAGGCGAAACTCAGTCGGTCCCGACTTAACCTTCCGACCGTTAATTAGGATCTGATGGCGCTCACTATCAATCGTCAGACGACCATCGTTGTAGATCAAAACATTGGGACGTTCATTTTCGGCTCCACTACCGCTGCGCCGTAATAACGCGTTTGCACGGGCTATCAGAACGGCTTTGGTGAACGGTTTTGCCAAGAAATCATCCGCGCCTAACTCCAGCGCCTGTACAAGATTATCTTCAAAGTTCATGGCAGTTAACATGATGAGCGGGGCATTCGAGATCTGGCGTATTATTTTACAAACCTCGAATCCATTAATTCCCGGCATCAGGAAGTCCAGCAGAATCAAGTTGGGTCGATGGGTAAGTATTTTACCAATCCCTTCCGTTCCATCGCGAGCCGTTATCACCTGGGCCCCGGCACTTTTGAAAATGTGGCTGGCCAGTTGAAGCAGATCGTTGTCATCGTCAATAAGAACCACTTTTTTACCATTCATGATCTCAACCCTTTAAATAAATCGACTGTGAAAAATATAAAAAACGATAGGTCACTATAAATCTTGCTATGTACAAGACGAAGAAGGTAATGTTTGGTTACATATGAAAAATAGCAATATTACCTGAATTTTTCAGTGAATACATTCAGCTTTCAACTTCGAGATTTATGCCGGCATTAGGCTGAACGTTTTGAACTTGCCAAGATATTATTTTTTTAGCATCGCAATTGTTGATGTCATCTTATCACTCGAGATCAAATGAGGGGCACCTATTAAAGTTACACGAGCCTCGGACAAATCGGGAGACCCTCCTAATAACTCGTAAGGAATCATTATGGAATTGTTAAGAAGTTGTGAATAGAATGTTAAAGTATCATTTTCATAGGTTCTATGGCCCGTACGACATTTCTTGCAGAGTTAATTTGACGGTGAAATTGTATATTTTCTTTTTGCTATCAGAGGATTTATTTTAACTCATCGAAATCGGTTGAACGACTTCTCCCCATTTGCCGCACTTTGACATGTGCGTGGGAAGTATTTGTTTGTTGGCGGGCTTGAGTTGTTACTCAGAATCTAGAATGTCAAATTCATATGTGGTGTTCGCCAGGTTTACGAGAGGAATTGCATTACCGGCAGTTTCGTACTCTTCACGGCGATATATCGAAGGTTGAAAAGCGCATCGACTCAGGTGGGACAATTACCTGATCGATGCGGCGCTAATTTTAAGAATGGTGCTGATTCCCGCATGGTTTATTCAAATGTCGGAATGGCGGAGCGCGTTTTGGAAGGGGGAGGCAATTTGCAAAGCAAAAGCTCATCGAGTTCTCAGCAAGTGCCGCTACTACTTTCCTACAGGTAACTTTTTCTAGCTAAAAGGAAAATATCCCCATGATTTACAAAAACACTCGAGTCCTGAATACCATATTCGCTTGCGCCCTGGCACTGATCCTCGCAGTTGCATCGATTACAGCCAGCTCCGCACAAGTCAGCGGGCCTTACATCTGGCGCGTACCATCGATGGAGTCTGATCAAATCGGGCCGCTCAATCCGGTCGGTCTGTCATTTTCATCCGGCTCGAAGAGTTTCTACGTTGTCGAAGATCAAGGGGCAGGCGTCAACTGTTAATTCTGATGTCATCGCAATTTCGCCCTTTGCAGATCGAAAAGGCGCAGCCCGGATCGCGGCAAAAGTGGAAGATCCCCTCAACATGGTGTTCGATAACCAGAACAACCGTTTGCTTGCCTATCCTGCCAACCACCGGCCAGCTGCTGGAAGTCCGGGAGAACCCAGGCGGCAATTTGGATCGAACAACCGTGATACGCCACAACGCCCAGCGCCTTGGCATCCAGGACCCACAAGGCATGACACTCGATGAGAAGGGGGGAGGCTTGTTCATTCTGGACGCAGCCGGGCCGCGGATCGTGCGAATACAACTGGGACCGGGCAGAAGCTTTACCGGCGGACGGGTATCGGTAATCGACTTAAAGCCGAGTGGTGTGGTAAATCCAGGCGGGATCGCTTTCGACCCCACAACCGGACATCTGCATGTACGCGACCGGACGGATCAAAAATTATATGAACTGAGGCAAGGTGGCCAGGTGGTAGCCATCCGGGACCTGGTCCCGTTCGGCCTGGAAAACCCGGGAGCCATGGTCTTCGCACCCAGCAGCGACCAGACAGACGATCCCGCGCAGATGAACTTATTCCTGGCCGACAGCGGTTTGATCAGCCGGGCGGGGAGGAGCGCCCAGCAGTTCACAGAGCCTGGCAGGAGCGAGTGCGTCTCCGCAAAGCACCGGTCAAATCGTGGAACTCTCCCTCGTGGCCCCGGCGGCACTCCCCAGCGGAACGACCTTGTTGCCCACCACCCTGGTGCACACCATTGATACCTCCAATGCGGCCTGGAAATCCATCGGCACCGGATACTTCCGGTGTTGATTATTGGCCCATGATGGGCAGACTCCTGGTCAGCGATAGTGAAGTGGACGAAATGCCACCTTACTTCCCACCCGCTTACAAGAATGTGTTCTTCTCGACTTTTTCAGGCACACAAACCGGCTCTTGCAGCACGACCACACCCACCCGCACCGGGTTCTCAAACGAGCCTACCGGTGTCGCCATCAACCGTAATAACAACCACATTTTCTTTTCCGATGATGATGCCAACAAGATCAATGAAGTCAGCCTGGGGCCGGATGGGATCTATTGTACGGCCGACGATGTTGTCACATTCGTGAATGTTGGTTCTGTATACAATATTCAGGATGCCGAGGACGTGGCTTACGGGAACTAACACCCCTACATCTTTGTGGTGGCGGCGATGATGCGGAGGTATACCGTATACCTCTTGGACCCAATGGAGTATTGGGCGGAGGTGATGATGGCCCCATGACCCACTTTGATACCGCTTCTCTTGGCTTTGGCATTCTGGAAGGCCTCGGGTACAACTGGGATAACGGCACACTCTTACTCGCCAGCCCTAATAGTGGTAACTCTTATATAGGAGAAGTAACGACAACCGGGACACTGCTTCGGGCCTATAATTTGAGCAGTTACTCAATAAAGCACCGCGAAGATGTTACTTTGGCTCCCAGCAGTCAAAATACAGGGGTCTTCAACTTGTTTATTTCTGCCCGTGGTATTGACAATGACAGTAACCCGAACGAGAATGATGGAAAAATATGGGAGATAAATTTCTCCGGATCCGGTACCGCTACACCGAGTCGGACACCAACCAATACACCCACGAATACGAGACCATCAGCAACTCCTACTCTTACCTTCACTCCTACCAATACATCCACACCCACATCCACGTTCACACCGACGAATACGTCAACACCGACCAATACACCTACTATTACCTTCACTCCTACCAATACATCCACACCTACATCCACATTCACACCGACAAATACGTCAACACCGACCAATACACCTACGGCCGGGCCTTCTCCGACTAACACGCCAACTGCCACAGCGACATTTACAGCTACTTCCACCCCAACGGCAAGCAGCCAGGCTTGTGCATCGCCGCTCACCTATACCAGCCAGCCAGATGCAGCCACAGGCGTGGACATGTACATTTCGAGCGGCAGTGCGAGCTCGCCGCACGAGACCGACACAACGCTGGGTATCGGTGAAACGAGTACCTCAGCGAATTATTATCGCCGCAGCCTTTACAAGTTTGACCTGAGCGGTATTCCGAGCAACGCCACAATCTGTTCTGCAAACCTGACTTTGGTTGTCGGTTCCGGTTCGAACGCAGTCAATGTCCGCCTGGTGCGTGTCTATCGTTTGAAGACCGCCTGGAGTGAGCAGACCGGCACATGGAACTCTGCCTCAACGGGTGTGAGTTGGCAGGTCGCCGGGGCGAGCGGCGCCAATGACCGTGAGAGCACCGACATCGGTTCCCTGCTCGTGCCTGCCTCTGTTGCCAGTGCAACTGCGGAAACATGGACGTTGGATCCTGCCAAAATCCAGGAAATGGTGAACGGGAGCTTTGCCAACAACGGGTTCCTGCTGCAGCCGGATACCGAAGTGGATGATTTACACTATTTTTACTCGTCAGACTACACTTCGAATCCCGGCAGGCGGCCCAAACTGGTGATCCAATACTCCTTGCCGTAGAAAATTCAACGCTCAACTGATAACCCACCTTGCTAAGATTGCAATCCCAACTTGGTTTCTTACGAAGGATTTGGCTAACGTACAAATCCTTCATTGAGAAAATCTCATGAATTACATTAAAGAATTCAATTGTTCATCGTGCCAGCGTTCCCACAAACCAGCAATTCAAGACATCCGTTTCGATCATCGTCTTGATCAGCTTGCTTTGGCTATTGCTAGGTCCGGGCAGGCTGATGGGTGTGGTTGAAATTGCGCGGGCAGCATCAGACCCGGTCATTGCCGTGGCAGGCGATATTGCCTGCGACCCGGCCAGTTCCAGCTTCAACGCTGGGAACGGGACATCCACCGCTTGCCGCCAGAAATACACCTCTGATTTGCTGGTAGGCGCAAACCTTGCAGGTGTTTTGATGTTGGGCGATGGCCAATATGAATGCGGAAGTCTTCAAGCGTTCATGCAATCCTACGACTTAAGCTGGGGCAGGGTCAAATCAATAACCTATCCAGTCCTCGGTAACCACGAGTATCAAACCACTGGCAGCACCAATTGTACAAGCGCCAACGCCGGCGCTGCCGGCTACTTTGATTACTTTGGAGCTGCCGCCGGAACTCGCGGGCAGGGCTACTACAGTTTTGACATCGGAGCCTGGCATCTGATTGCGTTGAATTCAAACTGCACAGAAGTTGGCGGATGCACAAATTCTTCTCCGCAGGGGCAATGGCTGCAGGCCGATCTCGCCGCCCATACGAACATGTGCACCCTCGCATTCTTCCACCACCCACTCTTCAGTTCCGGGTCTCATAAATCTTCCAACGCTCTGCCGTTTTGGCAATTACTCTACCAACATAATACAGATTTGATCCTGGATGGTCACGACCATCTCTATGAGCGCTTCGCTCCGCAGAGTCCGAATGGCACGGCAGACCCTGTCATGGGCATTCGTCAGTTCACAGTAGGGACAGGTGGAGAAGATCATCATCCTCTTTCAACGATTGCCGCCAACAGCGAGGCGCGCAGTGCGGATACCTTCGGCGTGCTCAAGTTAACGCTTCACCCCACCAGCTACGACTGGCAATACGTTTCCGAAGCGGGCGGAACATTCACCGACAGCGGCAGTTCACCCTGTCACGATAAAATTTCGTTGCCACCTGGAAATCCTCTTTATGCGTCATTTACAGCCAATAACAGCATTGGGGGTGTTTCCTTTGCAGATGAAGACATTATGAAATTCAATGGTTCCACCTGGACGCAGTACTTTGACGGATCAGATGTCGGGGTGGGAAGTCTGGACCTGGCTGCGTTCTCCGTCGTCAATAACAACACGATCCTGATGTCATTCAACACTGCCACTACCATCAATGGTCTGGCAATCACGCCTCAGGATGTGGTGCAGTTCAATGCCACCTCGCTCGGAAGCGTCACTGCTGGAACATTCAGCATGTATCTGGATGGTTCCGATGTTGGGTTGGATACAAGTGCTGAGAGTATTGATGGACTGGATCTGCTTCCAGATGGGCGCGTCTTGATCTCGACCAGCGGTAGTGCAACAGTTCCAGGTTTGACTGGTCTTGCAGATGAAGATATCCTTGCCTTTACGCCGACCACACTGGGAGATGTCACCAGCGGAACCTGGTCGTTATATTTCGACGGTTCGGACGTTGGATTGGCAGATACAAGCAATGAAGATATTGATGCGCTGGACGTTGACCCGAATGGCAATATTTATTTGTCCACATTGGGAGACTTTAGTGTGCCCGGTGTCTCCGGGTCTAATGAGGATGTGTTCGTGTGTTCACCCACGTCGGTGGGAAGTAACACCGCTTGTAACTATTCTTCCGCGCTTTATTTCGACGGCAGCGTTTGGGGACAGGATGCCAACGATATCGACGGTTTTAATATCCTGTTAACGGGTCCAATCCCAACCGCAACTCCTACCAACACATCCGCTCCGACGAATAACCCGACTGCAACCAACACCCCCACCAACACACCGACCCTCACACCTTCTCCAACGTCAACCAATACACCGCCGAGTACAGCAACTGCTACGAATACAGGTATTTCCACGGCTACTTTCACACCAACCGATACACCAACCCCAACTGCAACCAATATCCCCACCCAGACAGCGACCCTCGCACCATCTGCAACGTCGACCAATACACCGGCGAATACACCAACCGCTACGAATACAAGTATTTCCACGGCTACTTTCACACCGACCAATACCGCTACGCCAACACCGACGTTTACAGCCTCGCCGACTCCTGTTCAGTCGGACCTGATCTTCGCGGATGGCTTCGAGAGCGGCAGTTTCTTGGCCTGGTCATCGGCCACTACCGGTGGAGGCGATTTGAGCGTGTCTCCCTCGCAGCCCTGGTCGGCTCGAATGGCATGCAGGTGGTCATCAACGACACCGCAAAACTGTACACTGTCGACAACACACCTAACGCCGAGACGCACTACCGGGCGCGGTTCTACTTCGACCCGAACTCGATCTCGATGGCAGCCGGTAATGCTCAATACATCTTCTCGGGTAACGATGCTACAGCAGTGTTTCAAGTGGACTTTCAATACTCAGGCAGCTATCAAATCCGATTAAGGCAATACAACAATAGTAACGGCGTAACAAGCACCAATTGGGTCACCATCAGCGATGCTCCCCATAGTATCGAGCTCGAGTGGTGGGCAGCGACGGCAGCCGGCGCCAACAATGGAGGCATAACGCTGTGGGTGGACGGCATTCAGAAAGCCACTTTGACTGGCGTGGCTAACGACACACGGCGGATCGAATCTGTGCAACTGGGTGCGGTATCAGGAATAGATGCAGGCACTATCGGGACATACTACATGGATGCCTTCGAGTCGCGCCGACAAACCTACATTGGACCCTAAGTATTTCCGGTGCAGGATCTTCATAAATAAACATAATTCAATCATGGCAATCACTTTTTGTGGAAGGCGTTTCGAAGAATATCAGGCCAGTTTAACTGTTAAATCACTATCCTTTTGTGGGTTTCCCATTTTGCTCTCCAGATTTCAAGACTATAGCCTCCTGTTTAATCAATTTACCCCATTATTGTTTCGCTTGTATTCAAAGGAGTCATGATGAGCACAAATTTAGACTTTTCCTCCCGCCCGGTTGTCGCATCTGATATTAGAAGCAGCAATGACGTACCCAATTCCCGTCTGACCCGGGTTCTTGACATTGCCATAATTTTCCTTGCCTCCCCTTATATTCTATTGTTCTTTTTCGTCATTTCCATTTTGATCATGCTGGATTCGAAGGGGGGCCCATTCTATAATCAAACCCGGATCGGCAAGGGGGGACGCAGGTTCCAGGCATATAAGTTCCGTACGATGGTACTGAATGCCGACCAGATATTGCAGCGTTACCTGGATGAATTCCCCGAGCTCAAGGCCGAATGGCTGGCAACTCACAAACTCAAACAAGATCCCCGTGTTACCCGTGTGGGTGCAATTCTCCGAAAATTGAGCCTGGATGAGCTGCCTCAATTCTGGAATATAGTGATTGGAGACATGAGTTTGATAGGTCCTCGACCGATTGTGGACGCGGAAATAGAAAAATATGGGAAATGCTTTGAGCTTTACATTCAGGCCCGTCCGGGGTTAACCGGCTTATGGCAGGTTTCGGGGCGTAGTGATACCAGTTATCAGCAACGCGTTGAGTTGGATGAGTATTATCTGCTCAACCGGAATATTAAATTGGACATTTTGATCCTTCGTGAAGACAGTCTATGTCGTAGTGGGCCGCAAGGGAGCTTATTAACCAGTCCATGCATGGCCAGCGATGATCGCTGGAAGTTTGACACATTTTACACATAAATAAGGATAAACACGATGACTAACTATCTAGAACCAAAACAGATTTTTCTTACCTTGTTGAGATGGTGGTGGGTGTTCGTATTGGGTACCATCCTGGCGGTGGGGATTGGATATAGCGTCACCCAGGCCCAGACCCCGGTGTATAAAGCCACTGCGACTGTCATGGTGGGCAGTTTTCTACAAGCCCCTCAGGTCAGTCGCGACGATATCGTTGCCAGGGATGCCTTCACACAGGCATATGCGGAGATGGCACTCCGCGAGCCGATCCTGAGTGGGGTGATTAAAGCTCTCGGTCTCAAAACATCGTGGAACACGCTCAAAGGCCGGGTGGGTGTTAATATCGTTCAAAACACGCCCTTGATTGAGATCAGTGCGGAAGCAAGTAATCCACAAGATGCAGAGGCAATTGCCGGAGAAGTTGCGAACCAATTGATCCTATTAAGCCAGAACAAGGGTGATGAAGAGTCCAAGCACCAGTTTATGGAGCAGGAGGTCCAACAACTGCAGACCAAAATAGAGACGGGACGGGAAAATCTTGCGGTCTTGGAGATGCAGGCCTCTGCTGCCAGATCTCAAGATCAGATGAACGAATTCAAAGATCGAGATGGAAACCCAGCAGAGATTCATTACCGATTGGGAGGATACATATTCCCGATTGCAGACGTTGTTGGGTTCAAGTGCATTGCAGAACAGCCTGAGAATCATCGAAGAAGCCCACGCTAGTCCTAAACCGATATCTCCAAACATGAATTTAAATATATTGCTGAGCATTTGCGTAGGCCTGGGTCTGGCATTGGGCAGTGTTTTCCTGATCGATCAATTTGATGACAGGATTCGAACGAGTGGGACACTCGAGCAAAAACTGGAATTGCACCATTTAGGCACCATCAGCAGGATCAAGGGCCCGCAATATGATGGGAAATTAATGACAAGCAAGGATGCCTCGTTAGGTACGGCATTCTTTTACAGGAAAATCCTGGAGAACATCGGCTTTGGTGAAAAAGGGGCCCGGCCTGTAAAATCACTGCTGGTGACCAGTCCGAGGGTGCGCGAGGGCAAGAGTGTCACCGTGTCCAACCTTGGGATCATGATGGCTCGGGCAGGGCTGAAAACGATTATTGTGGATGTCGACTGGATCAAACCCGTACAACATCTGCACTTCAGCGTCTCAAATAATACTGGTTTGATGGATTTGCTTACCACTCCAGGATTAACTACAAAAGAGCAATTACAAAATACAACTGTCCCAAATCTACAGATCCTCACTACCGGTAATTTGCCGGATAATCCCGCCGAAACGCTGGAACCGACTCGATTGAAGCAAATACTTTCTGATCTGACCAAGATCTCAAATGTAGTCATCCTGGATGCGCCATCGACGACCATCACCGAGAGCGCAGTATTATTTGGCCTGGTCGAGGGCGTGATCCTGGTGATTGATTCCGGCCGGACCACCGTGACATCCGTCAAACAATCCATGGCCAGCCTGTATCTTACAGGCGGGAAGTTATTGGGAGGAAATTCTTAACCGGTCTGCTTCGTATTGAGGCGCAGCATAATCATTTCCGGCTGTCACCAACAGAACTGATTTAGGCAGGAGAGTTGTGAAATGGGGTAAACCCGGGATATAAGCAAATGGGGTCTTACGCTGATCTTTGTGGTTCCTGTATGTGCACTGGTTTGGTAATGCCAAGCCAGTGTTTGGTTCTGTCCGAAATTTTTTAGGGTTTGAGCTGGTGGTATGACTCTGAACAAAGAAACAGTTTACTTAATGCCGTCACATATTGCGGTTCCCGTAGAGTAAATATGCGATTTCCCTGGCACCGCCCGTGATTTTGAATTGCTAAGCAATTCATAGACAAATCAGGCAGTGTGTGACCGAGAAGGGTATAAATCAAATCCAAAAAGTACCGCCCAAGAGATGAATATTTCCAAAGTTGATAAGGAAGCATTAATGGCGAAACAATTGAACTGGGAAAACAATGGTTTGCATTTGAATAAAAGGGCAAATCCTACTGAATTGGCTAATCCGTTGTGGTCAAGCCGTTTGATCGTGATCTGGCTGGCCGGGATCGTGATATTTTTGCCGATCAAGATACTTAATTTTCCAGTTAATTTTGAGATCGTTGATACCTGGATCGCACTGGGATTGCCTGTTATTTTGTACCTTTATTGGCACAGGCGACCTCACGCGATCAGTTTGTCTTATGCAATCCCCATGTGGTTTGTGTTGATGAGCAGTTTCATCAGTACCTTTACCTCCCCCTCCCCCATGAATAGTGTGATCGTCGTCCTTAAGGAGGTTTACCTGTTCTTTTGGTTTATGTTGGTAATAGCTCTTCTGCTCCAATTTAAGTGCTGAAGATTTGCGCCGGGTGATGCGTGTTTGGAGCGTGGTCGTGATTTGTCACGGCGCCCTGATGATTGCGCAGTTCATTTCACCAGCGGTATGGGAATTTACAAATTCTTTGGGGGGAAATTCAGCGAGACTTGAAGGCTACCGCGCTGCCGGTTTGTTTATATGTGATAAGGCAGGCTGCGCTAACAAGGCCGCTTTTTTTCAATTGTTGGGCTTCGTACCACTGTTACTGTCAGGATATTCCAGAAGAGTAACCATAGTACTGGGGGTATTTTTGTTTGTCAGTATGATGGCCAGTGGCTCGATGGGAGCAACCATTGCTTTCTCGTCCGGTTTGATGGTTTCAATATTTGCAATTGCCGATTTAAAAAAGAGTATTTCGGTCTTAATCAAGGGTTTGATGCGGGTTGGGTTTGCAATCCTTATTCTTGGAGGTGCGCTCTACATTGCGAGCAGTCAAATACCCGATCAGGTGAATCATTTTCAAAAGATTATTTTAGGCCGCTTCGATAAATCTTCCGGGGGACGCTTTGACCTTTGGGGGCGGGGCATCGATGTTCTGCTGGAACACAATGCTTTTCTTTGGGGGGTTGGGCCCGATAATTTCAGGGTGGTGGATCCCTCGGGTAATGATAATCAATTGCATAATGATACGCTTGCATTCCTGGTCGAGCGCGGACTGTTGGGACTGATCGGTTTGGGGCTTTTTGCAGGGATTGGGATGAGCAAGGCTGTTCATATACTGCAGATACTTAAAGAGGACCCCAAACGTGCCGGATTCGAGGTGCTCGTATTTTTGGGGGCCCTTACAGCCATCCTGGTCGAATCGTTTACCCATCAGGTTTTTCACACCCGTGAACTGTGGTTAGTCCTGGCTGTACAGGAGGCAGTACTCTATAAAATGATTACTTCGGAATACCGAATAAATCCAACCGTTCACGCAGAAACTGAACCGGCGCGGGCCAATCCCGGGTTACTTTCCATCCCAAGGCGACCAGCAAGTTGGTGTGACAAGGAAAAACGCGGAGATCGATGCCAACTCAATTAGGTATCGAAGGAGTGCGAGACAGCACGACCCTGGTTTCTAGCTGTCGGTCGAGGAAGAACCCGCCTAACCTTTTTGGTTGTGCTGGCGGTGCTTTTCTCACTTATCCCATTCCCCCAAATTCCAACTGCCCAGGCGCAGAGCGCCTTCACATTTTCCCCTGTGGCGGATGCGCGAGTGCTGGAGTTTAGCTCCAACTACAAATTCTGGTACTTCGAGCCGGCTCGACGTGGATAACCCCGGTCAGGAAAGCTACATCCGCTTCACCGTCAGCGGGGTGACAGGTACGGTCCAGAATGCCACCCTGCGGCTGTTCGTGACCAATGGTTCATCGAATGGGCCTTCGATCTATGGCACCGACAACACCTGGACCGAAACCGGGATCACCTGGTCCAACCGCCCGCCAGCCACCACCACAGCAATTGCCAACCTCGGAGTGGCTACAGCGAGCACCTGGGCCGAATACAACGTGACCGCTTATGTCACCGGGGATGGCACTTACGATTTTGTGCTCCAGCCCGATAGTACGGATGGTGTGACCTTCACCTCCCGCGAAGGAACTTCCCCACCCCAACTTGTGTTGACCTTCACTTCTGGACCGACTAGTACACCAACAGACACGGCGACGCCAACACCGACCCACACACCAACCCTTACACCCACGAACGGACCGTCAGCAACTCCCACTCTTACCTTCACTCCTACCAATACATCCACACCCACATCCACGTTCACACCAACCAATACACCTACGGCTGGGTCTTCTCCGACTAACACATCAACCGCCACAGCGACATTTACAGCTACTTCCACCCCAACGGCGGGCAGTCAGGCTTGTGCATCCCCGATCACCTATACCAGCCAGCCAGATGCAGCCACAGGCGTAGACATGTACATTTCGAGCGGCAGTGCGAACTCGCCGCACGAGACCGACACAACGCTGGGTATCGGCGAAACGAATACCTCAACGAATTATTATCGCCGCAGCCTTTACAAGTTTGACCTGGGCAGTATTCCCAGCAATGCCACAATCTGTTCCGCGAAATTATCCTTGTTTGTCAGCTCCAGCTCGAACGCAGTCAATGACCGCCTGGTGCGTGTCTATCGCTTGAAGACCGCCTGGAGCGAGCAGACCGGCACATGGAATTCTGCCTCAACGGGTGTGAGTTGGCAGGTCGCCGGGGCGAGCGGGGCAAATGACCGGGAAAACACCGACATCGGTTCCTTGCTCGTGCCTGCCAATGCCGCCAGCGCCTCCGAACAAATATGGACATTGGATCCTGCCAAAATCCAGGAAATGGTGAACGGCGGCTTTGCCAACAACGGGTTCCTGCTGCAGCCGGATACCGAAGTGGATGATCTACACTATTTTTACTCGTCTGACTACACTTCGAATCCCGGCAGGCGGCCCAAACTGGTGATCCAATACTCCTTGGGCACCTCCTCCACCGCGACTCCGACCAACACAGCCACGCCGACAAACACGGCAACGATTACTCCAACATCCACGAATACGTCCACACCAACCCGGACAGCGACCATCGGTCCGTCCATAACCCCAACCAATACAGCACTGCCAACGAACACTCCCACAGCAACCCGCACACCTACCCCAACACTGACTATCGGTCCGTCCCTAACCCCGACCAATACTTCAATACCAACCAATACTCCATCATCTGAATCAGTGGTATTCGTTGGCGCGGGGGATATTGCGGATTGTAGTAGCAATGGGGATGAGCAGACGGCTCAGCTGCTCGATAATATCCCGGGCACAGTGTACACCGTGGGGGATAATGCCTATCCCAATGGTACGGTTGCTGAATACAACAACTGTTATGAACCCACCTGGGGTCGTCATAAAGCCCGGACCCATCCCGCCGTCGGCGATAATGAATACAATTCCTCGTCGGTGGCTGCTGGCTATTTCAGCTACTTCGGTGCGGCAGCCGGTGATCCCAGCCAGGGGTATTACAGCTATGACGTTGGCAGCTGGCATATCATTGTCCTCAACAGCAATTGTTCCCAGGTTGGCGGCTGTAGTCCCACTTCTCCTCAGGGACAATGGCTGCAAGCTGACCTGGCTGCGAATCCGAGGGCGTGTACCCTGGCGATCTTTCATGAGCCGGTGTTCAGTTCCAGCGGTGGTAAATCGAGCCTGCGGGATTTCTGGGTGGCCCTCTACCAGGCCGGGGCGGATATCGTGCTCAATGGTCACCGGCATAACTATGAGCGCTTCGCTCTGCAAAATCCGAATGGGGTGGCGGATCCGGGCGCGGGATTCGTGAGTTCGTGGTGGGCACGGGTGGCAGGAGCCATAGCTCCTTTGGCTCGACGGCAGCCAACAGTGAGGTGAGGAACAGCACGCGCTTACGGGGTGCTGAAGCTGACCCTGCATCCAACCAGCTACGACTGGCAGTTCATCCCCATCGCCGGGCAGACCTTCACCGATTTAGGCAGTACACCCTGTGTAATACCTTAGTTTAACAGGATGCTATCGGCCAAATAATGACAAAGTCTTATGCCCAATCGAGATGAACGCTCTGGAAATCACAGCTCTAGGAACAACGTATCTATTCGCTTATTTACTTTATGCGCTCTATGTGTTTTCAGCGTTATATTGAGCGGGCGAATTTTTAGACCCAGCGCGGAAAATAAAATTTCTCCTACTCCCACAACGCAACGCTCAGCGACTTATCCGGCTTCGGACGCTTCGACACCGACCTCTACCCCGCTCTCATCAAGGGACACACCAACACCGTTGCCTGGACTTACATCTACCTACTCGATTACCGCCCGAAATGAATTTGATTAATTTAAACGGCACAATAAATGGAGAATATAGTATTACGGTCCCGGACAACACGCTTTTTGACGCAACAAATTGGATGAGCAATGCAATTGGTCCAGGCCCGAACGGGACAACGAGTAGAGCTGTTCAGATCTATGGCACCTATAATAATGCCGGTGGTGCTGAGAACGTCACCTGGCGTGGTGGAGTTATCGCTGGTTCCATCCCTCCATCATGGAGCTGGCGCAAAACACATGACTTCGGAGGTGCCGGAATTTTTATTCACAATCGCGGACCGGTGGAATGGCAATACATTCGTATTCATAATGTAGAAGATGGGATCAAATTCCGCGAAGAACCCGAATACTCCAATACAGGCAGCTGGAAGCTTCGGGACTGTTACTTCACAGCGATCCGCGATGATGCAATTGAAAATGACAAATTCGAGCCAGGAACGGTACAGGATTGTCTTTTTGATGGAGTTTACGTTTTCATCAGTGAACAGGACGAGACTGTGGGCAGTAACACCCCGATTGGCCCAAATGAGGATCATACCATTTACATCAACCATGTCTATGCCCGCCTTTATGGAACCAATGGCACTGACGGACCCGGAAAATGGTTCAAGTTGCTCGGAGATGTACCCCATCACAAGCTGGCAATAAGTAACTCTGTTTTTGCAATTGGCTCTGAACCGCGTCTGGGATGGTCGGATGAGACAATCCCTCCCGAGGTCAGCTGGCTGGGCAACAATAATTTCATACTCTGGCTTGGCATACCGGGGGCCTATGGCGGTCCAAAGCCAGCGGGGGTCACCTTCCTGGAAGGCGTGGCTGCTAAAGAGAAATGGACTTCCGTTCGCAATAAATGGCTGACCGACCACGGTTTACCTGTTCAGAATTTCCCGGCTGACTTTTAACCCGTATACTGCGCCAGTGATGCAGATTCCAGGCGGTTTCTAGTCTGTGCTTGTTGCCAACTACACGCCGAATACAAATTCAATAAAACACCACAATTCGACCTCATGCGAAAGTCGCGTGAAAGAAGGTAGCTCTATGTCAAATGAATTGAAGCCCCCTATTTTCCTTTTTGGTAACACACGTTCAGGCACGACGATTGTGCAGAAGGTGATGTCCACCCGTCAGGATATTGCAGGATGGTATGAGCCGAATGCCCTTTGGCTTTATGCCGACCCCGGGAGGATCCATGATGAATTTGATGAAAGTGATGCGACGAAGAGAGTAAAACGGTATATTCGCCAGCGATTTCTCAAATATCAGGAACAGCACGGAAATTGCGTGGTTCTGGAAAAGACACCTCAGAATATTCTTAGAATTCCATACGTACGTGCCATCTTCCCCGAGGCAGCCTTCCTTTTCATCGTCCGGAATCCTTTTTCATTTATTAGCTCTGTTGAATTAAAAGTGGCAGCGCCCTGTTACGGGAAGTGGAATTGTACGGCGCTTAAAAGACATGCCCATGAGCCAGTTACATCATTGGGTCCGCCGTTATCTCATACAACAGTTCAACAAACGTGTCTTGCGGCGAAAGTACTTGTCAATCTGGGGTCCGCGTTACAGGGGTATTCAGGATGATTTGAAAACACATGATCAACTAACCGTCATTGCCCGGCAGTGGTCCATATGTTCGCTGAAGGCAGAGAAGGCGATGGCATCTTTTGAGGATGGCCAGGTACTGAGGTTGAAATACGAGGACTTTGTGGATGACCCCATTTCCGACCTGGAGCGCATCTGTGCACATTGCGGATTGGAGATGAGCACCGACATGGTAAACGCCGCCAGGGAAATGGTCAAATCCGATCGAAAAATTAAGTGGCAACGATTTGATCCGCATGACCTGGCTCGAATTATTCCAGAGATTAGCGACGAGATGCGGCGGCATGGTTACGAGATTCCCCCGGAGATTACTCAATCCATCGAAAATCTACACTTGAATGAAGTGGATGGTTGGCAGCCCGCGTTGGGTGAGAGAAAATCAGAACTCTCTCCTTCACAAATCGAAAATTAAAGAGTCACGAAAGTTAAACCTGCCATTGGAATTTACCTAATATGGCTTCAAAGTTTAATTACTCTGAACATCTGAACTAGTATGAAATAACAAATCCTTAATAACCAAGACAATAACATCAATTAGAGGTAACTCATGAACACTCATCACTCTCAACTTAAAGTGCAACTGAAAAAACAGATCTTAGAAAGACGATTGCCGGAAATTCTCTGTACTCTGGGACCGGCATCGCTCAATAGGCGAACAATTCAACGTCTTGAGCAAAGCGGTGCAACCCTCTTTCGAATCAATCTTTCACACACCAAACTGGCAGACTTGCCACGTATCATCGAGACGATCCGTGATGCGACAGAGATCCCGATCTGCCTGGACAGTGAAGGCGCGCAGATCCGCACGGGCGAGTTTGTGGATGGCAGCATCAATTTGCGCGATAACACAACTGTGCGTGTCCATTACCGGCGTGTCCCCGCCGACGATAAGAATTTCAATCTTTATCCCCTCGATATTGCCAGGCAGCTAAAGCTGGGAGACTTTGTCAGCATCGACTTCAATTCCGCTCTGGTTCAGGTGATTGCGATGGAGGATCATTGCGTCCTGATGCGTGTACTCCAGGGTGGACTCGTGGGACAGAACAAGGCCGTTACGGTCGAGCGTGACATTCCAATGCCTCCGCTAACGGAAAAGGATGTTGCTGCCCTGACACTCGGCCGTGAAATGGGTTTATCCCATTTTGCATTGTCTTTTGCCAGCAGCGGTGAGGATGTTCGCTATATCCGCAGCATCGCCGGCGAGAATGCCTTCGTAATCTCCAAAATCGAATCACGCAGCGGACTCAAGAATCTTGAAGAAATCGCGGCAGGTTCAGATGCTCTGCTGATCGATCGCGGCGACCTTTCCAGGCAGGTTCCCATCGAATTACTTCCCCAGGCACAAAAGAGCATTATTCAGCGTGCCAGGGCCGCGGCTTGTCGCGTTTATGTAGCCACAAACCTCCTTGAGTCGATGGTCTCAACGCCTACTCCCACACGCGCCGAAGTCAACGATATTTACAACACGTTGGCCGATGGAGCCGACGGGCTGGTTCTCGCAGCAGAAACAGCGATCGGTAAATATCCCATCCAGTGTGCTTCCATGATCAGCAAGATCATCCAGGGCTTCCAGCACAATGAGCTTGACGGTGATCAGTTTTACCCGCCGGATGCGGTCTCTCTGCTGATCGAGCCACATGGTGGACGACTGGTACATCGCGAAGCGGCACCCGCTGACTTGAACGACATCGAGCGACTGCCACGCCTCACTATCCCCGAGAGGGAACTCATGGACTGCGAACAGTTCGGCTACGGAACGTACTCCCCACTGACCGGGTTCATGAATCGTGAAACGCTCGAGTCGGTACTGGATACATATCGTCTGCCCAGCGGTGAGGTTTGGACCCTGCCGATCCTGTTGCAGGTCAACTCAGAAAATCCCGGGCAATTCGCGCCGGGCGACCGGGTCGCGTTGACGGATGAACAGGGCATCGTTCACGCCCTGCTCGATATTTCCGAGATCTATCGATATGATCTCGAGGACCTCGCCGCCCGGATGTACGGTACCACCAGCCGCGATCACCCCGGTGTTGCCAGACTGATGGAACGCGACAACTGCTTTTTAAGCGGGGATGTAACTCTTGTCCAACCACTGGAATCGCCCATTCGTCATTATTTGCTCACGCCAGCGCAGACTCGCTTCATTTTCACCCGACTCGGTTGGTCCAGGTCGTTGGATTCCATAGCCGGAATCCGGCACACCGCGGGCACGAATTCATTCAGCTGGAGGCACTGGAGCGGACCGGGGCAGATGGAATTTACATCAACCCCGTCATCGGACCGAAAAAACCGGGTGATTTCCTGGCTGGGCCGATCATGCTCAGCTATCAGACTCTGCTGGAGTTTGGGTGTTATCCGAAGGGCAAGGTGGTCCTTGGCAGCTTTTTCACCTATTCACGTTACGCAGGACCGCGGGAGGCAGTCTTTACGGCGCTATGCCGCAAAAATATGGGCTGCAGCCATTTCATCGTCGGCCGCGACCACACCGGAGTGGGCGATTTTTACGCTCGCGACGCCAATCGGCAGCTTTTTGATGTTCTTGGTGACATTGGTGTCAAGCCGGTTTTCTTTGAAACGGTGGGATATAACAGCATGTCCGACAGGTACGAAGTCGATCAGGGCCAGCCTCTCAGTATGATCTCGGGCAGCAAGGTCCGCGACACTTTGCGGGCTGAAGAACATCTTCCAGACTGGTTTATGCGTGACCTGGTACAGGATGTGTTGCTGGCGGAAATGAAGAGCGGCAACCCTTTATTCTTTGAATAATAACCAACAGGCCGGGAATGGCCTTACCCAGGGTTGTGCAACTCGATTTATACAGGAATTTATCAGTGAACAATACAGCTTCAACAATTTTAAATAATTCGGAATTAGGCCGCTTATTTTTTGCCATTGTATTGCTCCTTCTCTCAGCGCACTCTTTTGGATATCTTTTTCAGAGACTTAAGCTTCCAAGAGTGATCGGTGAAATATTTGGCGGCGTATTACTGGGTCCAACCATATTGGGGCATTTTTTTCCGAAGGCCGCAGAGGGGATATTTAATGCCTTCCAGGCAGAAGGAAAGCTCATCTCCATGATCTCATGGTTTGGCCTGGTGTTGTTAATGTTTATTTCTGGATTTGAAATTCAAAAATCTTTTGATCGAAAAGACAGAAAAATAATTATCGTGACCCTGCTGGGCTCAACGATTATCCCGTTCCTGGCTGGATGGCTGGCTCCCTCTTTTTACGATTTTTCTCCTTATATGGGATCGATGGCCAATTCGCTCTCCCTGAAAATCATAGTTGGAATTATCGTAGCAATTACTTCGATACCGGTAATCTCCAAAATATTCATGGACCTGGGTATTCTCAATACCTCTTTCGCGAAGATTGTCCTAGCTACAGCTACGTTCCACGATGTCATTCTCTGGGTCGCCCTGGCTATCGCGACCGGGCTTGTGAGCACAAAAGGCGCATCTCTTGCAGGCATAAGTTTGACTGTGTTCATCACAATCGTTTTTTTAGGAATATCCCTGCTTGTTATGCCTCAGTTCATCGGTTTCTGTAGTGGTTTGAAATTCAACTTCTTGATTCGGTCCTCCACTTCAGGCTATGTCTTGTTTGTATGCTTTTTGTTTTCAGCTGTGGCAAGTGTCCTGGGAGTCAATGTAGTATTTGGGGCACTTCTGGCTGGTATGGCTATCGGCGCATTGCCTCATGACCAATTTGCGAAAGCGAAGGAACACATCAAAGACATCTCGCTTGCCTTCTTTATTCCAATATATTTTGCAATTATCGGCTTGAGAATAGACCTGATTTACCATTTTGATATCCTCTTTTCGCTTCAATTCCTGTTGTTCGCCACGACATTTGCGGTTCTTGGCACTCTCATTGCCCTTAGATTAGCCAAGGAAGATTGGTTATCCAGCTTCAATATTGCTGTTGCCATGAACGCAAGGGGAGGTCCCCTAATTGTACTGGCCACAGTAACATTGGATCTTGGAATAATCAACCAGACATTTTTTGTAACCCTGATCCTGGTAGCACTTATAACATCCCTCCTGGCAGGATCCTGGTTTAGATATGTCATATCATCAGGGTTGCCACTTCTGAAACGCCGTGGATTGGAACGACTAACCGTAACTTCAGAAGAGCAAAATGAGCTACCCTCCTCCTGAACCCCTGTCTCACAGGATAACCAGGCTTAATCATCAATTTCAAGATGTCTGAATATTCCTGGAGATTTATTGGATATCGTTTGCGAAATCGCGAATATCCTTTCTTTGAACCAGTTCCACTCTCACAATTGTGGAGTATTACTTGTAGTTTCATCCCTGTGAGCAACTTAGGTAAATTAATCCAAATGAAACTTGAAGGTATTGATGATCAAGTATAAGCACGCAATCATGGAACTACACGCTCGCCTGCAGAGGTTGACGGTCGTCGTCATCGCCGCCATTCTTCTGCAAAGCGCCATTGTCTTCACGGTCCTGTTCCTAATTTACCGGGTTATATTGCCGAAGAGCAGCGCACAGGATCAGGCCGGTGATTTTACGCAGGCTTCCGAGGAGTTTAGACCGGGTCAGGCTCTTACAATAAATGGCGATACTGTGACAGTCTATGTGCCGCCCTTTGCCATCCCTTTGCCGGGCACTATTTTCATTCTCAAAGGTGAACAGGATCTTTATCCAATTGCAGATAAGCCGGAATGGGGCCGTCCACAGGTGGTTGATGTTAAATTTCAAGATGCGGAAGGAAATCCCGTTCCTGGGATAGTACTCTCTGCACCTGTCAAGATCTGTTTCAAATTGACCCGGACACAATGGCAGGATTTCTCTGAGCATCCCAGATCTTTTGAAATCCAATATTATACGTTGAAGAAGAATAAACCCATTTGGCTAAGCCTGCCGATGACAGCGGATCGGGATCTCCTCCGGTTATGTGGGCAGACAGATCATCTTTCCATATTTGCGCTGGCAATCGAATCAGAAATCGGTATCCCGGTGACTGGGTCCACTCCTACTCCGACTCCGACAACGAAGCCCACTGCCACTCGTACTCGTACTCTAATTTCTACAGCCGACCCCAGAAGGAATAGAGATGAACCGGGGTTGACCATTAATTCACAGTCGACTTCCACGCTCGTGCCAACTGTTACACCTTATCCGACCTCGACAAAGACGCCTATTCCGACCTCGACAAAGACGCCTGTTCCGACCTCGACAAAGACATCTATTCCAACCTCGACGAAGACATCTATTCCAACCTCGACGAAGACATCTATTCCGACTTCGACAAAGACGTCTATTCCGACTTCAACGAACACACCTCGGCCGACGTTGACGCCACGACCGACCTCGACGAACACACCACGTCCGACGTGGACACCTCGGCCGACCTCGACCCAACTGCCCACAGCGACCAACCCCCCGTCCACAGCGACCAACCCTCCGTCCACAGCGACCAACCCCCCACCTACATCGACCAGACCCGCCGCCAAATCGACCAACCCTCCACCAACATCAACCAACCCTCCACCTACTTCGACAGACGTGCCGCCGACCCAACCCTCCACCGACCGATCCGCCTCCACCCACACAGCCTCCACCGACCGATCCTCCACCCACACAGCCTCCACCAACCGATCCACCTCCACCGACCGATCCACCCCCACCCACACAACCCCCACCCACTGACCCTCCGCCAGTTGGTACCCCGCCAGCATAGAAAGATATACAATGCACATTGAATTAATTGGTTCGACAAGTGCAGGTAAAACTACCCTGGCAAAGAAAATGGTTGAGGTTGGAAAAGAAAAAGGTCTGGAGGTTTTCTTGAGTGATGATTTTATGCTTCAACGGGCACATCTAAGCTGGATCCGGAATGAATTCGTTCGACGGCGTTTGGTAGAGGCGATCTCAATTGCAGTCGGTCTTACCTGCCTGAACCGTTACGGGGATTTTTTCAGATTTGTCCTCCAGGAGGGCAAATATTCTCCCGGTTCCTGGTTTTATAAAATCAATCGCATTCGAAACGTTATCCGGAAAATCGGAATATTTGAATTCATTTCCCGAAGATCCGAATCACAGCAAATTGTATTGGCAGATAATGAGGGCATACTTCAAGGCGTGCACAATCTCTTCGTACACCAGAATAGCCAGGCTGATTTGCATAAAATTTCGAGGTATGTTGAACTGGTACCCCTGCCGGATGTCATAATGTATCTCCAACAGAAAGAGGATGTCCTGGTATCGCGGACGCTTGGGCGCGGCCATGCGCGCGTAGCTGCGGACTCTCCTGATAAAGTTGTTCATTTTATTAGACAGGCTGTTGCTGTATTTGATGAACTGATCAATGCCCCAAAGATCCAGGAAAAACTCCTGATTGTGGACGGTGGATCGAATATTCGACCTGAGGCCGATATATCATTTAATCGGAATTTCCATCAAGTAGCAGAATTAGTTCGACCCGGATGTTAATATCATGGACCAAATTGCAAACTCTCGTCACTTAACCAACAATCTCGCCGAAAGCTGGGAGGAAATATTGTCTCCATCATTAACCCAGGTATTAATAGAATCAATTCAACCAGGAAGGTGTCTTATACTGCCATTGGAAAAGTAACATTGATCTGGCAAGGACTTTGGAGGGTGAGCTTGATATAGACCTGCTGGTTTCCAATAACTCCCTCGGTCGGGCAATCGATATTTTAATGCAACTGGGCTTCAAGCCAGCCACGTCAAAGTGGGGACCAACCCCGCCGGGGATATTCCATTATTATGGATATGATCCAAATCAGGATGAGCTCGTTCATCTTCATATGTTCGCCCGCGTGCTGACAGGTGAGAGTTTCCTGAAAAGCCATTTATTGCCATTCGATGAGATGCTCTTGGAAAACACATATCCCGCCAGCGGTGTAAGGGTCACTTCAAAAGAGGCGGAATTGGTATTATTTGTACTTAGAATGTATATCAAATATGGTTCACCCCTGGATATACCAAGAGTGTTGAAAAGTGATAGGAAAGTTCGCGAAGAGGCGGAATGGCTGAAAAATGGCAGTGATATGCAGCAGGTTGGAATCCTTCTAGCGAAATACTGCCCTGTTGTTCAGGAAAAATTATTCATTGCGTGCCTGGATGGGATTTTGAATGGAGCCTCCTTTCCCAAAAAGTGGAAGCTATCCTATCAAATACGTCGAAGACTCCGCATCTATCGGAAATATTCGGGGCTCAGCTGGTTTTTCGGGCATATCCAATTAATGACGGGAAACTTAATTAAGAAACTCAGAAAACAAAAGGGAAGCAAGTTGTTATTATCCGGAGGCACAATCGTCGCGATCGCAGGGGCGGATGCAACCGGTAAATCCACGATGGTTTCAGAAACGAGCCGCTGGCTGCGAAAAAACTTTGTCCTCAATACCGTTCATGCCGGAAAGCCTCCATCAACCTTGTTGACTGCACCGATTAATCTTTTACTTGCGCTGCAGCACAGGCTCAGACGCAGATCGCGTTCTGTCGGAAAACTGGAAAAGGACTCCCTGCCAAATGCCGGTGGGGTCGATGCCGAAAGAAAAAGCCTGAATTCCCTGATTTACGCAATCAGGGCGGTTAGCCTGGCGTGGGACCGGCGTGCATTGCTATGGAAGGTAAGGCGGGCGTCTGCAAATGGCGAGATCGTCGTGTGTGACCGCTATCCCACCAATGCAACCGGCATGATGGATAGCCCTCGATTGCTGGAGGATGCGACTCAAAAGGGCTTTGCGTCATCAATATATAACCGCCTGGCGCGGATGGAACGGACTTTATACCGTCAAATACCACCCCCGGATATTGTTCTGCGGCTCAGTGTCTCATTGGAGACCGCGAAAAAGAGGAATGCAGCGCGCGAGATTTTGGATGACGAGATTTACCTGCAAAACCGCCATCAACAGGCAAAGAAATGGTTCATGCCGGGAACCCGCAGCATACAGGATATTGATACTGATCTTCCTCTCGCCGAGACACTTCGTGCAGTCAAACAAGCCATATGGTCAGCTTTATAAAGTTTCCTGGGCGTCAGTTCTCCAGTTATCGCCGTGTTAAGGCGCAGTATATCCATTAGGTCGTTCCACTGCCTGCCCACTTCCCCTCCAAATATAAATTGCTTTAATCGGAAATTTCTCGCCTGCTGAGGGTAATTTTACTCTGGCTTTATCTCGATTGCAGTTGGTGACAGTCGAGCATTTTAATTCTTTACCAGTTGACGTTTATCAGGAGGTCAAAAACAATGTATATTGCTCATATTTCCACCAGTGTTACCTTAAATCAGACAGTATTTAACCAGATGGTTTATCAACAAAAGCAGGGTCACCGTGTCGTTGCCCTCTGCCCTGATGATGAATGGACCAAACCCATTAGATATAAGGATATACCGGTAATCCATGTGCCATTCCTATGGCATAACGCGAAGGCCAGTTTGAGTTCTGCGCTTCTGCGCACATTCCGGGTTTGTCAACAGGAGAAGTTTGATGTTGTACACACACACACCCTGTTGCCGGGTCTCGCCGGCAGGGTCGCCGCCAGGCTTGCGGGTGTTCCCTGTGTTGTCCATACTTTCCACTCCTGGCAGCCCCACCTGTATAAAAGCCTTGCTTTCCGATGGGCATTTAATACGACAGAGATAGCTGCATCCCACTTTGCACATGCAATTCTTTTCCAAAACCCGGACGACCTAAGAAACTGGAGCAGATCCCGGCCATCCCCACCCAAAAAGGCACACTGGTGGGAAATGGAATTGATTTCTCGGGGATCACAAATAAGGTCGGATCGGGAGCCCGGGAGAGAATTCGCAAAGAATTCGGTATCAGTGATGATGCATTCGTTATCGTGAATGTGGCCCGTTTCGAGCCGCAAAAAGGTCATTTCTTTCTGCTGCAAACTCTCAAAGACCTTATCCCGCGTGTTAATCGGAAGGTTGTTACTCTGTTGGTAGGTATAGGCATTGACCAGGAAAAAATCGAGGCTGAAGTTAAACGACTGAACCTGCAAGACGTCGTGTTTTTCACTGGTTATCGCCAGGATGTCCCGGATATTCTCACGGCGTCCGATGTGAGTATTATGACCTCACATTACGAAGGCATCCCCCGGGCGCTGATGGAATCCATGGCGCTGGGGATACCAGTAGTGGCCACGAATGTGCCTGGCACACGTCATTTGATTCAGTCAGGACAGACGGGACTGTTGGTTGAGTATGGTGATATTCCCGGCATGTCCCAGGCTCTCGTCAAAGTTTTGACCAACTCCGCTCTGGCCGAACGGCTTGGGAAAAGCGGGAAACATCTGGTACAGACCAGGTTAATGAGTATACAGTTGCAGACCGCGTGGAAGCGGTTTATAGGCATATTTTGAACGATAAATTTTCCCCCTTACCGCACTGGGAATTAGATTTGGGTTGATATACTCCCGCTTCCGATCGATCCCCCCAAAAAAGGAAAACCCTTATCTCTATACCCCTCTCGGTCACACACTTGCCTGATTTGCCATGAATTGCTAAGCAATTCAAAATCACGGGCGGTGCCAGGGCAGGTGTGTGACCGGGGGCATTATATATCTTGACTTGGTTTTGTGAGATTAAGAGTGCGTTCTTTTGCAGCTATTTGTCTGCAGGCTCATCTTCGGAGAAATCCAGGGGGTTTTTTTCATCGCTTCGTTTTGCAACGATCAGCACCAACCAAAATAGGATCGCAAAGAGAGCAGAAACAATCATACACCCAAGAATTATGTACCACACGCTAGCGCTTTCCTTTTCGGATAGTGTACCACTGAACAAAGGCAGCAGGCTTTTGGCGAATATTTCCTCCAGGAGGATCAGCAGACCAGCGAGAGCAATTAGAATGCCCCCAGTCACGAATTGCGCTTCCCGTAGAGTAAATATGCGCAATTCATGACCGAGAGGGGTATAGAAAGGTCGACATAGTCACGGCTCCTGTAACAATCTCAAATCATATCACCCTGAGTATAAAATCCGGGTTAATTGTTCGTTAAAGTTTGTCGACAATTTCGTTAATCAAAGAACCACATTGTAGAAGTTGAAAGTTACAGGTCCAATCGTCAAGCACCTCCTATAAAATTGGTATAGGAGGTGCTTTCTTTTTGTAGTGACCCCAAAAAGTGGACTACACTCCCTTGTCGTTCAACCAGGCAAGCACAAAATCGGCGACTTCCTTCCAGCCGGTCTGCCCGATGATAAAGTGAGTTCGTCCTGCAAACTCCTTAAAGTCTGTTACCGAGGCGGAGGCCTTGTATTTGGTCTGGTTGGATTTGTTAAGCGAAGCGGGTATGATGTTGTCAGCCGAACCGGCAATCAGCAACAAGGGCGCATGCGGTTTTTTGAAATCAATGCGGGCTGTCAGCGACTCGCGGGGAACACGGCGAGATTCGGGTACCACGTATCTCTCGTAAGCCGTTCGTTGTTCCGACAACGGCAGCGTATTGACAAAGGTGTATTGAAAGCGTTCAAACGTCATTTCGATTGGATTACTTTGAGAAACAAAGGGAGTAATATGCGGCCAATTGGATTTGAGGAATGACCATTTGGTGGTGATTACACCCATGGGCGGCGCGGAATCAATTGCGATGCCTGCGGCGGCCAGGTCCCTTTGAAGCAATAATTGCACGGCCAGCCCGCCCATGGAGTGACCGATGAGGATCGGCTTTTCATCCAACGCCTTAATCGTATCTGCGAAGTGTTCGAGCACACGGCTCAATGTGAGTTTGCCCAATTGCGGGTCGGGATGTTGCTTGCGAAGCGTGTCAATCGGCTTGTCTCTGCCAGGCCAGGCGGGTGCGAGGCATTTAAAGCCCTTGGCCTGATAGTAAGCAACCCACTGTTCCCAGCACAACGGATTCATATACATCCCATGAACGAAGACGATGGTTTTGGATTTCAACTCGCACTCCTTGGTCTCTCCGTTTGTTGATTCGATTGCCAATCATTTCTCACAGGGGAGCGCTGGCAGGCAGATGCGCTCCCCTATTGCCTGACATTGATGGTGCTGAAACTACTGCGCCACCGAATAAATAGTATCGCTCTCCGCTCGTCCTGCCGCTCATGTCGTAGGTCTGTGGCTGCAAAGCGAATCCTTGAAAGCCAAAACTGATTACATCGGCGGCAATAAGCCCAGCTGGCCCAGGAGCGAGGCCAGATCCCAGAACGACCAGGAGCGGATGATCTTGCCGTTCTTGAGTTGTGCCGTTGTGCTGCCCATTACGGTGGCCGGTTTGCCGGTGGGCGGAACGGTGCCGCCGGAGGGGGTGCGCAGTGGGCCGCTATGTGTGCCGCCGCCGGCTTTCCAGTGCGTGACAACGTAGTCGCCATGCGCAATTGTAAGCAATACCTCGAACTTGGAATCAGGGAAAGCCGTCAGGAAGTTCTGGCTATACATCCGATTTTGTTCAGTGTTCATCGGACCGGGCGCGCCCGGTCCTTCTGCCACAAAGTCAGGCGCATTATATACATCGCCCTTGCTCAGATCGCCGGCATTCCAGGCCTCGAAAAAGGCATGGGCGGCTTTGATGTTATCCTGCTCAGACATGGTAGTTCCTCCTTGTGGTTGGTATGCGCCATGGAACAAAGCGCACGAATAGTTGACAGTAGAGTAATTGAGGATAGGTAAAGACTTGACTTATGGGTACCCTCCTTTCTCCATCTCAACGGGTCTGCTCGCACTCATTGCCGTGTGGTGCACGGTGAATCGTACATGAGCTGAAACAGACAACCCGCCACAGGATGCTATTCAGCCAGCCGCCCAACTGTACCCCTCTCGGTCACACACCTGCCCTGCAGCGCCCGTGATTTTGAATGCACGGGTTACTTGGCAATGCGTAGCAAATTGTGCAATCTCAAGGCGAATCAGGCAGGTGTGTGACCGGGGGCATATATAGAATTCGGTTGAGACGCTCAACCTACTTGCTGACATCCAACCCTGTTTGCGTTGTTACAGTTTTGATTGATTCTGTCACAATAGCGGTAAAAAATGACAGAGAAAGTCCAAAACAGGCAATTAAGACCACCTATATCATTATAGAACTTTCCAGGTCCGAGTCAAGCAATTGACACAGTGCCGCATAATTATGTAAACTGCAAGTCTTGATTCCAGCTTACAAAATCGTTCAAAAAGTTTACTTTATTATGAGAGAGGCGGTAAGTCAGGGTAACTGTGCCGGAAGGAGGATTATTCATCTTGTTTCCCCCAGTGCCAGGGCAATTGCCTGTTCCACCGTCATGGAACGCCCTTCTGCTGAGAGACGTGTAAATTCAATATCATCCATTTTGGAATGGATGACTGCCAAATCTTTCTCAACGGATGCCTTTTCCACAGACGGACGGGTATCGCCTATCTTTTCACGCATGGCATCTGCCCAGGCGAAAAGCTGCGCGGCCCGTTCGGGTTGTCCTTGATTTACATTCACAGCCGCCATGCCTTCCACAGCAAAGACCACAGCCATCTTCAAGTCTGCCTTTTGGGCAGCCGAGAATGCACTCTGTAAACATTTCCCGCGCCTGGTGAATATCACCCTGCCGAAAAATGGCGTAGGCTATAAACACGTGCGCCCAAAGGGTCCGGTAACGGTACCCCAGTCTCTCACTCAGCAGGATTGCTTCTTCGTAATATGCATTTGCCCGTCTGGTAATCACCCTGCCAATAGAGGAGCATCCCAAAAAAAGTGAGCGCATCACATTCACTTGTCTGATCGCCTATTTGACGGGCAATGGAGAGCGCTTCTTCCAACCAGGGCGCGGGCGCGGAAAAATCTCCGCTCCAAATGGTCAAGAGTGCCAGCGCGGTCAGGTTCCTTGTAATGCCAGACAGATGTCCTATCTCACGATAAAGTCGCAGGCTTTCCCTGGAAAAATCGATTGCACGTTCCTTATCGCCGCCATTGACGGATAGCCAATAGATTGCATCGGCCTGGCCAATTTTGTCTCCCAGATCACGATAGATGGCAACACTCTGCTCCAGAAGAGATCCCCCCGCCTCCATGCTTCCCAGAAGCAGTGTGAATAGACCCAGGAAAGACAGGCTGAACGCCTCAGCCTGCGGGTCTGAAAGGGCGCGCGCCATTTGCAAACTTTGCCCGGCAATTCTGATCGTATCGGGAAAATTACCCTGTCGAAAAATACAGTAGGATTGGACCGCCAATGCCCGGGCGTGTAACGCATCAATCGTAGTATGGTGTTCCAATAGCTGGCTCAGCCAATCCCCCAACTCCCACAGGTAACCGCGCGTATCCCAAAACCGCCAAAGGATGGCGGCAATACGCAGACCGGCTTCCACATCGCAGGTCAGCGACCACTCCAAAGCGCTGCGCAGGTTATCGAGTTCGTCGTCCAGGCGGTTCAACCAGCTTACTTGATCGGAATGATACAGCTCAGGCTCGGCTTGTTCTGCGAGTTTAACAAAATGAGCCAGGTGCTGCTGGCGTAGGATCTCAGCACCCCCCGCTTCCGATAATTTCTCGCGCCCATATTGATGGATGGTCTCCAACATGCGGTAGCGCCTCCCGCCGCTCTGTGAATGTTCCATGACAATGACAAGGGATTTGTTGATGAGCTGCGTGAGAAGCTCAAGCACATCATAGGACGAAATGCTATGCGCATCTGCGCATACTTCCTCTGCCGCTTCGAGAATCCAGCCGCCGGCGAAAACGGATAAACGTTGCAGCAGCAGGCGCTCGTGATCGGACAGGATGTTATAACTCCAGTCGATCAGCGCACGCAGAGTTTGTTGGCGTGGCAGGGCCGTCCGCGCGCCGCCGGTCAGCAGGCGGAAGCGGTCATCGAGCCGCGCCGAGATCTGTTCCACAGACAGCATCCTGATGCGCGCCGCGGCAAGTTCTATCGCCAGAGGAATGCCGTCGAGGCGGTAACAGATTTGGGCGATGTAGGGTGCGTTATCCTTATTCACCACAAAGTGCGGAGCGACGAGCAGGGCGCGGTCAATGAAGAGTCGCACCGCTTCATATTGTGAGAGTTGTTCAATCGCAGGAAGGTGTTTTAGGTCGGGCAATGAAAGCGAAGGGACAGGATATGACAGTTCACCTTTGACGCCGAGTGCCTCCCGGCTCGAAGCCAGGACCTTGAGACCTGGCGCGGCATTCAACAAGGCATTTGCCAGTTTCGCACTGGCCGTGACAAGATGTTCGCAATTATCGAGCACGATCAATGCCTTCTTTTCATGCAGATATTCCTTCAGGATTTCAAGCGGCGTCCCATTCGGCTGCTCGCCGATGCCAATCGTCGCCAGGATCGTTCGTGGAATCAAATCCGGGTCGGCGAGTGGCGCGAGTTCGATGAACCACACGCCATGCTCGAAGCGATCGAGCAAGTCCGCCGCGACTTGCAGGGAGAGACGAGTTTTGCCCGTGCCGCCTGAACCGGTCAGCGTGACGAGCCGATGGGCATCCAATTCCTGTTTGAGCCCGGCGATCTCATTTTCGCGTCCCACAAAGGAAGTAAGTTGAGCCGGAAGATTGTTCGGGAATAAATCGAGGGTCCTGAGCGGTGGGAAAGTTGCGGGGAGACCCGTTATGTTGAGTTGATATAAATGTTCGGGACGCAGTAAATCCTTGAGGCGCTTCTCACCCAGGTCAATCAGCTCGGCATTCTCTGGAAGCGTATCGCGTACCAGTTCGCGCGTGGCAGCGGAAAGCAGGATTTGTCCGCCATGTCCCGCTGACATGATCCGCTGTGTGGATGCCAGGGTTGTGTAGCCCGAATATCCGGTTTGAAGTGAATCCTTGTTCAGTTGTGCTGTGCCGGTGTGAATCCCCATACGGACCTTGATGGAGGCGGGCGACCATGGTTCGTTGAACAAGTTTCGCTGCGCCTCCAGGGCGGCGTTCAATGCGTCGCTGGCGGAATGGAATGCAGCCGTGAAGGAATCACCCAAATTTTGAAAGACATAACCGCCATATTCTTCGATCGCCCGGTGCAGGATTTGATCGTGGCGCGCCAATAGGGCAGGCATCCCATCGGGATACTGTTGGGCAAGTTTCGTACTCCCTTCGATATCTGTGAAGAGAAAGGTGACCGTGCCGGATGGGAGGTTACTATTCATCGCCAATAAGTGAACATTATAAACGCCCCGGAAGCAGTTCGGACGTTAGGCTGTCCTGGATCAAGAATCAGACTTTTTCAGCCAATCATCCATACTTTATTGGTCTCCCCATCACAGGTCATGGTTTTTTGTCACAAATGCAGACAGGGAATGCCCCATTGCCAATGGGCTGAATAACCCGGGCATCTTCCCCGGTACGATCGTAAACCGGGAGAATATCGGCAAGACCAGTGAAGAGCTGTACCTGGGGTGGAACGACCACTACCCGGACGATCTGGTCGAGTTCTCGGCGAACTGATCACGCAATCCCGAATTTACAACTGAATACAAAATAGCCGCCCATCGATCCGGTGGGCGGTTTGTTGTTAAGGGTCAAAAGTTTTTGTCTCTGGGACATATGCCAAAGGCTATTTTGGCCTTATACTTTGGAGGAAGGGAGTTGTTAAAGAAAAAAGAATGTGAGGCGAGATGGAAGGACATCCCGGCAAACCAAGGCGTAAATTCCAGCTCCCGGCGCAAATGGCGCCGCTGGGTTTCATCTGGAAACAGGTGACCCGCGACAGGGAAGCATTTCGGATTCTGATCGCCTGCACGCTCGCCATGGTGACAACCGGGCTCGAGCCCGCCTTCCTGACCCTTTCCACCTCAGAAATCCAAAATCGATTGCGGACTCCCGAAAGCCATGCGCCCATGTATGTCGCCGTGGGTTACTTGATCCTGGCCGTGCTGACGTTGATTGCCGGCACCACCGGTGACATGTTCGGGCGCAAGATGGTGATGGTGGTCGGGCTGGTCGGGCTGACCTTCGCAAACCTCGCTGGAGCGCTGGCCCTCGGTACGCCGCTGTTCGTTGTCACGGATGTCCTCGCCAGCATTGTGTTGTAGCCGTCCTGCCCATGTGTGTTGCCACCGTCACCCGGGTCTATCCGCTGGCCGTGCGCCCATTTGCCTACGCTATGTTGTTCGGATCCCTCGGCACGGCGATTATTGTGGGCGCCTCCCTGGGAGGGCATATTCGATGCCCTGGGTATCCCGGCCGTTTCCTTTATCCCGGTCGTGATCGTGGGGGTAATCGCCATCCGGCAGGTACTTCGCTATGTTCCAAAGTCTCGTGCTCCGAAAGCGTTCCGGCGCGCCAGCGCAGTGGTGAACCTCCTGCTGCTTGTGATCGTGTTCGTGCTCGTCTACTTTGTGATCGTTGGGCGGAGTTTTTTCGAGAGCTGGCTGCCGGTGCTTGTGGCGGTTGTCGCTCTGCTGGTGTTGGTGGTGGGTGTGCGCTGGCTGCGGCGGCGGGTCCGGTTTTTCAGCGAGTGTTGAAATGTTCACCGGCCGCGATACCGGGTTCGCCATCTTTGCCGGGGTGGTCCTGTTCATGGGACAGGGCGCATTCTTTTATCAGTTCACTGCCTTCTTTCAAAATGTCCAGGATATGTCGGTGGGCGTGGCAGGCATATCGTTCACCCCTTATTTGATCGGACTGTTGACCGGGTCGTTCCTGGTGGCGCGGCTGGCCCTGCGTTTCGGTGCCCGGCGCATTATCGCCAGCGGTTTATGATCATGGGGTCAGCCTGGTGTGGATGTCATTTGTTCAGGCCGGAGACGTCGTACTGGTTCCTGCTTGTTCCCATGACACTGATCGGCTTTGGGTTCGGGCTGGCCATCCCCGCCCGGACCCAGGTGGTCCTGTCTGCGCCGCCGCCTGAGCTGGTCGGCTCGGCCGCTGCGATCAACACTGCCTCCGGTCAATCGGGTTATGCACTGGGTGTGGTGCTTTCCAGCATCCTGGTCACACAACTGGCGGACCTGGCATTCCTGAGGCGTCTGGCCCAGGCGGCGTCCCGGAAGATACCTTGGTCAGATCCGGGCAGCGCTTCCGGGTGTTCTCCTGCGGACTGCTCCGGCGAATATCCAAAAGTGCCGCAGGCCGTGCTGGACCTGGCCTCGGCCAGGTATAACCATGCGTTTAGCCACTGGCATGGGGCAGATGTTCCTTATGTTGGCAGTATTGATGTTCCTGGCGGCGGGGGCGATCTATTTGGGGATGCATCGCGGCTTGCGCGCCGCGGCCGCACCGCCGCTCATGAATATGGACCGGCCTGGCGACACACAAACACCCGCAGAGAGCGATCCGAAAAGGGGTGATAAGGCCGTGCTACACTACCCGGTCCGGATTGCGACTCCGATGACCCTATATTGCTTTTGGTGCATACCAGTGTGCCTTTTGGGTGGAGTGGCGCAGTGTGAGCCATAAGCGGGGTTGAAGAAGGTGCAAATTATTCGTTTGATGATAAAATTTGTGTGCACAGCATCACTACTGCTCCGCCGCTCCTATGACAGACCAGAATCATATCCTTCTTCACACCAAGCTGCACCGCCCCCGCCTGCCTCATGACCTGCTTCAACGGACTCGGCTCATCGAGCGTCTCTCGCATGAGATCGATACCCCGCTGACCCTGGTCTGCGCGCCTGCAGGCTTTGGCAAAACGACACTGGTGTGCAGCTGGCTGGAGGGGTCCGCATCCGGTCGGAAAAAGCTGGTCTCCCGGCCATCGGCCTGGCTGTCGCTGGATGCGAATGACAGCGACCTGACCCTCTTTCTGCGCTACTTTATCGCTGCACTGCGCACGATCTTCCCGGAAGCCTGTGAGCAGACCCTTGCCCTGCTGCATGCGCGGCAGTCCATCCCCCAGTCGATCATCTTTGCCACCTTGAGCAATGAGCTGGAGGAGATGCCCGGGGAAGCCATCCTCGTCCTGGATGACTATCACACCGTTCATGGCACACAGGTGAACGACCTGCTTGACGAGCTGGTCCGGCATTGGCCTGCGCCGCTGAAACTGGTGCTGATCTCCCGCCTCAGCCCGCCCTTACCTTTGGACCGTCTGCGAGCGAAGGGGATGATCAGCGAGTACCGCACCCGCGACCTGCGCTTTACCCCGGAAGAGACGGCGGCCTATCTCCGGCTGGCGCACTTCGATCGATTGGTCGATCATGCCCTGCCAGTTCTGGAGAGTCGCTTCGAAGGCTGGGCGGCGGGTCTGCACCTGGCTACCCTCTCGCTGCACTCCGGCGGCAGCCAGGAGGAAATTCTCTCCACCCTGTCGAGTGAGGATCCGAACATTACCGGGTATCTTTTGGATGAGGTCCTGACCCACCAGTTCCCCGCTGTACATGCTTTCCTTCTGAAAACCTCCATCCTGGACCGTTTCTGTGCCTCGCTGTGCGAAGTCGTTGCCGGGGAAACTTCGGCCCCCTGGAATGCGCGCGCCCGCCTGGACCTGATCGAGCGCTCGGACCTGTTCCTGATCTCCCTGGACAACCGGCAGGAATGGTACCGCTACCACCCTTTATTCCAGGAACTTCTGCAGCAGCGTTTATCCGAAGAAATGACAGCCGGGCAGGTGGCGGACCTGCATGTCCGTGCTTCCAGATGGTTCGAGGGGCACGGGCTGCTGGAGGAAGCCATACAACATGCCCTGGCCGCGGGTGATTTTGATCTGATCGTGCGCCAGATGAATGCGGGCTTCGGGAGGTGATCAATCTTGAGGACCGGCCGACCCTGGATCGCTGGCTGCGGCTGTTGCCGGGTGAGCAGATCCAGCTGCGTCCGGATCTGCTCATGCTTAAAGTCTGGGCAGCACAGTTCTCATGGCGGCTTGATCTGCAGGCACAGATGCTCCAGCAGGTGGAAGAGCTGTTGGAGCTGGATCGGGCAGCCTCGATGACGATGGAGGAACAGCAAATCCTGCGTGGACAAATACTGGCATTAAAAGCACAGCAGGCATATTTTAGCAACCAGCCCTCCCAGGCAATCGAACATTGCCGCCAGGCTCTGGCGCTCCTGCCTCCGGCGTGGACATTTGTGCGCGGCGGAGCGATCCTTTATCTGGGCATGTCCATGCAGGCCAGCGGCCAGCCACAGGAGGCGGAACGGCTGATGCTCGATGAGTATGAAGCTGGCAGCGATAAGACCAACATTTATTCCCTGCACGTTCTGCATTCACTGGCTTTCATCTACCTCAATACCGGCCAGCTCGAGCAGGCCAGGAGAATAGCGCAGGTAATGCTCCAGGCGGCCACCCAGAGCAATGTGACCATCAAGAAGAACTGGGCCGACTGGTTTTTGGGTATGGTGGATTATCAACACAATGAGCTGGACGCTGCTGCCCAACATTTCACCCGGATCGTCGTAAACCCCTACATCGCTCAGATCACCACATACCGTGATGCAGTCGCGGGTCTGGCGTTGATCCACCAGATCAAAGGAGAGAGCTCTGAAGCCTGGCATATGGTGGAGTCGATCAGCCAGTTCGACCTGGAGCAGGGCGGCAGAGAGGACACGCGCACACGCTCCCTGCGAGCCAGGCTGCAGCTTCTGCAAGGGGAGCTGGAAGGGGCAGGCATCTGGGCTGACACATTCACCGGTCCGCCGCCCGATCAGCCCTTGATGTGGCTGGAAGAACCGCAAGTGACCCGGGCGCGCCTCCTGCTGGAACGAGGCACGGATGCTGACCTGGAGCTGGCGCTGCAAATATTGGAAGCCCTGGACGAGATCGCCGAGCGGACGCATAACATCCGCTATAAGATCGAGATCCTGGCGCTGCGCGCCCTGGCATTGGATGGCCAGGGGCAAAGCCGGGGAAGCCAACGCTGTCCTGAAACAGGCGCTGGACCTGGCGCGCCCGGGCGGCTTCATCCGGGTCTTCCTGGATTTCGGCAGGCCCATGTACGAGCTGCTGCGCCGGATTGCGGATCAGAATCATTCGGGGGATGCGATCCAGCGCCTCCTGGCCGCCTTCCCGGAAGGGGTGCAGGGTCAGCAGGCCGGCGACCAGCCGGCGAAGATGACGGCCGATCCATTGACCTCCAATCTGACACTGATCGAGCCCCTTACTCCGCGCGAGCTCGAGATCCTGAATTTACTGCGCGGGTCGAGGGTGTCAAAGAGATCGCCCTTGCGCTCCATCTTTCCCCTGCCACCGTCAAACGCCATATCAACAACATCTATGCCAAGCTGGGCGTCAATAAGCGCTGGCATGCTGTGGCCCGGGCGGAAGAGTTGAACATCCTACCCCCACGCTGAGTTCCTCTCCCATCGAGATTTATACATCTTAATTACACCTTTTGGTGCTGTGCTTGCGCGGGGGACGAAGCTATCATCGAACTGTGCTCATCAGGCTTCAGGAACACAATAGCCCAGGGTATGAAGATTTGGGATGTCGTCTATGCTGGTCGACATCCCCTAAACCGATTTAAGAACGCATCATAGAGAATACAAAAGGAAGGTAGCCATGAAAGTCATCATTGTGGGTGGGGTAGCCGGGGGTGCGTCGTGTGCAGCACGCCTGCGCCGGCTGGACGAGAAAGCGGAAATCCTGATGGTGGAACGCGGGCCGTACGTTTCGTACGCCAACTGCGGTCTGCCGTACCATGTGGGCGGCGTGATCGAGCAGGAGTCGAGCCTGCTGGTGGCCACCGAGCAGATGTTCCGCGGCCTGTTCGCCATCGACTGCCGGACACGTTGCGAGGTCATCGGTATCTCGCCGAAGGAAAAGACTGTCGAGCTCAAGAACCACGTGACCGGCGAAGTCAGCACCGAGAAATACGACAAGCTGGTCCTGTCGCCCGGTGCGGCGCCGATCCGCCCGCCGCTGCCCGGCATCGATCTGCCGGGGATCTTCTCCCTGCGGACCGTGCCGGACGCCCGCACGATCCGCGAGTGGCTGGACCGGGATGTGCAGGACCAGACCGGCGGAATGCATTCGTACACCGGGTTCCAGACGGTGACCAAACCGAAGCGTGCCGTGGTGATCGGCGGCGGCTTTATCGGCCTGGAGATGGCGGAGAACCTGGTCCACCGCGGCCTGGATGTGACGGTGATCGAGAGGGACAATCAGGTCATGAACCCGCTCGACCCGGAAATGGCGCACCTGGTGGAACGCTACATGCGCAAGCATGGCGTCCAGCTCGTGCTCGGGGACGGTGTTTCCGGGTTCCAGCAGGCTGCAGATGGCTCGCTGGAAGTCCTGACGAGTGCAGGCCTGTGCCTGCCTGCGGACATCGTGATCCTGGCGATCGGCGTGCGCCCGGAGACGGCGCTGGCAAAGATGGCCGGGCTCGAGCTCGGCCAGCGCGGCGGGATCCGCGTCGACGAGCATATGCGAACGAGCGACCCCGATATCTTCGCCGTTGGCGACGCGATCGAAGTAAAGGATTTCGTCACCGGGCAATGGTCACTGGTCGCGCTCGCCGGGCCGGCCAACCGCCAGGGACGCATCGCGGCCGATGTGATCTGCGGGCGGGATGCCCGTTACCGCGGCACCCAGGGCACCTCGATCTGCCAGATCTTCGAAGGCACGATCGCCTCGACCGGCGCCAGCGAGAAGTTCCTCAAGCTGGTGGGGGAGACCGATTACGAGAAGATCTACCTCTTCCCGAATTCACATGCCGGGTATTATCCCGGCGCCAAATACCTGGCGATGAAAGTCATTTTCAGGAAATCGGATGGCAAGCTGCTGGGCGCCCAGGTACTGGGTGAGGACGGTGTCGCCAAGCGCATCGACTCCTTTGCCATGGCGATCCAGATGGGCTGCACCATCTACGACCTGGAAGAGTCGGAGCTGTCCTACGCGCCGCCGTTCGGCAGTGCCAAGGACCCCGTCAACTTCGCCGGGATGGTCGCCGCCGATCACCTGCGCGGCGACATGCCGCTGACTCATTGGGATGCGCTGGACGGACAATTCCTCCTTGACGTGCGCAATCCGAATGAGCTGGCCGTGGAGTCCGTTCCGGGCGCGGTCAACATCCCGCTGCCGGAGCTGCGCGCCCGCCTGGGCGAGCTGCCCCGTGACCGCGAGATCCTGGTCTTCTGCCGCTCGGGTCAACGCGCCTACTATGCACTTCGCATCCTGGTGGAGAATGGGTTCAAAGCCCGCAACCTCTCCGGCGGCATGCTGTCACGCTCGATGATTTCGGCAGAGTGAAATGGAGATTTCCAAATGAAGGCAATTACAGTAGAACCCTTGAAACCCGGAACCGCCCGTTACGAGGAAGTTCCGGAGCCGGATATCCGGGATGGCTCGATCCTCGTCGAGGCGGTCGCCGTCGGCGTGTGCGGGACGGATGCTGAGATCGTGGAAGGTAAATACGGCTGGGCGCCCCCTGGACAGACCCGCCTGGTATTGGGACACGAGTCGCTCGGCCGCGTCATCGATCCCGGTCCGCGCAGCTCGCTCCAAAAGGGCGACCTGGTGGTGGGTATCGTCCGCCGTCCCGACCCGGTGCCCTGCCCGAACTGCGCGGTGGGCGAGTGGGACATGTGCACCAACGGCCTGTATACCGAGCGCGGCATCAAGGAGATCCACGGTTTCATGTCGGAGCGCTGGCGCATCGAGCCCGAATATGCCATCAAGGTCGATCCCTCCCTGGGGCTGCTCGGCGTGCTGCTGGAGCCGATGACGGTCATCACCAAGGCATTGGAACAGACCTTCATCATCGGCCAGCGCGCCTACTGGGAACCCAAAACCGTCCTGGTGACCGGCGCGGGACCCATCGGCCTGCTGGCGGCACTGCGTCTGAAGGCCAGGAACTTGAACGTCCATGTCCTGGACCGGGTCGAGAGCGGGCCAAAGCCGCAGATCGTCCGTGACCTGGGCGCGACCTATCACGCCGGGAGCGTCCTGGACCTGGATTTCAACCCGGACGTCATCGTGGAGTGTACCGGTGTCGGCTCGGTGATCGCCGACTGCATCCAGAAGGCGGACTCAGGCGGGATCATCTGCCTGACCGGGGTTGGCAAGGGCGGGGCGGCCGGCAAGGTCGTCGCCGATATGGCCGCGGCCGCCGTGTTGAAGAACAACGTCATCTTCGGCAGCGTCAATGCCAACAAACGTCACTGGTACCGGGCAGGCGAGAACCTGAAACATGCCGACCCGGCCTGGCTGAGCCGCCTGATCACCCGCTGTGAAAAGCCGGAGAACTTCCAGCAGGCGCTGGAACGGCAGCCCGACGATATCAAGGTAGTCATTCAGTTCAGTGACATATAACGGAGAAGCCGCAGTCGACAACGGATTGCCTGCTTCTACCTCCATTTTGCTTTGCCACGGGAGATATGCCATCCCGCCAGGGGATGGCATATCTCCCGTGCTGTATTCGGGGGGTACAAGCCATTCTACAAAGAGTCCCACTCCAGAGCACGCAGAGAGGGACTCATCAAAAAGGAGAAAAGTATGAAAATACGACCTGTTCTATTTTTAATGGTGCTGGTGGCACTGGTTGCGGCGGCCTGTGCGCCTGCCCCCACCCCGGCCCCCGCGCCGACGGCGGTCCCGCCCACTGTCGCACCCCAGCCAACGGTCAGCGCCGACCCAACCTGGGACAAAGTGACCGCCGCAGGGAAGATCGTCTTTGGCTCTTCCATGGATTACCTGCCCTTTGAAGGCTACGACTCAGACCTACCAGCCCACCGGGTTTGATATTGCGCTTGCCCGCGAAATAGGCGCCAGGCTTGGGTTCCAGGTTGAATTCCTCGACATCCCCTTCGAAGGTTTGCTGCCCGCCGTTCAGGCCGGCCAGGTGGATGCAGGCATCGCGGCCATATCGGTGACGACTGACCGGCAGGAAACCGTCGCATTTTCCAATATTTACTTCAATGACAAGACTTCTGCCCTGTCGCGCCAGGGATCGGGGATCAAGATCACCACTGCCAACGATCTGGCCGCATACCGGGTCGGCGTGCAGCGGGGCACAGTATATGAGCAATGGATCAAGACGAACTTGATCGAAACCGGACTGATGCCGCTGGATAAGCTCTTCGCCTATGAAAAACCGGAACACGCTGTCCGTGACCTGCAGCAGAACTATGTGGATGTTGTCGTCATGGGATCACTTCCCGCCGATGAATATATCCAGGCCGGTGGTGTGGAGCTCAGCGGCAAGTCTCTGAACCCGCAGCTCCTTGCGATCGCGATGTCAAAAGCATCTCCGACCTTGCTGGCAAAGATCAATGAAGCCTTGACCACGATCCAGAGCGATGGAACCCTGGCAGCGCTGGCGAGCGAGTATCTGGGTGTGACAACCGGTACAGAGCCACTGGCCCCTCCGCCTCCTTCCACCGGTACAGCGCCGCCCGCCACGATCTGTGATTACATGACCTTTGTCGCCGACCTGACCGTGCCGGATGGCACCCAGATGAACCCGGGACAGAGCTTTACCAAAACCTGGAGGATCCAGAACACCGGTACATGCACCTGGGACAGCTCCTATACGTTTGCCTTCGTCCAGGGCAATGCAATGGGCGGGCAGACTCAAACCATCAACGGCAGCGTTGCACCCGGCCAGACCTACGATATGAGTGTGAACATGACCGCCCCGACCACACCCGGCAGGTATGGCGAGTGAGTGGCAGATGCTGAACGGGCAGGGTGTTCCCTTTGGGACACGCGTCTGGGTCCACATCGTGGTTCCCGGCTCGACCACAGCAGCCACCCCGGTGCCTCCCTCGATTGAATATTTCACCGGTCCCCAGTCTGCCACCCTGACGGGGGAAACGATCATCTTGAAGTGGGCTTTCTCCGCCCAGGAGGTGGTCTCGGCAACGTTGAGCCGCACCAACCCGGACGGCTCCGTCACGGCCCTGTACGGCGGAGCGAATGTGCCCACCCCGGGCCAATATAATGATCTCGCCGGGCCTGAAGGTACCTACGTGTATTCGCTGTCTGTCAGCACCGCATATGGCGGCACGCAGACCTCAACGGTAACCGTTCACGTGAGCCCGGCCTCTTATCCGTAAATCGGGCACCCTGGGAAACCTGGAGTAAGAGCTACTATCTGAACCTTCCGGCTGCGCAGTCACCCTGCGCAGCCGGAAAATGTTTTGGATCGGATGACAGATACGGCCATGCGGGGAAGGTTTCATAATCCCCGTGGATTCGGTGGGCGGTCTGTTGTTCAATTCCATCTACATCTTAATTACACCTTTTGGTGCTGTTTTTGCGCGGGGGGCAAAGCTATCATGTAAGTCATCATGAAAACGCCATTCGAGAGCCCAAATCCTATATGACCACCCGGGCACTTACCATATCTGCGTGCAGGGTGCGATCGACCCAACCTGGTCCGACCGCCTGGAAGGGATGAAGATCCACCTTTCCTGCGATGGACGGTGACGCCCGGGTTACCACCCTGGAGGGGGAACTGAGCGACCAGGCGGCTCTGGCCGGCGTTCTCAACAGCCTCTATGAATTACATCTCCCCGTCCTGATGGTCATGCGACTGAATATTGAACCATCCAGGACAACGAACGATGAAGAACTGTCCGTTGAAAAGCGTCCAAACACAATTCCATGAAGGAAGGAGCATAGGATACGGAAAAGAAATATTCGACAATCCATTGGATTTCCCGGGCGGCCGGACCCGGTAAGCAGTGACACGACATCACCACCGGCCCGGTGATGAGCAACAGAATGAATGACAACTTCGAAAAAAATTCCAAAAAGGAGTAATACGCTATGGGTACTATGACAATCAAAGGCAAGACAATGCGGTCCGTCGATGTGGACTGGAACGAGTTCTACTACACCAACTGCCCGCTGGTATCCCCCAGCAACGTCGACCAGGAGATCGGCTGGGTGAAGGAAGAGTTCAAGAAGATCGGCATCGCCTACAAATTCCTGCGCTCCACCACCGAGAACGACTGGTACCCGCACTACGTCCACAACCTCGACAACCTGATGCGCTATGGCGGCTGCTACCCGGCCATCCACGTCCAGGCCGACGTCCGCCGCACCCGCCTGATCGGGACGACGCATGTCTACGAAGGCGGCTGCATGCTGGTGCGCTCCCGCGACCAGATCTACCGCATGAAGGACCTGAAGGGCAAGAAGATCGGCCTTTCGAAGAGCCTGAACGTCATCAAGAACGACTGGTGGCGCATCCAGGAGGAGCAGGGCATCGAGCTGATGCTCATGCTGAACGACATGACCCGCGACGACGTGGAGATCGTGGAGTTCCCCTACCCGGATGACTGGTACGACAAGCCCGAGATGCTCACCCCGATGGAGAACCCGTCGGAGTTGTGGCTGAAGCGCGACCACAAGCACGACCTGGCCTTCCGCCCGCTGGAGACAGCGCTGCTGAACGGCATCGTGGATGCGATCTACACCCAGAGCAAGGTCTTCCAGCATATCCAGGAGCAGACGGGCAAGATCAAGGCCATCGAGAACCTGGCCAACTATCCCGACTGGACCCTGCAGGGCGCCAACGTCCCGGCCACCTGCACGGTCAGCGATGTGGCCTGTGAGCAGCACCCCGAGCTGGTCGTCACGCTCCTGAAGGGCCTGATCAAGGTGGGGCGCTGGGCCAACGAGCACAAGCACGCCGCGGCGGCCATCCTGGACAAGCAGACCTACTACCTGGATGTCGAGGACACCTACCGGGGCATCCTGAACGTCGACATGGTGCCCAGCCTGTCGCCCTACAACCTGGAAGCCCTGCAGATCAACAAGGACTTCATGTTCAGCCACGGCTACATCGAGCATGACTTCGACGTGTTTGAGTGGGCTGCGCCGGAATTCCTGGAGAAGGCGGCTGCGGAGCTGCTCGAGGAAGAGTGGAAGAAGCGCAGCATGGCCAGGCTTCCCCAAGCGACAACGCTGGAGGAGGCGATGACGCTGCGGCTCGGATAGTCTGAAGAGAGTCAGCTTGCTTGAGCTGATGCAAGTAAACGGGCGCCAAAGGAGGATCAGCGTTTGACGCCGTTGATGTGAAGTGATATGGGTGATTAACCAGCTGATACTACCAAGCTCAGTATGCTTGTACTAATCGGATTGAACGAAGAACATGACGGATAATACACAACACCAATGCAAATGGTCGGTTACCGTCCACCGGCAAATGTACCGGAGCCTGACAGCTTGTACTGGTCGAGTACGTCTCCGGTGGATGCGTGGCGATCATCACCCTCAACCGGCCGCATGCCGACAATGCCGTTACAACGGAACTGGCTGCACAACTGATCGAGATCCTCGAGACGATAGCGGCCCGTCCCACCGTGCGAGTTGCCATCCTGACCGGGGCAGGTGACAGGGCCTTCTCTGTTGGCGGCGATCTGTACCAGCGCAAGCAGAATGACAAAAGAGGAATGGCTGCGCCAGCGCCAGGTATTCGACCGCGTCCTGTACAACGCTGCGCCACGTTGCGCAGGCCGATCTTCACCGCTGTCAATGGGATGGCCTATGGCGGCGGCTGCGAGATGGCCATCAGCACGGACTTCATCATCGCCTCCGATGAGGCCGTCTTTGGGCAGCCCGAAGCAATGGTTGGCTTGACCGCGGGTGGCGGCTCGCCAGTCTTCCTGCCGCGTGTACTCCCTCCGGGGAAGGCCATGCAGATGCTGATGACCGGAGAAGCGATCACCGCCCAGGAGGCGTACCGGCTTGGCATGGTCAACGAAGTCCACCCCAGGGCAGAACTCATGAGTGGCTGGACGCCAAGGCCCAGGTCGAAAATATCTCTCCGAAGGACGCCTTCGAAGAGTTTAAAGCAGGCAAGGCCACCCTGCTCGATGTCCGGGAGCCGGTGGAATGGGAGTCGCACGTCGAGGGCGCAGTGCAGGTACCGCGCGGTCTGCTCGAGTTCGCCGCCGACCCCACCAGCCCGCGCTACAAGGCCTGAGCTGGACCCGGCAGGCCGGGTGATCGTGTTCTGCCGGTCGGGTGCCCGTTCTGCACTGGCTACATCCACTTTGAAAGCCCTGGGCTACGTGAACGTCGCCAATCTGGATGGTGGGTTTACGGCCTGGAAGGAAGCCGGACTGCCCTGTCAGCGAGCACCACGTAGGGCTTTAGATCGGTGGATAAGGAACCCACTGGAAATGCTTCCTCTCCAATCGCCTGGCTTCACGTCACAGCGGTTGAAGAGGGAGCTTCGGTGACTTCTCTCCAGCATGCACTCATTCTCTCAATATCGCTTTTGTACCTTGGAGCTTTAACTTGACACTTAAATCGTTCATATCCACCATTGCTGCTTTGTGCGGCTTATTGTTTGTCGTGGCCAGCATGCTGGCCATGGGACTGAGCCTGAGCATGGCCCAGATCCTCCAGCCCTTGAAAAACACGCGCCTGGTGATCCTGGCGCTGCTGGGTAACTTCGTGCTGGTGCCGGCGCTCGCCTATTTGATCACCCGGGTGCTCCCTCTCGATCCAGCGCTGCAGACCGGGTTGATCGTGTTGTCCACCGTGGCGGGTGCACCCTTCCTTGTCAAGGAGGTGCAGGCGGCAAAAGGAGATATGGCCCTGACCGTCGGCCTGATGTTCATGCTGATGGTCGTGACCATCTTTTACGTGCCCATCGTCCTGCCCCTGCTGCTGCCGGGCGTTGAGGTGAACCCGTTCGATATTGCCAAGTCACTGATCGTGACCATGCTGCTGCCGATCGTGCTTGGGATCATGTTCAAGTCGCATTCTCCCGAGGATGCTGAACACTGGGCACCGCTGATGAACAAGGTATCTGGCGTGGCGCTGCTGATCATGCTGGTCACGGGGCTGGGATTGAACATCTCCAGCATTATCGACCTGATCGGCTCGTGGGGTTTCCTGGCCTTGTTCCTCTTCGTGATCGGCTCGCTTTTGATCGGGTTCGTGACAGGCGGCCGTGATCCGGCTGTCCGCAGCGTAATGGGACTGGGCACGGCACAGCGCAATGTGGCTGCCGCCATCCTGGTCAGCAGCTTGAACTTCTCCGGCACCATGACGCTGCCCTTCGTGCTGGTGGCTTCCATCGTTTTTCCGCTGATCCTGATCCCGACCGCGCGCCGGCTGGGTAAAGGCAGCGAAAAGGAAGCAGTCCGTCAGCCAGCTTGAACCGGAGGCTCATGCAATTGGACTCTTGCGTACAATATGGATAGGAGTCGATCTAACAATGGAAAATAAAACAAAGCCGCAGTCGAACTCCCTGGCTCGTTACCTCCCCATCCTGGGATGGCTGCCCAAATATGATCGAACCTGGCTGACGGTCGACATCGTCGCCGGGCTGACCCTGTGGGGACTGGTGGTGCCGCAGGCGATGGCGTATGCCGGCATCGCCGGGCTGCCGCCGCAGGCAGGTCTGTATACACTGGTGGCATCGCTGCTCGTCTATGCCTTGATGAGCACGTCGCGCCATCTGGTGGTGCAGGCCACCTCGGCTACTGCGGCGCTGCTGGCTTCGGCGGTGGCGGCAGCATTGGTGGCAACGGCCGCTGTCAACGCTTCCGACCCGCTGACGTATCAAGCCTATGCCTCAGCGTTCGTCCTGGTCACCGGCCTGATCTTTCTGGCGGCGGGCCTGGCGCACCTGGGTTTCATCACCCAGTTCCTGTCCAAGCCGGTGATGGACGGCTTTGTCGTAGGCCTGGCCGTCTTTGTGGCCGTGGGACAGCTGAACAAGTTGTTCGGCGTGCCCAAACCCGAGGGCAACACGCTCGAGAAACTGGTGGGGATCATCAGGGAGCTGCCCCAGGCGAACTGGGTGACTTTTGCCGTGGGAGTTTCGGCGCTGGCGCTGCTCTTTCTGCTGCCGCGCATCTCCAAAAAGATCCCGGCCGGACTGGTGGTGCTGTTCGGCTGCCATCTGCGTTGAGCGCGACACTGGATCTCAACGGCAGGTATGGCGTGGATATTGTGGGCACGCTGCCGCAGGGGCTGCCCTCGCTGACGTTCCCGCGGGTGCCATTCACAACCTATCTGGCGATGATCCTGCCGGCCATCGGCGTGCTGCTGGTGGCTTACAGCGAGGCGTTGGGCGTGGCGCAGGAGTTTGGCGAAAAACACGGTTATAAGGTCAATGCCGACCAGGAGCTGAACGGCCACGCGCTGGCCAACCTGGCGAGTGCGTTATTCGGCGGCATGCTGGCCGGGGGCAGCATGTCAGCTACAGCCGTCAAGGAAGGCGCAGGCGCCCGCAGCCAGGTATCCAACCTGGTCACCTGGATCGCGACGGTGATCACCCTGCTCTTCCTGACGCCCTTCTTTACGACCCTGCCCGAAGCCGTGCTGGGCGCACTGATCATTCAAGCTCTCTGGCACATTCTCACCTCGCGCAAGCTGGCGAAGATCCGGCTCGCCTCGCCGGTCGAGTTCTGGTTTGGCGCGCTGGCCTTCCTGGGCGTGGTTCTGATCGATGTGCTGCAGGGCATGATCATCGGCCTGGTGGCTTCGATGCTATTTGTGATCTACCAGTCCAGCCGGCCGCGTGTCTCCTCGTTGGGACGTGTCCCGGGCGTGCCAGGTTTTTACACAGACATGGTCCGCCATCCCAAAAATATTCCGGTTCCCGGGGTGTTGATCGTGCGCCTGGATGGCCAGTTGTATTATGCCAACGCGCCAACGTACCACGATCGGGTGCAGGCCATGATCGAGCAAAGGGAGTCGCCTCCCCGGGCGGTGATCATCGATGCCAGCTCCTGGTACCAGATCGATTTGACCAGCGTCGATATCCTCAAGAAAATGGTGAAGGAACTGCGCGGAGAGGACATGGACGTGTTTATGGCGGATGTGCATGTGCCGGTTCTCGAGTATGGCCGCAAAACAGGACTGTTCGAGCTGATCGGCGAAGATCATGTGTTCCCTACTGTGGAGGAAGCTGTGAAATGCATTGAGGCTGACCAGGAACAGAAAACTTACCCCAAACCATTGCTTGCAAAGTAACCAACAAAGAGGTGCGCCATTAACAACCCGACCCCGCCTTCCACGAGCATCACCCGCTTCATCCCCGGTCTTGCCCTCTTCAGAGGAGTATCTCTTGCCCTGTTGCGGCCTGAGCTGGTTGTGGCGGTAACCGTCTTTGCAGTGCTGGTGCCTTCGGCCATGGCATTTGGCGAACTCGCCGGTGTTAACCCGGTCGCAGGGCTGTATGTTGCGCTGGGGTCGATGCTGATGTACGCGCTGTTTGGCACCTCCCGGCAGGTCATCATGGGACCGGAAGCGACCAGTGCCATCCTGACCGCCACAGTCGTTGCGCCAATGGCCGCCGGCGACCCGACACGCTATGCCAGCCTGGCTGCGATGACCGCCATTTTGGTCGGCGTTGTGGCGATCCTGGCCCGCATCGCACGACTGGGATTCATCACCGACTTCCTGTCCAAGCCGATCCTGGTGGGCTACATTTTCGGCGCGGCGCTCATTGTGATCGGCAGCCAGCTGGGGAAGATGTTTGGCATCAAGCTCGAGAGCGACCTCTTCTTTCAGCAGGTCCTCGAGCTCATCCGCCGCCTGGATGAAGCCCACCTGCTGACCGTCCTGCTTGGCATCGTCTTTATGGCGGCGCTGATCATCATGCGCCGGATCAGCCGCACCCTGCCCGGCCCGCTCATCGTCGTCGTCGCTGCCATCCTTATTTCTGCCGTGTTCGATCTCCAGGCTAAGGGAGTCGCCGTCGTGGGTCCGGTGCCGGCCGGACTGCCAAAGCTGACGATCCCAATGGTCAGTATTCAGGACATCTTTACACTGTTGCCTGCTGCGTTTGCCCTGACGATCCTGATCTACGCGGACGAAATCCTGACCGCCCGGGTCTTTGCAAATCGGCATGCCCAGAAGATCGATTCCAACCAGGAATTCATCGCCCTCGGCATGGCCAATATCGGTGCCGGACTTCTGATGGGTTTTCCTGCGGCAATGAGCGCCTCGCGCACGACTGTGAATGACCAGATGGGCGCCAAATCGCAGTGGGTGGGAATTATCGCCGCCGCGCTGACCATCATCTTCCTGCTCTTTTTCACCCCGCTGCTGGCCCCGCTGCCCACTGTGGCCCTGGGCGCGATCATCATCGTTGCTTCGTCCGGGCTGTTGGACGTGCCGGCATTTCGGTTCCTGCGCAAGGTTCGCAGCACCGAGTTCTGGCTGGCGATCGTGACAACACTGGGGGTACTCACCGTGGGCGTCCTGCAAGGGATCCTCGTGGCCGTGGTGCTGTCGCTGGTCAATGTGCTCTATCACATCTCGCGGCCGCACGATGCCCTCCTGGACGATGTGGATGTTGGCGGCGGAACCGTATACCGCGGTGTCACCGACAAGGAGTCATCCCTGACCGAGCCGGGCCTGATCGTCTACCGTTTCGATGCACCGCTCGTGTTTGCCAACGCGGCATTTTTTACCGAGCGTCTGGAGGATCTCATCGCCAACGCCGGTGCAGGACTGAAATGCATTGTCCTCGATGCAGAGGCGATCAGCGATTTCGATTCGACGGCGGCGGAAGCACTGGAGAATCTGGATGCGGACCTGGAACGACGCGGCGTACAATTATGGATCGCCCGTGCCAACGGCCCCCTGCGTAACCTTCTGCAGGTGACAGGTTTGACGGACCGCATCGGCAGGAACAATATTTATCCTTCTGTCCGCGCGGCTGTCACAGCGTATCACGAGTGTTTTGGCACGTAACAGCGGCACCAGTGAAACCTTAGTGCTTGCAGAAACTGCTTGCCGAGAATGGAACCGGAACCCGGTCTGGCCCGTTAGCTACCCGGATAAGAAAACTGGGTATCGGATCATTCCAGGTTTGGGACTTCCTGAATCCAAGACCGCCAGGATATCCTGGCGGTCTTGGATTCAGGAGCAGAGCAGGACTTGAATCTGAAGTCCTCGGGCTGTGATAGGAAGTCTCACAACTGATTTAACTTCCGCCTAGGAGCCGCTTACTTCATCCAGCATCCACACATACAGGTTTTTAGGTCCATGGACGCCAAGGGTGACTGTCAATTCAATGTCGGCAGTGCGGCTGGGGCCGGTGATGAACAACAGGTAGTGATGATCCCGGGCCTCGGCAAAGACCTGGTGTAAATCAGGGCGCAGCATGGCCGGCCGGACAATGGCCAGGTGGATGCGCGGCAGCAACGAGACGGCACGAGGCTGCCGGGCAGAGGACCGCAGGACCAGGGTCCCCGTTTCCGGGAGGAGATAATCGGCTTCAGTGACACCCAGGTCACAAAGCGCCATTTCATGTTTATCAGCATTCGGCGGGACCAGCTCCACACCAAGCGAGTTTAGTATTTCTGTAACGCCCAGCTGCTTGAGATAGGGAGTCTCCCAGGCTGTTGCCCGGTGGATGGCTTGTTCCTGGACTAAGCGTCTGCAGAGCAGTATCCACATCAGCCGGAGAAAGCTTTTGTCCGACTCCTGAGAGCTTGCCGACCTCTTCGAGGAAGCGCGTGCTTTCCGCGTCACCCACCTCGGGCTGGCGGGACTCATAAATAGCGGGACGCGGCTGCGAGCGGAGCTCTGAGCGGTGCGCCCCAGGGAGCGGCGAACGTTTTCAATGACGGGATTTGTCATCGGATCGAGTCCTTCTGCGCGGAGGAGCGCACCTTCTTCCACCAGCTCCTGAAACCGGCAGTGAACGGAGGCAGCGGCCGCGCTTTCGTCCAGCGGCTGAGGGGGTAGGGCGCGGAGGGAACCCAATCGTCGCGCTTGAAAATGGACATGGCTGCCGGCAAAATGCGCGTCCCGAAGCGGTAGATCCAGTTCTGAGCGAGGGCGAAGGATGCCAGCCCGGCCGTAGCCCGGATGGTCACAGGCAGAGTTGCTGCGGCAAATTCATCCCCCTGCGCCACGCGGCGGCGGAGGTGACGAAGGATGGTCGGGATGGGAATTTTGACCGGGCAGACATCCGCGCAGGCGCCGCAAAGTGTGGAGGCATAGGGAAGCTCGCGCGCCGTCTGTGTGCCGAGCATTTGCGGCGAAAGGATCGCGCCGATGGGACCGGAGATGAACCAGCCGTAGGCGAAGCCGCCAACATTTTTGTACACGGGACAAACATTTGCGCAGGCGCCGCAGCGGATGCATTTAAAAACTTCACGGCCCACCGGGTCCTTCAGAATATTGGAACGGCCGTTATCCAGAAGCACGAGATGGAATTCCTTTGGGACCGAACTCACCCTGCTTCACGGCGGGGTCCGGTAATGAACTGGGTGTAGGTGGAAAGTTTTTGTCCGGTGGCGGAACGCGCCAGCAACTTGAGAAACACCGTCAGCGATTCCCAATCCGGGATGACCTTGTCGATGCCGACGACTGCCACATGCAGGTCGGGCATGGTGGTGCACATGCGCCCGTTGCCTTCGTTCGTCACCAGGACCAGCGTGCCCGTCTCTGCAACCAGGAAGTTTCCGCCGGAGATTCCCATTTCGGCGTTCAGGAATTTTTCACGCAGCACCTCACGGGCAATGCGTGTCAGCTCGACAGGGTCCGCCGGCGCATCGATGTGAAGCTTCTCGCTGAACAGCGCGGCGATCTCCTCCTTCGTGAGATGCACAGCCGGGACAATGATATGCGAGGGTCCCGTGCCGGCCAGCTGGATGATGTATTCGCCGAGATCCGTCTCGAGCGCCTCGATGCCCGCCTGTTCGAGGGCATGGTTCAACCCGATCTCCTCGGTCGCCATCGACTTGGATTTGACAACAGTTTTAACGTCATGTTCCCTGGCGATCTGGAGCACGATCTGCCGCGCCTCTTCGGCGGTCTGCGCCCAATGGACATGTCCGCCCGCGGCCTGGACTTTTTCCTCCAGCCGCGTCAGATAAACATCCATGTTTTCAATGGTGTGCAGGCGGATATCTGAACCGATCTGGCGCAGCTCTTCCCATTGAGGCAGCTCCGCCACCCGGGAGGCACGTCCGGTTACAAAACGATTCGTCGCCTGCTGGACCGCGGCTGGAATACTGGCCGGCACATGCTCGCTGTATTCTTCAAAACCAATATAGGTTGGGACTTCGTGGCTCATGCTGTCTCCTCCCTGGCCGCGAGCAGGTCAATGATGTGCATGGCACGGATGCTCGAGCCTGCCTTATGCAGGCCGCCGGCAACATTCATCAGGCAGCCCGGCTCGCACATGACAACCGTATCGGCGCCACTGGCGAGGATGTCTTTGACCTTGTTTTCCATCATCGAGCGGCTGACTTCGGGATACGTCACTGTAAATGCCCCGCCGAAGCCGCAGCATGTCTCTTCCTCCTTCAGCGGGACAAACTCCAAGCCCTTGACACGGCCGAGCAGGGTTTTTGCTTCGGTTTTCAGTCCCATTTCGCGCAGGTAGTGGCAGGAGGCATGGTAAGTCACCTTATGCGGATACACCGCTCCCACATCGGTGACCTTCAGCACATTCACCAGATATTCCGTGAATTCATAGATGCGGGAGGAGATATCCACGGCCAGCGAGTGTTCCGAAGTGCCCTCCTTGAACAGGGAAGGATAATGATGCTTGACCATGCTGACACAGGAACCCGAAGGACCGATGATCGGCGCATCGCTCTTTGCAAAGGCATGCATGAAATTCAAAGCGACCGCCCGGGTTTTATCTTCAAAGCCGTTGTTGAAGAGCGGCTGACCGCAGCAGGTCTGTTCCGGCGGAAAGACCAGCTCCACGCCCAGGCGCTCCAGGATGTGGGTCATGTTTTGAAGGGTGGCGGTATAGAACTGGTCGCCAAGACAGGTGATGAAGAGTTGAGCTTTTGGCATTTCTTCTCGTATCAAAAATCCTTAACCACAAAGGGTCACGAAGATTCACAAAGGAAAACCATTTGGTTGCTTATCGCAGGAAGGCTTCGTGCAGGCCGCCATCCACACTGATGATCTGGCCGGTCGTTTTACTGAACTTGCTGCTGCTCAGCAGGTAGGCGACCTCCGCCTGGTCGGCCAATGTGATGGGAGATTTGGTCAGTGTCCGCTGGGCATAGAAATCCGCCAGTTTTCCGCGCAGGGCTTCGGTGCATTCGCTTTCATCAAATTTGATGTTGTATTTGACAAGCGAACTGATCACCCGGTCGCGCGGGAACATGCTGCTGCCCTCCACCACCGTGGCAGGCGCCAGCCCGTTGACGCGTACCAGCGGGGACAGCTCGATCGCCAGCTCGCGTACCAGGTGGTTGGCGGCCGCCTTGCTGGTATCGTAGGCAAAGGAGCCTTGTTTGGCCACTGCAGCATTAGCGCTGGTCGTGACGACGAGGCTGCCCTTCAATCCCTGCGCCTGCCAGATCTTCTTGGCCTCATCTGCCACCAGATAGGGGCCGGTGACGTTGATGGCGTAGGTCAGAGCCCATTTATCGTCGGGAATGATATCCCTGTTTATCCGGAGGGACAAAGATGCCGGCGGTGATAATAATATTGTCGATCCCGCCGTAAGCAAGGATCACATTCTCAAACATGGTCCGAATGCTTTCCCGATTCGTAATATCCACAGGCAAGCCCGATCGCAGGGCCGCAGCCGGAGATGCCTGTACCGGCAATGCCGATGCCAATGCCATAAGTTTCGACCAACTCCTGGGCGGTGGCACGCGCGGCTTCCTCAGAGAGATCCGCGCAAACCACATGGGCGCCTTCTTTGGCTATACGATGTGCGGTGGCTTTGCCGATGCCGCTGCCTGCACCGATGACGAGGACCACATTGCGGGCAAATTCCTTCTCGGGCGGCATGGCGCTTCAATTTGGCTTCCTCCAACAGCCAGTATTCGATGTCAAATGCTTCCTGGCGCGGCAGGCCCTGGTATTCGCTGATGGCTTCCGAGGCGCGCATCACTTCAATGGCCAGGGAATAGAACTCGGCCGTGACGCGGCTTTCGCTTTTGTTTTTACCCCAGGCGATCAGTCCCAAGCCCCGGGATCAGGATCACGGTCGGATTCGGGTCGCGCATGGCGGGTGAATCCGGATGTTTGCAGGCTTCATAATAGGTCTTGTAATCGGCGCGATACGCATCCAGCCCCTTTTCCAGTTTGTCGATCAAAAGCTCATAGGTTTCCTTTTGCGGATCCCAATCCACATACAGAGGCTTGATCTTTGTGCGCAGGAAATGATCCGGGCAGGAGGTGCCAATTTCAGCCAGGCGCTGGGCGTCCATACTGTTCACGAATTGCAGCACGCTATCGGTTACATGCACGGTGCCGATAAACCGGTTTGCCTGCGAGACCATCCCACGAAGCTTCGGCAGCAATTTGACGAGAATTTCCGTGCGCGCCTTCTCATCCAGGGATTCGTATTTTTGGCCGCCAAAAGTTTTGTCGCCTTTATCACGCTGCTCGATGTAATGAGCCGCCTTTTCAATCAGAGAGAGGGTTAACTCATAGCAGGCCTTGTCATCGTCTGCCCAGTTGATCAGGCCATGCTGTCCCATGACCAGACCTTTCAGGTCGGGATCCTGCTTCAGCTTTTGTTTCATGACCAGTCCGAGATCAAATCCGGGACGCTGCCAGGGGACCCAGCCAACCTCCTCGTCAAAGATCTCCTGGGTCAGTCGTTCCTGATCCTTGCTGGCTGCAATGGCGATCACGGAGATGGGATGCATATGATCGACATGGCGAAATGGGATCAAACCATGCAACGGCGTATCGATCGAGCTGGCCGCGGGGTTCAGACCAAAGGTGGTATGGCGGTACATGTCCACCATCCTATCCTCGATCTCAGTCTTCACTCCTTTGACTTCAGCCTTGTTATAGATATTTTCCAATGACAGGAATTTATCCATATAAAGCGAAGCGAAATTGGCGCGGGTGGAGGTCCGCAGATCGCCGCCTGAGCCCTTGACCCACAGCACATCCACTTCCTCGCCGGTCAATGGATCGGTCATTTTGACTTTGGAGGAGGTGTTCCCGCCGCCGGTATTGGTAATGCGCTGGTCTGCGCCGAGGATGTTGCTGCGATAGCGCAGTCGCTCGACGGGATCCAGCTGATCCGCGACGGTGTCGTCCCATAAATAATTGACATGCTCAAATTTCTCAGGTTTTGTCACCATAATATCTCCTGATATTTATCAATAACAGACAGCGTTTCATAACAACTAAAACTTGCTGTATGAACTGCTCATCCCGCGATATTCGATGAACGGCTCGTTGATGATCTTCGTTGCCAGATCGATCTGGCAGGATTCTTCCAGGGTGGATGACCAGTGGAAGGCTTCGTCCAGCGTCTGGCCGGTGGCGAAGCTGCCGTGTCCGCGCAGCATAATGATCTTGTAGTTCTGCAGCGCCTCGGCGACCTTGTTCGCCATCTCGGGTGTACCGGAAGCGAACTCTTCCGTGACGACCGGGATCTTCTTCAGCAGATAGGACGCTTCGTTATCGATCGGCACGAGCTCATCGCGCGAGAGCGAAAAGGCGATCGCGGTGCGCGGGTGGCAGTGACAGATCGCCAGCGCAGGCGTGTTCATGATAGATAGTGCGATGGACCAGCAGCTCGGTGGAGGCCAGCGCCACACCGCTGTCGTTTTTATCCAGCCGGTCTCGATCAGATCGTGCGGCTTGAGCTGTCCGAGCATGGCGCCGCGGCGTTTGATGATGACCCGATCGCCCAGCCGGATGCTGACAGATTGCCGCCGTGGGAGGAGATCATGTTGCTGGTAAACAGATCGCGGCCGATATCGCGGAACATTTCGATAAATGCGTGCGTCAATCATTGCAAACTCCTTTTCCGCTCAATTCAAATTCGCCAGGCCGAGATCCGCCAGCTTCTTCGGGGTGGGCACACCGTTCTCATCCCAGCCGCGGGCGCGGTAGTATTCCTTCAGCATGGGCTCCAGCTGCGAGACCCAGCCCTTGGTCGGGCCGTCCACCGGCGCTTCATTCAGCAGGCGCGGGGGCAGTGTATCGTCCCTGCTGGTGAAGCCTTCGCGGATGTTGTAGAGCCGTTCCAGGTTCCAGACCCGCTCAGCCGACCTTGATCAGATCGCCGGTGGCATACTGGACGCCCGTCACCGCGGTGAGGACGCGGGCAAAGTATTCATCCGCCACGCCCATGTTGGTGAACTTGCAGATCACCAGCGAATCGATGGCCGCATTGGAATTCTGATGCAGGATCACGAAACTGGATTTGCCCTGCACCTGGAAGCGGTCGATCAGCTTGGGCAGGCCCAGCACTTCCAGGCCGAGCATGTTGCCGCGCATGTGGCAGCCGCCGCGGTTGGAGGTGGCGTAGAGCAGGCCCTGTCCCTGCATGCCGCGCGGATCGTAGGCCGGCATCTCCAGCCCTTTGGCGCTCATCGAAGTTCGGGGTGCCCGTACTTCGTCGCCAGACGCAGGCTGCCATCGGCCAGCTCCGCGCCAAGGTCGCGCCGATAGGCCATGGCTTCCACCGTCGGGGCCAGCAGGTCGGCGCGCCCAAAGCGCAGATCGGAGTCCAGGTAGCCTTTTTCGCTCAGTTCCATCGCGCAGGCAATGGTCGAGCCGGCCGAGATCGTATCGAGGCCGAGGTCATTGCAGATGGAATTGGCTTCGATGATGGCCGGCCAGGTCATCGATGCCGCACTGCGCGCCAAAGGCCCAGGTCGATTTCAAACTCCGGCCCTTCGCCTTCGACTTTTTCGGTCTTGCTGATGCGCGTGCAGCCGATCGGGCAGGCCCAGCAGGAGGCGTTTTTGACCAGATATTTCTCGGTCAGCTCCTCGCCGGAGATGGCCTCCGCACCTTCGAACTGCGTCTGCTGGTGGTTGCGGGTGGGCAGCGCGCCGATGTTGTTGATGATGTTCATCATCACCACCGTGCCGAATTCCGGCAGCGCCTGGCTGGTCAGCGGACTGGCCGCCAGCAGCTTGCGCGTTTCATACAGCAGGAACTTGAAGCGCTCCTTGTCATCGATTTCAGGGCGCTCCTTGCCTTCCACCACGATGGCCTTCAGGTTCTTCGATCCCATCACCGCGCCGGGGCCGCCGCGCGCCAGGGCGCGCTCGCCGTCGTTCATGATGGCGGCGATGCGGCTCAGGTTCTCACCCGCCGGGCCGATGCACAGCACGTTGCGCTTGTTGTTGTTCTGGCCAAGCTTCTCGGTCAGTGCATAGACGCGCTTGCCCCACAGCTCGCTGGCATCGTGGAAGGTGACTGCACTCGTTCTTGATCTCGATCCAGACCGGCTTTTCGGCTTTGCCGCGCACGATCATCACATCGTAGCCGGCCTTCTTGAACTGCATGCCCCAGAAGCCGCCCGAATTCGCATCCAGCACGGTGCCGGTAAGCGGGCTTTTTGTCGTCACCGAAAAGCGATTGCTGGTCTGATAACCCGTGCCGGTGAGCGGACCGTTGGTAAAGATCAAAACATTTTCAGGCGAAAGCGGATCCACTTCGGGGCCCACCATATCCCACAGCAGACGCGCGCCCAGCCCGCGCCCGCCAATAAACAGGCGCGCCATCTCCATATCCAGTGGATAGGTTTTATAGGTTTGCGTATTCAGATCAATATCCAGAATTTTTTCAGACCAACCAGCCATACTATGCTCCTATCATCCGCCCGCGATCGGCGGAAATACTGCGATGACATCCGTCTCTGTCACCTGCGTGTTGAAATCTATAATGTTATGCCCATTCAAAGTGATCACTACATGCGGACGAGAGATTCACCATCCAGAAGGAGCACTCCCAAGCGGCGGAGCCGCTTGACCAGGTCGTCCTAATACCTCCCCGACGGTTGCTCCCGGTATGGATAACTCCTTCGTCCCTGCAAGCTTTCGCAGGTTGGCATACAACTTGACAGTAGGCATCTTAGCGCTTCGCCAATTCCTGTCTTCTCGTAATCCTTGATGACATCTCATAAAGCCCATGCCAACCGGGACATCCTTCTTCGAGCAGTAATAATCCCAGACTGCGCTGAAGGGCATGGACTTGAGCTCCTCCTGCAGCGCCAGGCGGCTGGAGAAGTCACCTTCGATCTCATATTGCTTGAGCATCTCCGTCGGCTCGAGCAGGGCAACCAGCAGGGCGCGCAGCGTATTGCGGGCGCCGATCGTCCAGGCGGCGACACGGTTGATGCTGGCATCGAAGTAATCCAGCCCGATATGGATCCGCTCCAGGGCATCGTTGCGGACGATCTCATCGGCGATGGCCTGCAGGTCATCATTGAAGGTGACCACATGATCGCTGTCCCAACGCACACCGCGGCTGACATGCAACAGCAACTGGTCAGATAAATCAACAGGGCGGAAATCTTGTCAGAGATGGTCTCGGTTGGATGGAAGTGCCCGAATCCAGGGTGAGTAAAATTTGCGGCTGAGTGCATAAGCGGAATAAAACTCCATCGAGCCGACAACATAGCTCTCCGAACCAAGCCCAAACAGTTTGGGTTCCACCGCATCCAGGTTGTAGCGTGGGTCAATTTTTTCAGCGAGGATCAGATCAAGGGATTCGAGAAGCAGGCGGCGCGGCGTTCGGCGATCCGCAGGGCTATCCTTATATCCGTCGGGGATCCAGATATTTGTCACTGCCGGCGTGCCCAGTTCCCTTCCGAAATACTCGCCGATCTGGCGGCTGGCGATGCAGTGCTCCACCCAAAACTGGCGGATGTCCTCATCACGATGTGAAAGCGTAAATCCATCTGCCGCTTTGGGATGCGAGAAGCAGGTCGGGTTGAAGTCCACGCCATGACCGTTGGCCTTTGCCCAATCCTTCCAGCCCGAGAAGTGACGCGGCTCAATGTGCATTGCGCTCCACTTTATGATCCGCCTCCAGGTAGATGGCATGCAGGTTCAGGCGGTGCGAGCCGGGCAGCAGGGAATAGACCACATCCAGGTCCTGGCGCAGTTCATCCGCCGTGCGGGCCTTGCCGGGATAAGTTTCCCGTCGCGGCAATGCCGCCACTCAGCTCACCGCCGGGATTCTCGAAGCCGCCGACATCATCGCCCTGCCAGCAGTGCAGGCTGATGGCAACTTTTTCGAGCGCGGGCAAGCGCTGCTTCGGTATCCACGCCCAGAGCGGCGTAACGCTCTTTTGCGATAGCTGTAAGCAGATTGAATTTGAGATTCAGTTGGCATAATCACTCCTGACCTATCCCCCAGCCCCCTTCCCTATCAGGAAAGGGGTGAAGGGGGTCTAGGTTAGAAAATATTCTGTTGAACATTGAATGTCTGGCAGATGGCGCGGATCTCGTCCGGGCTCAGGCCTTCACCGATCTCTCCATCGCGAGAGATTGAGGTATTCGTACTTCGCGGCGGTCTCGGCATATTCAACCCGGTCGGCGGCGCGTTTGACAGAGACATCCGAGCGCGCCATCGCACCATGTTTTGCCCAGAGGACAATGCGATGTCTGCGCAGGGATTCGACATTGCGCGGCCATCAACTCCGGCTGAGCTGGGAATGCGGAAGGGGATAAAGCCAATGCCTTCGGGCAGATTGATGATCGTCTCGGGCTGCCAGCGCAGGAGATGCGTATTTAGATATTGCTCATCCTGATAGCGGGGGATATGACTCAGATAAGTCAGGTGAAGCGGCTGGGCATGGATGACGGCATGGAAGTTTGTGTTGGAGGAGCAGATTTGATCGTAATGAACGGCGAGATGCGAATTGAATTCACTGGTCACGCGCTCATAACGGCGGTGATGAGAAGTATATAACCTTCCCGTCAGGCCGCCTTCATTGACAACGATGCAGGCAATACTGGCGGTCGGTTCATCCATAATCTCACGCAGCCGCCGTCCGGAGCCGGTAACAAGGAAGGTGGCTCCCGCCAGCTCCGGCACAGCCTGTGGCAATTCGATCTCCGATAGCAAGGGAAAGCGGGTGCGCGGTTCGAGCGGCCAGCGCAGGCAGACGGAGATATTTCCTGCCGCGCCTTCACTGGCTTCAATTTCGGCCAGGTGCCTGCCTGCCTCGCCCATCATCTTCAGCAGGTCATCAAGTTCGGGATAGGGTGCTTCAATCATTGTTCAGTACCTGTTCTTTCCATTAATTTCAATAATTTTGCGTAGGCTTCATCCCAGCCATCATCATGGACGGGCTGAAATTCCTCCACATTGAACGATGCGCGGACGACACCACGCGCCTCACTCAATGAGCCAAGATGTCCAAGCCCGATGGCCTGCATCAATACATTTCCGATCGCCGTGGCTTCCACGGGTCCGGTGATCACAACCCGGTTGGTTGCATCCGCCGTAAATTGATTCAGCAGACGATTTTTCGTTCCACCGCCAATGATATGGATGGGTGCAAATTGCTTCTCGCGCCAGTTCCTCCAGCCGCGCCAGCACCAGGCGATATTTCAGCGCCAGGCTTTCCAGCGCAACACGGATGATCTCCCCTTTCGTCTGCGGCACAGGCTGGTTCGTATCTGCGCAATATTTTCTGATCCGCTCCGGCATGTCACCCGGATGCAGAAAGCGGTCGTCATCCGGATCGATGACAGCCAGAAACGGTCTTGCTTCCGAAGCCAGGCGCGTGATCTCATCATAGGACAGGTCATCGCCCTGGTGCGCCCAGGTCCGCTTGCATTCCTGGACATGCCACAGACCCATGATATTTTTCGATAATCGCCACGTTCCAAACACGCCGCCTTCATTGGTGAAGTTATATTCAAGTGCCTTTTCGGTCAGACAGGGCTCACGGACTTCTGCACCCATGATGGACCAGGTCCCCGAGCTGATCCAGGCGAAATCCTGATTCTGCGCCGGGACGGCCGCCACCGCCGAGCCTGTATCGTGACAGGCGGGAACGACGATCCGGACTCCGCCCGCGCCGGTCTCCTCAGCAATTTGAGGGAGCAGCGTCCCAATCGGAGTCCCGGGATCAGTTACCGGCTTGAAAAGATGCGCCGGAATATTCAGCGCATCCAGCACCGGAGTCGCCCAGAGCGCGTGTACGCGGGTCGAGACACTGGGACGTGGTCGCGTCGGTGAACTCGTTCGTGATCTCACCGCTCAACCAAAAATTGAATAGATCAGGGATCATGACAAAAGTCTTTGCCACATCCAGGAGAGGGGATTTCTGCACACGCCATCGCCAGCAACTGGTAAAGCGCATTGATCTGCATGAACTGGATGCCGGTGTTGGAAAAAATTTCCGAACGGGACATGCATTTGAATGGCTGCCTCCAGCATGCCGTCGGTGCGCTCATCACGATAATGAAATGGATTGGATAATAACGAATGATTCCGGTCGAGCAAGGCAAAATCCACCCCCCAGGTGTCGAGTCCCATGCCGTCCAGCTTGCCCCCTTTTTTGACAGTGGCTGCGATCCCGGACTTGATCTCGCTCCAGAGTCGCAGGACATCCCAATGAATGCCATCGTTGAGCCGCACCGGTCCATTGGGGAAGCGGTGAGTCTCAGCTCAGCGTGAGCCTGTCTTCGTCAAGAGTGCCGAGAATGGTCCGTCCACTTTCAGCGCCGAGATCGATGGCCAGGTAATTATGAGTGATCGTCATGACTTATTCCAGGTGAAAATATTCTTCAAGCTCTACAAATGTTTCATCGGGACGGGCATTGGCATCCACAAACGGTGACATGAATTCCTGCCAGCGTGTGTTGACATCCTTGGCAGCCATCTTTGCCTGGGCCGCCGAGAGGCTTTCCTCGGTCTCGAAATAACCAAAGATCAGGCCATCCTCGCGCAGGAACAAAGTGTAGTTATGCCAGCCCGTCTCGCGCAATGCATCCAGCATTTCCGGCCAGACGTGCTTGTGCTGTTCCTTATATTCTGCCAGGCGGTCCTGCCGGACTTTGAACTGAAAACCAACACGTTTCATGGATTATCCTTTGATATCCTATTTTTGAACAGGTATGGTGTATGGTGAAGTGGTTCAGCGCCAGTGGATGTGATCAGGTAACCATTTTCCACGCGCAGTCCGCCCCATGGCGCATTGAACAAGGGAATGTCTATGGAGATGATCATATCCTTCTTTAAAACGGCCGGACTGCTCGGTCCAAAGATCGGCGGCTCGAACTCGATCACGCCGACGCTGTGAACACCGGAATAAAGAAAATACTGTCCCAGCCCGGCCGCGTCGACGATCTGCCTGCCAATGGCTTCGACTTCACGGCCTTCCACGCCGGGACGCAGAGCAGCGTAACAGGCCTCCTGGGCCCGGACAGCGACATCCAGGGCGCGGCGAATTTCGTTGCCCGGATCGCCGACCATAACCAGGCGTCCGATCGCGGCATGGTAGCCCTCGTAGCGGGGAGCAATGGTCAGCAGAACAGAATCGTTCGCTTCGATCCGTCGAAATGTGGAACGAGCCAGGATGGGCCGGGTATTGGGCCCGGAGGCAACAATCGTGTCGATGCCTGTCCCTTCAGAGCCTGCGCGGCGCATGGCTGAATCGATTTCAGCGGCGACTTCGCGCTCGGTTACACCTGCCCGAATGGTATCCACAGCGGCCTGAAAACCAGCTTCGGCGATCCTGTATGCATAGCGGATCACTCCGATTTCGGAGGCTGATTTCTGTGATCGCAAATCGCACAAGGCATTTTCTACATCCACCCATTCCAGACCGGGCAGGGCTGATTTCAAGGATTGAAGCAGGTCTGCTGTTGATCAGTCCGCTCCCGGCCAGACCTGCCCGTTTGAGGGAGCGGGCATCCATTCCCATTTCGGCGATGATCTCCGCCAGGCTTTGAATTTTTGAGAATGGATAATCCTCATTTGGATGGGTGAACTCGCGCAAGACCCTGACATCGGGAATCTGACCTGCCAGGAGTGCATACTGGTCGCTCTCCGGTCCCGTCAGAAGATGGGATCCCCCTGACGGAACATCAGTATGCAGACCGGCTCAAAGTGAACGGGAAAATTCGCCAGCCATCTGGCATGAGCTGGTCCATACGTGGCACGGTCGTCTGCATACGCCACGAGAAAATCAAGTCCCTGTTCATCCATGATCCCCTGGACTTTTTTCCAGCGTTCAGGATATTCTGGGGAGGGGATGGATGGTTTTGAGCTGTTTTGCTGCATGGTTACGATGGTAGTCAAGTTTCACGTATCGAGGATATTTCGAGAATTGACCATTGGTCCATCCGCTCGAGGCAGATGGACCAATGGAAAGGTTTATGATTTACCAGTTCGAGTCGTCGATGTTGGTTTTATCCCAAATGAAGGGAGGCCAAGCAGGACATTGAGACCGAGGTCAGGATCGTCCTTGATGGTGTAGTCGCCGAGCTTGCCAGCGGTGAACTTATCGCCTGCCTTGCCTGTGATTTCCCTGGTTGCAAGCGCATGCATGGCATAGACGGCCAGGTAGCCAAGATCGGCAGGGTTCCAAAGTGCAAATTCGGGAGCAGCGCCGTTCTTCACATATTCGCGCATCTGGTTCGGGGTGCCCAGACCGGTGACGGCCACCTTGCCGATCAGGTTCGCATCGGTGACCGCGCGGGCGGAGGCAGCGATACCGACTGTGGTCGGGGCAATGATGACTTTCAGGTCAGGATACTTCGTGAACAAAGCCTGGGCTTCGTTGTAGCTCTTGGTGTCATCGTCATCGCCATACACGACTTCGACCAGTTCCAGCTTGGAATATTCGGGCTTCTTGAGTTCTTCCTTCATGACCTCGATCCAGGCATTCTGGTTCGGGGCGGTGGAAGTGGCGCTCAGGATCGGCGATCTTGCCACCATCGGGACCGGCCAGGTCGGAAGCCATCTTGATCTGGATGGCGCCAATATCCTGCGGTCACGGCCTGGTTGATGTGCAGGTTGCGGCCATCGGTACCAATGGCAGAATCCCAGGTAACGACCGGGATGCCGGCAGCCATGGCAGACTTGCCGGTCGGGACGAGGGCATCGGAATCATTGGCGGAAATCGCCAGACCATAGGGCTTCTGCGCGATCAGGGAGTTGAGCAGGGTGATCTGCTGGGTTGCATCGGCGGTGGCAGGACCCTGGTACTGGACTGTTGATCCCCAATTCCTTGGCAGCTTCCTGGGCGCCATTGTTGGCGGTGTCGAAGTACGGGTTACCAAGGTTCTTCGGAACCAGATAATAATCTCCTGTGCATGCAGCTGCTGCAGGTGCTTCCGTGGCAGCAGGTGCTTCCGTAGCTGCCGGCGCTTCAGTGACTGCGGCCGGGGGCTCGGTAGCAGCAGGAGCAGGAGCGGAGGTTGCGGTAGCTTCGGGGCACAGGCGCCGAACAACAGACCCATAACGGTCATAAGGATGACGGCGATAAACATCGAGCGGTGTTTCATATTCTTTCTCCTTCAGATATTTTGAGTTGATTTTTCGACTGACACGCTAACCTGCAAAATATTTAGACTTTTCGGCCTCACCTCCTTTCTGAGTTTTGATTATGAGGCGGGCACCAGGCAGGCGCCGGGTGCCATTATTTGTGCTGGTATCAAACATTTGCGATTACTGCTGCCCGCGACCAGAAGAAAAAGGCAAAAAAGAGAATAAAGATCAACACCACAGCGACAACAGGCAGCACCGAACGCCAGTTGAAATTCCTGCGAAAGCCGGAATGCACCCTGAACAAGGCTGGGAACCAGAATGGAAAGGATCAGCAGCAGGCCGATGGCGATGCCCTGCACCTGGCCTTGGATATTGAGCAGCCCCATCCCGAAGCGCATCAGGCCGATCAAGAGCAGTGACAGGACGGCGCCGATCATCGTGCCCTTGCCGCCGTTGATGTCCACGCCGCCCAGGACCGCGGCGGTAATCACGGCCAGCTCCAGCCCCGTGCCGATATCGGGCCGCGTGCTGCCAAAGCGCGCCGCCAGGATCAATCCGGCCAGAGCGGCCATAAAACCGGACAATGTGTAAATGATGAATTTGATCTTCGCGACCGGCACACCGGAATAGACGGTGGCATTTTCATTGTTACCAATCGGATACAGATAACGACCGAAAGTGGTCTGGTGCAAAACCAGCCCAAAGATGATCGCCAGCAGGATAAACAGGGCGACCGAGAATGGGATCAGGCTGCCAAAGACCTTTCCCTGCCCAAGATAGGTAAACGCTGCGGGATAGCCGCGCGCGGCCTGATCGCCTAGACAGCACATAGGCCATGCCGCGATAGAAGGCATAGGTGCCGAGCGTGACCACCAGGGCCGGGAGCTTTACGCGTGCGATCAGAAAGCCGTTCAGCATGCCACCCAGTCGTTCCCAAGCAGGAGACCGGCCAGGCCGCGCTCCAGATATTCACTCCATTGTTATACAGCAGCCCCATGAAGGAGGCGCTCATGCCCAGGTTGGAGGCAACCGACAGATCGACATTGCCGGTGATGATGATGAACACCATCGGCAGCATCATCAGCCCGATCTCCATGAAGTCGGAGGAGGTGCGGGAAAGGTTGCGGGCATCCAGGAAGTAGGGCGACAGCCGGCTGTTGACCAAAACGTCCAGCAGGATCAAGCCCACCAGCAACCATTCCCAGCGCTGGAAACAGGACCAGAAGGAACGGCGCGGCGCGATACTCGCTGATCAACTTCGAGTTCGAGATCGAGAAGCTGTCTGCGCTCATTTCTTTGCCCTTTCCACACGCGCTGAGGATCCATTTATCGGAGACCACAGCGATCAGGATCAACAAGCCCTGCGCGGCCAGCTGCCAGAACGGCGAGATGCGGACAGCGTCAGCGCGTTCTGGATGATGCCCAGCAGCAGCGCGCCCAGCAGCACGCCCGGCACGGTGCCCACGCCGCCGCTGATGCTGACGCCGCCGACGACCGAAGCCGCCACCGTTTGCAGCTCAAAGCCCAGCGCGGTGTTGGTCTGCGCCGATTCAAAGCGGGAGGCCCACAAGACCGCCGCCAGACCGCAGAGCAACGCCGCTGAGCAGATACACCATGAACATGATGCGCTGCTTGCGGATGCCCGGAATCTGGGCCGCGTCGGGATTGCTGCCCACCGCGTAGATGTCGCGTCCCGTGCGGGTGTAGTTCAGGAAGAAGTAGACGATCGCCGCCACGACCATGGCGATGATGACCATGTTGGGCAGGCCGAGCGGCGTGCCTTTGGAAAGCAGCTTGAATGCCGCCGGCAGCTCAAAGGCATTGATCCAGGTGCCGTGGCTGTAAAAGAAGACCAGTCCGCGATAGATGCTCAGCGTGCCCAGCGTGGCAATGATCGGCGGCACCTTGCCGAAGGTGATGATCAGGCCGTTGAAGCATGCCCAGGACAGCGCCCAGCGCCATGCCCGAGCAGGATCGTCAGGACCACCGGCATGTCAGGGTTATGCTTGACCACAAACGCCACCATCATCGCCACCAGGCCGATCATCGAGCTGACGGAAAGATCGATGCCATGGGTGATGATGACCATGGTCTGCGCCAGCGCCACGATCGCCAGGATCGAGATATTCAGCAGGATGTCTTTGAAGTTGTCGAAGGACAGGAAGGCGGCGCTGCGCAGGGTGACCAGGATCACCAGGATCAGGATGAAAAACTGATGCCCGCCTCGCGGAACCGGACGAGCGTCCAGAGCAGATCTGAAAAGGACCGGGTCGGATTCTTTAGGTGGAGGATTTTGTGCGGTCACGCAGCACCTCCGACGGTCACTGTCTGCGTGGCGGCCGTCATGATCTTTTCCTGCGTCGCTTCTGCGCGATTGAACTGGCCGGTCATGTGCCCTTCGTGCATCACCAGGATCCGATCGCTCATGCCCAGAACTTCCGGCAGTTCGGACGAAATCATCAAGATCGCCATGCCTTCCGCGGCCAGATTGCTCATCAAGGCATGGACAGCCGCCTTCGTGCCGACATCGATGCCGCGGGTCGGCTCGTCCAGGATCAGAATGCGCGGATTGGTCGACAGCCACTTGGCCAGCACACCTTCTGCTGGTTGCCGCCCGAAAGCTCGCGCGCTTTCTGCCAGATGTTATTCGCCTGCACTTCCATCTGGCGGGCAGCATCGATAGGCGGCCTTGCGCTCCGTCTTGAAGTTCAGCCAACCCCGGCTGGCAAACTGCGCGAAGCATGGGCAGGCTGATATTCGCGGTAATATCCATCGGCAGGGATCAGGCCATGAAGCTGGCGGTCTTCGGGCACATAGGCCAGGCCAAGCGCGATCGCCTGCTGGGGAGATGTGATCGCCACTTCACGCCCTTCGATCTGGATCGTGCCGCCGGTCGGCGGGCTCCACGCCGAAGATCGCCTGGCGACATCGGTGCGGCCTGCGCCGACCAGCCCGGCCATGCCCAGGATCTCGCCTTTGCGCAGTTCAAAGCTGATATCCTCGAAAGCGCCGGCCCGGGTCAGGTTCTCCACCCGCAGCACCACCTCCCCGCTGGTACATCCTGTTTCGGGAACAGGTCGGTGATCGTGCGGCCCACCATCATGCGGATCAGATCATCCCGGGTGACATCGTCCATCGAGCGGGTGTCGACATAAGCGCCGTCGCGCAGCACCGTCACGCGATCGGCGATCTCGAACAGTTCTTCCAGGCGGTGGGAGATGAAAATGATCGCCGTGCCCTCCTCGCGCAGCCGGCGCACCAGTCGAAACAGGTCGGCGACTTCGTTCAGCGTCAGGGACGAGGTCGGCTCGTCCATGATCAGGATGCGGGCATTGACGGACAAGGCGCGCGCAATCTCCACCATCTGCTGCTGGGCGATGCTCAGATTGCGCGCTTTTGCTTCAGGTCCAGATGCACGCCCAGCGAATGTCAACAGCTCTTCTGCCTGCTTATACAGCTTGCGCCAGTCGATCCGCCCGCCGGCTGCCGTGGGCTGGCAGCCGACGAAAATATTCTCGGCCACATCCAGATCGGGGAACAGGCTGAATTCCTGATAGATGGCCGAGATCCCGGCCTGGCGCGATCTCGCGGGTATCCGGAAATGGACCGGTTCCCCATCCAGAAAGATCTCGCCGCCATCCGGCTGATGCACGCCGGTAATCACTTTAACCAGCGTGGACTTGCCCGCGCCGTTTTCGCCCAACAGGGCATGCACTTCGCCCGGGCCGCAGCGCAAGTGAGACCTGGTGCAGCACTTCCACGCCCGAGAAGCTTTTGGAGATATTCTTCAGTTCAAGGATGTTTTCACTCACGAGAGGCACCTCACTTCATGAAGCATGGACCAGGTCTTCCTGGCAGGCGGTAAACGGAATGTTCGCCCACTGCAGGCGGGTGATCCATTCCTCAGTAATGTTCGAGTCGGTGAACAGATGGGTGATCTGCATCGGCCGTGCAAAAGGCGTCAGATCTTCCTTGCCAAATTTCGACGAGTCGACCAGAGCGAAGACCTGCCTTGAAGATTCGATCGCTTTGCGCTTGAGCTGGGCCTCCTCGAAATGCACTTCGGTCATGCCCCGCTCGACGCTAAAGCCGCTGCAGGAAAAAAAGGCCTTATCGATATGCATTTCAGCGATGATCTGTTCGCTCAGCAGACCTGTCACAGAGGAGGAGTCATTATTGACCACGCCGCCGATCAGGATGACGGTATTCGAGGTATTCTGGGCAAGCTCACGTGCGACCTCAAAACCATTGGTCATGACCCTTAATTTATTTCGCCCTGATAAAGCGCGCGCCAGGTAATAAGCCGTGCTGCTTGCATCCAGCAGAATGGAGTCTCCATCGTTAACTAAAAGAGCTGCCTCACGCGCGATCGCGAATTTGGCAGCTGCATTTTGTTTATACCGGCGCATGAATGAGTTGTTCTGGAAGTGCTCCTGAGTCATTCAAGACTGCTCCCCCATGGACACGTTTTAATCGTCCTTCGTCTTCGAGCGCATTTAGATCGTTCCGGACGGTGCCTTCAGATACATCCAACGCCTTTGCCAGCTCTGGAACGCGCAAACCAGGTTGTTTTCGGAGTATATCCAATAGGGATTGGCGACGTTCGTAAGTGGTCAAGCTCTCACCTCGCGAATGGACGCGAATTATTATTGAATTTTATTCTTTATAGTATATATTTTGTTGTTTTTTTTGTCAATCACCTTTCAATCAACAATATTCAACAAATGTCACTCTTTTTTGAGAATAACATAACCGTTCAACAAAAATCCCGGCAGAGACCGGGATTTCTGTTCAACTGAATGTGATATGGCTCATAACTCCGTTTCACGGCGAGCCAGCACACGGACCGTGTCTGGAATTGGTTTATCGGATACCAGGATGAGGTATCCGCCTCCCCCGGCGCCTGAAAGCTTCCAGCCAAGCGCCTGGTCGCGGTATTCATCGATCAGTTCAATGATGCGGTCATTCAACATGTGGGGAAACATTGCCACCTGCGCTTCGAACGATTCCCGCAGGCTGCGTCCAAAATTTACAATATCCCTGCCCAGGATGGCATCCCAGCAAAAGTCGGCGGCATCGGCCAGGGCTTTGGCCAGGTCACGGTTGAATTTTGTATCCACCAAAACATCATATTCGGAGTAGCGCGGCCCAAGCGATACCAGATAAAGCGAGCTTTCGACAAAACGGATGAGCGTCTCATCCATGACGTGCTCGATTTTTGTCGGCCAGTATTGGCCTTCGTAATAGGCCTTTGCCAGCCCGGGGAAGACGATGCCAATCGAGTCCTGTGACCCGGAAACAACCTTTGTCCCGGGCGGGTTGTCATAGCAAAACAGGACCTTTGCCAGTTTTTCATGATTCCCGGCTGGCAGTTTGGGTCCCCACAGGTCGAGAGCGGAGCGCCGGGTACTGGAGGCCATGCCGCTGCGCTCGTTGAATTCAATGGTCGGTTCGAGCGAGATGGTGATGACTGACCCGGGATAATGCTCGGAGACATAAGGCTGGTCGAGCCAGCCGCCCGCCAGGTCGATGCGATAGGGCATATATTCCCGCTGGCGCAGGGCAGTGGTGGAACGGGGCTCCAGGCCTTCGTAAGGCTTACGCTCCAATACGACGTACTCAATCCCCAGTTCCTGGCACAGGGCGCGTTTTTCGGGAATATGGCCATCGGCATTGACCACAAAATAATCGGGCATCATCTGGCGCAGTTCAACTTCGAAATCCAGGATCCCGGATCCGCACGAGATAAAGGCGTCTTTTACATAGGATACCGATTTGACCATGAACAGGCGCTCTTCCTCCGTGGTGACAGTGGGCCGGCCTTTCAGATCAAAGACCGTTTTATCCGAACCCAGCGCAACATACACATCTCCATAATTAGAGGCTTCCTTGAAGAATGCAATGTGGCCGCTGTGCAGCAGATCGAAACATCCGCTGACAAATACTGTTTTGGTCATTCTGATACCTACCTCCTGGAGAATAAAGCCGGACGATAAAGTGTATCGTCCGGCATGATTGTATTTGGTCGGGTTGGAACGATCAAGGTGACAGAAATCCTCCATCATCCCTTGATGACACCTTTTTTCAGGATGATGTTGGCATACAAAGCCATTTCACTGCTCGCCAGCACTGCATAGGCTTTTTTGGCGCGCTCATAAAAGGCAAATCGCTCAACATATTCAAAATCCTTGAAGTCCGGCTCATGTTTCAGGATCACATCCCGGTATTCATCCCAAATGACCGGTTTATACGGGTCGCCAGGGACGACAGCCATCAAGGCGACCGGTTTTTCGACATACGGGTCGAGCGGGAAAAGCTGCAGGATGGCATCCAACAAAGGAGTGCAGCCCAATCCATCCGCACGGACGAGGCGCTGGGCAACACTGGCAGCAGGGAAATTGCCATCGGCAATGACCAGTTCATCGCCATGGCCCATTTCCATCAAAATTTTGATCAGTTCCGGCGAAATGACAGTTGAAATTCCTTTGAGCATATGACCTCCATAATCTACTTCGCATACGGAGGTTGTTACGTTACAATTAGTCTTCGATGAGTATTTATCCATAGATCGGACCAAAACTCTGGCAGGCACGGAAGTCAGCAGCTTCCATATCCGCTGTGCCAAAAGCGGTCCAGGTACTGGGACGGAAGATCCTTTCTTCGGGGACATTGTGCATACAGACGGGGATCCGCAGAATGGAGGCCAGGCTGATCAAATCTGCGCCGATGTGGCCGTAGCTGAGCACGCCGTGATTTGCACCCCAGTTTGCCATGACAGTATATACATCGCGGAACGCGCCTGTACCGGTCATGTTCGGCACAAACCAGTGTGTCGGCCAGGTGGGGTCGGTACGTTCATTGAGTGTTTGGTGGACATTTTCGGGCAAATCGATCGTCCAGCCTTCTGCGATTTGAAGCACAGGGCCAAGGCCTTTGACCAGGTTAAGGCGACTCATGGTGACCGGCATGTTACCCCGGGTAAGGAAGCAGCTTGAATAGCCACCACCGCGGAAATAACCGGTATTGGCCGGATACCAGGTGGTGGCTTCAAGGCATTTTTGTGCTTCGGCAGGTGTGACCTCCCACCAGGGTTTGATGGCAGGCTGGCCATCGATCTCATGCCAGCCGGTGGCATCCAGAGTGGCCGCGCCGGAATTGATCAGGTGGATAAATCCGCCTGCAGCCCGGTCGCTTACTTCATAACCCGTGACACGTTTGACAGCTTCGGGACTCCAGTAGGTTCGCACATCCGCAAAAACCTGGGCAGTGTTGGTCAGCAGGTGACCAAAGAGCATCGTCGCGCCGTTCAGGCTGTCGTTTTCGGTGGCGACGATATAAGGCTGGCGCTGTCCGTTCCAGTCGATGGAAGTGTTGAGGATGGCTTCAAGGAAGTCGCCGTTCGGCTGGTAATCCGTCCACTGGCGCTGGCCCTGGAAGCCCGACAGGATGGCATTGTGACCCATCGCTTCCTCAGGGAAGCCGAGCTCATGCCAGGCGTGGATTGCCATTCATCAGGTCCCGGGCGATCATGGCCATCTTGACCACTTTCTCCCAATCCTGATCTTTCTGCTCGCGGGTCCGCTGGTGATCCGGCGCGTTATACTCGCGGCCTTCCTTGCAGTTTTCCTTGACCCAGGGCATGGCGCGTTGGAATTCCTGCAGGTCGTAAATGCCGAAGTCAATGCGGCGCAGGAACTCAGTCATATCGATGACTTCCACGCGCATTCCGAGATAGGATTTAAAGAAGGGCTGGTCGACAATGGAACCGGCAATGCCCATCGAAACGCCGCCCATCGAGAGATAGGACTTGCCCCGCATCGTCGCCGCTGCCAGACCTGCGCGAGCAAAGCGCAGCAACTTTTCCTTTACATCCTCAGGGATGTCGTATCTCCGGAGTCCTTGCACATCCTGGCCATAGATGGAAAAAGCAGGCAAACCTTTCTGGTTGTGTGCAGCCAGGACCGCTGCCAGGTAGACTGCGCCCGGGCGTTCCGTTCCATTGAAACCCCAGACTGCTTTCGGGATCAGGGGATCCATATCCATGGTTTCAGAGCCATAGCACCAGCAAGGTGATACGGTAATCGAAAGACCCACCCCGGCGCGGGCAAATTTTTCGGCGCAGGCTGCGGCCTCCGCCACACCGCCAATATTGGTATCGGCGATGACACATTCCACAGGCTGACCGTTGGGGTGTTTCAGGTTGGCGGTCAGCAAATCTGCCACGGCATGAGCAAGCGCCATGGTGGACTCTTCAAGGGACTCGCGCACACCCTGGAAGCGTCCATCGATGGCAGGGCGAATGCCGATCTTGGGCAAACTGCCGATCCAGCGATTGGGAGCACTGTTTTGAGACATTGTTACCTCCAAAAATGAATGGATTTATGAGTTCATGCGCACTGCTTTGACCTGCGATTCAATCCACGGATAGGTCAGGGCGATGCCATCTTTCAGGAAATATTTCGGTTTCCAGCCCAGCGATTAGATGCGGGCATTGCTGAAGTTGCGCGACTGCACACCCACCGGGCCCTGCGATGTGATGGATGTTGATACGCTTGCCGGCCACTTCTGCGACGACAGCCACCAGCTCGTCAACCGTCACATATTGCGGGCAGCCGATATTGACCGCGCCTTCCAGGTCCGACTGCATCAAGCGGTAAATGCCATCCACCATATCATCCACATAGGTGTAGGAGCGGACCGCAGTGCCATCGCCCCACACTTCGATCGTCCCGCCGTCCTCCACTTCGGCCACTTTCCGGCAGATGGCCGCCGGAGCTTTTTCGCGTCCGCCGCGCCAGGTGCCTTCCGGTCCGTAGCAGTTCTGGAAGCGGGCGATGCGCACGATCGATCCCGCGATTTCGGGCGTAGGCCATGGCCGTCCGCTCGGCATATAGTTTTTCCCAGCCATATTCATTATCCGGGTGGGCGGGGATGGCGTCTGGCTTCCGTCATTTCAGGTTCGCCCGACCTTCATATCGCGGTATACGCAGACAGAGGAGGAGAAGAAATAACGCGGCACGCCCAGCTCAGCCATGGAGTGGGTCATGTGGATGTTGATCAGGGCGCTGTTATGCATGATCTCGCATTCGGCCGAGTGGATAAAGCCCATCCCGCCCATATCGGCTGCCAACTGGTAGACCTCGTCGAATGTCCCACTGCCCACTTTCAGTGCCTGGATACAGTTCGCTTCCTCGCGCAGATCCAGCACCATAAATTCATCTGCTTCGCTTGGAGTGAAACTCGTGATTTTTGATATCGACGCCACGCACCCAATACCTTCCCGCTTCAGGCTCTTCACCAGATGCCCGCCGATAAAACCACCTGCCCCGCACACCAATGCTTTTTTCAATGCCATTCTCCTATTGAATTATTTTCAATCTCAGGGTTTGCTCCAATAATTTCCAGGAGTACTCATCCGGCCAACCCATTCCCTTATTCTACAAAGATGCCCCATCAAAAAAATGAAGATAATACCTGATCGTACTCTGTCTGCTGAAACAATCGATTAGCTTTCAAAAGGATGCCCTACGCTAAACCCGGATATTCACCGGTCTTTAGCAGCAGGGCATCTCTTGTTATGCCCCTTTCAGGGACGGTCGTGCATACATGGAAATTACTTGTACAGCACAGCCTGAATCTCGGCATCGTCAATGTTGGTCTTGTCGTACCACATGAAGCCGGTGTCGATGGTCTTGGGCAGGGCCTCGCCCTTGGATGCCTTGAGGGCGGCTTCCACGCACTTGTAACCAATACCGATCGGGTCCTGGGTGATCGCGCCGGCTTCGGCGCCAGCTGCGGATGGCATCCATCTGCTGTTGGCCGGAGTCATAGCCAATCACCGCGATCTTGCCGTCCATGTCCAATTCCTTCACGCCATTCAACACGCCGATGATCGAGCCTTCGTTGGCGCCAAAGAAGCCTTTCAGGTTCGGGTGAGCCTGGATGATGGCCTTGGCAATGTCGGTGGATTTGAGCTGATCGCCGGCGCCATACTGGGTGTCGACGATCGTGATGTTCGGGATACTTGGCCTTGATCTCGATCGGTGAAGCCCTTGACGCGATCGATGCCGGTGCGGCTGGTCTGGTCGTGCGCGATAATCGGCCACTTCGCCTGAACCGCCGATCAGCTCGGCCATCTTGTCGGCAGCATGGCAGCCGCGGCGGCAGTTGTCGGTGGCGGCAGTGGTCACCGGGATGTCACTGTCAACGCCGGAGTCGAAACCAACCACCGGGATATCCAGCGGCTTTGGCCTTTTCCAGCAGGGGCTGGAAGGCCTTGGAGTCAACAGCCGCGAGGCAGATGGCGGCGGGTTTCTTGTCGAGAGCGGTCTGGAACATTTCAACCTGCTTGTCGACCATGGCTTCGGTCTCGGGACCTTCGAAGGTGATGTCAACATTCAGGTCCTTGGCAGCCTTTTCGGACCCAACTTCACGGCCTGCCAGAACTGGTGCTGGAAACCCTTGGAAATCACGGGGATGTAGGGCTTTGCGCCGGAGGCCGCTGGGGCCTGGTGTGGCGGCCGAGCCTGGGGTGCAGCAGCTTGCAAGCAGGGCAACCAACAAGCAACAGCGCTCAACACGACGAACAGTTTTTTGGTGTTCATTCAATCTCCTCTTTCATGTAATTTGGATTCGAGCATGATCGGTTCCTTACTGATACAGGGTGTGATATTGATAGTATTGACCTCCTTTTCTTCTGAATAATTGTGCGATGGTATTTGTCGCTACCGAATCCTAACGACGACGGCGGAGAATATCCAGGAAAACTGCCAGAACGACGATCGTACCGGTGACCACCATCTGCCATTCCTGCGGGACCGAAAGGATGCGCAGGCCATTGGTAAGCGTGCTGATAATGAAGCGCCGATGATGGTGCCAAGGATCGAACCTTCGCCGCCGCTGAGGGATGTGCCGCCGATCACCGCCGCGGCAATCGCATCCAACTCATAGCCGGCGCCCAGGGCCGGCTGCGCCGAATTCAGACGGGCGGCGATCAAGACACCGGCCAGTCCGGCGAAAAAACCGCACAGAGTATAGACAGCGGTCTTCCAGCGGTCGACATTGACGCCCGAAAGACGGGTGGCTTCTTCATTGCTGCCCAGGGCAAAGGTATAACGCCCAAGAATGGTTCGTGTCAAGATCAGGCTGGCGACGATGGCCGCACCAAACAAGATCAACACCGCATTGGGCACATCAAGCGCCGGAATGATCGGCCCAGGATGGAGCCCATCGCCATCTGCTGGAAGATGGGCGTATCGTTGAAGTAGATCGGCTTCAATTGTGAAATGACGAGCGAAAGTCCCTTCATGATGTACAACATGCCCAGCGTGGCGATGAAAGGCGGGATTTTCATCCGGGAGATCACATTGCCATTGACAGACCCGGCAGTGCTCCCGCTCAGCAGTCCGGCCAGAATACCGACGGGAACAGGCATGTGCCAGATGGTAATGAATACGCCTGTCATCACAGCCGAAAACGTCATCACTGTACCCACTGAAAGATCGATCCCGCCAGTGATGATGACAAAGGTAACGCCCAGCGCCAGCACACCATTCACGGCGGTCGCCAGCAGGATGCCGACAAAATTTTCAAAGGTGCGGAAAGAAGGGCGAGGCGAGTGAAAAACCGATGAACAAGACGATCAGGGCGCCAAAGGCCATGACACGTCTGCATGGCATCTGAACGGAACAGGGACTTTACAGCGTTTTTCTTTCAGTTTTTATGGTTTCGGTTCCGTCATGATGAAAATTCCGTCATCGTTTAGGCGCTGGCCAGGATCGACCTCGGCGCGCATCGTGGCATATTTCATGATGCTTTCCTGGGTGGCTTCGTCGCATGTTAAGACACCTGTCACGCGTCCCTCGCACATCACCACCACGCGGTGGCTCATGCGCAGAATTTCGGGCAGCTCCGAAGAGATCATGATGATGGACTTGCCCTGATGGGCCAGGTCATTCAACAGCTTATAAATTTCACTCTTGGCGCCCACATCGATGCCACGCGTAGGCTCATCAAAGATCAGGATATCGGTATCAGCGGTCAGCCACTTGCCGATGACCACTTTCTGCTGGTTGCCGCCGGACAGGAACTTGACTTTTTGTTCCAGGCTGGGGGTTTTGATGTTGAGGGCTTCACCATTTCGCGGCCGCGGCACAGCGTCTTTTTTGATCCATCCAGCCGAACATTTCAGGAATTTTTTCATCGCGGCCAGGGCCACATTTTCCTTGACATCCATGGCCAGGGCCAGTCCATAGCGCTTGCGGTCTTCAGAAAGATAACCAATGCCATGCCTGACAGCGTCGCCCGGGCTCTTAATATGTACCTGTTTGCCCTTGATAAAATTTCGCCCGGATTCGATGGGCATCTGCGCCAAAGATCGCCCGCGCCACTTCCGTGCGCCCGGCGCCGATCAACCCGGCAAAGCCCAAAATTTCGCCCTTCTTCAAGGCTAAAGCTGACATCCCGCATCACCTTGCCCCGGTTGAGATTGCGGACTTCGAGCACCACTTCCTGATTAGGATCTTCTGGCAATTCAGGGGCTGATTTCATAAATGATTCGCCCGACCATCAGGCTGATGATCTGGTCGATCGTTGCTTCACTGTGTCTTGAGCGTGTTGATATATTTTCCATCGCGCATCACGGTCACCCGGTCTGAGATCAGCTTGAGCTCCTCGAGCCGGTGGGAAATATGGACGACGCCCACGCCTTGATCCCGCAGCTGGCGGATGATGGTGAACAGCTCCTCGATTTCTGTATCGGTCAGGGCGGCTGTCGGCTCATCCATGACCAGGATTTTGGCATTAAATGAAAGCGCCTTGGCGATCTCCACCATTTGCTGCTTGGCGACGGTCAGGTCAGCTACTTTGGTGTTGGGGTCAAGGCGCAGGTTAAGCATTTCAAAAAGGCGGATTGCCTTTTCGTTGGTGGTTTTATCATCCACCACAAACGGGACCTTCGCACGCGGTTCCCGCCCGATGAAAATATTCTGGCCCACGGTCAGGTGCGGCATCAGGTTGAGTTCCTGGTGGACGATGCTGATGCCAAGATGCTGTGCCATGGCGGGACTGGTAATCTCAACCTCCTGCCCTTCCAGGGTGACATGCCCCGCATCCTTGTTATAGATGCCGCCCAGGATCTTCATCAAGGTGGATTTCCCCGCCCCATTTTCGCCTACCAGCGCATGTACTTCTCCATAGCGGAGGTCAAACCGTGCATCGCTGAGCGCCTGGACGCCAGGGAAGGATTTGTAGATGCCTTCCATACGGAGTAAAAGATTTTGTTCATCGGATGTGGATGCAGGATTTGTCATGGCAACCCTATTCAATTGGCTGAACAAACAGTGAAGGCTACACCGGCAGACTTTAAGCGTGCCGCCCACTCGTCGCTTATGCCGGGATCGGTGTAAAGATGAGTTATCTGGTTCAAACTGGCAAAAGAGGTCAGGTCCTCCTTGCCCAGTTTTGAAGAATCGACCAAAGCGAACACTTCCCGGGCTGAGGCAATTGCCTTCCCCTTGAGCTCTGCCTCCTCCAGGAGAACATCTGTCAGGCCGCGTTCCAGGCTTAAACCGCTGCAGGAGACGAACGCCATCTGGACATGCAGGTCACGGATCAGCTGCTCACTCAATGATCCGGTAACCGAGGAGCCATCCGGGGTCACCACACCGCTCATCAACACAACCGTGTTGGTTGTATTCCTGGCGAGACTGCGGGCTACATCAATCCCATTGGTCACGACCCGCAGACGATTGCGGTTCTCCAGCTGGCTGGCAAGATAATAAACCGTCGAACTGGCATCCAGCAAAAGGGAAACTCCATCTTCCACAAGCGACGGCGACTGTACGGGCAATCATCATTTTGCTGGCCTGCTGGTCCTGGTATCGCTGGCCAAAGGATAAACCGAATTGAGGGGATCGCTCTGCCAGCACGGCCCCGCCGTGCATGCGTGTCAGGATAACCCTCCTCTTCCAAAGCATTTAAATCATTTCGAACCGTGCCTTCAGAGACCCCCGTGGCCGTGGCGATTTCCGGCACGCGAAGACCAGGTTGCTTTCTCAACAACTCCAGCAGCAAATGACGACGCTCATAAGTGTTCATTGCAGAGTTTTTTATCGAAGATTGACGAGTCTTATTGTTTCCAACAAGAATATAATACATAGGCTGATGAATGCTTGTCAATCACTTTTGTTTTTATCAAATAATAGAAATGTCATAATTTTCTTGTGACATCTTCATATACGTGCAATTAGTAAGGAAAGGCAAGTCCAGACTTCATCTTGACCAGTCTCTAAATAAGCTGACTTTGCTTGAGCTCCTGCAGTTTCTCAACAATGATTTTTACTTCCTGCTCATGCTCCCGGGAACAAACAAGCAGGGCATCCTCGGTATCCACAATGATCAAATCCTTGACGCCCAGAGTCGCTATCAGGCGATTTTTTACCAAACACCAGGGTTCGTTGGGTATCGATATCCAGATGAGTGCCAACCAGAACATTTTCACTTTCGTTCGCCGGCAAAAAATCGAACAGGCTCCCCCAGCTTCCGATATCCGTCCAGCCGATCTCGACCGGGATGACAACCACCTGCCTGGCTGACTCCATTACTCCGTAATCAATTGTTTGTCTGGCGATCATGGGCCAATGACTTTCCAGGACGGCCTGGTACGCAGGTGTATCCAGGGAATTTCTGATTTCCATAAGCCGGGAATAAAAATCCGGCATCTGGCACTCAAACTCCTCCAACATCCGCGCAGCCTGGCAGATGAACATGCCGCCATTCCACGAACAACTGCCGCTGGCGACCATCTTTTCGGCCTCAGCCGGACTGGGTTTTTCTGTAAATCGTTCTACGCCAAAGTACTGAAACCCATTCTTCTCCCCGAGAGCAGATCCGTGCTGAATATAGCCGAAACCCGTGGAGGCGGAGGCTGGCTGGATTCCCAAAGTGACCAGATTTCCCTCGGCGGCAAGCTGGTCCGCAGCACTTAAAACTTTACAAAACTGCTCTGTGTCAGAGATGAAATGATCGGCCGTGAGGACAGCCATGGTTGCATCCAGATCGCGCCGTTGTACATGAATGGCTGCCAGGCCGATCGCCGGAGCTGTGCCGCGGCCTTCCGGTTCCAGAATAAAATTTTCAGCAGGCAGGTCAGGGACCTGGGCCATCAGGATAGAGGCATGCTCTCTTCGGGTAATGACCAGAATCCGTTCGAGCGGGAAAATCGGACGGATCCGCTCCACAGCGTACTGAAACATGGTCCGATCACCCGCGAGCGTCAGGGCCTGTTTTGGACGATTCTGCCGGCTGAGAGGCCAGAGACGGCTGCCGGTTCCGCCAGCCATGATGACAGCGTAGTACATATCTCTCCTAGAACCCGCGCAGGTGTGTACTTTCACGGCGAGGCAAGCCTTTTGCGGGAGCTCGTTTTAGGACCACATACTTCATGCCATGCTGCTCACAGAACTCCCGCTTTTCCGGTTTGTCGCCATCTTCATTGACAACATACATATCGGGTTGGATCGCATCGATTTCAGGCTCTGCATCCATCCATCCGCTGCCGGTGGAAATCAAGGCCTGTTTCACATAGCGGATTGCTCCCACCATATAGCGCCGCACCTCCTGGGAAAACAGCGGATGACCATCGCCCTTGAGCAGGCGTACATTTTCATCATGCCCAACAACGACATACAGATCGCCCAGGCTGGACGTCTCTTCAAAGAAACGCACATGTCCTGAATGGAACCAGTCGAAACAGCCGGTGACCAGCACTTTTTTGTTCGAGGAGGCAGGCTCACTATTCATCCCGGCATCAGGAACATCCAGGAGAGGCGATTCTTCCATGACTTTATATTGCATCCCATGAGAAGTACAATACTGCCTTTTCGCGGGTGAATCGTCCTGTTCAGGAACAATCCACAGGCTGGGATGAAAACCTGTGAATTGCGGCAGCTCATCCAAATCCGGGACATCATCCACGGTCCATACTTTGTGAACATAGCGGACTGCTTCCAGGAAATATTGACGTTCCTGCTGCGGGAACCTGGCGTCCGCGCCCGTCAGCCTCTTTACAACCTGATCCGACCACAAAGCATACATGAACAGGGCCAAATCTGGCAGCCTCTTCCAGAAAGCGCACATCGCGAGATCGAATATTATCGTAGCTGCCACTTACGACAACGTTCTCCATCAGGCCGCTCTAACCTTCACTTGAAAGCCGCCAGGCACAGCCTCATCCGAGATGACGTAGAGGTATCCGCCTCCGCATCCTGAATACATGGCCCCGTAGTAACGCGCTTGGTAATAGTTCAGTATTTCCAACAAGTCAAGGTTAAGTCGTTGGATGATACAGCGTACCGGGCAGGATGGCTTCCCAACAGGCCATGCAATCATTCATGGATTGGCCCAATGCTCCTGCATCTCTTGCAAGGATGGCGTTATAACAATCCCTGCCCGTCTGGCCTAAACGCTGGATCCATTCCGGGTCCAGATTTTGCTGCTCGAGGGGACCATATCCATGAGGGCGTTGAGAGATCGGCACCATGTAGATATGTCTCTCCAGCCATTGGGCGGTTTCAGGATCCGTATTGGATTCGACATGCACCGGGAAATAGCCGCCTTCATGGTGGAAATCGTAATCCAGGCGGTTGATACCCGGATAGATGATCCCGGCCATATCCTGCGATCCTGAGGGAGCCGGACGGGCCTCATTCTCAGCAGCGTATGCCTGCCTCACCAGATCCATCGGCTCCCCTTGCGGAATTTGCCCGTTCCAGATCTGCATCATCACATTGCGGGTGCTGGTTCCCATCCCACAGCGATCCATAAAACGCACGGTCGGCTGCAGGCTGACAACCACCATCGAGCCGGAGGGCATCAGGATTATGACGGGAAACAAAAGGCTGATCGATCCAGCCACCTGCCAGAGCCATGCGGTAGGGGATTTCGCCAATTACATCTGCAATCGTTATCTTATTTTCCAGGGTAGTCATGTTCTTCTCGTTGTTGAAAATGAGGATTAAAGATGCCCTGCCGGAACGAAGGTTCCAGCCTTGCGGGTCTCATATTGTTGTTGGATCCAGGTATAGGTCTTTTCAAGGCCCGTCTGCAGCGGCGTACTCGGTTCCCAGCCCAGCACCTGCTGGATGAACGTATTATCACTGTTGCGGCCCGCCACGCCTTTGGGTGCATTCAGTTCATAGCGCCGCTGGAGTCTTACGCCGGCGATATCCTCGATCATGTCGACGAGCTTGTTGATCGAGACCAGCTCACTGGAACCCAGATTAATGGGTGTGGCGATCAGATCGTCACAATGCGTGATCATGTCGATCCCTTTGACGCAATCCTCGATGTACATGAAGCTGCGGGTCTGGCTGCCGTCGCCCCAGATATCGATCTCCAGTTTGCCTGAGTCAATCGCTTCGATGACTTTGCGGGTAAGCGCTGCCGGCGCCTTTTCCCGGCCGCCATCCCAGGTCCCATTGGGGCCATACACATTATGGAAGCGGGCAATGGCGGTCTTCATTTTGCGCTCCGCCCAGTATTCCTGGCAGAACATTTCCGACATCAATTTTTCCCAGCCATAACCGCGCTCTGCCATGGCCGGGTAGGCATCCGATTCTTTGAGCGCACGCACATTTGGATCCTTTTGCAGTTCGGTGTTATAGGCACATGCAGACGACGAGAAGAAGTAGCGGTCCACGCCGGCCTTATAGGCCTCATCGATCAAATGGGTGTTGACGAGAATACTGCGCAGGCACTCCACCCGGAAGCGCTCAATAAAACCCATGCCGCCCATATCCGCAGCCAGGTTATAGACCTCGACCGCGCCTTCCACCGCCCTCTTGCAGTTCTCCAGGTAACTTAAGTCCATCGACAAGTTCTGAACCCCGGGGACACGCTGATACCATTCGGGCAGCGGCTTCCTGTCGATGGCTCGAATATTGGTAAATCCCTGATCGGCAAAGTACCTGACGAGGGATCCGGCGATAAAACCACCCGCGCCGGCGACAACGATCAAATCGTCCTTCTTCAAAGTTGTTAAAGCAGTTGGATTATTCATTTATTTCTCCTGTCTTGAACGGCATGGTAACGTTACCACATCCCGTTAAAAAATAGTTTTGGAAATGTTTTAGGATTTAACCGGCGGCGGTCCACTCGATCGCCGGATGATCAACTGGGTGGGAAGAATAACCTCCTGATTGCTTTCGGGAATGTCACCGGTTATCCGTTTCAATAAAAGCTCTGTTGCCTGGCTTCCCATTTCATAAGCCGGCTGGGCAGCAACTGTCAAAACCGGATCAACGACCATAAATGCGGGTAGATCGTCAAATCCAACAACAGAAACATCCTCGGGCACACTGAGCCCGGCATCTTTGAGGGCTTTGAGCACACCGATCGAAATGAAGTTGTTGGTGCCAAAGATGGCAGTCGGACGCGGCGCAAGCGCCAATGCCTGACCGGCAAGCTTATATCCGCTGGCCTGGTTATAGGAGCCAAAATAAACCTGGATAAAGGCTTCGAGACCTGCTTCCTTCATCGATCGTTCATACCCGGAAACACGGTCCTGGGACGTAGATACCTCCTGCGGCCCGGTGATAGTGACAATATGCCTATGTCCCAACTCAATTAAATGTCTGGTGAGGTCATATCCCCCCTGCTCCAGAGTCGCCGCGTGACAATGTCTGTCCCGATACCCGGGATACTACGGTCGATCAGTACCATCGGAATACCATTGGATTGCAGGAACTTCACAGATTTTGAATTGCTGCAAGCCGGGACGAGCAATATCCCATCCACCTGCTTCTGCACAAGAATGTTGATATATTTTTCTTCTTCGTCTTCGGATTCATCGGTATTGCAGAAAATTACTGTATAGCCTGAATTGCTGGCCATGTCTTCCACCCCCCGGGCAATCAGTGTAAAAAACGGATTGGTGATATCGGTCATCACCAATGCCAGGGTCTGGGTGCGCTTTGAGCGCAATCCGCGTGCCAGTGTATTGGGGACGTATCCTAACGTTGCTGCAGCCGCTTCCACCCGCGCCCGCGTCTCCTCACTGGCATACCCAGAGTTGGTGAGCACTCTGGAGACAGTGATGGGGGCTACCCCTGCGAGTTTGGCTACATCTTGTATGGTAGGCATGTATATTATCAAAAGCAGTGTATGGTATCGTTACCATGGTAACGATACCATACAGCTGCTTGCGCCGTCAATCCTTTGCCAGCAGGCTCTCACCAAAACGACCAGGTCTCGGCCGAAAGTTTAGATGTTTCCTTCCACTTGATGCACCGCAGTAACCGCACCCACAGAAAATCTTTTGGGAATTGGAAGTCGAGTTCTTCAGCCATTTTGTTCATTGTTATTCCTGTCAGGAAATATTTGGCTCATTTATATGCCTGCCAGCGCATCACTGATCTGTTTCGTGGCTTCTTCAGGGTTGGGAAGCAGGCTGAGGGACTGTCGAAGAGGGATGTTCCGTTCATCGAGGATCATCGCGCGATGATGTTCGCGCACACCGGTACGCACAAGAACATCCATGATTGTGTCACGGGTTTTTGTATCACTCATGATATCGCCTGCCATGTCATCGACGGTGAAGGGACCGCGTGCATCCGGATCTTGATAGGGAACGGACCAATGATATTTTCCGGAACTGACTTCGATCGCTGCCGCATCGCTGCCGGGCAGGGTAACCTACGCGGTTGTGTTCGCAGGGATGATCACATCCAGATCGATTTTTCCGTCTTCGATCTTCCAGGTGCATTCCGCCAGGCCGTAAGGAGTAATGTGACGGGTCCGGGCATGCGTAAGACCACCGCCCGGGCGGGGACGAATGTCCATGCGATGGTAGCCCGGCTCGGTCGGAGTCAGACCGCCGATCATCCGGTGCATCCAATCTGCGACTGCACCGAGGGCATAGTGATTGAAGGAGGTCATTTCGCCGAGGTTGATCGATCCATCCGGGAGCATGGAGTCCCAGCGTTCCCAAACAGTCGTGGCACCCATCGTGACCGGATACAGCCAGGAAGGGCATTCCTGTTGCAGCAGGAGGCGGTACACCGCCACATAGTGACCTGTGCTGCACAGCGCGTCACAGATCAAAGGTGTGCCTACAAAACCGGTACGGATGTGATAACCGCTGTCACGAACGAGTTCATTCAACCGTTCACCGGCGCGTTGACGCTGCCCGGCGGTGGGCAGCAGATCAAAGACCAGGGCAAGTGCGTAGGCTGTTTCCGCGTCACTCATCAGGCGCCCGGAGGCTGTGATGTATTCGCGGGCAAACGCGGCGCGAACTTCGGCAGCCAGCGAACGATAGTGCTGCTGTTCATCGGCGCGTCCGAGCACCTCGGCGGCTTGCGCCACTAGGTCCGCAGAATGAATGAAATAGGCACTGGCAACAATGGCTTTATCGGTGCGTGCCTGCGCCGGTTTGTCGGGCGGAGCCGTGGGGTCCAGCCAGTCGCCAAATTGGAATCCGGTATCCCAGAGACGTCCCTCGCCAGTAATGGAGGCGACATGGTCCACCCAGGCGCGCATGCTTTCGAACTGGTCTGCCAGGATGCCGATATCGCCAAACCGCTGGTACAGCACCCAGGGGACAACCGTAGCTGCGTCTGCCCAGGCCGCCGCCCCACTGGCATTTACACCCAGGACATTTGGGATTACGTGCGGCACGCTCCCGTCCGATTTGCGCTGATCCACCGCCAGATCCCTGAGCCAGGATTGGAGAAATCCGCTGACATCATATAAGAAAGAGGCAGTTGGTGAGAACACCTGCAGGTCGCCTGTCCAGCCGAGGCGTTCATCGCGCTGCGGACAGTCTGTTGGGACATCGAGGAAGTTGCCGCGCATGCCCCAGACCACATTCTGATGCAGTTGATTGAGCAGTGGATCAGAACATTCAAACCAACCGGTGCGTTCCAGGTCGGAATGCAACACAACCGCGCTGAGGTCCTGCAGATTCAATTCGCCAGGCCAGTCATTGACTTCCACATAACGGAACCCATGAAACGTGAAGCGGGGCTCCCATGTTTCGGTCCCGCCGCCGCGCAGAGTGTAGATGTCGGTTGCTTCGGCAAAACGAAGCGGGCGTATGCCAAGCTCGCCATGTTCCAATACTTCCGCGTGGCGCAGCGTGACCGTGTGACCGGCAGGTCCCTTTACTTTGATCGACAGCCTGCCGACAAGGTTCTGACCGAAATCCACAATGGTTTTTCCAGATGGAGATTTGGAGACGGAAACAGGTGCGATCTGTTCGATCCGGCGGACAGGTGGGCCGAGAGGCGCTTCCAATGCGTTGAAATTCCATTCCAGGTTACGGACGGCTGTCCATTTTGAATCGTCGAAACCGGGCAATGTCCAGCCTGGATGCTCCAACCGGGCATCATAGATCTCCCCATCGTAAATTCCATTCAGCAAAATGGGACCTGTGGCCGCGTGCCATGCCTGCGCGTCATCGGTGACAATCCGTTCGCGGATACCGTCGACATATTGGATTTCCAGTTGAGCCAGCAAAGCCAGGTGTTCCCCGTAGACGTTTCGTTGACCTCCGCCAAAACCGATCCGTCCGCGGAACCAGCCATCGCCCAGGGTCGCACCAATTGCATTGCGCCCTTCGGTCAGCAATTCTGTGACATCGAAGGTTTGATAACGCAGACGCTGATCGTAGACCGTCCAGCCCGGCGAAAAAACGTGGTCGCCAACGACTTTCCCATTGATCTGTGTTTCATACAAACCCAGAGACGTGATGTAAAGCCGGGCCGAGCTGACGCCGGTGCGCAGTTCAAACTCCCGGCGCAAGTAAGGTGCGGGGTTCGAACGTGTGACATCCTCCTCCCAGGTTGGGGTTATGAACCGTGCCGTCCAATCAGCAGTGGAGAGCAAGCCCGTTTCCAGCGAAACAGCTTCACTCCAGGCGGAAACACCTCCTCCTTTCCCCAGACACGTACCCGAAGGGCGATCCGCTCCCGGGAGGAGAGCGGTGCAAAGGGCCAATCCACCAGCACCGATTGATCGGACTCCACGCGGCCCGTCTGATCCTTCAATTTGCCATCTGCATCATATTCTTCGATCTCATAGCCCGTCTGATGCCATCCGCTGCTCGCGGTTTCCACAATCCAGGACAGGCGGGGCCGCTCCGTGCCAATGCCAAATGCGTCACGAACGTGTTCCACGCGCACGCCGAGCATAGCGGGTGCTTGTACAGTACTGTTGGACGATGGGTTGTCTTGTGTCATTAGATTTATCCTAAAAGTTTTTTTGATGACGTTTTCTGGAAGACGAGCGAACTCAGCCTTTGATCGCTCCGGCCGTCATTCCGGATACGATCTGCCGCTGGAAGAACAGGAACATGATGAGCGGCGGAATCGTGATGACTAAAACATCGGCGAAGAGTAGATTCCATTGCGAGCTGAACTGGCTCATGAAATTGAACAGGGTCAATTGTGCAGTCACGTTCTCAGAGCCGGGCAGAAAGTAAAGAGGTCCGGTGAAATCGTTATAAATGCCAACGGAGGAGGTGACGATCACAGTAATAATTGCCGGCCGAAGAAGCGGAAGAACAACAGAAAAGAACACACGCGAGGGCGAGGCGCCATCGATAATGGCGGCCTCATCCAGCTCGCGCGGGATGGACGCCATAAATGCGCGGAAGATCAGGGTTGCGAAGGGCATGGTAAATGCGACTTCCACCAGGATCAAGCCCAGAATTGTCTTGTAGAGGTGAGTCCATTGTAAAACAAAATTGTTGGCACAACCGCAGGCGGGATGATCAATCCGGCCAGCATGATGGAACTTGCAACGGAGGATAGCCGGTCTCCACGGCGCTGCATGACATAGGCGACCATGGCGGAGAACAGGACGATCAATGTAACTGAGCCCACTGTCAAAATTGTGCTGTTCCACAGTGCCCGGATCATACGCCTGTTACCATAGGCGATCACATCGCGGATATTTTCCAGCAGCTGAAACTGGCTGGGCCAGCTGAACTGAAAGAGGGCGGCCTCCTGGCGGGTCTTGGCTGCGGTTAACAGGATGAACACGAAAGGGATGACAAAGATGATGCCAACGACAATCAGCGCAACCGCATCGATCCATGTATTCGCAAAAAATTTCCGAAGCCTCATAGTTCAAGCTCCAATCGGTTGAAGAAACGCATCAGGGGATAGATGATGATGGTGACAAGAATAAAGAGTACAACGTTGCCCGCAGTGGAGAGACCATAGAATCCCGCCTGATATTCCTTATAAATCACCGACGTGAGCACATCCGAGGCGAAGCCGGGACCTCCATGGGTCATGGTCCAGATCAGATCAAAGGTGCGTAAACCGCCAATGAACGACAGCAGGATGACTGTAAATATGGCATTGCGGCTCAAGGGAAGGATCACGTGACGGAAAGCCACCCAGGTTCCGCCTTCGAGCCTGGCGGCTTCGAAGTATTCCACCGGAATCGACAAAATTCCGGCGATAAAAATCACCATCGCCAGGCCGATCCCTTTCCAGATATCGACCAGGGCAACAGAGAAAAGGGCCATGCGCGGATTTCCCAACCAATCCGGCGTGGGGAGTCCGATTCCTCCCAGGGCCGTATTGATGAGTCCAATGGATGGCTGCATCAGCGTGGAAAATGTGATCCCTACTGCGACCGTGCTGACAAGCACCGGGAAAAAGACCATGCCCCGAACCAGTCCTTTGAGGCGAATTTTTGAGGTCAGCAGCATGGCAAGCGGCAGCCCGATCAGGACCTTGAGTCCGCTGGTCAGAATGGCATAGATGATTGTGTTGCGAAGTCCGGCCGTGAGCTGCGGATCGCCCAGGAACATGGCATAGTTGTCGAATCCGATGAACTTCGCATCGAAGAGGGACCAGCGGGTCAGGCTGAAGTAGAAGGCGAGTACTGTAGGTACCAGGAAAAATACAGCGAATACGACTGCCGCCGGAATATAAAACCAGTGTGGATATGTCTGCAGGACGGCCTGCGACCGTGTGTCATTTCTCATCGATCCTCGCTATCATGGATTGCACGCAAGAATGGTGGGATTCTGAGGACCGGGACGTTAAACCCGGTCCTCAGAAAGTAGGTAACGAACGTTAGAAAGCTATTGAT
>CAVVPC010000030.1:0-199512 GCA_963750005.1 uncultured Chloroflexia bacterium
CTTGGCACATATACGGCCCTCGCCGTGTGGACAGAGCGGAGGAGCACCTTTATTGCCATGCTCTCCTTCACGCCGACCGCCTCCCGTACCCCCATCCCCACCTGGACGCGCACGCCGAGCAGCACTCCGCGTCCCACGTATACTGCCTCCCCGACGCGTACACCGCGCCCCACGTGGACCGTATCGCCAACCCGCACCCCGGTCAGCCCGCCTCCCACATGGACTGCATCCCCAACTCGAACGCCGGTAACACCACGTCCGACGTGGACTCCCTCGCCAACCCGCACACCACGCCCAACGCTCACCCCCACATCCACTCCGACCAGCACGGCGACCCCAACACCGTAAAAGTGGTGCATATTCCCCGCATGCTATAATCCTTTTATGGACATTCGTGCAGGCATCATTGCTGCGATTGTAATCTCCTTCATCGGCGCATTATGGATCTTCCGCTCGGGTTTCCGTACACTTCGGGCGGCGAGACGGCTGACCTTCTACCGGATCCGGCGCCAGCGCGAAAGGGGCGGGTGGTATACCATTGGATTTGGTTTGTTGCTGCTTGCAATCAGCATCCTGCTTGCACTCTACGGCCAGCCGGTCGCCTACCGTTATTTTCCTCCATCACCCACCGCGTCCCTTACACCGACGACAACTCTCTCTCCCACGATCACGCTCTCGCCGACCATTACACTTTCCCCCACCATTACCTTCACGCCGGCTGTCAGCGACACCCCGACCATCACACCTACTCCGTTCATTCCGCCTGCCATTGAAGCGCTGTTCGAAAGTGAAGTGACGCCCAATCCCAACGCGGTATTCAGTCCACTGCAGTTCACGCGGAACTGCGATAACCTGGCCGAGATCGAAACAGCCACGGTTTTCCAAAACCCAATCAACTATATGTGCGCTGTCTTTAGCTACGACCAGATGACCCCGGGAGCCCAATGGACTGCCATCTGGCTCCGCGATGGTGACCTGGTCCATTATCGAGACCATCCCCTGGGACGGCGAGGTGGGCGGCTATGGCTTCACCGAGTGGGAAGCTCCTGCAGATCAATGGCTGCCAGGCACCTACACCGTGGAGGTCTTTGTTGGATTGGACTGGAAGGTGGTCGGCCAATTCCTCCTGGAAGGGGATGCTCCCACCCCTCCGCCTACGGACACGCCATCCGCAACACTCACTCCCTCCCGGACGGCAACGCCCACCCGCACCTTCACGCCGACGCGTACTCCAACCATTACCAGAACACCAACTCTCACCCAGAGTCCCGCCGCAACGGTAACCCCCTAGCATAAAACCGTCTCCCGTTAAAAATACCTCATTCCACCACTTTAGCCAGAGTAAAGGATAATTTATTTATGACCCAAAAATCCTTCCAGGACTACTATCCTGATGAACTGGCCCACTGCTATGGATGCGGCCGGCTGAACGAGCATGGATACCAGATCAAGAGCTACTGGGACGGGGAAGAGTCGGTTTGCCATTTCCTCCCCAGGCCCTATCACATGGCAGTTCCCGGTTATGTCTACGGCGGATTACTCGCCTCGCTCATCGATTGCCATGGTACAGGGACAGCTTCCGCAGCACTGTACAATGCCGCCAAGCAGCAGGACCCCAACGCCGAGCCCAACACACGGACTTTGACCGCATCCCTGCACGTGGACTATCACAAGCCTACGCCCCTTGGGATCGAACTCGAAGTGCGCGGCAAAGTTAAGAGTTTGAACGGTCGCAAGGTTATCATTGAAGAATGGATCCTGGCCAATGGCATCGTCACTGTGCGTGGGGAAGTGGTTGCGGTGCAGGTGCCAGAGTCCATCATAAAGGATTTGATGGAAGGAAAACGGGATAAATATGGAATCTTGTCTAAAAGATCGTCAGGGAAGTATGGATCTTACCGTGTCGGAGAGGTTTCCATGGCATAGGAGTGATTAACATTGTTGTTGAAAAGAAGAACTCCGAGATTTTGAAATCTCGGAGTTCCTGTTATTTCTTCATCGGCCTTGCCATTTCCTCTTTCACCGTGTGATACAAATTTTCTGCCTTTAACTCACTCAGTGCATAACATGGCGCTTTCAGATGATTCGCCAGCTGCTGGGCCAGTCCCTGGTCGAAGGCGGCGTGTTCCATGTTGATGACGATGCTCTTGACTTTCTCATGGGCGATCAGCTCGGCGAAGCGATAGGATTCTTCCTGCGGGGGCAGCGCGCCGATGGAGACATTTCCGGCTCCATCGGTCAGGACGATCAAAAGCGGCTCGATATCGGGGTGATGGATTTTTTCCTGGCGCAGGACATCCGCAGCCATGAACAGCCCGGCGGAGAGCGGGGTCTTTCCGCCGACAGGGATATCCATCAGCGCGCGTTGGGCGAGTTGTACGGAATTGGTCGGGGGCAGGACCAAGCGTGGCGCGGTCCTTTTGGAAGACGATCAGGCCCACGCGGTCGCGGCGCTGGTAGGCATCTGTCAGCAGGGACAGGATCGCGCCCTTGGTCGCGTTCATCCGTTCTGCCACCGCCATCGACCAGGAGGCATCCACCAAGAACAGAACCAGATTCGCCACGCGCTTGACGCGGATCTTGCGCTGCAGGTCAGAGGATTCGATGGCAAAAGCCAGTCGTTTGCGTTTTTCAACGCGTTGTTTTTGGAAGGGAGCCGCGGCCCGGAAGGTGGCGTCGAAGGCGATGTCGTCCTTCTTTTCCCCGGCGGGACGCGACTTGATGTAACGCCCGTGTTTGCGCTCGGTCTTGGTTAAGTGAACGTCTGCCGGCGTGCTTGCGGGCAAGCTTGTCGAGTGGGGTATTTAACTTGCGGGGAGTGAACTTTTCGCCGGGCTTGACCTTCTGCCCGCCCTCCCACCAGTTGGCGCTGGTGTTGGCGAACACGTCCTGGGGCATCTGCTCCGGCTTGCCCTCCTGCGGGCCTTCGTCACGCTCGTCTTCGAGCTTTAAGTTTTTTTTTCCTCGGGCTGGCCCTGCTGGACTCGGACTCTTCCTCCATTTCGCTCGGGACCGACTGGCCGGCCAGCTGCTCGATGCGTTCCTGCAGCTGCTCGGTCGTCATCTCGGCTTGCTGGAAGGGCGTCCGCTTGATGCGGTGGGGCAGGGCCAGCTCGGCGGCCAGGGCAATGTCGTGGTCGTTGATCTTGGTCCGGCCTTCGAAGGCGGCCTGGGCGCGGGCGGCTTTGAGGATGACCAGGTCGGCGCGGTGACCGTCCACGTTCAGGGAGGCGGTCAGCGCGGCGATGGAGAGCAGGTCGCGGCTGGTGTGAGTCACCTGCCCGACGAGTTCGCGGCCCCGCTCGATCTGGTGCGAGAGGTCCTCTTCCCTGGGGAAGAACGTCTTGCGGAAGGCATCGGCGTCCTGTTCGAACGCCAGGTTGCGCTCCATGATCAACACGCGGTGGCGGGCGTCACGGATGCCCACGATGTCCACGGAAAGGGCAAAGCGGTCCAGAAGTTGAGGGCGCAGCTCGCCTTCCTCGGGATTCATCGTCCCGACCAGGATGAAGCGGGCGGGATGGACAAAGGAAATGCCTTCGCGCTCGACCATGTTCACGCCCATGGCAGCCGAGTCCAGCAGAACATCCACGACGTGGTCGTCGAGCAGGTTGACTTCATCGATGTAGAGCAGGCCGCGGTTGGCGCCGGCCAGCACGCCCGGCTCGAAGTGGCGCTCGCCCTTTTGGATGGCCTGCTCGATATCAAGCGTTCCGACCACCCGGTCCTCGGTGGCGGAGACGGGCAGGTTCACAAAGGAGGTTGTGCGGACATGATGGGGGATTTTGCTTGCGCCGTCGAAGCGCTCCTTGCATTCCGTGCACCAGGTGTTGGGCTTGTCGGGGTCGCAGCCGAAGCGGCAATCGTCGACAACTTTCACCTTGGGCAGCAGGGCGGCCAGGGCGCGGGCGGCGGTGGATTTCGCCGTGCCGCGTTCGCCGCGGATCAAGACACCGCCGATGCGGGTGTCAACGGCATTCAAGATGAGCGCACGTCGCATGCGCTCCTGTCCGACAATCGCAGTAAATGGAAAAATGGATGGCATTTATCTCAACTCCGAATTTTGATTATAACGCGTGAATCTGGATTGGGAAGCCAAATTTCGAGTGTCCTTCGTAGTAATTAATATTATCCATCATGTATATACGCTGGGCAGGGTTGCAAACTTCCCCATTCAACTGTATAATCCCCATTACATTTTTCTCAACCGGAGCCTCAAGTGACAGATCAGAATCAAGCCTTTCCTGCATCATCAGGGAGTGATGCCAATTCGCAGGGAGAACAACAGAATAACAATAATAACCAAACGATGGAGTCTTTGCTGAACGAACAGGAGCTGAACGTCGACTTGCCTCAGCCCGGCGAGATCCGCACCGGAATGATCGCGAGCATCAGCCCCAGCCAGATCCTCGTCAGCATCGGCGCCAAGTCAGAAGGCGTGGTTTCTGGTCGTGAACTGGAGCAATTGACCCCTGAAGAGCGCGAAGCATTGAAGGTGGGCCAGGAAGTCCATGTTTTTGTCCTCAATCCCGAGGATGAAAACGGGAATGTTGTCCTTTCCTTGAAACGTGCCCAGGAACAGATTTCCTGGGAGAACGTCGAGAAGCTGCTCGAAGGCGATACCACCATCGACAGCAAGATCATCGGTTTCAACAAGGGCGGCTTGATCGTCGCCGTCGAGGGCCTGCGCGGTTTCGTGCCCTCCTCGCAGATCAGCGCCATGCGCCGCAGCCAATCCACGGGTGATACACCCGAGCAGCGCTGGCAGAAGATGATCGGCCAGCCAATCTCCGTCCGCGTGATCGAAGTGGACCGCGAGCGCCGCCGCCTGATCCTTTCGGAGCGCGCAGCCAGCACCGAATCCCGCCAGTCGATCAAGGAACGTGTGATCGAGGAGCTGGAGGAGGGCAAGGTGTACACCGGCCGTGTCACCAGCCTGGCCAATTTCGGCGCCTTCATCAACATCAACGGCGCCGATGGCCTCGTCCATCTCTCCGAGCTTTCCTGGGACCACATCGACCACCCGCGCGAAGTCCTGGAAGTGGGGCAGGAAGTCAAGGTCAAGGTCATCAACGTGGACCGCGAAAAGAAGCGCATTGGTCTTTCCGTTCGTGCCCTGCAGAGTGATCCCTGGCGGTCCCGTGTGGAGAAATACAGTGTCGGCCAGTTGGTCGAGGGTGTCATTACCCGCCTGACCAAGTTCGGCGCCTTTGCCCGTCTGGAAGGCGATATCGAGGGCCTGATCCATATCTCCGAAATTGCGGAGCACCGTATCGAGCATCCGAAGGAGGTTCTGAAGGAAGGTGAAGTCAAGAGCCTGCGCGTGATCCGCATCGACCCGGACCAGCACCGCATCGGCTTGAGCCTGCGCAAAGTGGACTCTGCCGCATTTGCAGACAAGGACTTCAAACTGCTGACCGCGGAATTCAGGGCGGAAGAGGATGAGGAACATGAAGAAGAGGCGCCGGACACTTCTGAGGATGCTCCGGGCGAGTCATCTGGGGAAAATACGGATACGGAAGCCTGACCTGAAATCAAGAGCGTCCCGCACCATCGGGACGCTCTTTCATGGTTATGCCCCTAATCATCGATTCACATCAAGATCTGGCATGGAACATGCTCACCTACGGGCGCGATTATACGCGCTCAGTGGTGGAAACGCGCCAGCTTGAGGCAGGTACTAACATCCCGGATCGTTAATGGTGATGCACTGGTTGGCTGGCCTGAATACCAGCGTGGACAGGTTGCCGTTGTCTTTTCGACGCTTTATGCGACACCCGCAAAAAGGAAGGAATCATCGGATACGATCTGGTACGCGGATTCGGAAAAGGCGCACCGCCTCTACCGGGACCAGATCACAGTCTACCGCAGACTGGTCGATTCGCACCCGGATAAATTCTGCCTCGTTTCCTCGACAAAGGAACTTAATTCTGTCATTGAACACTGGTCCAGGCCTGCGCCGGATGGCGAGCAGAGCGAGGGCCACCCGGTTGGCTTGGTCTATCTGATGGAAGGCGCGGATGGGATCCGCTCGCCGCGTGAACTGGCCGAATGGTATGACCTGGGCTTGCGCCTGATCGGCCTGGCCTGGGCCGGGACGCGTTACTGCGGCGGCACCGGGCGAACCGGGTCCCTTGACCCCTGAAGGCCGTGAATTGATCGCTGCCATGGCGGATTATCAATTTCGTCCTGGACCTCAGTCACATGGACGAAGCTGCGGCGTTGGAATCGCTGGACCGTTATGAAGGGCCGGTGATGGCCACCCATGCAAATTGTGCGGCCCTGCTCAAAGGCGCGGAGACCAACCGGCATCTGCGCGACCATGTCATCGAGGGATTGATCGAGCGTGATGGCAGTGATCGGTCTAGTTCCGTTCAATGCCTTTCTCAAGGTTGGCTGGGTGCGTAAGAATGGGAGCCGCCGGGAAGAGGTTTCCCTGGATGCCTTGATTGCCCATATCGATCACATCTGCCAGATCGCGGGCGACTCCCTGCACGCCGGGATTGGCTCGGATTTCGATGGCGGCTTTGGTCTGCAATCCATCCCTTCCGAGCTCGAATTCAATTGCCGACCTGCAGATGATCGCCTCAAGCCTGAAGGCGCGTGGCTACAATGAAACGGATGCGGAAAATATTCTGGGGGGCAACTGGTTGAGATTTCTACGCAGGAATCTTCCCTCATGAACGGCGAAACAACCAACGGCGTTTCCTATTTGAGGATCAGGTTCAGCCTGATCACTGTAAGCCTGGGAATGTTGATCTTTGCCATCGGCGCGAAGCCCAACTGGTTTGGCTGGGAGAGAACCCCGATTGTCGGGTTTATCCAGATCATTGTCTTTCTGGTCGGCCTGGCTTTGATCTGCATCGGGGGCTTTGTTGGTCTTTCTGCATTATGGGGAAAGGAGCAGCGAAGTATTATTGCGGATATCGGCCTTCGCCTGGTGGCAACCGGGTACGTGATTTCGGTGTTCGCCGGCATGGCGGATGTATTTGGCATGGGTACACAGGCCGTGCCGAAAACGCCTTATTTCGGTCCCTGGCAGGCAGGCGGAGTCTTGATCGGTCAATTTGTGATCGCCATCGGTTTCCTGATGGTCATCCCCTACCAGTTTTATCTCCACAGAATGAATCGATCATAGATTTCAGGCGGGAACTGGTTGTTGCCTGAGTCTTGAGGATCTGATCAGTCTAAACGGCAGCAGGATCAGGTAAGTACCTATTCTCAACAGGGGTTCGCCGACCCAGGTGGCAAATTTGTTCCACCAAATGAAGATGAATGGCCTGCGGAATGTGATAAGCAGGAACGCGAAAAAGATGAGAAACACTGCATAAAAGACAACGCTGCGAGAATAAATAATGAGATTGCCAGGGGAGTAAGAACAAGAAATGTAATGGGGGCCAATACAATGGCCGCAGGCTGATAGTCCCGTTTTTTGGGTATTGCCGGCATGCGGCGCGAATTTACCTGATATGCAGAAAATGCAATCAAAGTTATAAATAACCAAAAAGCCAGGAAACATTTCAATACAACATCGAGATAAGTGATAGAATAGCATTGTTTACCCCAATTATGGTTTTCGATAATTATTTATAGCACTATAGCACTTTTCATATGACTGTACAAGTACCAAACATCCCGCGCCATACATGACGCGGGATGTTTGTGAAAGTTACAACAAACTATTGATCTTCGTCGTTCAGAAATCGTTTTGTGGTTTCCACCAGCACGGCCGTGCCGATGGGCAGGGCGCGCTCGTCGAGATCGAACTTTGGATGGTGCAACAGATAGTCCTCATGTCCCTCCTTCTGCGTGCCTAGCGTGTACATGGCGCCGGGGGCAAGCTTGAGGAACTCGCCAAAATCCTCCGCTCCCAGGGTCTTTTCGATCTCGATGACATTTTCTGCCCCCAGCAGATCCTTGCCCGTCTTTTCAATAAAGTCGGAAACAAACTTGTCATTGATCATGGGCGGACCGCCATATTCAAACTTCAGCTCATAGTCACCGCCCAGCGCTTTGGCAAGCTCAAAGGCGCGCTTCATCTCCTCACGGATCAGCTGGTGGACCGACTCATCCGTGTAGCGCAGGGTGCCGGTCATCCTTACGCTTTCAGGGATGACGTTCTCTGTGAAGCCGCCCTGGACCGTACCGATGCTGACAACTGCCGGCTCAAACGGATTGATCCGTGCGGGAGACGATCGCGTTCAAGGCGATGATGACATGCGACATCAAATAATAGGGATCAATCGTCTTGTTGGGGTGGGCACCATGCCCGCCTTTGCCTAAAATCGTGGCATACCAGTTGTCCACGCCGCCCGAGTTTGGACCGGCATTGATGCCAATCGTGCCGACAGGCTTCATCGGGTCGACATGCTGGGCAATGATATAGTCCACGCCGTCCATGGCGCCTTCCGCGGCCATACGCTGCGCGCCGCTCAGCCTTCCTCGTCCGTCGTCTCCTCGCAGGGCTGGAAAAGAAAACGCACGCGCCCGGATAAGATTTTCCTTCGATAGCAATAAAGCTGCACCCAGAGCCATGGCAGTATGACTGTCGTGTCCGCAGGCATGCATGGCGCCGGGATTTTGGGATACATACTCGGTTTCATTCTGTTCCAGGATGGGAAGCGCGTCCATGTCGGCGCGGATGGCGACCAGCTTGCCGCCCTCACCAATCTCCGCCACAACGCCGGTCTTCCCGACGCCGCGCTTGACGCGGTAGCCCATCTTCTCCAGCTCATCCGCCACGATCTTCGACGTGCGGTGAAGCTCGAATCCGATCTCGGGGTGCATGTGGAAATCGCGCCGCCATTCGATAAGTTCCTCTGAAATTGCATGTGCCTGTTTGAGCATGGTTTCTCCTTGGGATGTAAGGGTACCATAAATATGTAGACATCTAGCGTAACTGTTACCTGATTACTTTTTCTTTTTCTATTTCTTTCTCTGCCGCCGCCATAATTCTATCCAATTCCTTTTCCTGCTGCGGCTCCAACGGTGGGACAGTGTGTTCCCGCAGAATTCGCTCCGCCTCCTCCAGGGCATGATCCGCCATTTGTTTTCGTTCGAGCTTTTCCTCCCAGGTATCCCAGGAGTTGCGTTCGGCAAGTTTGGTCAAAGCCATTTCACCAGCGCGCAGGTGTTTCATCGTGTGCTTCTGGCCGAGGAAGTTGCGAGTGCCGTTCATGACATTACCGATGATCTCCACTGCCAGATGATCCGCGTCCGCTGACAGGCCTCTGCGCAGCCGCAGCACGCTCCCGGCAAGCTCGTTGTCCAGCACCATTTGGGCAAATGAACCCATCACACCCGCCTCCATCTCGCCGATCCCGGAGAGCTCATCCGCGCCCGCCAGGGCAGGGATGGTGGCATTGAGTCCACGCTCGAAGGCGTCCTGGGCATCCAGGGTATGGGCGTTCGTGGAGAACCCGTAGACGTTGACGGAGAATCCGTAATAATGTCCGAGCTGGACCGTGGCGGCGCTGGAAAGGCCCAGTTCGACACCGCTCCAGATCAGTCCAGTGCGCGGCTCCAGCATCCCCAGCCGCCCGCAATAAACGAGGCTGCAGCCCGGGTTGATAATCTGCGCCAGCACCAGCAGGCGCCAGTGATTCTGCGCTCTGCTGGACAACGCTGCCCGTGATGGTCATGGGCGAGGTCGCGCCTCCGGTGGGGCAGGGAAGATTGGCATGGATCACACCTGCTTTCGCCATCTCCAGGATCGCTTCTGCGGCAATATCGTGCATGGTGAGCGGGCTGACCGGGGAAAGGGACAGGGTCAACTCATTGGCTGGGATGCCGACCACCGCAGCCATCTCCACCGCATACCGGACTTCATGACCGAATTGAATGCCCGGTCCCTGCACCGGCTTGGTGGTGTTCGAAAGCGCATGCCGGAACATGTGCATCGCCATCATCTCATTGGATATATCGGGCGGCGTAAAGAATGGCGTTACAGTGTTGCAGTTTGGCAATGCATCGAGAAGACGGATGGCATTGATGCAATCCTCTTCAGTCGCGGTATGACGTGTACCCGTCCGCGCATCGAAGACATCCCGGGCGCCGCCGAGATTATGGAAATACAAATTTCCACCGCCAAGCTCATTGACCTGTCCATTGCGGCCGCGGATGCAGGGACGCTTGTTCGCTTTGGCGATGCTGTCCATGACAAGCTCGGGAGGGAAACATACCCGGTTGCCATTGAGCGTACAGCCAGCATCGGTCAGGATGTCCAAAGTGGGCTTGATGGGTCCAGATCACTCCCACTTCGCTCAGCACTTGAAGTGTCGCTTCGTGCATTGCCTGGATATCTTCATCCGATAGGAATTTGAGCTGGTCCATGCATTCTCCTGTTGTGAATGTAGACCTGAAGTTCTACAAGTGGGACAGGTACTACAAGTGATAACGCCTGTACATGTTTCGATGGAGAACTTCTTTAGCTGTTTACTTTTTCCAACACTCTTGCCAAAAACTTCCACACGCTTCATTTCCGCATCGATCACATTTTCAATTTTCAAAAACGAATGGCCTTCATCTTCATACAACAGCAAGCTGCACTTCTTTCCCAAGTTCCACAAGTTTATCACGGGCATCCAGCGATTTGACAGCGGGACAGCGCGGGTCATGGGCACCGCAGATCAATTGGACGGGTGCATTCACCCGGTCCAGAAAGAAATACGGCGAAGCGTTATACCATCTGTCATAATTTTCATTTGGATCGCCCATGTTCTCGATATTCCAATGTTGCAGATCTTCGCGTGATTCTGTCATGTGATTTGAACCAATTCATAAACGGGACAACCGCCGAACCGCCGCACCATAACTCCGGTAAACTGTGTGAGGCAGGTCATGGTTAAATACCCGCCATGGCTTCGTCCTGTGACTGCAATCCTGTCAGCGAGCTTCTTCATGCTTTAGGTACTCGACACCCGCGGCGCAATCACGCGTATCCACACCGCCCATGTCGAAGAGACTGGCGATCTGCCAGGTGCGTCCATAGCCAGTGGAACCGCGATAATTAGGCTCCAACACAGTCCAACCGCGTGAAGCCATATGCGCGGCAAATGGATCCCATAGAAACTGGACATGCCAGTTCGGTCCGCCGTGGATGTTGATCACTGCCTGCCGTCCCGTGACCGCGGTATAAGAGCGCAGGTACGCGTACTTCGTTCACTAACGTAAGAAACTTCTTCAGGGAAAACAAATCCAGCCTCCTGCAATTGATCCGGCAGTGAATTTGTCAGTTGTTCGAAGGTGCCATCCGGTGTTAGCTTCCACAGATCAGGCGGTTGCTTCGGGCTTTCGAACAGAAAGAGAATTTCGCCCTTTGGAGTAAATTGAGCATGATGGTGAAGTCCCTGCCGAAACCAGATATTGCGCGTTTCAGCATGCCTCTTTCATGGACCTTGATACTGTTTACCGCACCCTCGGCATGCACCCAGGAAATTCGTTCCCCGTCGATTGACCAGGATGGTGTAAGTGTCATCGCCCGCATCTTGTGTCAGCCAATGAGACTGTCCTTGTCTCCATTTCATACAGTCCAATGTCAAACCACTCACCTGATTCTGCTGAAAAGGCAAGGCTCTTTGAATCCGGTGACCAGGCGGGATGCTGTGCATTCAACTCCGCACCTTTGGCTCTGACCGGTTCGTACCTTCCCGATTCGACTTCAATTACAAACAATCCCCGGTCGCTGGCCTGCATTTCTGCTTCAATGGCGATCCATTTTCCGTCCGGCGACCAGCTCACATCCCAGATGGGGCGCTGGAGATCCACGAGTAGTTTCTTATCACCTGTTTCGATCGATAGGAGATACAAGGCAAATTGGCCGCGTTCGTCGGAGAGGATTGCCAGGTTTTTTCCATCCGGTGAAAAGGCAAAATTTGGCTGCTGGGCGTAGGCGGAAGTCGGAGTGAGGTCGATATGTGAGTTTGTTCCTGGATCATGGAGAACGATGTGGTAGGACTCACTTCCATCCTGATCGAGAGCATAGGCGAGTTGCTTTCCATCCGGGGAATATTGAGGCGAGAATTTGGCACCCGCTCCGCGGGTGATTAACTTAACCTCACTGTTTCCCTGTTCTGAAAGATCGAGCTCGTAGATTTCCCACTTCCCGGTTTGATTCCATGCAAAACGCGACACGCTGGCCATCCGGCGAAATATCGAAACGCAAACCGGTATCTACCTGCGGGACACGGAGAAGATCAGCTGAGATTGAGCATAGGCGAGGTAAGGCAGGAAATGTAAACAGGTACACACGGAGACACGTCTACGTGTGTACGTGTCTACTTGTATACTTTTTTTATCCAGCTACAATAGGCGATAACTCGTGTATAGGCAACTGCTCCATGCCGGCCTGTCTGGCGAGATCGAGCACAAAGGCATGGAGTTGTTCCACTTTATCGGGATCGAGCTCAGGCTGCTTGTAGGAAGCGAGAATTTCCTGCACACGGATCCTGGCGCGGGTGAAGGTATCCATCGAACCGGATTCCTTCCAGCCGCGCATCGAGTCGCGGTCGATGACTTTGCCGGGCATGTGCTGTTCTTTTTGGAAGAGCTGCATGGTGATCCGCTGTTTGAGGAAGTCGCCGCCTTTGAAGTTGATGCCTTCATAAAAACCTGTCGCAAGCGTCTCGGTGTGGATCTTCATGCCCTGCAGCATGCGCTGCGCCATGGCGATCCCTTCCGCATCGATGACCAGTTTTTCGGGGCTCTGGCAAAGCGAGCGAATCCAGCATGCCTGCGCCGGAGATCATGTTGATGCCGCTCAACGCACCGATCAACGCTCCCATGCCGCTTTCGAGACCTGCCTGCATATCCAGACTTTCGATTCAGTTGCGCCGAGATAAGCATGCGTTGGCAGACCAAGTGACTTGCCAACCTGGGCATAGGACGAATTGATCATGCCGGTTTCCACTGATCCAAATGGTGTGCCGCCTTTGCGCATGTCGAACGTGGACGGTGCACCACCCCAAACGATGGGGGAGCCGGCCTGCGCGAGCTGATGAATGGTGATGCCCGAGAGACATTCCGCGGCATGCTGGGTGACCGCGCCGAGCAAGGTGACCGGAGCCGCCGCGCCTGCCAGTGGCATCGAGACAATCTCGGCCGGCACACCTGCGCGGGCCAATGTGATCAATTGACTGGCACCAAAGTTCGACCAGATCAACGGAGGCGACGGGCAAACATCGAAGATGGCGCGCGGCTGTTCGCGTAATTTGTCGCGCCCGCCTGCGAAAATGGCGAGCATGTCGATCATGTGAGTGCACGGTCTTGTTCGTGAACGCGCCCGTGACGATTGGTTTCTTGGAATACAACATGACCAGATACAAACGATACAGGTCATGAATATCCTTGGGAACATCGTGGCAGACAACCGCCGTGGATTGCGCGTCGTATTGCGGCAGGCTTTCCGCAACTTTGATAACGCGGATCAAGTCTTCAGTTTCGGATGTCTTATGTTCGAGCGTTTCCGGGATGAGGATCGCGATGCCCGATGAGCCCGGGTCGAACTGGACCGCATCGCCTCCATACTGGACCTTTGGGTTGCCATCATAATCATAGAGATGGAACTGCGCGGGGAACGGTTTCCAATGCCTTCTTGACGATCTGCGCAGGGATTTTGACGATCATCGTCTCTTCGTCCACCTGCGCGCCTGCATCGGCGAGCAGCTGCCGCGCTTCGGCATTCTGCACCTTGATTCCAGGCTTGAGCATGAGCTGATAGGCTTCCTCGATGATGCGGGCGATCAGCTCATCATTGAGCAGGGATAACTTGGGTTGCATAAAGCACCTCCTGGGTAACTATGTGATACGAGTCTGTAACTCGTTCGGTTTCGTTGATTCGGTTGCCCGGAGCTTTCAGATTTGCCGAAGTCTTCAAGACTTCGGAAGTCTCATGCCTTACGCCGGTTGAAAATCTTCGAGGATGGGCAACTGTTCGAGTCCAGCTTTTTGACTGAGATCGAGCATAAAGGCGTGGAGTCTGCTTTCTTGAGCGGGATCAAGTTCCGGTCGTCGATAAGAGGCGAGCAATTCATTCACACGGACTTTCGCGCGCCCGAAGGCATCCAGGGAGCCGGCAGCTTTCCAGGCGCGGGTCGAGTCGCGGTCGATGACATTGCTGGGCAGATGCTGTTCCTCGCGGAAGAGCTGCATGGTGATCTTCTGCTTGAGGAAGTCGCCGCCCTTGAAATTGATCTTCTCATCGTAAAAACCGGTGGCGAGCGTTTCCGTATGCTGCTTGACGCCCATCGACCATGCGCTTTGCCATGGCGATCCCCTCCGCATCGATGACAAGTTTCTCGGCGCTGTGACAGGCGAGGAAATCCAGCATGCCTGAGCCGGAGATCATGTTGATGCCGCTCAGCGCGCCGATCATGGCGGTGATGCCGCTTTCCAGGCCGGCCTGCGCATCCACAAGTTTTGAATCCGTTGCGCCGAGATAGGTGTGCGTGGGCATGTTGAGTGATCTTTGCCACCTGGGCATAGGAACAATCGAGCATGGCAGTTTCGACGGCGCCCATGGGGGTTGCCCCTTTGCGCATGTCGAAGATCGCCGCCGCGCCGCCCCAAACGATCGGGGAACCGGCGCGTGCAAGCTGATGGATGGTGATGCCTGCCAGACATTCCGCGGTGTGCTGCGTGATCGTGCCCAGCATGGTGACCGGAGCTGCCGCGCCTGCCAAAGGCACGGATACGATCTCGGCCGGGATGCCTGCCCGGGCAAGGGCGATCAAATTGCCGCCACCAAAATTGCTCCAGATGAGCGGCGGCGCGGGACACACGTCAAAGATGGCGCGCGGTTTTTCACGGGCAGCTTCTGCACTACCGGCGAACAGTCGCCAGCATGTCGATCATTTCCTGGACGGTCTTGTTCGTGAACGCGCCGGTGACGATCGGCTTTTTGGAATACAGCAGGGCCAGATACAGGCGGTAGGAGTCCTGAATGTCCTTCGGCACTTCATGGCAAATGACAGCCGTGGACTGGGCGTCATATTGCGGGAGTTGCTCTGCAACCTTGAGCAGGCGGATCAGGTGCGCTGTTTCGGTGGTGTCATGCTCCAGAGTTTCGGGGTTGAGCATGGCAATGCCTGAGGATCCCGGGTCAAAGTGGACCGAGTCGCCTCCGTAGTGGACAGCGGGATTGCCGTCGTAATCGTACAAATAAAATTCCCGCGGAACACTTTCCAATGCCTTGTGGACAAGTGCTGCGGGAATTCCGATGACCTGGTTTTCCGGGTAGAGTATTGCGCCTGCCGCAGCAAGCAGATCCCGTGCTTCAGGGTTTTGCACCTTGACCCCGGGACATCGCAGAAGCTCGTAGGCTTCCTCCAGGATTTGGGCGATCAGTTCATCGCTGAGAAGTGTGAGTTTTGGTTGCATAGGACACCTTTACCGCCTTTCTTATTGATAAGTCTTTCAGGTCGATTAGTAGGTTGATCTTCCAACAAAAGTAAATGAAATATGCGGCACTATGTAAATTTGAATATGCATCTCTTTGGCGAAGAGAGTTTTGGACACAGTTTGAACTTCAGGTAGACACTGAGTTGCTACCTTCATATCCTGCGTGTCTCCGTGGTTGGATTTCACTTTTCAACCGACTTGATAATTTTGTCCATCTCGGCGCTGATCTTCGGGTCGAGCGGTTCAGGCTGGTGTTCCGTCAGGATCTTGCGGGCCTTGTTCACTGCCCAATCGCGGGCATCGTCTTTTTTCGTCTTCCCACTCGCTGTAGGGACGCCGGTCCATAAATGCGGGCATGAACAGTTCACGCATATGCTTGCGGGTATGCTTCTGCGCAAGATAGTGCCCGCCAGGTCCGACATTGGCGATCGTTTCGAGGGCCAGGGTCTCATCATTCACGACGATGCCTTGCATCATCTTCTGAATGATGGAGAAGATCTCGCAGTCCATCATCATCTCGGCATACGACCAGATCCGGCTGCCATGCAGGAAGCCGCATCCCAGCAGCATATCGGACATGACCACGCTTGCCATGAAAGGTGGAGAGGCTGCCGTCAATGCCGGCCTGCCAGTTCGGTTCCTTCGCGCCGGTGGCAAAAGCGCCCATGGAGAGCGGGATGTTGTAAAAGTCCGAGAGCACATTGGTGGCTGCGCCGAACAGATAATCTTCGGGGCCGCCGCCGGTGTAGCATCCCAGGCGCAGATCGGAGGCGGTCTGGGCGGCGGCATAAAAGACAGGGGCGCCAGGGTAGGCCAGTTGCAGCAAGGCGGTTGCGGCGATCACTTCTGCATTGCCGACGGCGAGGTTGCCTGCCAGGGTGACGGGACCGGTCGTCAGGCAGGCGGCCATGGTCATGAAACCGGTGGGGATGCCGTGCTCGGCTGCGATCAGGGCTGCATCCAGGCTGCCGCCGTCGTGCCCAAGCGGGGGAGCGGTGCACTGCATCAGGGAGAGGACCGGGCGATCCTTTAGCTTGTCCTTGCCGCCCACGAGCAGGGCTGCCATTTCCATGGCTGCCTTGGCTTCGTGGAGGCTGTAGATGCTCTCCGTCTGCACATGCTTGGTGGAGTTCTCCCAGATGGTTTTGATCTCGTACAGGCCACGCGACTTCACGGGGGCGTATCCTGGGCGGAGACCGGGACCCAGTGGAAGGCGACTTCCTCGGTCGCGTCCGCCACGCGGGCAATGTCATGGACATCGCTCCAGGCAGGAGGTCCGCTTCTGGCCGGTATGGATGTCGATGACTTCCACGCCGCAGCCGTCGGTCCCGAGGTAGACGTGGTTGCCGTCCAGAGACAGATCCTGCTGCGGGTCACGGGCCGCGAGCGGGTAGGCAGGCGGACAATTCTTCAGCGCCTCCTCGATCACATCCCCTTTGACCTTGACGATCTTCTTCTCCCGGTCCACGGTCGCGCCGTTGGCCTCCCAGATCTCCAGCGCGCGCTGGGATGGGAACCGAATCCCCACATGTTCTATGATCCATAAGGTGGCCTCATGGATTTTTTTGACTTCTTCAGTTGTTAAGATTTCAAGCTTTAACTTCGGATTGCTGATCGACTTGATGTTTTTGGACATAGTTCCTCCCGGGGACTATATCTCTACTCTCTCATCGTTGGTCTTGCCACATGTGGCTCTGAGTGTAGCGAAGCACTCTCGTACCGACCAGTTACACGAGATATCTTCGGTTCGTGTCATATGTTCGCTACACCTCAGAATGACATCGACTGTTGATTGCTTTTATTCCTTCCCCACCAATTGCTTGGCGAGCTTGACCGCGCCGACGGCGTCTTCAGAGGTGCCATCCGCTTTGATCTTCTCGGCCCAGTCCTTGGTGATCGGAGCGCCGCCGACCATGACCTTGATGCGTGGGCGCAGGCCCTCCTTGTCGAGCTCCTCGATCACTTCGCGCTGGCGGACCATCGTGGTGGTGAGCAGCGCGCTCATGCCGATGATCTGGGCGTCGATCTCCAGTGCCTTGCCGATGATCTTCTCGGCGGGCTGATCCACACCCAGGTCCACGACTTCGAAGCCGGAGGCGGCGAGCATGGTCCCGACCAGAGTCTTGCCGATCTCATGGATGTCGCCTTCGACGGTGGCGAGCACAACGCGTCCCATGATCTCGCGTGCTTCGCCGAGCTTCAGCAGTTCAGGCTCGAGCATGGCCACCGCGGCCTTCATCGCTTCGCCGGCCATCACCAGCTCAGGCAAAAAGGCTTCCCCCTTGCCGAACTGGTCGCCGATGTAGTTGACGCCCACCACAAAACCCTTGGTGATCGTCTCCAGCGGGTGCATGTTGAGCTCGAGGGACTTCTGGGCGAGCTCAACGGCCTGCTCCGATTCACCATCGATGATACTTTGCGCCATCTGCTTGTATAGTTCTTCGATTTGTACATTATCGATCATAGTGCTATCTCCTTATTTCTTTGTTTTCTTCATCAGGGGTGAGACCTGCTCTTCTTTTTCACGCGATCAACTCAGCCGGGATATCCAGATATTCTGCCAGCCACTTGCCAGACTCCATCACGTGCTCGATGGATTTTTGCACGGCCCGTTCTCCATCCCTTTTTTTGAGGGCATCCACGATGGCAACGTGTTCCTTGTAGGTGCTCAGCATGCTGTCTGCCAGCAGCTCCGGGTAGCGGAACAGGGCTTCGTACAGGAGCCAGTCGGGAAAGGCATTGGTCACGACTGCATAAAGCTTGATCAGCAGATCATTCCTTGTTGCTTCCGCGACCGCCGTATGGAATTCGCGGCTCGACTGTCGTTCAGATGAGACATCCTTGAAGCGTCTCGTGCTTCTTCATTTTCTCCAGGATGCTTTCCAGGCCTGCCACCTGCTCGGGTGTAATGTTCCGGGCTGCCTCCTGGGCGATGACCGCTTCGAGGACCAGCCGCAGCCCGTAGGCTTCGACCACATCCCTGGTGGACATTTCCCGGACGTGCACACCACGATAGGGGACGCGTTCCGCCAGCCCGGCTGAGACCAGCAGATCCAGCGCCTCACGGACAGGGGTCATGCTGACGCCAAGCTGGGTGGCGATATCGTCCTGCCTGAGCCAGTCACCGGGCTTGTAGGCGCCGGAAATGATCTTTTCATGCAGAACGTCAAAAATATCCTCTTTAAGAGGACGTTTCTGGATTATTTCGCTTTCCTGAGGTGGGAGGAGGACTAAACATTGGGTACCTTTTGGATACCCGTCATTATATATTATATATAATTTTTAGTACAGGAATTCACAGATGGGGAGTTAGGATTTTTGATTTTGCGATTTCAGATTGCTGGTAGAGATGGTGCTGCTCGATATAGTTACAGACGGGGAGCGGAACATAGTACCTGAATGGCTGATGGTTCGCGATCCGGCTGCGGATCTCGCGGGAGGCGATCTCGAGCAGCGGTGCATCCACGTAATGGATCTTGGAGCTGATTCCGGGCAGTTCTTGCTCCAGGTTTTCAAGGTTTGGCTGTTCTCCCGGACGGCGCATGACACCCACCCAGTGCGAGGCATACAGCAGCTCCCTGGGCTTATGCCAGGTGGGAAGATCCCGCAGCGAGTCGCCGCCGAGGATCGGGGTGATATCCGCATCAGGATATTGGTCGGAGATCGCTTCGATGGTATCCAGGGTGTAAGTGCGGACCCGGCCGGTCCAGCTCGACGCGCGAGAGCTCAAAGGACGGGTTATCCGCGATGGCCAGGTTCACCATGGCCAGGCGGTGTTCAACCGGGGTAATGGCCTGTTCCTGTTTATGGGGAGGGTCGGGGGTCAGTACCCACAGCAGCCGGTCGAGACCCAGCTGCCATTGGGCTTCGGAGGCAAGGATAAGATGTCCCAGGTGAGGCGGGTCGAAGGTCCCGCCAAAAAGACCGATCTGTTCACGTGCCATCGTTTATTCGTACCCGTTAAAATTATTTTGCGTTGCGAGAACCTTAGCATTGATGCAAAGCCATGGTTACATGCACGGCGAATGGTGATGACTGCTCGGTGGATTCATATTGTGCTTCCGGCCAGCTATACCCGGCACGGGGGATGATTGGAGAACGCAACATGCGAATCAGTCCCAAATGGGGTAAGTCGGAATTTCGTTAGGCTCTCATCTGTATTTCATGACATATTCACCCTCTAACAGTTTTTCAAGCCTGGGGTAAGTGGCGGGGTATTACAATCTACGATCACATTGTATGGAAATCAATGTGCATCCATGGCGTGTTGGGCGTGAAGATATTGCCAGAAAATATGAAACTCTCTTGATGAACTTTCCAAATTTGAAGATTGTCGATATTGACCGCGACATTGCTCGTATTGCTGCGCAATTGAGGGCACGATTTGATATTCGTCCACCGGATGCTTTACAAATTGCAGCAGGTCTAGCAATGGGTGGACATGGGTTTTTGACCAATGACCGCCGCCTGTCAACCTTGCAGTCGCTGACAGAAATCGTAGTGCTGGATGATTATTTAAGGTCTTAAGCAACCGGCTGTTACAATAAATGTGATCGTGTTTCCAAATTTTTCAGAAAACAAGGTGACCCATGAACCAAACATACGATGCGATTGTCATTGGCGCAGGCGTAATGGGGGCGAGCATTGCCTTCCATCTCGCTGAGCGTGGACTGAAAGACTGCCATCCTCGAACGCAAGGTCACTGCCTCAGGCGCGACTGGTCACTCGAGTGGACTCGTCCGCATGCATTATGACCTCGCCGCTGAATCTGAACTGACGTTCAAAAGCTATAAACTCTATTTCAGCAACTGGAAGGAACGTGTTGGCGGTGAATGCGGATTCCAGCAGACAGGCTTCCTGCAAATTGCCAGGCGTGAGCATGAAGACAAACTGCGCGGCAACGTCGCCAATCAACAGCGTATTGGCATCAACACGTCGGTCATCACGGTCGAGGAGGTACGGAAACTGTTCCCTGCCCTTGTGACTGAACATTTCGACTACGCCGCCTACGAACCTGATTCGGGTTATGCCGATGCGACGCTCACGACAAACTCGTTCATCGAAGCCGCCAAACGTACCGGCGCAACTTTGATTCAAAACTGTCAAGTGACTGCCATCCACACGGAGGGCAGGCAAGGTCAAAGGCGTCAGCACAGAGAAAGGTGATTTCTACGCGCCCATCATCGTCAATGCGGCTGGAGCGTGGGCAAAGCAAGTCGCAAGCCTCGCAGGCATCGAGGTCCCGCTTGAGACGTGGACGCATGATGTCGCGTTCCTCTACCGTCCGGCGTCGCTGGGCCGCATCCCCGCCTGCATAGACGATGTCATCAATTGTTACTTCCGACCCGAGGGCAGTGCGCTGATCCTCGCCGCGGGCGAAGATGAATAGCTGCGTGGTGAACCACCCGACGCCGAAGACCAGACGCCCACGCCCACCTTCCTTGAGAAACTCATTGATGCGATGGTTCAACGTATTCCCAAAATCGAAGAGAGCGGCCTGCATTCCATCCATGTGGGGCGCGATGGCATCACCCCCGACCAGCGCGCCATCTACAGCGCGGCGGGTCCCGATGGTTTCTATCTCGCCTGCGGGCTTGAGCGGCACGGGCTTCAAGACCTCCCCTGCCGCGGGCGCAAGCCTGGTCGAGTTGATACTCGACGGCAAACCCAAGACCGTGGACATCACCCCCTTCCGCTTTGAACGCTTCGCCGAAGGACAACTGCTCGAAGGCGAATATGGGTACGGACACATTTGGAAATAGATGAGTAGGGTGGTTTAATAAAGCATAGAAGCAGACCAATAGTCTGCCGCCTTTATGCCGAGTGATCCTATAGTAAATAGCTTGCACATTGTTTACTTTAATCGAAATGGAAATAGGGGGAGATGAACGGATATTGGATCTTCTTCAGGATATCCTGCTTGGGCTGCTGGATGCTGATCCAATCGTCCTGCAGCAGGCCTCCGGTGTCGCCGGAGTCCGGGTTCAGGGACCAGAATGTCCAGCTGATGTGATTTTGCTGGATATATCCCTGGAACGCCTGCAGCCACTGCCGATCCTTTTCTGTTTCATAGCGCGTACCGAATTCCCCGATGAGAACAGGAGCAATGTTTTCCCTGACCAAATATCCCCAGTACTTATCCCAGACAGCGGGCAGGTTATTGGGATACCTGGGATCACTGAACCAGGGCTGCGGATAAACGGTTTCAGGATACTCGTGGGCGGAATACACCAGCCGGTGCGGCAGGTTCAGCCTGACAGGATGCTCTTTGGCGCCCATCAAGTTGCCGCCCCACCATGTATACTGCCCATTGTAGCCGCTAACTCCTTCAACAATAATCAACAGGTTTGGATTGACCGAGAGAACGGCATTGCCTGCCTTTTCGGCAGCCAATTGCCAGTCTTTGGATGGAGCACCACAGCCCCAGCAGGCATTATGAGGTTCATTCCGCAGGTCAACGCCGATCACGGCCGGAATATGCTTGTAGCGGATGGCGAGCATTTTCCAGTCGGCGATCCAGGCGCTTTCGGGATATTCGCTGGTGTACCACAGCCCGTTCGATTTAGGTCCGCTGCCAGGCGTGGAGCGATGGTTATCCAGGATAACCTTGATGCTGCGCTGATCCGCACCCAGAACGATCCTGTCCATCACTTGCAGTGCTGTCAAACCGGTGAGGTCAGGGTTTTTCTGGTAATCGATCCCGGACGGCATAACCCCCTGTTTGAGCATGGCATTCGAAAAGGGCAGCCGGATCACGTTGTATCCCTCGCTCTTGATCTGGTCGAGCATATCCTGCCAGCTGCGCGCCCAGAGTCCATGAGGAGCATTGTTCGATGTCTCAAATCCAAACCAGTTGAGACCGCTCAAACCTACAACCTGCCTCGAAACATCCAGGATTTGGCTTCCTGATGTGTGCAGGTAGTTGGGGGTGGAAAGCATCTGATGGTTTCGAGGAAGGGAGATGTTGAACAGTGAACCTGCAAGAACGAATCCGGTCAATGCCCGGGCCAGGAATTTCAGCTGTCTGCTTAACTTTCGCATCATTCGCCCTTTATCTACTGAACCACCGGAAGATTATCAACATTGCCGGTCGTTGTGGCTGTCAGACCCCATAACCAGCAGTTCCCACCCAGCTCTGGAATTTTGATATACCACCATGGATTTCTGGGGTCGTCGTTCCGCCCGATGATCTCGGCCTCCTGGCCCCGGTACAGGATGGTGATCTTCTCAGCATTTCCGCGGGGCTTTGCCCGGCAATTGGCACTCTCCACGCTGACCCGGGCGGTAGCAGTAGCGGTAGTTGCAGTCGTCGCTGTAGGGACGCCTGCCAAAGTTCGAGACCCGGAGAGCAGTTGTTTAGGTGAGAGATCGACGGGCAGGAAACGGGAATACCCGGGCAGCCCGGCCGGAGAGGGAAGGAACGTGATCAGGCTGAACACAGCGATCATCAGCATGGAAATAACAATCACCCAGCGGGCAGCCAGTTCCTCCAGCATGGGTTTGCCCTGCTCCGCCACGGGAGCCCCCATGGCTGTTTCTCTTTTCAGGCTCAACAAACTAAAGACCGGTGCAGCAAGATACAGGCTGCCCTGCCAGAACAACAGGACCATCAGGCTGAATGTGCGCCAGTTTTTATCTATGACAAAGGAGAAAAGTCCGGCAAGTACGCAGATGAGACCGATGGCGGTTTCCCACTGTGTCACCTGGATGGCATGCCAGGCCCTGGAGGCAGTTTTGGATTTGGGGGTCCGTAGAAAGACTCCTTCCTTTTGGACAAGCCCCTGAATGCACGCCAGGGTCACTGCCCAGCCCAGGCTGAAGAAGTTATACATGGTCGCCACTGCCAGGCCGAGCGAAACGCTCAACCGGTTCCGCAGCACCCAGAGGAAACGCATGATGTGAAGCAGGAGGAAGACAGCCGGGATAATGAGGATCGTCGTGGTGAGGGGACGTACCTGAACCGGGCTGGAAAACATGTTGAAGACTGCTCCCAATACCAGGAAGCAGGCAAAGAGAAGATTGAACACATCTGAAAACCAGCCCAGGCCGCCAATGAGATAATAATAACGCTGGGCCAGCGTCAGCCTGTTATCGGGGTCCACCCAGTGCGCCCAGGGCATCAGGGCCTCCCAATGTTTCTTGAGGATCTGGATGCCGCCAAAGCACCAGCGAAAGCGCTGCTTCTTCAAGCCTTCGAAGTTAAACGGCATCAAGCCGGTGCCAAAGGCGCGGTTGATATACATTGACTGGTAGCCTTTTTTCAAAATACGCAGGCTGGCTTCAGCATCCTCCGTGATGCACCACTCGTCCCAGCCGCCAATTTCCTCAAGAACGGACTTGCGGATCAGGCCCATGGTGCCGGCGAAGATGATGGCGTTACGTTCATTTCGGGATGGCATCGAGACTTCGAAGAAATATTTATAGCCTCGATAGGTCGATTTTGAAAAAACATCGCCGCTATGATCGCGATAGTCCTGCGGTGTTTGCACAAACGCCATCCTGGGATTTGCAAAAGCCGGCACCAGCTCACGCAGAAAATCCGGATCCACTTCGTAATCGGCGTCAATGATTTCGATAATCTCTGCACGTGGATCGGTCTGGGTGACGGCAAAGTTCAACGCGCCGGATTTATAGCCCGGCCAGTGATCCAGGTGCAGGCAGTGAAACCTGGGGCCGAGCTCCCTGCAGATCGCCTCCAGCGGCCGCCAGGTCTCTTCGGCCGGTGTATTGTTATCCACAATGAGCACTTCATAGTTGGGATAATTTAATTGTGCCAGCGAATGGAGCGTCTTCCGCAGCACCTCGATCGGCTCATTGTAGGCAGGCACCTGCAGGGATACCATCGGCTGGTAATCGGGGACAGGCTCGAGCTTCGTCAGGAGCCGGTGCCAGCGGACACGGCAGACCACATCCAGGCTTTCATGCATGTGCGCCAGCGCCAGGATCAGGGTGATTGTTTCCAGGGAAAAGAAGACCAGCGCAAATATGAATGACAGCGCATTGAGGGGTGTAAAGGCGGTGAGCATGAACGCATAAATGATGAACAGCACGGTGGTCATCACCGTCATGGACCAGGTTACCTGCCCCGGGGCATTCCAATCCCGCAGGCGCACGATCCAGTACAGCCCAAACACAAAGGCAATCACTGAAGAAAGAAAGATTTCAAGAATTCTGCCGAACGTGAAGATGGCAATCAAATTCCCTGCCAGGATGACACCTGCCAGCCAGAGCATTGACAGGACGGGGTCACTTCGCCGCAGGCGCGATCCTGCGATCAGGGTGGACAGCAGGCCGATCGCAAACCACAGGGCGGAAAGGTAAAGAAACCGTACGAGCATATGTTATGAGGGGAACAAACGGATCAGGAGAAGCCAGCTGACAGGGATGGCGATCAGCCAGATGAATACGGCGATCATCAATATGACCCACAATCGAATGCGGTCACTCCGGTACAGAGGCGTGGCCTGGAGTTGCAGCACCTGGAAGATCGTGATGGGTGCCAGCAGAACCGCCCCCACTCCCCCCAGCAACAGCCCCAGGAGCGAGATATTCAACCAGCGATACGCCAGCCGGGCCGGTCCCGGATCTCTTTCCAGGTAGGGCGTCTCAAAGGCTCTGCTTTTGGGAATATTGATCAACATGTCCCGCCTGCTTCGCACCTGGTAGAGCTCGGGTGTCTCAAATACATACGCCAGGAAGGGTTCCTGCTTGAGGAAGATCCTGAACGGCAGCGCGCAGCTCTTTCCTTGCCTCCGGACGGGTGGTATCCAGGGAATAGGCGCGGCTCAGGCACATCAGCTGTTCCTCCTGCGAGGGCGCCGTCTGGGCACGCAAATACCAGGCCAGCGGCTCGCCTGGTGCGAGACCGGTTGCTTTTAAACTGGTTTGATACGCCATCTCCCGCCTGCCTTGCCGGGCAGATTGCTCTGCTTCCTCCAGCAGCCGGGAGACCTTGTCATCGAGTTCCTTTTGCATCCGCCGTCCTGGTTACATTGGGATGTGCCCTGTATCTTAACGGATTGTAAGGTATTCCGTGATGAAAGGAAGCTGGACATTGGTAGGGGGACAGTGATTTTGCCCTCTCCGAAAACCCCCGCCTCGCTCAGATCGGAGAGCGAGAGACTGGAATCATACAGTCGTAATGTTCGTCGGCGTCGATTTTTACATGGCTCCGCATCCTAGCCTTCATGGCTGGTATGTAACGTGGGGGAAGAGAGATTTCTTCAAGTAATCTTGAGTAAACCATCAGCAGTGGGACTTCTATGCTGTGGCGGCCCGGCGACGCAAGTTGGGCGGTCTTGGTCCAATTGGCTGCTAGCCTGTATTTTTTGAAGTTTATGGAAGTGTCAGTTTTTCTTCTTATGGCTTGATGATACCAGGAAGGGATTTTAGCATATCATGCGGTCGTACTTGGAAATCATCTAAACATCTCAAAGGAAGATTATCAAGGTTTATTGCCAGTGTGTTTGTGACTCGGAAACAGATTCCCGGGCTGGGCCAGGCATACCAAGCACACACATTCAGGACGCTCGAATTGGATCAGGAGCAGGGTCCTTGATTGGGCTATAATTTATCCATGAACAAAAAATCCCGTTATGAAGAGCTGAAGCAGCAGATCAATTTCCATAATTATCGCTACCACGTCCTGGATGCGCCGGTCATCAGCGACGTGGAATACGACGGCTGCTGAACGAACTCAAGCAGATCGAAGCCGAGCATCCCGACTGGATCACGCCTGACTCGCCGACGCAGCGCGTGGGGGGCCATGCCTGCCGACCGCTTCGCCAAGGTGCCGCCACCCCGCGCCGATCCTCTCGTTGGCGAATGCCTTCGGCGGCGACGATGCGCGCGGCTGGTTGACGCGTGTCAGCCGCATTGACGACCGGGTCGAGAGGCAGTTCGTGGTCGAGCCGAAGATCGACGGGCTGTCCGTTGTGCTGCACTATCATGATGGTGTCTTTGTCCAGGGCGCAACGCGCGGCGACGGCGAGATCGGCGAAGACATCACCCCCAACCTGCGGACGATCGCGTGCCATCCCGCTGCGCATCCCCGTCGATGACGAAGGGCCGAAGCCGCCGAAGGTTTTGGTGGTCCGCGGCGAAGCGTTCATGCCGATCAAGGAGTTCGAAGCGCTCAACCCGCGGCTCGAAGAAGCCGGCCAGCGGACCTATCTCAATCCGCGCAATACCGCTGCGGGTTCGCTGCGCCAACTCGATCCCGCGCTTGACCGCCTCCCGTCCCCTGACACTGCTCGTCTATCAGATCGTCTATTCGGAGGGTGGCAAAGTCCCCACTTCGCAATGGGAACTGCTGGAATATCTCAAGGGCCTGGGGTTTCCCATCACCGACATCGCCCGGCGCTTCGACAACATCGACGACGCGGTCGCCTACGCCGAATCCTGGGATAAGCGCCGCGATGAGCTGTCCTATGAAGCCGACGGCATGGTGATCAAGATCGACGATCTCAAACTGGCAGCGGATCTTGGCTTTGTCGGCAAGGATCCGCGCGGCGCGATCGCCTTCAAGTTCCCCGCCCGCGAAGTGACGACGAACCTGCTGGATATCCGCGTCAATGTGGGGCGCACAGGCATCCTGATCCCCAATGCCGTCCTGGAGCCTGTCGACATCGGCGGTGTGATTGTCGAGCGCGCCACATTGCATAACTTCGATTACATCGCAGAAAAGGATATCCGCGTCGGGGACCGGGTGCTGGTCAAGCGGGCGGGGGAGGTCATCCCCTATGTGATCGGCCCGGTTGTCGATGTCGCGCACGGGCAAAGAGAAAAGATATAAGCCGCCGCAGGTATGTCCTGCCTGCGGTCAGCCGTGGAGCATCTGGAAGATGAAGTGGCCTGGTACTGCGTCAATGCCGCCTGCCCCGCCCAGCTGGTACGCAACGTGGAGCACTTTCGTCTCGCGCGGCGCGATGGACATCGTCGGCATGGGCATAAGGATTGTGGAGAAGCTGATCGAGACCGGCAAGGTGAAGGATGTGGCGGATATCTACCGCTTGAAGCGCGCCGACATCCTCGAGGCCGTCACAAAGAAGGAACGCAAGACGGAAAAGGAACCACCCGGCAAGATCGCCGATAACCTGCTGGCATCCATCGAGAGCATCCAAGTCACGCCCCCTGTCGCGTTTGATCACTGCTCTGGGAATCCGCGGCGTGGGTGAAGTCAGCGCCAGTAGATCTGGCGCGCCACTTCACCGACCTCGATGTGATCTCCAAAGCCAGCGTCGACCAGTTCCAGGAGATCGACGGTATCGGCCCCAGCGTCGCCGAATCGGTGGCGGATTGGTTCTCTCTTCCGTTCAACAAGCAGGTATTGAAGAAGCTGAAGGCAGCCGGCGTCTGGCCGCAGGGTGTGGAGGCGGCAAGTGCCGCAGGTCAAACCTCAGATGCGCTGGCCGGTTTGACATTCGTTGTAACAGGCACTTTACCCACCATGTCACGCGACGACGTCAAGGAATTCATCGAATCCAACGGCGGCAAGGTCACAGACAGCGTCAGCAAAAAGACCAGTTATCTCGTGCTGGGGGAAGGACCAGGGTCGAAGTACGAGAAGGCAAAATCCTTGGGTGTGAAGATCGTTGGCGAGGAGGAATTAAGAAATTGGCAGAATAAAATAGCTAAAGACCTATTTCACCCCTCGGGGTTCGAAAACTAAAATCGCTTTTTCTAGACATATTTCATCCCTTCGGGATTATCCGGCAGTAAAGCCAATAATCCCGAAGGGATGAACATGGTTCATATATGCCAATAGCATCTTTGCAACATCAAACATGCAATTGGGATATTGATTTTGTAAGTTCAGGTATTCCCTACGAGATTGTAAAGCCGACAATCCCGAAGGGATGATAGGATTCCAGTTCGTGATATTACGTAAAAATCAAATCCCGAAGGGATGACATTGTTTTCAATATTCAGGATTACTTCATGGCAGGCACATATTCCCAAATCTACATTCAAGTTGTTTTTGCCGTTCGGGGACGCCAAAATCTCCTTCACAAGGAATGGCGGGAGGATGTTTGGAAATATATGTCCGGGATCATCACCAACAAAGGACATAAACCGATCATCGTCAACGGCGTGGAGGATCATGTCCATGTGTTCCTTGGGCTGAAACCTGCCATGGCATTATCCGACCTGGTGCGGGATGTCAAAAATAATTCCAGCAACTTCATCAACGATCATCACTGGATCAAAGGCAGGTTTTGCTGGCAGGAAGGTATGGAGCATTTTCATACAGCCATTCCCAAATTGAGAATGTCTACAATTACATTCTAAACCAGGAAGAGCACCATAGGAAGCAGACTTTCAAGAATGAATATATAGACACCTTGAAGAAATTTGAAATCGAGCATGATGAAAAATATTTGTTTGCATGGATGCAATAATCCGACCCTATTGTCATCATCACAGTACAGTTGTGTCGAATATCAATTCAGGAATAGATTTTCATTTTCTGTGATAAATTAGCCGCCATTGCCGCCGGACTTGCAGTCAGGTCAACTCTTTACCGGGTCCTGCAGTTTGAGAACCAAAGTTGAAGTTTATTGAAGTATGCGGCTTCGGAGTTAATACAATTTGCCACGTCGAAGTCTTGCTCGCCTGTATTAGGACGAGTTCAGCGGATATTCACTTGCCAAATTCTAACAGTATTTATTGGCCGGTCTCACCATCGCCACGCTGGCGCTGGCGTTCGGGCGCCATGTCTGCAGGCATTCCCTGGACGAACCTGTCATCTGAAGGATTCCTGAATTCTCTCCGGCCTTATCTGAGTTGACGTAAATACGTAATACCTTTTAAGGCGGCGGTCTCAGCATCGGGTTGGGGGATGAATTCGCCGGAAACCCAACCTTGATATCCGGTGGAGATCAGCTCATTCAGAATGGATTTGAAATCCAGATGGCCGGCACCGGGATGCCAGCGATTGGAATCGGCCACGTGAAAATGGAAGATATGGTTTCCGCACTGGCGGATGCTCGCCTCGACGATCGGCTCTTCAATGTTCATATGAAAGGTATCGAGGAGCAGCCCGAAGTTGTCCGCGCCGACATGCTCGATCAATTTCAGCCCCTGGCCGGTGTTGTTGATGAGCGTGGTCTCATAACGATTGATCGGTTCCAGTGCCAGGCGGATGCCCTGAAGGGAAGCCGCATTGCTGCATTCGCGCAGGGCATGGATGAGCCACGTCCATTGCCTGGATTCGTCCACACCTGGCCTGACAATACCGCGGATCAACCCGATGATGATCGCCGCTCCAAAATGAGTAGCGACGGGGATGTGACTTTTGATCCGTTCGATGGCGGCATGCCGGATGTCTGGATCAGGATCGGTGAACGAGAGTCCCTCCTCGCCCCAGGCTTGACCCGTCCCGATGGCTGGCACGTGCAAATTGTATTTTCTGACAAGCGAATCCAGTTGAGCCAGATCGATGAGTTTTGGGTCGCGGATGGCAAGTTCGACGCCATCGTAGCCAAGGGAAGCAATCTGTGCCAGGTTCGTTTCCAGATCACCCTTGAATGTAGCAGCCTGGAATTGGGCTGGTTGCGTGGAGAGGACAATGGAAAGATTCATTATTTAGACCATGGACCATGGACGATGGACCATTGTCAATGGTCCATCGTCCATCGTCGGTGATTGGAATTATTTGGCGATATAGGTCACCTTGCATTCCGAGCGGTCGGTCTGCAGCTTGATGACGTTTTCGGGCAGTTCTTCCAGGCTGATCTTCTTGGTGCTCATCGGGGTCATATCCATGCCCGAGGCCATGCAATCGATCACGCGCGGGAAGTTGCCGTGCCCGGAATGCCCCTGCGCGCCGACAATGCGTGCCTTGCGCACCTGGAGCACTTCACCATCACAGGCATTTTGGCTTCGGCGCGGGCTGTGACCACGACCGTGCTCAATAATGTGCGGCCTTCCCAGATGACCCGCTCGATGCCCGGGTAAACAATTTGCGGCAGGCCGGTGGCTTCCATGAACATGTCCGCGCCCATGCCATCCGTGATCTCCAGCACACGGTCGGCGAAATCCTCCTTGGATGGATCGACGTGATAATCGGCGCCCAGTTTCAAAGCCATGGCGGCACGTTCCGGCTGGGTCTCAGAGATGATGACCTTCGATGCTCCGGCGCGCTTCAGGATGGCGCAGGCTGCGATCCCGACCGGACCCGCGCCCAGGACCACAACCCGGTCCCCGGGGCGGATCCCGCCGCCGCGTTCGATGGCTGCGTTGTATGCCACTGAAGTCGGCTCGACCAGGCTGCCTGCTACGAAGATATCATCTCCCTTGTAGCGTTCGCGCAGCGGTTCGAGGCTCCAGATGGTACGGGCAGGCAGGACCATATAATGAGTATATGCGCCGTTGACATTGAAGCCGACTTCATCCAGCTGCTCACAGTGGTTCGGCTGTCCGTCGGCACAGGGTTTGCACTGCCCGCACCACAGCATTTCCTCGGAGGTGACCGGCTCGCCGCCCTTGAAGGGCTGGTTGGTGCGCTTGTCGCGTGCATTCTTGCCCGCTTCCACCACGATGCCGGAAAATTCATGTCCCAGGATGCTGGGAAAACCGGTCAGGCCGGGGTAAAAGATGTAGCCATCCTTCTCCTCCTGCGCCATGTGGACATCCGACCCGCAGATGCCGCAGGCTTTGATCTGGATGCACCACTTCCTCGGGTCCCGGGGTGGGGATCTCGTATTCGCGGATCTCAAAACGCGGATGCTGCCATACCTGGCTGCCCAGATAGGTCTGCCGTCCTTCGATATCCTTCCTGCCAAGCTTGAAACCGGGCTTGGGATTCCAGTCTGCGATCAGGGTAACCCCTGGCATTGTGCCTTTCATGATGTATTCTCCTTTTTTATGTTCGAACACAGTGAGACGCACTGGCACAAGCAATCTCGAGCACAACGGTGAGATTGCTTAGTCGCCTATGTGCCCTCGTGTTAATGACAGTTGTTACACTTCTGTTCCCTGCCCGATGCGGGGAATGCCATAGACCGGCTTCCAGCCTTCGCTCAGCGGCTCGCGCAGGTAGGGTTCCATGTCCTTCTCGGTGCGCAGGGTCACTTCTTCCACGGGGGGAACAGTGCCGGCCGGGAAGGCATCCAGCACATCATCGTGCCAGAGCGTCAGGTATTTCAGGATGGCAGCCATCGGGCGTTTGGCTTTTTGGGCCGTGCCGGATTTGGCCTTGCCCACCACACCTTCGGGGGTTGCCGCGATCTCGATGGCGAAATGACCTTCGCCCTCCGACCAGCGGCTCGGGCGTCCGAACGGATCAACGGATTTGTCGAAGTGGCCATCCGGCAGATAGCTCTTGCCCTCGGTGTCCACGGCGTAGTCCATATCCACCATATCGGGATGCAGCAGCAGGCCGAGCGAGGTCTCGGACTCATCCGCATGGACGAAGTTGGTGTCCATTTGACCGCCGCGGTCCACGGGGCGGAAGAATTCGCGCACGCCGCGATGCCAGTCGATCACGCGGAAAATGCCCGGCAGCTGGTAGCGCTTCTGGAATTCCTGCACCGCCAATTCGAGCATCCACAGCTGGCCATGGTTGTTGACGATGAGCTGCTTGCGGAAGCCATCGTTCCACAGGCCGAGCATGACGTCGATCATCATCTCGCGGACCACATGCTCGCGCACGATGACCGTACCGGGCATGCCCAGGTGATGGTAGGGGTGACCGCCATAGTTCAGCGGAGGCAGCGCCAGGTTGACCGGCGCGCCGCGCCTGGCGGTGAAGCGGCGTACGCCTTCGCAGATCTGGCTGACGTAAAGCGTGTCGGATGCGCTGGGCAGGTGCTGTCCGTGCAGCTCGGTGCAGCCTACCGGGATGAAAACCACATCGTTCTTCTTGCGGTTGGCTTCCACCTTCCAGCGGGTGGTGGTCTGGATGTACGAGCCGGGCCTGCCCCATTCCACAGGTGACGGGATGCCGTACTCGGCCAGGATGGCGTCGATCTGCTCATCGCTGGCATCCCAAACCTCTTTCTTCAGACGTCCAACCGCATTGTCCTCGAAAAACAGGTCAGGCTGGTCGGTGGGAAGAAATCCTTGCGGTACTTTTGGTTAACATTTTGTTGCTCCTTTTTGTTTTGATTGCTGTTATCAATCTGGAAAAACTTTTCCGGGATTCAAAATATTGAGCGGATCCAATGCTGCTTTGATATGTTTCTGGATATCGATCGACACGTCGCCGAGAGCCTTCCGCATGTAGGGACGTTTCAATGCCCCAACGCCATGCTCGCCGGAAAGCGTGCCGCCGAGTCGCAGGGCGATCTCAAATTCCTCGGCAACCATTTGCTCGACCTTTTCCCATTGTTCAGGATCGCGTTTGTCGAAGAGGATGTTCGGATGTAGGTTGCCATCCCCCGCATGCCCGAAGATGACAATGGGCAGGCCATACCTGGTGCTGACGCCTTTCAACTGGCGGATCGCCTGCGGGATGGCACTGCGCGGCACGGTAATGTCTTCGCCAAGTTTGTTGGGCGCCTTGCGTGCCAGTGCCGGAGAGATCGAACGGCGCGCCTTCCACAAGCTGGAGCGCTCTGCTTCATCTTTCGCCACTTTGACCTGCCTTGCCCCGCATTCGCGGCAGATTCCGGCGATGGCTTCGATCTCACGCAGAGGCGTTCTGCATCCATTCCATCTGTTTCGATGAGCAGGGTGGCTTCCACGTCCAGAGGCAGACCGAGGTGCATGGCTTCCTCGATGCAGGCGATGGCGGTTTCATCCATCAGCTCGATCGTGGCGGGGAGCAGCCCAGCGGAAAAATGGCATTCACCGTGCGGGAGGCATCCTCGAGATTGGAAAATTCCACCAGGGCAGTGCGTGCAAATTTCGGTTTTGCCACGAGGCGGAGAAGCGCTTCGGTGATGATGCCCAGCGTCCCTTCCGAGCCGGTGAACAAAGCCTTCAGGTCGTATCCCACCACATCCTTGATCAACTTGCCGCCGCTGTGCAGGATGCGCCCATCCGCCAGGACAACGGTCAGTCCCAGAACGTAATCGCCGGTCACGCCATACTTCAGGCAGCGGGGACCGCCGGCATTGCAGGCAATATTCCCACCGATGGTCGAATGCTTGAGGCTGGATGGGTCAGGCGGATAGAACAGTCCAAGTTTTTCGACAGCAGTTTGCAGGTCCGCGGTGATCGTGCCGGCTTCCACATGGACAGTGGCATTGACCTCATCGATCTCCAGGATGTGGTTCATGCGCGTCATGGATAATGTGATCCCCCCACAGAACGGCACCGACGCGGCCGCCAGCCCGGATCCCATCCCGCGCGTGACAACCGGGATATGTTCGCGTGCCGCCAGCATGACCACCTGACTGACCTGTTCCGTCGTGCGCGGCAGGACGACCACGTCCGGGCGATGCTCGGCAAAGGTGCCGTCGTAGCTGTAGACCGCCAGATCCTCGGGCGTGGAAAGAACGCCGTCCTTGCCAATAATTTTTTGTAGTTCAACGATGATGTTTTTATCCATCCTGCCTCCTGGTGCCCGACCGATACGCCCGGTCCAGCAATTCGATGGGATGGACCACCTTCACATTCAGTCCACGCCGGCGAACACCAACGTTTAACTGCATCTGGCAGCCGGGGCAACCGGATGCGATGTATTCCGCCCGCGTGCTTTCAAGGTTGTCCATTTTGTGCCCCAGCACTTTGAGCGAGGTCTCGTAATGCGTGATGAGCTGACTGCCTGCCGAGCCGCAGCACCAATCCGCCTCAGGAAGCTCGACAAACTCGATGCCATCGATCATTTTTAGCAATGCGCGCGGTTGTTTCCACACTCCCTGGCCGCGCCGCAGATGACATGGATCGTGATAGGTGACGCGCGCTTCGATGCGTCCCTGCGGCTTTTCGAGCGGAATGGAGGCCAGGTATTCACTTACATCCCGGACCTTCCTGCTGAATTCATTCGCGCGCTTCGCCCACTCGGGATCATCTGCAAACAACTGGCCATATTCCTTGAGGGTCGAACCGCAGGTTGCGCAATCGGTGACGATAATCTCCACCTCTGCCTGTTCAAAGAGCGCGATGTTATGTTGGGCCTGTTTCAGGACCAAATCCTGCCGGCCATAACCCGCCGCGGGCATCCCACAGCAAACGGTTTCCTTTGGCGTGATGACAGTGCATCCGTTGCGGGCCAGAACCCGGACCGTCGCAGCGCTTTCCTCCGCAAACATCAGGCTTTGGGCGCAGCCCAGGAAAAAGCCAACCCGGACCTCACCCCGGCCTCTCCTGAAGGAGAGGGAGACAGAGATCGCTTCGGTTATTTCCGGCAGGATCTGCCGTAACGGACGTTGTGGCAGACGCGGCAGCATGGCTTCCATGTCACGCAGCTGTGCAGGCAGTATTTTGCGAAGTCCGAGCGCATACACCAGGCGCCGCAGTCCAAGCCGTTCATACAGTCTCAAGGGCAGGGTCGCCAGTTCCATGCGCCGGGGTTTGGGGATGAGTCCGCCAAAGAGAGTTTCTTTCCAGGGACGTGGATCGATCTGCTCCTGAACCTCTCTCATTTCAATAGCAAGATCCGCCGGATGAATGCCCACGGGGCAGGCATCGTTGCAGGCCATGCAGGCAAAACAACCATACATTTGCTCGACCAGGTTCGCGCTGAGCTCCAGCTCACCTTCCAGTCCCTTGCGGGTCAAAGCCACCCGCCCGCGCGGGGAGGCCGTCTCGCTGAGAGATTCGCGATACGTCGGGCAGACAGACAGGCATAGCCCGCAGCGAATGCAGTTCAAGTATTCGGATTCGGAAGGGCGGCTCAAACTTTTGGAATTCACAGATGGATCCTTGCCTGGACCATGGACCATAGTCCATCATCCATGGTCTATGGTCTGCCTTTATCCAATCTCACTGATCTTCACAGGCCGGTTTTCCTGCAGTGATTTCCCGGCAGCGTAACCGAGGACAACGGCAGCACGCCCGTCTGCTCCTGAGGTTGGAGTCGGTTTGTCGTCACGCACACATTCGATGAACTGGCGCACTTCCTCCACATAACAGGGCGCGTAGCGCTGCATGAAGAAGTAAGGCGGCTTGGCGGAGAGAAATCCATCTGTGTTACCTTTGATAACGGTGGATTCGGCTTCATTCTCCGCCATGGCCGTGCCGTTCGAGCAGAACACTTCCAGGCGCTGGTCGTAGCCATAGACCGCCTTGCGGCTGTTATCGATGGCGCCGACGGCCCCGTTGGCAAACTTGAGTGTGACCACGGCGGTATCGACATCGTTGAATTCATTCAATTCCGGGTTGATCAACACACTCGCCCATGGCATAGACTTCGTCCACCTCGCCGACCTGGTAGCGCACCATGTCAAAATCATGGATGGCCAGGTCGAGAAACATTCCGCCGGAAGCCCGCATGAATTCCATGGCAGGGAAGTCCGGGTCACGGTTGGTGATACGCAGGATGCAGGGGCGTCCGATTTCTCCCGAAACAACAATTTCATGGACTCTTTTGGTAGCTCTTGTCAAACCGGCGGTTGAACCCGACCTGCAGCTTGACTCCCGCTTTCTCAACTTCTGCCAGCGCATCATCGATGTCGGCCAGGTCGAGGGCAAGCGGCTTTTCGCAGAAGATCTGTTTGCCCGCAGCCGCCGCATCCTTGACGATCATGGCATGCGTTGGTGTGCTCGTGGCAATCAGGATCGCTTCAATGTCTTTCATCCTCCAGCAGCTCGTGATAATCGCGCACCACACGCTGGATCCCACACTCATCGGCGACAGCCTGCGCCACTTCCAGGCGGATATCACAGACCGCTACCAGGTTCGCTTCCGGGATGAGCCGAGCGATATTGCGTACATGCACACTGCCCATCCGTCCGGTTCCGATCACGGCGATATTGATTTTTCTCATAGTTTCCTTTCCCCCTCTCCCTGCAGGGAGAGGGGTAGGGGTGAGGGTTCTACATCGTCATCACGATCTTCATCGCACTCTTGTCATGGTGCTGCATGGTCCTGGGATCGAGCCCCAGACAGTTAAAGGCATCCAGGCCTTCCTCGAGCGGGATCAGCTTCGTGAAGAATGGCTTCATGTTCAGCCGCTTCTCCTGGAAGATGCGGATGGAGGGCACCATCGTATTCTGTCCCAGGTACAGGCCGATGATCTTGGTGGCCCAGCGTGTGACTTCGTTCGGGACGATGCTGGCAGTGATGGAGGAATCCATGCCGAAGGGCAGCACCTTGCCGCCAGGCGTCACGCACTTGAGCGCCTGCTCGATGGCATTCCCGGTGGCTTCGACGACAATATCCGCCTTGCGTCCATAAGTGAACTCGGTGATGTTCTTCTCGATATCATCCACTTGCGGGTTCCAGACCGTAAGCCCGCATTGCTTTGCCACGCTGATGCGGAAGGGATCGATCTCGGTCACGGCCACCTTGGCGGCGATGTTCTTTGCGAACTGCGCAAAGAGGTAGCCGATGGGACCGAAGCCCAGGATCAGCACATAATCATAGGGCAGCATCTGCAGGTGGTTCATGCCGTTGATCACAGTTGCAAGCGTTTCCACTTGTGAGCCGGTCACATCATCGATCTCATCCGGCAGGACGTAGCATTGCTTTTCCGGGACCAGGCAGTATTCCGCGTAGCCGCCATCACGCATTACGCCGATGGCATTCTCCTTGATCTCCACGCACTGGCTGGTCAGGCCCATGCGGCAGAACGTACAAAACCCACAGCGGATGTTGTTATCCACAGAGACACGATCGCCGAGCTTGACGTGGTGCACATGCGAGCCGACTTCCACGATCTCGCCGCAGAACTCGTGACCAAGCACGGTATCGGGCCTGAAGTGATGCTTGCCCTCCATGATCTTGACATCCGTGCCGCAGATCCCCACCCGGTGAACCTTGATGACGACATCATCCGGTTCCTTGACGTGGGGGACGCATCTCTCCTCCAATACAAGTTTTCCGATTTCCTTGAAAACGAGCGCCTTCATTTTTTCCATGTTGTTCTCCTTCTTTTGTCTCAATCTTTACGCACACGTGTGCATAATTGTGAAAAATTTTTGCGTGGACGGTCCGAATGGATCAGTCTCGGGCAAACCGCCCACGCAATGGATTACCTTTGAATTCTTGCCGAACCGCCTTTGGCAAACGAACGCACCTGCTCCACGCTAGCCATGGTGGTATCCCCAGGGAAAGTGGTGATCAGCGCACCATGGGCCCAGCCCAGGTTGACGGCTTCCTGTTCAGGTTCGCCGGTCAATAGCCCATAGAAAAAGCCGGCGGCGAATCCATCCCCTCCGCCAACACGATCGTGGATATCAAGGTCACAAGTGGGCGAGATATAAACCTTGCCATCGATCCATGCCACGGCGCCCCAGCCATGATGGTTCGTCGAGTGGACTTCGCGCAGGGTGGTGGCAACGATTTTGACATGGGGAAATTTCGTCAACCACATCTTCGATCATCCCAAAGAACATGCTCGGATCCAGCTTGGATTTGGTGACAACTTCAGGACCGGGGATGCCCAATCCGAGCTGAAGATCCTCCTCGTTTCCGACGAGCACATCCACATTCTCCACAATGCGTCGGATCACGGATTGGGCACGTTCCTGTCCACCCCAGATGTTCCACAACTTGGCGCGATAATTCAGGTCAAAGGATGTGACCACACCGGCAGCCTTGGCAGCCTGCATGGCTTCAAGGATCAACTCTCCGGTGGTTTCCGAAAGCGAGGCGAAGATGCCTCCGCTGTGGAACCAGCGCACGCCACCGGCAAAGATCGCATTCCAGTCGAAGTCACCGGGTTTGAGTTGGGCGGCGGCTTCGTTTGCGCGGTTATAGAAGACCACCGGTGCCCGGACGCCATAGCCGCGATCGCTGTAGATGGTGGCCATATTGGGTCCGTTGACGCCATTGTGTTTGAAGTATTTATAAAAAGGGGTGATGCCCATCTGTCGTACCCGTTCGGATATCAGGTCGCCGATCGGGTATTCCACCATCGCCGAGACAAGCCCGGTGCGCAGGTGAAAGCAGTTGGAAAGGTTCGCCGCTACGTTGTATTCACCGCCGCTGGGATGCACCTGCCATTCCACAGCCTTGCTGAATGGAATGATTCCCGAATCGACGCGGTGATTAAGAGCGCCCAGCGAAACTAAATCCAAAGCGCCTTCAGGCTTGATGTTGAGTCCGTATTTCATTTAATCCACTCCGTATGGAATATGCCTTCGCGATCGGTGCGCCGGTAGGTGTGTGCGCCGAAGTAATCGCGCTGGGCTTGGGTGAGATTGGCCGGCAGACGTTCACTGCGATAGGCATCAAAATATGCCAGGGAAGCCGATATTGCCAGCATGGGGATGCCCAGGCCGATTCCCGGTTTGCAGCACTTCCCGCCACGCAGATTGATGGTCAAGCACAGTAGCGCGGAAGGCCTCATCGAGCAAAAGGTTGGGCAGTTCAGGATTGCGTTCAAACGCAGAAGTAATGTCGTTCAACAGCCCGGCACGGATAATGCAGCCTGCCCGCCAAATGCGAGCAATTCCGGCATAGTTCAAATCATAGTTGTATTCCTTCGACGCCAGTTTGAGCAATCCAAAACCCTGGGCATAGGAGGTGATCTTACTGGCATATAGGGCTTTTTGCGCCAGACCAATCAGCTGGTCGCAATCGCCGGTAAATGGTGATGTCTGTCCACCCAGGATGCGGCTGGCAACCACCCGTTCGGCTTTCAGGCTGGAGAGGATGCGACTCTCCACCGCGGCATTGATCGTCGGGATGGGCGCGCCCACATCGAGCGCGTTTTGCGATGTCCACTTGCCTGTGCCTTTTTGGGCAGCTTCGTCCAGAATAAAATCAACCAGTGCCTCGCCGCTTTCTTCATCCAACCGCCGCAGAATATTGGCAGTAATCTCGATCAAGATATGATTTTAGATCGCCTTCATTCCACTCTGAAAAAATCCGAGCCAGCTCGCCATTGGAAATGCCCGCACCCCGATGCAGCAGGTCATAGATCTCGGCGATCAACTGCATATCGCCATATTCGATGCCGTTATGTACCATCTTGACATAATGCCCCGCGCCGCGCGGCCCCATGTAATCCACGCACGGCTGCCCATCTTCGGCTTTTGCGGCGATGGCGCGGAAGATGGGCGCGGTGGCATCCCAGGCTTCGCGCTGACCACCGGGCATGATCGCCGGTCCCCAGAGCGCGCCTTCCTCGCCGCCGGACACCCCGGTGCCGATGAAGTTAAATCCTTCCGCTTCGAGCGCCTTGTTGCGTCGTTCGGTGTCCATGAAAAACGAGTTGCCGCCATCCATCAAAATATCGCCCGGCTCGAGATGCGGTTTGAGATGTGCGATGGCGCTGTCCACCGGCGGGCCCGCGGGAACCATGAGCAGGATGCGGCGCGGTTTTTCAAGGACAGCCATCAGCGCGGCAGGCGAGTCAACTCCGATGATGTTCTTCCCGGCAGCAGGACCATCCAGGAAGGCTTTGGTCTTGGCAGCATCCAGATCATAGCCTGCCACGGGAAATCCGTTGCGTTCCATGTTAAGCGCCAGGTTGTGACCCATCACTCCCAAACCAACAATTCCAATTTTATAAGTCATGAAATTCTCCTGAGTTATTCCTTGATGCGATACAACATTTCGCCGGCACGCGGCACCACCAGAATCCCTTCGCTTTCGCGGTTCTGCCAGTCTTCGATGCGGATCGTGTCCGGGTCGAGATAGCCGAGATTGATGTGGGCGCAGCGTTCGGCTGGGATGCGAGTTGCCAGCGTGACGCGAATCCGCAGGAATCTCGATGCCCGTTTGCGGGTCGTATGATACCGAGTCCCGCGTACATGGGTGGAGTGCGCCAGCACGCCGCCGGGATAATCCTTGAACTTATCCCATTGCTTCATAAAATAATCGCGGCAGTGATAGCCGATTTCATCGATCAGTTTGCCGTGGGTGTAACTGACCTCGCTGATATGCGGCGCGTAAATGATGATCTCTCCGCCATCGGCCACGGCCGGTTCCATCTTGTACATGCCCTTGGCGGCAGTCCACAGGTCATCGTACATTTCCGGCATGATCGAAAGCACGCGCTGGAAAGGTTTGTCCACGTAAACAATGTGTTTCTGCGCAGATAGATTTGCAGCGGACTGCCAGGCTTCTTCAGGTGAGCCGAAGTACATCCCGGCGAGACCCGGCGTGCGTGACGACCAGTGCAAAGCATGACTTTGGACGATCGATAAAACCGGCAGCGCGGTCAATTACGGCCCGGACAGGGGTATAGCCGGCGCCGATAACCTTGTAGTTGGTGATGACTGCGCCCAGCCAGTGGGTGAAGTTGATGATCTCCGGACCGGCGATGCCGGGGAAAAAGTATTTGTTTCCGCCTGAAAAGCCCACCACTTCATGCGGGAAAACCGGTCCGCAGATGATGAGCTGGTCATACTCGAAAATGATTTTATTCAAGCTGACTGGCACGTCCTGTGCCATCAAGCCAGCCGTGATCTGGTTCACTTCGTCAGCAGGAATGGTGCCGATGTGGGCGAAATTGGCGGGATCCTGCCACTCGTGATTGAAGATGCGGCTCGCGCCGACCCGTCCATTGGTCACGGTCTGCCCGATCAGTTTGCCCAGCTGTGAATCGTTCATCGGCTGGTGGGTGCCCAGCGCCACCAGGTAATCCAGCGCCCTGACGCGGTCGCCGAGAAATTCGTCGAACAGGGAAAACATCAGAGGCATGGGCATGCTGCGCGTCCCGTCCGGGATGATGATGAGCACACGTTTGCCATCCAGGTGGAGCGAATCGAGCGACTCGCTCACGATGGCGCGGACTTCATCATCCGTCAGGCAGCGATCTGTAAAACCCTGCCCGATGATCATATCTTCATACTCCACTGAAGGCTGAGAAACCGCCGTCCACCGGGACGACGATGCCAGTGACGAAATCCGATGCAGGCGAGACCAGCCACAGAACCGTGCCAAGCAGATCTTCCGGATTGCCAAAACGCGCCATGCGGCGTGTGGGCAAGGATGGACTGTCCACGTGGTGTGAGCGAGCCATCATCGTTCAACAACAGCTTCCGGTTTTGCTCGCCAACAAAAAACCGGGCGCAATCGCGTTGACACGGATTTCCGGTGAATAGGTCTGCGCCATATGGACGGCCAGCCACTGTGTAAAGTTACTCACGCCGGCTTTTGCCGCAGAATAGGCCGCGATGCGCGTCAAAGGACGGAAGGCATTCATGGATGAGATGTTGAGAATGACACCGTTCTTTTGTTCTGCCATGATCCTGCCAAAGACCTGTGACTGGCAGGATGGTGCCGAGCAGGTTTAAATCAAAGACCCAGCGCAGGGCATCGGCGGGCAGGTCAAAGAAGGATTGTTCGGGACTGGTGGTGGCCTGTGGCTTATTCCCGCCCGCGCCGTTGATCAGAATATCCACCCGTCCGAATTTTGCGATGACTTCCCGGGCGGCAGCTTCGATGCTGGCCCGATCGAGCACATCGCAGGTAACACTGATGGCTTCACCGCCCGCAGTAGCAGATTTCAGCGGCAAGCCGTCCGGCAGCAGCAGGATTCAAATCCAGCACGGCGATCTTGGCTCCCGCATTCGCCAGCGCCCGGCACATGGCGGCGCACAATACTCCGGCTCCGCCGGTCACAACGGCTACTTTGCCGGCGATATAAAAATTGGGTTGGGGAAAGAGTTCGGTCATCTTGATGTTCCATGAATCGGCGAACGGTTTCAAATGGCGGATAAAATGTTTTTCAAGATTGGTCTGCATAGGCTTCAGAGTTGGCGCGCAGGATTGAGATGAAGCGGTCATAAAATCGCAGAGTATCCATCACCAGACCTGGCGTCAGTACCGAGCCGAAGGCGACATGCAGGATTTCGCGGGCATCGAATTGATCGAGCAGGGCAGTCCAATCGGTAACATCCTCGGGCAGGGGAGCGCGTCCCAGTTCGGCTGAAACATGGTAGCTGGCTTTGTCTGTCTCATAGCGATCGCGTGCGAAAAGATAAATCTCGCGGAAGAGATCCGTATCCAGTGCGGCAATGGTGCGCAGTGCTTCAAGATAACTGGTTCCGGCAGTCTTGAGATGCACCAGCCCCTGTGAGAGACGGGCGGCGATGGGATAAATGCTGAACTTATCCGAACCCGAGTGCAGGCTGAGTTTGTAGGGGCCAAAGTGCCGTGCGATCGCGGCGTGGCCGGCGAAATCGCGCTCAAAGGCTCCAGTGTCGCCGATGTAGTCCACGCCCTTTTCGAAGCGACCCACATAACGCGGCGCAAGACTGACCCAGTGCACACCCAGCCGTTTGAGTTCGCTGGCAATGTAAATATGCTCAGCATGCGAAGTGGGCTGGTCCGTCTCGTCCACGGAGACTTCGAGTTCGAAGGGTCGTTCGGCCGGCGGTCTTAGCCAGGTGATGATACATGGAGGCGACATGGGCAACCGCTTTGCCATATTTGACAGCCGCCTTGACCAGCGTGAACTCATCAAAATGGATTTTCAATCCTTCGATGTCAAAATCCTTGCCGGATAACCCGCTGGCCTTGGGATGAATTTCAGCAGGAAGCGACTCGGTAATTTCGCGCAAGTTCGCTCAGGTCTGCGGATCTCGGCCCGGTTATCCACATATTCGCCAGGGTCAATGGTGAAGAAGCTGATATCCAGCCGACAGGCAGGCATCGATGTCGGCGGGAGTTTTGAGATGGTCAGCGTCGGCGCCAACGCCGTCCTGCCAGCCTTCCTGGAAGATGCCCCAGGTGGCATCGTCCATCACCTGTTGAGGGTACGTCCGGTGCGCGCCATCTCGCGGATGGATTGCTGGGCGAAGATCGGGGCGATCCCGCCGCCGGTCGCGCGGACGGCGCGTACATGGCCCGGCGTCGCCAGGCCGATGCGGTCGCCCATGCCGGCGGATGTCTCGAGTCCGAGAGGGCGGGGCTGGAGCCAGGTCAGTTGGGCGCGCAGGGCGGCAGCATTGGCTGGGCGTAGAGCGGGCAAACAATGCAGCGTCCGGCCGTTCAGTTCGGAGCGTTCGCCGGTGAAGGGCTGGATTGAGCTCGGAATCTGACGGGTGCACAGATGGCCAGCCGGGCACCGGCATCTGTTTGCGCCAGCGCATATTCCACATCCGCATTGAGCTGTCAGCGAGCGGGGCAGGAGCGGAGAGTGGCTGAATCTATGGTGGGAGCATGTGAAATCCAATCAGTCGGACGGGGGCAGTGGAGGCGCGCACGAGCAGGTTGCCTTTGAGCATTTTGACTTTTTCGCCATCATCAGGTGCATGGCGTGAGCAGGCCCAGCAGCAGCCGTGCGGCTTCCATGCCGATGAAACGCTTGGGCTGGTCAAAGGTAGTCAGCGCAGGGTGGGTGTAGTCAGAAAATTTGATGTTGTCGAAGCCAGTCACGGAGATATCGGCAGGGCACCTCCAGTCCCGCTGCGTACAGGTCTTTGAGTACGCCCGTGGCGATCAGGTCGTTGAAGCATACGATGGCCGATGGGCGGTCTGAGAGACCGAGAAAATATTCCGCTCCTGCCATGCCATGCTCGGGATTCCCACCTTTTACCTCATGTACGTATTCATCCAGGATGGGCAGTCCGGCAGATTCCATTTCCGTCCGAAAGCCGGAAAGCCTGTCGAGCGTGGTGCGCCCGGAGAGCGAGTTGCCCAGGTAGGCGATGCGCCGGTGACCCAGATCAATCAGATGGCGCGTAACCTGGCGGCTGCCATCCACATCATCATGATAGATGGAGTAGCGAAAGTCTTCAGCCGATTGGTTGTTGACCACCACAATGGGGAAGCCGTAATCAAGCAGATGCCGTCCCTGCGCTGCTCTAAAAGAGGTGGAACAGATGATGACGCCATCGACGCGATGTTCCATCATGGTCTGGACGATCCTGCGCTCGCGATCTGGGATCACGCTGCGAGGCGGCGATGAACAGGCTGAAATCGCTTTCCTGGGCTGTTTCTTCAATGCCCTGCAGAATCTCGCTGAAGAATGGGTCATCCAGACTGCTGACGATCACCCCCAGGACTTGAGAACGGTTGGTCTTCAGTGAACGGGCTGCGGCACTGGGTTGGTAGCCCATCTCCGTGGCAACCTGCCTGATGCGCTGGCTGGTCTCATCGGAAATAAGGGAATTACCGTGTAGTGCGCGCGAGACGGTCGTGTGGGAAACGCCAACTCGTTTTGCAATATCCTTGATCGTGACAGGCAATGCAGTGCTCCTTTGCACACGTGTGCATTGTGACTATAGTGTACACATCCACAGGACAAATGTCAATACTTTTGAAAGACTACTTGCAAAATTGTGAAAAATGTCGTATTATTTTCAAATGAAAGACATATTTCATAAAACCAAATAATGAAGGAAGGCATAATGGAATAAAAATATCGAAGCAATCTTCCTGGATGTGGGCAATACCTTCGGATCGTGGTAGAAGACCGCGAATTCATGGCACAGGCCAAAAAGGATTTGATGACGCTGGTGGGAACGACAGGAGTCCGAACAGGAATTTTTCCAGGCGCTGGATGCCGCTGGAATGCATATCGCAGGCAATCCAAGGGAACTCTGTTGGAAGCCTCCGAAAAGGAATTATGGACGAAATGGTTGCTGCCAAATTATCCAACGGAAACGATCGCTCCTCTGGCCGGCAGATTGACACGCTTATGGCGGGACCACGATGGACGGCGCGTCCCACGCCCGGATGTGAAGGAGACCATCCTGGAACTGGACCGGCGCGGCTTATATCCTGGGTATCATCGCCAACACGATCACCGAAACAGAAATTCCCGATTGGATGGAAACCGATGGCCTGACAGGTTATTTCAAAGCAGTTGTGCTTTCCTCCAGGGTAGCCATCCGCAAACCCAACCCCGAAATTTATTGGGAAGCCGCCCGCCGTGTCGGCGTGGAACCGTGCAAGTGTGCCTACGTCGGTGACAATCCCGTCCGCGATGTGGAAGGGACTCAGGCTGCCGGCTACGGGCTGATGATCCTGATCGAGGAACCTGCAACGCTGGCCAAGGAACCGTCGAGGGTTGAAGTGAAACCCGATTTCACGATCCGTACAACAAGGGATTTGCTCGATATTTTCCCGGCGCGGAAATAAATCCAAAGCTCAATCCAGGTGAATGATATGACACAAAAAATTGAGGCGATTTTTCTTGACCTTGGAAATACGCTGCGGATCCTGGTCAAGGACCAGGAGCACATGGCGCGGGCCCGGCAGAGGATCGTTGAGCTGGTGGGGACAGACGAAGACCCTGCAACCTTCGTTGCCAGGCTGGACGAGCGATACAAGGTCTATCGTAAGTGGGCGTTTGAGAACCTGCGGGAAGCTTCCAAATCTGAAATGTGGACGCGCTGGCTCACACCGGATTTTCCGCCGGAGAGGATCGCACCTCTGAGTGGTGAGCTGACCTACCAATTCCGCCAATCAATGGGGCGGCGCGTCGTGGTGGATGGCGGCCGGGAAGTGGTGGAGGAACTGCAACAGACGCGGCTATATCCTTGGCATTATCAGCAACCTGATCGGTACGCGCGAGATCCCCGAGTGGCTGGAAGCCGAAAATTTCGCACCGTATTTCAAAGCGGTGGTGCTTTCCTCAGTGCTCGGCATCCGCAAGCCGGACCCGGCGATCTATATCGAAGCGACACGGCATTGCCGGAGTCCATCCTGCACACTGTGCGTACGTCGGTGACAACCTCAAACGGGATGTGACGGGGCCGCGCGCCGCCGGATTTGGGTTGGTTGTCATTATGAGCTCACTCCAGGAACTTGCCGATGCCATCATCAGCGATGAGAACCGCCCGGATCTGATCATTCATCAGTTCAAGGAATTGCTGGATCTATTCCCGGCCTTGGAATCCCAGGCACTGAGTATGATGTACGTAGCTGGATTGTCTCTGGTTGAGACGAGGAGCGGACTATGCTCGTCAATAAAATCACGCATGGGGCCATTGCATTAGGCAGGGCAGTTCGAGACGTGTACGCGGAGGGGCAGACGGATTATTTTCTTGAGCCGATGGTCCTTACGGGTGCGCAAGGTGAGCCTGTTGGCCGAATCCAGAATGGGGATGCGGTAATCTTTTGCTGCCGCCGCGGCGAACGCGAGATCGAGCTCACCGAAGCCTTCACCGAATCCAGGGTTCGATCAATTCCCGCGTCCCGATCTGCAGGACTTGAAATTTGTGATTCTGACCCTGTATCATGAAAAATTCAAAGATCTGCCAGTCGCTTTTGCCCCTACGCGGATCACAACTACTCTTGCTGAAGTGGTCAGCAAAGCTGGATTGAGTCAGCTGCATACGGCCGAGTTCTGAAAAGTTTGCCCACGTCACTTTCTTTTTCAATGGCGGCAACAACCAGCCTTTTGCCAATGAAGAAGATATTCGTATTCCCTCCCCAAGAGGTGTTCCGTTCGACCAGGTCCCTGGATTGAGCCTGCCTCAGGTCACCGAGGAAGTGCTGCACGGCATCGAAAAAAACTATGATCTGATCATCACCAATTTTGCCAACGGGGATGTGATCGGCCATACGTCGAACGATGATGCAAAAATCCGATGTGCCTCGATCGTGGATACTCATCTCGGTCGGGTCGTTGATTGCGGCGCTTGCAAATGATTACGTGGTGCTCGTCACTGCGGATCATGGCAATCTGGAGGAGCTGAAAAATCGCAGACGGGACTCCGCATGTGGCGCATACGACCAACCCTGTCAAATTCATTCTCCTGGACTTCCCGCCTAGAGCGGAACCTGATCCTGCGCGATGGAAACCTGGCCGATGTGGCCCCGACAATTCTCTCCGCCCTGGGACTGGCGCAACCTCAAGCCATGACCGGGAGTTCTCTGGTCTCTGGTCATGATTGGGGTGGCAAACGACGCGTGCTGCTTGTGATCCTGGATGGATGGGGGCATGGGAAAGGATGACGCTGCAAATCCGATCTTCCTCGCTGATACTCCTCGCTGGGATGAGCTGGTCCGCCGCTGGCCAGGTTCCCAATTGGCTGCATCCGGGGAAGCAGTTGGCTTGAAAGCCGGGAAAGTCAGGCAACTCGGAAGCCGGGCACATGAACCTGGGGGCAGGCCGCATTGTCATCCAGGATGATGTACGCCTGGACATGGCCATGCAGGACGGTACGTTCTATACAAACGAAGTATTCCTGAAGACAATCCACGATGTTAAGCAGCGGCGGAGGAACCTGCACCTGATCGGCCTGCTGACGGAAAAAAGCTCGCATGGGTCCATCGACTATCCCCTGGCGTTACTGCGTATAGCAAAGGAATGCGGACTGGAACAAGTCTATCTACACTTGATTTTTGATGGCCGCAGTACCGAACCGGGCAGCATCCCGGTCCTGCTCGAAAAGCTGGACAACCAGATGGAGTCGATCGGGATTGGAATTGTGGTCACAGGCATGGGACGGGGAATTGCTTTGGACCGCGACGGTAACTATGGCAAGATCCAGCGCGCCTTCGATGCACTTGTTTTCGGTAAAGGTAGAAACTATGGGATCGATGATTGACGGAGGGTCATATGGATTTCAAATTTCTGCAGGAACACATCGTCCCTGCCAAGACAAAGATTGTGTTGTTGATCCTGGACGGGTTGGGTGGGCTGCCAAGAGAAGCCGGTGGCAGGACCGAACTCGAGACAGCCTGTACCCCTAATCTGGATGCGCTGGCACAAAAGTCCATTTTGGGATTGACTCAGCCTGCCGGACCGGGGATCACAGTCGGCAGCGGGCCGGGTCATCTGGCCATTTTTGGCTATGACCCCATCGAATACGAAATCGGACGCGGCGCGCTGGAGGCGCTTGGCGTGGATTTCGAGCTCGGTCCGGAGGATGTCGCCGGGCGCGGCAACTTCTGTTCAGTGGATGAAAACGGGGTCATCACCGACAGGCGCGCCGGACGGATTCCAACAGACCAGGCGCGTGAACTTGTCCATTTACTGCGTACCATTAAGGTGGATGGGGTTGAATTCTTCGTCGAAATGGTCAAGGAGCACCGCTTTGCCTTTGTCATGCGTGCCCCTGGGTTGGGTGATGCGCTCTCTGAGACGGACCCGCTCAAGATTGGCGCGCCGACTCTGCCGGTCCGCGCCCTGGACTGTGACTCCGAAAAAGCAGCCTGTTTTGCCAATCAGTTCATCGAACAGGCACGCTGCCTGCTGGCTGACAAACATCCCGCCAATATGATCACCTTGCGCGGCTTCGCCAGACTTCCACGCATTCCCACGTATCCTGAACTCTATGGTTTGCATCCCGCCGCGATCGCGATCAACGGAATGTATCGCGGGGTTGCGCGCCTGGCAGGCATGGAAGTCCTGGATGTCTGTGGTGATACGACTGCCGATGAATTTGCCACGCTCGAAAAGCACTGGAACGATTTTGACTTTTTTTACATGCATGTCAAGAAGACGGATACCTGCGGGGAGGCCGGAGATTTCGATGGCAAGGTGCGTGTGATCGAGGAAGTGGATGCACTCCTGCCGCGGCTTCTGGCGCTGCATCCCGATGTAGTCATTGTTGGGGGGGATCATTCATCTCCTGCAGTGCTCAAGTCACACTCCTGGCATCCTGTTCCGGTGTTGGTTTACGGCGAGTACGTTCGCCCGGACGGGATTGCCGAGTACGGCGAACATGCCTGCGGGCGCGGCAGCCTCGGCGTTTTGCCTGCAACAAATGTGATCCCGATCGCCCTGGCGAACTCGGGACGCATTCGCAAATATGGTGCGCTGAAAAGGATACGTCAATGGATAACATTTTTAGCCCGGAAGTTTTTTCAAAATCCCTGTTTGAAAAAATGAAACACATCGATCCGGCGGTCAGGGACATGGAACTTTATGAATTCCAGTATGGATTAAAGAATATGACGCCCGCTCTGGGATGGCAATCAGTTCCCCTGGATGCCAAACAGGAGATCGAAGCCCAAGTCAACAGCCGTTCCTTTTATGATTCGATCCAGATCAAGCCTCGTCTCGAAGGCCGGATCGTTCTGGATGATCAGATCGTCAATTTGACGGACATGCTTTTTGCGGGCCTGGTCACCGGCTTGTATGACGAAGCCTGGGTCGAGGCGCACTTTTATTTTGATGTGCGCGGCTTCTACTTCCTGCATCGTACCTCCTATTTCACGGGGCCGGTTTTGACTCATTTGGGCGAGAGACCATTCAAGCAGTTCGAGCAAAAGCAAAAGGCGTTCGCCTGTCTGCAGGACCTTGGATATAAGGCGTTCATGGAAGCAAATGCGGAAGTGGACCGGGCATTCGTAGAGAGCGTGCACAAGCTCATCGCATCGCGCGGGATCCCGATCCTGCTGGCTGTTGCCGGACCGACTGCTGCCGGAAAAACGGAGATCGTCGAACGTCTGCGCGCAGATTTTGACCGGGCTGGGAAGAAAACCACCTCGATCGAGCTGGATAACTTCCTGACCGACCGGGAGTATCGCGAAGAAAAAGGCATCTTCACGCAGGGGAAGGAAGCGCTCCATTTTGAGCTGTTCAAGCAAAGCCTCCGGGATATTGCCAGTGGAAAAAGGATCTCCATCCCCCGCTACGATTTTGTGTATGCCACCTCGAGCCATGATCTGGATGGAAATCTAAAACCGGATGGTGTGCCCATTGAGATCGAACCGGCAGACATCGTCTTCATCGAAGGCAATTTTCCGTTCCTGATTGAGTGAGGTCGCCGATTTGATCGGGATCAAGGTTGTGTATCTGACCGACGATCCCATCCGCTTGAAGCGGAAATGGAAGCGGGATATCGATTACCGCAAGAAGTACGAGCCAACATATTTCCGCAACCGCTACTTCAAGGACCAGTTCATTATGGCGGAGATCGCCTATCGCCCGCAGATGGCAATGTGTGACATGGTCGTGGACACGACCGGTGCAGCACTGTGGACAACACCGGAAGTTGCAGCCGTTCTGAGTGCAGGCTAAACAGAATCGCACATTCGTAATGTCACATCAAACGCCCGCAGGGCCTATTGCTGGCACATCCAAGCCTCATGCCAGTGTAACGTTCCGGGCGTTGCGTCACCGGAATTACCGGCTTTGGTTCTTTGGCCAGGGGCTGTCGCTGGTGGGTACGTGGATGCAGTCCATGGCGCAGCAGGTGCTCGTGTACCGCATGACCGGATCTGCGGTCTCTCTCGGGATCGTCAGTTTTATGGTGGTGCTGCCGCTTGTTCCGTTCGCCTTATGGGGAGGATCCCTGTCCGACCGGGTGCCGAAGCGAACGATTATCCTTATTACGCAGACTTTGATGATGCTTCAGGCCATCCTTTTGGGGTTTCTGACATGGTCAGGCACCGTGCAGATCTGGCAGGTCTATGGAATGGCATTTTTGCTTGGAATATTGAAGGCCGTGGATATGCCTGCACGGCAATCGTTCGTGATCGAAATGGTTGAAGGAAAGGATGACTTGACCAGCGCGATCGGTCTTAACTCTGCGATCCAGAATGGCGCCAAAACACTGGGACCTGCACTTGCCGGGGTCTCCGTTGCTTTGATGGGGGAGGCGGTTGCCTTCTTCCTGAATGGCGTGAGCTTTTTTGCAGTAATCATCAGCTTATTGATGATGCGCAACCTGCCGCACCCCCACCAAAAGGAAGAGGGCAAAATACCTGTAATCAGGCATACGGTGGAAGGTGTCCGATATGTGATTGGCCAGCAGACGATCCTCATCCTGATGAGTCTTGTGGCAATCAGTTCCTTCCTGTCCCGGCCTTATCAAACCCTGATGCCGGTATTCGCAGACGGCATGCTCAAGGAGAGCGGCCGGGAACTGATTGCAATCCTATGCCAGGGAAATTTCGAGGTACTGAGCTGCAAGGCACCGGCGGCAATCCCGCTCGGGCTGCTGCTCTCTGCCGTTGGACTGGGAGCAGTCGTGGGTGCCTTCCTCGTTGCATCGCTGCCTGATAACACGCGCCGCGGTCAGATGCTGACGATCGGGAATATCGCATTCCCGCTCTTTCTTCTTTTCTTTGTGAGATCCAATTCGCTATGGTTTTCAACCATCATCATGTTGTTTGTGGGAATGAGCCACGTCTTTCAAAACTCCATGGCGAATACCCTGCTTCAGTTGACAACTCCCGATTCGCTAAGAGGGCACGTCATGAGCCTGTACTCGCTTGTTTCCCACGGGACAACCCAGGTTGGTGGATTGCAGGCTGGTTTTGTCGCGGACTGGTTGGGCGCGCCGGTCTCCATTGGGGTGGGTGCCGTGTTCTCCCTCCTATATGGACTATTCGTCGCTATCCGGTACCCGCAGGTCCGGAATCTGGCATAACCTCGTATTGGCTCAGACAATAAGCGCGACTTGTAATGACAAAAGTCACACATTTTGAAAGAATACTTGCAAAAGATGGAATATTGTTGTATGATGTCAAAATGAAAGAAAAATTTCATAAATTTTGTAATTTGAAAGGTTTCACCTTTTTATTTTTTGAAGGAAAACACCATGGATGCAGAAACCCTAGCAGGTGCGGATTTTGGCCAGATCATCGGTGAGAACTATAAAAATCTCACAAAAAGCGAAAAGCAGATCGCGGATTACCTGCGCAAGAACCAGGAGGAAGTCCGCCTTCCTTTCCGCCGGTGAGTTGGCAAATCGTCTGGATCTGAGCGAAGCAACGTTGGTCCGCTTTGCCCGCTCGCTGGGTTTCGACAGCTATCCTGCCATGCGGGAAGTCCTTCAGGAGAATTTCCGCCGCCGGGTCACACATTCTGCCCGATTGCGGAGCCGTTTGGATGACCTGCGCGAAGCCGGAGATATCTTTGAGCGTCTCGTCATTTCAGAGATGGATTACATGACCCAATCGCTCAAATCGGTGAACCGGGATGCATTACACCAGGCTGTTGGCTTGATGGAAGACCGCAAGCGAATTTTCATCTTCGGTCTCGGCCCTTCAGTCTCGCTGGTCGAATTGATGCGGATCCGGCTGGAACGGTTTGGTCACCAGGTCATCCCTTTGATCACTTCCGGGCGCGAATTTCTGGAGCCGCTTCTTTCGATGACGGAGCACGATCTGCTTTTTGTGATCTGTTTTTTTGATGTTACACCCGCCCTGGAATTGGTCCTCGACTACGCTCGCGATATCCAATGCCCTGTCGTTATGCTGACAGATACACTGGGCTCCATCATCGGGGACAGGGCAACAGTAGTGCTTTCTGCCAGGCGCGGCCCCGTTTCAGGTTTCCATTCCCTTGTTGTTCCCATGACCATTATCAATTCACTTTTACTGGCGGTGGGTGGCGAGGAGGGTGGTGTGATGGAAAAGCTCGATAAGCTGGATCAGCTGCGCGAGCGATTTAAGAAATATAGCGGTTCATCAACTTAATTCTTTAGTGGTTTATAGATCTCCCCTTTAGCGGTGCCTGATAGCAAGAGTTGATTGGTAGTTGCTGATCTTGGCAACGAATACTCTGTCAGGAGAAATCTATGACCAGCCTTACGATAACAGAGGGGACACCATTATCAGTTCGTGTGCTTGCCAGCCTAAGAAAATTCTTTCGGTGGTTGACCAGCCCGCGGGTTGTCCTTTCCCTGATTATGCTGGCAGCCATGGTTTACATGGTGATCGTTCCGCTTTACCGCATGGTCAGGATTACGATCACCTACTCTGAGAAGGATATGCGATATGCCCAGGATGCTGTCGTCGGGGCGTGGACAGCCTTCCACTGGGTCAGGATGTTGACCGGCAAGATCGGCCAGATCATGACATATCAGCCCATGGTGCATTCGATGACTGTCTCGTTGGGCGCCACGCTTCTCTCTCTTGCGATTGGCGGAAGCCTGGCCTGGATGGTCATCCGTACCGATATGCCCGCCAGGAAAACGATAAACTTCCTGGCGGTTATTCCGTACATCATGCCGTCCTGGACGATCGCCATGGCCTGGAAGGTGGCATTCAATAACGGCACAGCAGGCGGGGTGCCAGGGTTGATCATGGACTTGACGGGAATAGCGCCCCCGAATTGGCTGGCCTTTGGACCGATCCCGATCATCATCAGCAGCGGGTTACACTACTATACCTTTTTCTTTCTATTTATTTCAGCGGCATTGATGTCGATCGATTCCAGCCTGGAGGAGGCTGGAGAACTGGCCGGCGCCAGCCGCTCCCGTATCCTGGGAAAGATCACCTTCCCCCTCGTGATTCCGGCCATTCTCTCAGGCTTTATCATGACCTTCTCAAAGACCATGGGTACGTTTGGTGGGCCAAATGTCCTCGGGGTGCCTGTCCGTTACTATACAGTTGCGACGATGATACGCTCCAACACTACAGTTGGCGCCTATGGGGATGCCTTTGTCCTGGCGATCGTCCTGATCCTCTTTTCCATGACCACCATCTATTTGAACCAGAGAATCGTTGGGACCCGCAAGAGTTACGAGACCATTGGCGGGCGTGGTTTCATGTCGCAGAAAACAAAGTTACGCAATTGGCGAGGTTCCTCACTGCGTTGGTGATCCTGTTTCAGATAGCAGTTGCGATCACTCCCTTTGATCCTTCTGCTCTGGAGCACATTGATGCTGCGTTCTGGTGATTACAACTTATCCAACTTCACCCTGGCGCATTGGATCGGGAAAAGTAATGAAAAAATCAACAGCGGGGAACCTGGCGTGTTGCGCAATCCTGCCATCTGGCGGGCTGCCTGGAACTCGCTCAAATTATCCGTTTATACTGCCTTATTCACAGCTTTCCTGGGAGTCATTCTCGGCTATGCCATTGTGAAAGGCAGAGGCACGCGGCTGGCAAAGGTTGTGGAGCAGCTGGCTTTTATCCCTTATGTAATTCCGGGCATTGCCTTTGGCGCAGTCTATATTTCAATGTTCGCAAAACCGGTGGGACCCATCCCGGCGCTCTATGGCACCTTTGCCCTGCTGGTTGTTGTATCGGTGGCAAAACACATTCCTTATTCATCACGGAGCGGCGTTTCGTCCATGCTCCAGGTGGGCAGGGAATTGGAGGAGGCCGCTGCGGTGGCAGGTGCAAATGCCTGGCAGCGCTTCACACGCATCATCTTTCCCCTCACCAAAACGGGGTTTATCTCAGGATTTTTGATGGTGTTCATCACCACGATGCGTGAACTTTCTTTGATCATTTTGCTGGTAACCCCATCCACTGCGGTCCTTGCCAGCATGACCATGCGCTATAGTGAAAACGGGAATGAACAACAGGCGAATGCAGTCATTCTGCTCCTGATCACACTGGTGCTGGCAGGCAACTTTATCATCGGCCGCTTCCAGGGCGGTGGTCTCAAAAAGGGACTTGGAATGTAAAGAGGAAACCATGGCAACAACGATCGTCATTAAAAACCTTACCAAACGCTTTGGAAATGTTGCAGCAGTAAACAACGTCAGCCTGGATATCGAGCCGGGCTCCTTCCTGACCTTGCTGGGTCCCTCCGGGTGTGGAAAGACCACCCTGCTGCGCTGCATTGCCGGACTCGAAGATCCGGATGAAGGGGAGATCTATATCGGCGACAAGCTGGTCTTTTCCAGCAGGAGCGGAATATCCCTGCCTGCCGGGTCCCGCGACCTCGGCCTGATGTTTCAGAATTATGCCCTCTGGCCTCATATGACCGTTTATAAGAATATTACCTTCGCGCTTGAGATCCGAAAGATGTCCAAGCAGGAGATGGACAAGCGGGTCAAGGAGTCATTGGCCTATGTGCAAATGGAAGGCTACGAGGATCGCTATCCCCGTGAGATGAGCGGTGGACAGCAGCAGCGCATCGCCCTGGCCCGAATCCTGGCCTATCGTCCGAGGGTCTTTCTGATGGATGAGCCTCTCTCCAACCTGGATGCCCGGCTTCGCATGGATATGCGCGGCGAGCTCAAGCGTATGCACCATCTTGCCGGGGCCACCACCATATATGTAACTCACGATCAGGTGGAAGCACTCACCATGTCATCCAATATCGCTGTAATGAAACAGGGTGTTATCCAGCAGCTGGATTCTCCAGACCGCGTCTACCATTTTCCTGCCAACCTGTTCGTGGCGGACTTTATTGGTAATCCGAAGGTGAACCTGTTGGACGGCACTGCCAACGGAGGAAATTGCGTTCAAATCGCGGATTTCAAGATCCCAATGGATACCCATTCTGCGAGTGGCAAGATGGTGATTGCTGTTCGCCCCGAAGATGTCACCGTATCGACCAAGCCGGAGCCGGATGCGGTGGAATTCAAAGCCTACTCGGTTCTCCCGGCAGGCGCCGACTCCACGATTGTGGCACAACGCGGTGAGACGGAGATCACAGTCAAAGTAATGGGAATTAGCAAGATCCATATGGATGAACGGATCTGGTTGAAATTTGATCCCGATTCCCTGAACCTGTATGATAAGGAAAGCGGGAACCTGCTGGCTTCCCACAATTAGTAGACCTTTGTTGCATTTCCTTTTCCAAGAAAGAGGCGAAAGGAGGCACTGTAGAAAAAGTAAAACCTTTGAAAATTGTGAACTTGGCGTTTCAATGTCGTTTCAATAAAACTAGAAGGAGAATGGAATGAAAATAATCGGAAAGTTTCTGACAATTTGTTTGATCGTCAGTTTTCTTGCAGCCTGTGCGGCCGCACCTGCCACCAAGGCCCCCGTTCAGGAGCCTCAACAACCAGCCGCCACGGAAGTAGCCACCCAGGCACCCACCGAGGCACCGGTCGTGGAAGCACCGCTCACTGCCAAGGAAGAATGGCTGAAAGCGAACCAGCTCGGCCAGTATGATACTGGTGAACAGGATTGGGCTGCCATTGAGGAAGCCGCGAAGAAGGAAGGCTCGGTAGTCGTTTATGCCAACACTTCCAAGATCTCCAAGGCAGCTGAAAAATGGGCTGAAAAATACCCCGATATCAAGCTCGAAGGGTATGACCTGGGCGGCGATGACGTACTGTCGAAGACCGTCGGCGAACAGGAATCCGGAAGCTATGTTGGGGACGTGTGGTTCAGCAGTGGTGGCGCGGAACTTGTTGGAAATGTACTTCCGCACGAATATGTCTGGCGCTTTGTCCCCACTTCAACAAGTGTTGTGGAGGAATACACCCAGCCATTGTTAATGTCCCGCTTCGGCACCAGCATCATTGCCTATAACTCGGAATTGAATGACAGCCTGCCCGATCAAAAACCTTTGGGAACTCACCCAGCCGGAATGGAAGGGCAAGTTTGTCATCGAAGATCCACTGAATGATGCCTCGACCCTCAGCAAACTCATCACCGTTGCCTATCACGCAGACGAAATGAAGCAGGCTTATGTGGATCTGTACGGCAAGGAACCGGAACTGGACGAAGATACCCCGGATGCTGGCTGGCTGTGGTTCAAACGCTTTGCCCAGAACCAGCCAATTCCCCAGCCGGGTGGCGATGAAGTCGACAGCGCCTTTGCTACTCCAGGCATGACCGACAACTTCCTGGCCCTCACATCCTACTCGAACTACCCGGATGTGCAGGATGGCAACCTTGCCTTTGAACCGTGTTGGGGTCTGAATCCGATTTCCGGCGTCCAGGCGCAAAGTTATGCCGGCATCATCAACCAGGCTCCCCACCCCAATGCTGCCAAGCTGTTCATCCAATTCATCACCAGCGAGGATGGGCGTGATCCGTGGGCCAAGTTCGGTACCTATTTCCCGGATCCCACCTACGAAGTCCCTGAAGGACAGAAGACTTTGGATGAAGTCAGAAGCTCACCTGGTTCATCCCTGAGCAGTACGCTTATGACAAACTTGTAGAGGCGCGTGATTTCTATCTATTGAATTTGACCGCACCCTAATCTCAAAACTTGATCTTTATGGAATAACACTTTGGGCACGGACCTGCAAATCCGTGCCCAAGGAAACAAAACCAAGCTTAGAAGACTTAAATTTATATAGTGAAAACGAGCACCTGTTCTCGAATCGCAGGGTGCAGTATGAAATATTCTCGAAAGGCGAGCTGAAGCGTATGAAAATCCAAGCTGTATTTTTTGACATGGGTGGCACGATTGAGACCTTCGGGTATACGCGTGAAATTCGCCTCGAAGCGACCAAGCTGATCCATCAACGGCTCATCCAGGCTGGGATCGATCTTCAGCTAACGAATGAACAACTTTACGAAGTCATCTCCGGGGGTCTCGAAAATTACAAGCGCTGGAGTATTAAGTATTTGGAAGAACTGCCCTCCCTGCGTGTCTGGGCCGAATACATTTTTTCCGGGCTGGATGTGGATCGGGAGAAGCTGTCCACAATCTGCGAAGAATTGATGTTCCTGCTCGAAACCCGTTATTATCAGCGCGCAATGCGGCCTGAAATCCCCGCAGTTTTGCAGGCCATAAAACAAATGGGCCTGAAAATTGGAATCATTAGCAATGTGAATAGTCGCGGACAGGTTCCAACAAATTTGAGAGAGTATGGCATTATTCAATTTTTTCATCCGATTGTTTTATCCAGCGAATACCATTATCGCAAACCAGACCCGGCGATTTTTCATTATGCAGCAAGGCTTGCCAGTGTTCCGACCAGCCAGTGTGTTTATGTTGGTGACCGCATTATCAGGGATATTGAGGGTGCCCGCCGAGCAGGCTTTGGGCTTGCAATACAGATCAGGCACGATTTTGAGCATGGAGAAAACGATACTGGTTATGCCCCTGATGCAGTCATCTCGAATATGACTGAACTGCTCGAAATATTAAGCGAAGCCCGGGATTGCGAAGAAACAGATACGAAAGCCGGGAAAATTCGAGCCTTGATATTTGACGCGGGAGATATTCTCTATTTCCGCCCTGAACGCGGAAGTGGTTTTGTTGCCTTTCTCAAGGAACAGGGACTTGAAATAAGCCCAAATCATACCCAGCAGAAAAAGGAGATCGAATACCAGGCGTATCGCGGACAGATTACTCACGATGAGTATCGCGAAGCGATCGTGCGCATGTACGGGATTACGCAACCGGAACTGGTCGCGCGCGGCAAACAGGCCTTGATTGACGATGATGCCAATGTCGCCTTTTTTGAAGGTGTACCTGAAACATTGTGCGCACTGAAGGAACAGGGGTATCTACTGGCGATTGTGACCGATACTGCCAATTCGATCTCCGCCAAATTAAACTGGTTCGAGCGCGGCGGGTTTGGTCACGTGTGGGATGCGATTACATCCTCCATGGATATTGGTACCCGCAAACCCGACCCCAGGATTTATCAAGCTGCCCTGCAGCAACTCGGGCTGACCGCGGACCAGGCGGTGTTTGTCGGGCACAGAGCATCTGAACTGGCAGGTGCGAAAGCTGTAGGAATGCAGACCATTGCCTTCAACTATGACAAGGATGCCAGCGCAGATTACTTCATTGAAAAGTTTTCCGATCTTTTGAAAGTACCGGTTCTTAATTGATATGACAAACCAAATTGAAGCAATCCTGTTTGATATGGGCGGCACATTGCGGAGGACCGCCCGGCGGACTCGCAATGAAAAATATCAGCTTATTGAGCACATAATGAATCTTGTGGGTGCCCATGGCCCGGCGAATCAGTTCTCCAGGCTTCTTTCCAGACGCGCGAAAAGCGTATAAGACCTGGGCCGGACAAACCCATATCGAGCTCAACGAAAGCGACTTGTGGACGAAATGGATGCTGCCTGATTTTCCTTCCGAACTGATAGGCGGCATTGCCGTTCAGCTCAACCAGATGTACCGCGAAGCCATTGGCCTGCGGGTGGTTTTTCCGGAAAGCCGCGAAGTTGTTTTGGAGCTCTTCAGACGGGGCTATCGTCTGGGGTTGGTGAGCAACACCACCAGCAGCGTTGAAGTGCCTGCCCTGCTCAAGGAACTGGAAATTACAGGTTGTTTTGAAACAGTTATCCTTTCAACTGTAGTTGGGAAGCGTAAGCCCGACCCTGCCATATTACTCGATGCAGTTCAACGTATGGGTATCTCACCGGAGCAATGCGCCTACATCGGCGACCGCATTGACCGGGATGTGATTGCTGCGCGTAAAGCCGGGTTTTCAAGGACGGTCATTCTGCGTGACCCCCGGCAGTCCACACCGGCTGAAGCGGAAGTTCAGGGTCTCGTACCGGACCATACGATCCAGAACCTGCAGGAACTGTTGAATATATTCCCGCCTCATTCGCAGCCGAAGCCTGTTTCCGTTTGCAATGCATCCCTCTCCACCATGTGGGCGATCAAGACCCTTCCCACGCTGGCGGATTTCTTTGAATTCGCCCGACGGACAGGTTTTGCGCGCATCGAGTTGAATCATAAAGTGACATCGGCCATGCTGGCTGGGATCGATCTCAGTCGCTTCCAATTCAGCAGTGTCCACGAGCCCTGCCCGGCGGATATCTCAGCCGATGAGCTTAAGCAGCGAGACTGGCTGGTGTCTTCCACGAACGAAGAGAATCGCCGCGAAGGTGTCAGGGCGATTCAACGAAGTATTGACCTGGCAAGCCAACTGGGCGCATCGGCAGTTGTCGATCCATGCGGGGCACGTGGCCCCGGATATGGGCCCGGAGAAAAAGCTCCGGGCATTGCTCGCGTCCGGGATGCGCAGAATCGGATGAGTATATCGAAATTCAACAGGGGATGATCCGGGTCCGGATGGAATTGGCAGAGGCATGCTTTCAGTCTGTAAAGAGAAGTATCGCCGAACTATTGTCGTATGCCGAGGGCACCAGTGTCCGATTGGGGATCGAAAATCGCTATCACTATATGGAATTCCCGAGCCCGGACGAACTGGAAACCCTGCTGACCCTGGCAGGTCCCGACCGGATTGGCTTTATTTACGATGTCGGCCATGCACAGACACTGGATGCCCTCGGGTTTTACTCCCATGAGGAGTGGTTGAAGCGTTTTGCCCCGCGCATTATTGGGACCCATCTGCATGATGTGATCGGCACAACGGATCACTATGCCCCGGGTTTGGGCAATGTGGATTTTTCGATGGATTTCCACCTGCCTGCCTGAAACTGCCTTCCGTACCTGTGAATTTCAGACGTTCAACACACCCGAACAAGTCAAGGCTGGTTTGAGCGTCCTGGTTGAGCGGGGTTGCATCAAAATTCAAAATTAAAAAGGAAAATACCATGCGTGCACTTTTTAAAAAACGACAGAACATATTTATCCGGATGATCCGCGATCAGGCCTCGCTCACCCTGGAAGGCATGGACGCTTTGAAGGATTATATGGCCGGCAATAACCATGAAGCTGCCGCCAGGCTGATTGCCAAGGAAAAGCAGGCTGATGAAGCCCGCCGCATCCTGATCGATGAACTCAACCAGACCTTCGTCACCCCTTTCGATCGCGAGGATATTTTCCAGCTTTCCCGGACGATCGACGATGTCCTCGATTACGCCTACAGCACGGTCAATGAGATGGAGATCCTGAAGGTCGAACCGACGCCCTTCATGTTGCGCATGGCGTCCCTTCTTCGGGATGGCGCCAACGAGATTTTCATGGCTGTGGACTGCCTCGAGGAGCACCCGCGTGTCACCAGCGATCATGCCCAGCGCGCAAAGGCCCTCGAGAACCGGGTGGAGGACGTCTATCGGGAGGCACTGGCCGACCTTTTCAGCAACGTGGAAGACATTGAGCATGTTGTCAAGATGTTGAAATTGCGCGAGGTCTACCGCCACCTGAGCAATGCTGCCGACCGGGGCGATGAAGCCGCAAACGTTCTGGCTGACATCGTTGTCAAGATCGCCTGAGAGAGGCCGATTAATGACAACGACAGCGCTCACCATTAGTTGTCATCGGGCTTGCTCTCGTTTTTGATTTCCTGAATGGGATTCATGATTCGAGCAACGTTGTCGCCACGATGATTTCCTCCCGGGCCCTGCCGCCGCGCGTGGCTTTGGGCATGACTGCAGTGGCCGAGTTTCTTGGCCCGTTCATCTTCGGCGTGGCAGTGGCGGAAACGATCGGCGGCATCGTCGACTCAAATGCCATCAGTCTGCAGGTGCTGATCGCCGCCCTATTCAGCGCAATCATCTGGAACCTGTTCACCTGGTACATGGGATTCCCAAGCAGTTCCTCCCACGCCCTGATAGGCGGGATGATTGGCGCTGTGATCGTCGGAGCAGGGTGGCAGGCGATCAACCTCGATGAACTCAAAAAGATCCTGATCGCCCTGTTTACCTCACCATTCATTGGATTCATTTTCGGTTACATGATCCTCAAGCTGATTTTGCTCCTTTGCTGGAACGTATCGCCACGAATTAACGGGTTGTTCAAACGCGGCCAGATCTTTACAGGGCTGGCCCTGGCACTCAGCCATGGCGCAAACGATGCCCAGAAGACCATGGGCATTATCACACTCGCGCTGGTCATTGGCGGTTTCCTGAACTCCTTTGTCGTTCCACAATGGGTCATCCTGATATGTGCGACCATGATTGCGATGGGAACCATGCTGGGCGGCTGGAGGCTGATCCGCACCCTGGGCGGGAAATTCTATAAAATCCGTCCGGTCGATGGGTTTTCCTCCCAACTGGCCTCTGCCACTGTTATTCTTGGCGCCTCGCTGGTGGGGGGACCGGTTAGCACCACCCAGGTGGTCAGTTCATCCATCATGGGAGTTGGGGCCGCCGAACGGGTAAATAAAGTGCGCTGGGGCGTGGCAAAGGAAATCGCCGGTGCCTGGTTGCTGACCATCCCGTGTACCGCGCTATTGGCTGCTGCGGTCTACTGGATCATCATGCGATTTAGTTCATAATCTTCAAAAAGGACTAATCATGAAAAATTACGATGTACTTTATATTGGCAATTACACCAAGGATACGATCATTTCTCCTGCAGGCACAAAATATGTGGATGGGGGAGCCATCAATTATGCAGCCCATGCGGCTGCACGGCTCGGCATGAAAGTTGCCGTTGTGACACATCTTTCGCAGGAGGATGATCGTGTGGTGGAAAAATTTACTGAATCAGGCATTGATTGCTATCCCACCTATACCCCCCACTCCACGCTGATGAAGCTGGAATATCCCACTGCCAATCCCGATATACGCACGCTTTCTGTCGCGGCAACGGCCGGCTCGATCACCTGCAGCGAAGTGGAAAATATCAATACCCAGGTCCGCCGTGATCGGCTCCAGCCTTCGCGGTGAGGTCGGGATGGATGTCATTCGGACCCTCAAGGAGAAAAACATATTTGTGGCAGCCGATATGCAGGGGTTTGTCCGTGTCTTGCGTGGCGCTGAACTGAAGTATGAGCCGTGGGATGAAATGCAGTCCACGCTGGCGCATGTAGATGTAGTAAAGAGCGATGCGGTTGAAGCAGAATTCCTCACCGGTGAAACCGATATTTTCAAAGCTGCAAAATTCTTTGCAGAGATGGGACCTCGGGAAATCGTCCTGACCCACAAAGATGGCCTGCTTATCTATGCCAACGGTAAATTCCACGAGATGAATTTCTATCCGGCCCGTCTGGATGGGCGCAGCGGAAGGGGTGATACCTGCGTGGGAACTTATGTTGCCAAGCGACTCTCCATGGAACCGCGTGAAGCGGGTATTTGGGCGGCGGCCGTCACAAGCCTGAAAATGGAACACCTGGGACCCTTTAATCGCTCCATTGATGAAGTGGAAGCCCTTATCCACGCAAGATACAATCATGGCTCGATTCTCTGAGAAGCAGGAAAAAATCCATGAGCTGCGGGTTGAAGAGTCTCTCCCTTTATCCTGCACGCTGGTCAAAAATGATTTCAGAATGGAACCTGCCAGACCCGGAGAACCGGGTCTGGTTGACCTATTCAGCAAATTATCTTTTTCGCACGAATCATATTCGTTGGGCGATCGATCCACTGACATTGCATTGGAGGGTCAGTGATGCTCCCAAGGTTGATGCGGCCCAAGACCTGCGTAACTTATCTTTTGTTCTCCTGACTCATAGCCATAACGATCATCTTGATCTTGACTTGCTTTCGACTTTGCGAAATTTGCCGATCAAGTGGATCATCCCTGAATTCATTTTGTCAACGGTGATCAGTCAGGCAGGATTGCCGCGCGAAAATATTATCGTTCCTTCGCCATTTGACCCCATTGATCTCAACGGAATACGTATCCTGCCATTCAATGGCCTGCATTGGGAAATCAAACAGGATGGAACGCTCAAAGGAGTTCCATCGCTGGGCTACCTGATCGAGTGTAATGGCAGGCGCTGGTTATTTCCCGGTGACACGCGAACGTATGATGTATCCCAGCTCCCTGCATTGGACTCTGTGGATGTCGCCTTTGCTCATCTCTGGCTGGGACGCGGGGCCGCACTGCTGGATGAGCCGCCGTTACTCGATGCCTTTTGCCGTTTCTTCCTGGACTTGAATCCGCGCAAACTCGTTTTCGACTCGACTTAAATGAACTCGGGCGCGATGCCAACGATACCTGGGATGAGTTACATGTTCAAAAGATTCGCTCAAAATTCCGGGAACTGTCTGTGAATATCCCAATTTTCCACATGGTAATGGGAGATAGTACTCTATTGTAAGATCATAGAGGTAGGTAAATATGGAATCCATTGGTTGTAGAATTGGGGGACCTCATTCCCTTATCGGCAACCAGATATGGCTTTCCGTGTGCTTAATTGATGGAAATGCTTGCCATCAACTACATAGTGCCGCATATAGATCATGCGTGAGACAAGCGGTAGAATAACATCCACACAATGAGATGATCCAACAATCCGCGATATCGCACGATCGCTATCAGGTCGAATTAAAACTGGACTATCAATTGGACCGGGGCAAAATTACGCACTACCGTATTTTTTCCTATATTTTTGTCCCAGTAGCCTTGGCATAACGGAAAAAAGCTATCCTAAAGACGAGTTTTATAGGGATGTAAAAAACTATATTCGCATAAAAACACCCGAAATGAGTTTGCGCGATTTGATCGATAATGATATATCGCCTCTCAGGACAGTTCAACAAATTATTAAGCGACCAAGCTGGTATCTTGATGCTGGGTTAAACAGCCAGCTTGTCCATGCCCTTCGTTTATTTGGTGCAATGTTTAAAAGCTCCCTTCGGGAACACTTGAATTTAGTGGATAAGCGCATCAAGGTGGCTCCCCATCAAGCGATCATCCATTCCCTCGTTGGCAACCTGATCGATGAAATGATCGACCAGTCTAAAAAAATCAGCGACAGCTACGAATGCTTTATGCAGAACTCAACCTGCCATACGTCAGCACGGACTCGGTTGCCTTTGGGCGAGACCAACAGTGCTCCCAGCGATTCACGGAGCGCCGTCTGACACTCAGTATCTCGGCGACTTCTTTCGCCTGCTTGCCTTGCGCCAGTAGGGATAGTCCACGGGCTCTTACCTCGGCTAATTGTTCATTTGTTCCTTTTCGTCTCATACCTCTATTATGTCACATTTGAGATTTTCGATTTCCAAAACTCAGTTATTATATTGTTAAGAAGGATGTTTTTCCAAACCCCGAAGGGGTGATATGATTTATTTTGTATTTCTTATCATTTTATGGAAAGGTGGATTATCATGACTGACAAAGTGCTTAAATGGGGATTGCTCTCCACAGCTAATATCAACCGCGCCCTGATTCCTCCGCTTCGGGCGTCGAAGCGCAATCGGTTGGTGGCGGTTGCCTCGCGGACAAAGGACTCTGCCGACCGGTACGGGCGCGAGTGGAAGATTGCCCAGGCGTATGGTTCCTACGAGGAATTACTCGCCGATCCCGAGATCGATGTGGTCTACAACCCATTACCGAACCACCTCCACGCCGAATGGACGATCAAGGCTGTCGAGGCGGGCAAGCATGTGTTGTGTGAAAAACCACTCGCTTTGAGTGTGGAGGAGGTGGATGCCGTTAAAGCTGCTGCACAACGACACGGGCGCGTTGTAGCGGAGGCTTTCATGTACCGCCACCATCCTCAGACTCTCAAGGTAGTGGAGCTGGTCCGGAGTGGAGCCCTCGGAACTTTGAAATTGATCCGCGGATCCTTCAGCTACGTCCTGTCGCGCGAATCGGATGTACGCAACCAGCCTGACCTCGGAGGCGGGAGCATCTGGGATGTGGGCTGCTATCCCATCAGTTTTGCGCGGACGCTTGTGGGCGAGGAGCCTCTGGAGGTGTTTGGCTGGCAGGTCATCGGTCCGACCGGGATCGACGAGACTTTTGTTGGCCAGATGAAATTCGCGAACAACATCCATATGCAATTTGACAGCAGCTTTGTCACACATTTCAACAATTATATGGAGATCGTTGGCAGCCAGGGGATCCTGGATATTCCTGAGCCTGCCAAGCCCAGGAAAGAGGAGAAGATCTATCTCACCCGCGGCGATCAGAGGGAGGCGATCGAATTCAAGTCAGATATGCTCTACCTGTATGAAGTGGAGGATATGGCGGACGCGATCCTTTTGGGACGCGCGCCACGCATCTCACTCGACGACAGCCGCGGGAACATCATGGTGATTTTGGCATTGCTCGAATCAGCACGGACAGGGAAACCTGTAAAACTGGCCTAACCTCGTCAAGGTTGTTTGCCCTGAGCCAGGCATTCTTGTAACCATCCGTCCAAAGTCTGACTCTCATGAGTTTCTGGTAAACTTACCCCATTCTTTTTTGGAGGACGCCGCATGGATTTTCACAACACTGATGATTCCTCTGACCCGCCGAGTGAGGGCGTACACTGACCGGACTGCAAGGCTGAAAGAGAACGACCTATATTATTACAACATTCCCGTGGCTGAGATTCTGCCCGGGATGAAAGTGCGCGTGAATGGACGGGAAATGGGGATGTATGCCTCCTACAGTTACCTGGGTCTGGTTGGACACCCACGAATCAACGAAGCCGCGAAGAAGGCCGTCGACAAATATGGCACAGGCACCAATGGTGTGCGCATGCTGGCCGGCACACTGACTCTTCACAAGGAATTGGAAGAGACGATCGCCCATTTTAAACATGCTGAAGCCGCAGTCACCTATTCCTCGGGATATGTCACAAACCTGACGGTCATCTCGTCCCTGATGGGGCGCGGCGATTATGTGTTTTCCGATAAGTTGAACCACGCCTCCATCGTGGATGGCTGTTTGATGTCCGGCGCCGAGTTCCGCCGCTTCAGGCACAACGATATGGAACATCTCGAAGGCCTGCTCAGGAATGCCCCTGAGAATGTTACAAAACTGGTCGTCGCTGATTCCGTGTTCAGCATGGATGGCGATATCATCGACCTGCCGAAGGTGCTCGAACTGACCAGGAAATACAATGCCTGGCTGATGATCGATGAAGCGCATTCTGTGGGCGTTCTGGGAAAGACGGGCACCGGCATCGAGGAGCATTTCGGACTTGGGGATGTGATCGACATCAAGATGGGCACCTTGAGCAAGACCATCCCGTCGGTGGGTGGATATGTTGCTTCAAAGAAGGAGATCATTACCTATTTGAGTCATGCCAGCCGGGCCTATATTTTCTCCGCTGCACTGCCGCCTGCCCAGGCAGCCGCTGCAAATGAAGCATTCAAGGTGATTTTGGACGAACCATGGCGCATCGAAAAACTTAACGAGAATACCAAGCAGTTCATCGGCGGACTCAAGAGCATGGGATTCGACACCATGCTCACCGAGACTGCCATTGTCCCGGTCCTGTGCGGTGAAGATGAAGTGGCATTTGCCATGACCCGGGAGGCGCAGCATCAGGATGTCTTCGTGCTGCCTGTCGTTTCGCCTGCCGTCCCGGAGGGACTCGCCCGTCTGCGCGCCACCGTCACCGCTGCCCACGAGCCGAGTGAGATCGAGCGAGCCATGGATGTGATCGGGGAAGCGGGCAAGAAGCTGGGGATTATTAAGAAGGAACAGAGAGAAGAGAACAGAGAATAGAGGATAGTTTGGTGTGCCCGTCCAACGGACGGGCACATTCTTTTAAAGAGCTTTTTCCAGGATTTCGTTCAGCTCTGTTGAATGCAAAGGGATTGGATTTCCTTTGAAGCTGCTTGCTTTTAGCGTTTTTTCTATGGCTTCAGTAAATTGTTTTTCACTCATTCCATACTGCGAGAGTGTGGGTATTTTTAGATCGCTCACGGTCTGGCTTGTCCATCTAACACCATCATGTGCAGTCGCAGAGTCCTCACCGGTAAGGATTTTGGCGACCTCCTGATAGCGCTGGATGGCTGGGTGTTCGGGCTGACGCGTTTCCAACGCATGGAGGTTTGCTTCCATGACCAACGGCAGCAAACGTGCACAAATTGCTCCATGCGGCGCGTGCAGCATTCCGCCAAGCGGACCGGCAAATCCATGTACTGCTCCAAGTGCAGAATTTGCCAGGGCCAACCCGCCAAACAAGGCTGCGAGTGACATTCCCTGGCGTGCTTCCTGATCTGATCCGTTTTCATAGGCGTGTCTTAATGAGCGTGCCGCATGATGTATTCCCTCGCGGCATATGGCGTCGGTGATGGGGTTGGCTTTAACCGAAACAAACGGCTCAATACATTGAGTGAGTGCATCCAGGCCGGACGTAGCTGTGATTTCCGGCGGAAGATTGTACGTCAACTCGGGATCGATCAAAGCCACACGCGGTAGCATTAATGGACTTCGCAGGCTGACTTTCACATTTTGATCCGTTGCTTCAATCACTGCATTGCGTGTTACTTCGGTACCGGTACCTGCCGTAGTGGGAACTGCGATGTAAGCGAGGCGGTGCATTGACCAGCGGTTGTCCTTTGCCGACAACTTCCAAATAATCTGTGATTTCACCGGGATTCGTCATCAGGGCCGCGATTGCCTTGCCTGTGTCCAAAACACTTCCCCCGCCAACACCGATCACCATGTCGCAATTTCGGGCAGCTTTCATGCCCGCGCGCACTATGTCAATCGTTGGTTCGCCATGCACTTGAAATTCTGAGACCGAACCATCCAGGGAAGAGAGAATCCTCCTCACGAGTGGAATTGCATCGGAGGAATGTCCGCTTACCAAAAGAAGACGCTTTCCAGTTCCCTCAATCAGCTTGCTGAGTTCATTGAGTTTTCCAGCCCCGAAAATTATTCGATTGGCGGTGGCAAATTCGAATGAGAACATACTTTACCACTTCTCGTCAGTGGGAAAGGTATTGATGTATTTGATGCCCTGCCTGGGCCCGGCCATCATCTCTGCGACCGTGTCACGCCATTTTGCATAATGGGCAGTTTCCTTATGCGCGGCGGGTGCCTCGGCCGTTCTATAAATTTCCACGAGGATGAATTTGGTTGGATCATCTGCCTGCTGTATCACATCGAAGCGTGCAATCCCCGGCTCCTTCACGCTGCTGCTGGCGTTCTCGATGCTTGCCTGTTTGAAGGCCTCCACAAATTCAGGTTTGACATGGACATGGACAAGGACAATTTGCATGTTTTGCTCCTGTCATTATTATACGCGTCATCAGGGAGGATGCCAGGAAACCCCTCTTTCAGATTTTATTTCGATGCCATGTCTGGCAGGGAACGCAGGCCGCTTCATTAATATTCACAATCCCAACAAGGTTTTTATAACATTTTTCTTATAAATTCTGTGTACAATGACGTCATAGATTTAGGAGTGACTTATGAAATGGCAATGGAAATTAGGTCGTTTTGCAGGCATTGACGTTTTCGTACACGCCACGTTCCTCCTGCTGATTGGCTGGGTGGGATACAGCCAGTGGCTTGCAAACCGGAACTGGGGTGAAGTGCTCAACGGAATCCTATTCATTCTGGCCCTCTTTTTATCCGTGGTTTTACATGAGTACGGTCATGCACTGACTGCCCGCAGGTACGGGATCAAGACCCGTGACATTACCCTGTACCCGATCGGCGGCGTGGCGCGCCTGGAGCGCATGCCTGAGAAACCGGTCGAGGAGCTGTGGGTGGCGTTGATGGGTCCCGCTGTCAACGTGGTGATTGGCGCAGTTTTGCTTTTGTATCTCCTCGCAACGAAGAGCCTGACGCCAATTTCCGGGGTCAGCGTTGCCTCGGGTTCCCTGTTCGAGCGCCTGATGATCGCCAACTTCACGCTTGTGCTGTTCAACCTGCTCCCGGCTTTCCCGATGGACGGGGGCCGCGTGCTCCGGGCGCTGCTGGCGATGCGCATTGACTATGTCCGCGCCACCCAGATCGCGGCCTTCATCGGTCAGGGCATGGCGTTCGTCCTGGGCTTCATCGGCCTGTTCGGCAACCCGTTCCTGCTCTTCATCGCACTGTTTGTCTGGATCGCAGCCTCCCAGGAGGCTGGCGCTGTCCAGGTAAAGAATAGCATGGGCAGCATCCCAGTGACGCGGGCGATGCTGACCGATTACAAGACTTTCTCACCGCGTGATAACCTGTCCCAGGTGGTGGCATATATCCTGGCAGGATCGCAGCACGATTTCCCGGTGGTGGATGCGAATGGACGCGTCGCCGGCATCCTCGAACGGGACGCATTTATGAAGGCGCTGACCGAGCACGGCCAATCTGCTCCGGTGATGGACTTTATCCGCCGCGACCTCCCGGAGGTGGACTCCTATGAGATGCTCGAGCCGGTATTGACGCGGCTCCAGGAAACAGGAACGAAGACCCTGCCTGTCACCCATGGCGGCCAGCTGGTGGGCATGATCACGATGGAGAACATTACTGAATTTCTGATGATCCGCTCGGCGTTGAAAGCGGCCAACAAGCTTCCGCAGCCGTTTTGATAAGAAAATTCTTATTCGACGAGGCTGCCGCTTAAAAGCCTGTATAATCTACAAAACTCCGATGGGGAGTAGCCGCCCAATTTGGGATGTGCAGTCGTCAATACGTGGCGCAAGACGCCACCGGCTGTTCAACAAAAGGCAAGACCATCGCCAACTCTTTTGGCGGTGGTCTTTTTTATAGGTGTGATCCGCCTAGATAAGGAAAAGAAATGCTCGACTCAATTGGAAGACTGTCATCTCCGCTCCCAGGTGATCTTCAACGAGTTTGGCTGGTACAGCGTCTTTGGTCTGATGATCTTCGAGAATGCCACGGGGATTTTCCCCCAGCGTGATTGGCGTGTCGATGCCCTACTGGATCCCCAGGGGGAGGCCGCCCGCTGGCGGATAAATTTACGTATCTTTGCGCTTCAAATTCGACTACATCGAATTGTTTTTGGATTTGGATTTCTACTCGTCGCTGCTTATCTTGTGTATCATTATCGCGCTTCCATCATGATCCCGGCATGGATGCGCCAAAACGATAAAGAACTGGACTGATTATGAATTGGCATTTGCAATCCATTGAGACTTCTCTCGAAACGCTCCAGACCCGCATGGATACGGGTCTTCCACAAAGCGAAGTTGAGACGCGCCTGGCGAAGTATGGACCGAACGAGCTGGTCGAAAAAAGTGGCCGGACCCCGCTAAAGATTTTCTGGGAACAGATCACCGCCACCATGGTGCTGATCCTGATCGGTGCAGCTGTGATCGCGGGTCTGCTGGGCGACTGGAAAAATACCATCGCCATTACTGCCATTGTGATCCTGTATGCGATTCTGGGCTTTATCCAGGAATACCGGGCGGAGCAGGCCATCGCCGCGCTTAAGAAACTGTCGGTGCCGAATGTGCGCGTCGTGCGGGAAGGGAAGCTGCAGGAAGTCTCGGCGCGCGACCTGGTCCCGGGCGACATCCTGCAACTGGAAGCTGGAAATGTGCTCTCAGCAGATGTGCGCCTGCTCGAAGCGGTCAATCTCCGCATCCAGGAGGCCGCGCTGACGGGGGAATCGGAGCCGGTCGAAAAGCAGACTGCGGCTCTTTCCGGCGATGACTCTTCGCCAGGCTTGGCGCAGGCGCTGCCCTTGGGTGACCGCCGCAATATGGGCTACATGGGCACGATCGTCACCGGGGACGCGGGCTGGCCCTGACCGTGGCGACCGGCATGCAGACCGAGCTGGGCAAGATCGCCGACCTCATCCAGCAGAGCGGGCCGGAGGAAACGCCTCTTCAGAAGAGGCTGGACGCCCTTGGCAAGACCCTGGCGGTGATCGGCGTGCTGATCGCGGTCCTGATCGGTGTTCTCGGATATCTGCGCGGCGATGAGCTGCGCCATATGTTATTGACCGCGGTCAGCGTGGCGGTGGCGATCGTCCCTGAAGGGCTGCCGGCGGTGGTGACCATCACCCTCGCTTTAGGCGCCCAACGCATGCTTGAGAAGGCCACCCTCATCCGCAAGCTGCCTGCCGTCGAGACGCTTGGTTCGGTCACGGTGATCTGCTCCGATAAAACAGGGACATTGACCGAGAACCGCATGACCGTTGTCATCCTGGATGTTGCCAACCATGCCCTCGACCTGACCGAGGAAATGGACCGCAGCGGCTCCTTCACTGCGACCCGCCTGGGCGCTCCGATCGAATCCGCGCTTTCACTGGCAACGGTCGGCGGTGCCCTGTGTAATGATGCCCGCCTGGTGGATGAAGGTGACAACCGCTTCCATACCCTTGGCGATCCCACCGAAGGCGCGCTGGTGGCGACTGCCGCCAAGCTTGGATACTGGAAATCATCCCTGGATTCATCCTTCCCCGCGGCCGCGGAGCTTCCGTTCGACTCCGAGCGCAAGCGCATGACCACCGTCCACGATTTGCGGGACTATGACCCTGAAGTGCTGGCCGGCCTGGATGTGAGCAACTGCCGCTACATCGCCTTTACCAAGGGCAGCGTGGATGGGCTGATCGACCTGACAAGCCAGGTTTGGATCAACGGAAGAGCCGAGCCCGTCGACGAAGGCTTCAAGGTCCGGATCGAAGCAGCAAACCAGAACCTCGCCAAAAAAGGGCATGCGCGTCCTGGGCGTTGGCTTCCGCCTGATGAACCAGATTCCGGAAATCATCCAGACCGACCTGGAGCAGAACCTGACCTTTGTCGGGCTTTTCGGGATGATCGACCCGCCGCGCAATGAAGTCCGCGATGCGGTGGCACTCACCAAGACAGCCGGGATCCGAACGGTCATGATCACCGGCGACCACCCGTTGACCGCCACAGAGATTGCCCGCCAGCTGGGGATCCTGGATCCCTCGCAGGATGGAAATGTAAAAGTACTGACCGGAGCAGAGATCGAGAATCTTTCCTTCGACGAGTTAAAGAATGTAGTGGACGATGTGCAGGTCTTCGCCCGCGTTTCGCCGGAACACAAGCTGAAAATTGTGCAGGCCCTGCAGGAATGTGGAGAGATCGTCTCAATGACCGGCGATGGTGTCAACGATGCCCCGGCCCTGCGCCGCGCCGACATTGGCGTGGCGATGGGCATCACCGGCACGGACGTGTCAAAGGAAGCTGCCGACATGGTCCTGCTCGACGATAACTTTGCCACGATCGTCGCCGCGGTCAAGGAGGGGCGCACGATCTATGACAACATCCGCAAGTTTGTGCGCTTCAGTGTGGCCGGGAATATCGGCAAGGTGCTGGTCATGCTCCTGGCTCCCTTCCTGGGAAAACCGCTGCCTCTTTTGCCTTTACAGCTTTTATGGCTCAACCTGTTGACTGACGGCCTGCTGGGCCTTGGCATGGGCGTGGAGAAGGCGGAAAGCGACACGATGAAGCGCCCACCTTACTCTCCCAAGGAAGGCATGTTCTCACGCGGTGCAGGCGTGCAGGTGCTCTGGGTGGGCGGCCTGATCGGCGGGTTGGCCCTGGCATTGGGCTATGTGTATTACTTCTCAGGCAAGGCCGCAGTGGCAGACCATGGTCTTCTCGTTCCTTGCCTTTGCCCAGATCTTCCAGGCGCTGGCGTCCCGCTCCAGCCGGGATTCGTTTTTCAGGATGGGCCTGTCGGGGAACCCCCTGCTGGCCTGGATGGCCCTGCTGGTATTTGGGCTACAGATGGCGGTGATTTATGTCCCGGCGCTGAACAAGTTCTTCAGTGTTGTCCCCTTGAATGGGACCGACCTGGCCATCGCGATCGGGGCAAGTGCTCTCGTGCTTGCTGCAATGGAATTGGAGAAGGTGATTCGGAAGAAACGGAAATAAGAAGAGACACTTCATTTCAGCTCGTAAATTAACCTCCGTCATTGCGAGGAGGGCGTTAGCCTGACGAAGCAATCTGATGTTATGCCATGTGAGATTGTGTCGCCACGGTGCCACGCGACGCTTCGCTCTGGCAGGCCCGCAACCCTGCCAAGGCAGGTGGGGCATGACAGAAAATTAAGCTGGAACAAACAAAGACCCGTATCGACGTCGATACGGGTCTTTGTTTTATAGCTTCATTTATTTATGCAAGTCTCAACAATTGCGGTCTCGAATTGGGAACCCGCTTGATCATACCGCGTGCCTCCAGGTCGAGCTTGACTGTCGTGACATACCAGTTGACCGAACCTTCGAAGTTTCCATTGACTTCCTTTTCCACAGCATGGGAGAGGTTCTTAAAGGAGATTTCCTTTTGTTTATGCAAAGCCGAAAGAATTTCCTTGCGAATAATTTCATATTTTTCCCTGCTAATATTCACTCCCTGTTTCTTTTCGGGATGAAGCGTGCAAATCATATCCTTCATTGAAACCTCCTCCTGGTTGGGAAACTATTTTACTCCCAACCACGAAGTTCTGGAGGGGGAGATTCGGATAGGAGTCGAATACTCGGCGCTGAAGCTTTCGGGCGTCATATTCAGATCCGCAATGCCGGTTCTGTATTTTTCGAGATAGGCAGTGACTTGATTGCGCGGGTGGACAGTTTTTATCAATAATGGCATCCCCGGTCAGGATGATCACATGCTTGTCACCGCTTTCATCGCTATTGAAATGCAGGGAGACTCGAGGATGCTTCTCAATATGCCTGACTTTGTATGCGTTTGGCTGGCTGAAGATCAGAATTGAGTTATTCTCCCAGATAAACCATACCGGACGTGGCTGCGGCGTAAAGCGGGAATCCACCGTCGTCAGCCAGATGACATATTCAAACTTTAGATGTTTCTCCACGACACGTCCGAATTCTGTAGTCAGATCGATCATGACCCGCCTCCTACTTCATTCGCTCTGCGACCAGCTCGGCCACATCCTTGACCTGGATCGTGCCGCCGTCCGCCTTGGAGGCGTCATTCATCATGGTCATGCAGAAGGGACAGCCCACCGCGAGCGTCCCGGCGCCGGTCTCCTTGGCCTGTCTGTAGCGGGCTTCATTGACGCGCATGTCGCCGGGTTCCTCTTCCTTCCACATCTGTGCGCCGCCCGCGCCGCAGCAGAAGGACTTGGACTCGTTGCGCGGCATCTCGATCGTCAAGGCACCTGCGGATTTTAATGTCTCACGCGGCGCATCGAAGATGTTGTTGTGCCGCCCCAGGTAACAGGGATCGTGGAAGGTGACCTGCATGTTGTCGCCTTCCAGGTTGAGCGAAATCTTTCCCGCACCCACCAGCTCATTGATCAGCTGGGTGTGATGGATAACCTCATAGTTCCCGCCGAAGGCCGGATATTCATTCTTGATGCGTATGCAGACAGTGCGGGCAGGTGGTGACAATCCTTTTTGGAGTGACTTCATTCAAGATTTCGACGTTCGCCAGACGCAAGCCCGAAGAAGATGTCCTCTCGTCCTGCGCGGCGAGCCGAATCGCCGGTGCATTGCTCGTTCTGTCCAAGTACTGCGAAATTGACGCCTGCTGCATTCAGGATCTGGGCAAAGGCCTGGGCTGTCTTTTGGGCGCGTGAATCGGTCGCCGGCGCACAGCCCACCCACCACAAAATATCCGGCTCGGGGTTCTTTTCGATCGTCGGAACGTTCAATCCCTCGGCCCATTTCATGCGGTCGGCCTGGGAGACATTCCACGGGTTGGCGTTGCGCTCCATGCCCTTGAAGGCGGTCTCCAGCTGGCGCGGGAAGCTGCTCTCCATCAGCGTCAGGTTGCGGCGGATATCCAGGATATCGCGCATCGGCTCGTTGCCTACCGGGCAGATATCCACGCACTGCGCCGCAGGCGGTACAGGCCCAGACCGCCTCTTCCGTGATCAGGTCCAGCATGGGCACGTCCATGGCGCCGCCCGCGTTCAGGTGATAGCGTTTGTTGATCTCCAGCGCAGCCGGCGAAAGCACTTTGCCCGTGGCATAAGCGGGGCACACTTCCTGGCAGCGGAAGCACATAATGCAGGCATAGGCATCCATGATCTGTTCCCAGCCCAGGTCCTTCATGGTGGCCGCGCCGAACTGCTCGATGGATTGGTCATCGAGATTGATGTAGCTCAGCTCCCCGATGGACCGGCGCTCAGGCTTGAGCGCGAAATTGAGCGGGGCAAAGAAAAGATGGATATGCTTCGAGATGGGGAAGTAGGGCAGGAAGGCGACCACCGCGCCGATGGAGATCCAGAACATCAGCCGCTCGCCGATCAACAGAGTGTTCGCATCCATACCCGACCACAGGGCTGCCACCCTTGAGATGAACGGCTGCCACGGGTCGGCGGACTCCTGTGGAGGCAACATAAAATGATTCGCCCAGCAGGCGTCCCATGTTGTGGGTAAAGATGAACGCGGTCACGATGGCCGAGTCGCGGCGGATGCCGGAGCGGGCCTTCGCAAGCATGTGGGTTGATTCCCGCGCCGACATAGTCTCCGGCCGGAGGATGAACCGGCGGATCGCCATGCCGACGATCCCCACGATGATCGCTACACCGGCCACATCTGCGAGCAGGCGATAGAAGTTTCCCACCGCGCCCAGGCTCTCGAGAAGTTTAAAATTGGTAAACGCGTAAATGACATCTGCCAGGTTGATCAGCAGGAAGGCGAGAAATCCCCAGCCGATCAGGCCGTGCAGAATGCTTGGTCCCAATCGCAGGCGGAACACCGGCTGGAACAGTCCGACCTTCACGATCAAATCGCCGATCCGTTTCCAGACCAGGCTCCAATCCGGCCTGCCGTGTCCACTCCCAATGTGAGCGATGATCCGTCGAACACCGCGGTAGGTGAAATAAAGCGAGACGGCAACAGCCAGTACAAAAAGAACTTTCTCAACGGGACTCAGCATAAATCATCTCCTGGAATCAAAAGTCATTGCCAGTGTTCGAGATGGATTTGCTTCCGATGATCACCAGCAACACCTGCCCCAGGTGTACACCGCCCCGGCTGGATGATGCCGGAGGGTGCAGGTGTGACTTGAGCATGTGTGTAGTTTAGCACAAAAATAAAACGAAGGCATGTGCCTTCGTTTTATAAGGACAGTGACAAATGTCTGATTTTTATCTACTGATCTGCTCTACATAATTAACCGCGGCCGGGCAGGTTGGCATCAGGTGCGAGGCAACGTTTTCCCAGGTCAAGCCATCCTCATCTCCTGAGGCAACATCCAGCGCGTCACCCAGGCATCCCGGCCCGGCGTTGTAATTCACCATCGTGAACTTCCACAAGTCCTCATAGGTTGCCGCCTTTCCCGCCGCCCCACCGGTGACATTTTCCACGAGCTGGCCGGCCTGTTCGCAGTTGGCCAGCAATGTATGAGCAAATACGCCGATGCTGAAGTTTGCGCGTTCGAGATCGATCCCCAGCGGACAATTTTCACAGTTCGCATTCACGGCGTCGATCAAGGACAGCCGCAGGTATTCCTGTTGGTCGCTATTCAACCCAAGGTATCCCTTGCTGCATTCTGCTGAGTCCATGACCAGGGGACAGAACTGGATAAAGAAGGGGGGATTCCACAGCAGGGTCGAATCGGCGCCTTCCTCGGTAAGCTGGCCAAGACCAATATCGGTTTTGAGGGTCGCTCCCGGCCAGAACTGGCTTTCGATGGCAAACATGTTTTTCAGCAGGTGGGCAGGTACTCCCGTATCCTTGGCAACGTTCAGGATGATCTCATTGAACTGGTTTTGCCAGGCCCGCACCTCGTCACGGGCGGCCTCCATCCCACATTGTGAAGCGGTTCCATCAGGTAACAAACCGCCATCCGGGCAGGAACTTACATCCACGGCCCCCTGCTGGATCAGTTGGGCCGACAGGTAAGTGTAGGGGACATCGCTATCTAGCGATTCGCTGTTTGGGGGTGTACTCAGCCAGGTGGGGGGACCGCCAATGGGAGGCAGGGTTCCCCAGGTCTGTACGCAGCTTGCAACCGGCACACCGGCCCATTGGTCGCTCAACACATCCACATACCAGTAGGAGCGGTCCGGATCGCCGGCTGTGCTGATTGCCACGCGGACCTGTGCATCGAAGGGCACGCTGCTATCCCCGTAACTTGAATTGGCCCAGAATTGGAGCGTGTAAACATCCTCTCCGCTGACCGGTAATTTCAGGCGGCAGAGAGCATCACAGGCGAAGGGCTGACCCTGATATAACCCTTCAATGCCGATAATCTGGTAACCGGGTAGAGGCTCAATGCCGCTTAATACGAGGATCGGCTCTGAATCGCAAATGCTCGTGGAGGAGGAGTATACCGGGTTGCAATTTTCAAGGGTGACCTGCACAGTGGGAGGAGGCAGGATTGTGGAAACCTGCTTTTGAGCAGGCTCGCTGCCGACCAGATGGACAAAAAAGCCGTGGCACAAGGTTACATCGGTTTCCAGGCAGGGCTTCTGTTTTACCCACTTATCATAGAGATCCTGGCCGCAGTCCACGTACACATCGCCGGGTGTGGGCATGCCTTCGTGATCGATCTGGATCTCGCACTCGATATCGGTTTCGTTCCAGTGCTGCATCCACCAATAATATTTGGTGTAGTCGACAGTGCTGACGGTATACCTATCAGGGCCGGGCGGGTCATAGGCTGGAGCAGCCTCTCCTCGCGTGGAGGAGGTAAGTGTGATCCCCAAGGATACAAAAATAAGGCCCAGGCCAATGAGCCATTTCCAACCCCGAACCTGAGTCCCATCCGATCTCTGCATAAAAGAAAAAGAGTCCGCTAATTGATTATAGCGGACTCTTCTTGAATTCGTCTATTTTTTGACTCACATTTTGGTTACAGTTTGCGAGTCTGTGAGGAATTTGTCTATCTCGCCTTGGATTGGTCGGCCTTTTCCATCTCCTCGAGCATGGACATATCCTGTTTAAGGTTGCGGCTGCGCACGTAAATGCTCGCAAGATAGAGCCCCATGACCACGAATGCGATGACGTAGCCGGCGATCATGTATCCTGATGTATCGGGTGTGCCATTCTGAAGGAACATATTTTCTCCTCTTATATTGAAGCTTGTAATTTGAGCTGTTCCACCTTGTTCTGCAGCTCACCCAGGCGGACGCGGTGCCAGAACAGGTCGATGAAGATAACGGTAAAAGCGAACAGGCCGAAGAAGAACGCGACGCGCATGTCGGCGGTCATGTTGAACCCACCCTGGGCCGCTGCATTCCCGCCGCCGATGACCACGGGATGGATCGTACGGAAGAACCGGATGGCAAAAAAGGTGATGGGGGCACTCAGACCGCCGATCAACGCATAGACGGCGCCGAAGCGGGCGCGCCGCTCCGGGTCATCGATGCCCTGCCGGAGCATGAAGTAGGCCGCATAGATCAGCTCCGTCACGGCCGCGGTGGTGAGACGCGGATCCCAGGTCCACCAGGTGTTCCAGGCGGGGCGGGCCCAGATCGAGCCAAGCACGATCGTGATGAAGAAGAACACCATGCTGACTTCGATCGCGGCAACTTCCAGCCGGTCCCATTTTAGATTTTTTGTAATCAGATAGGTCAAGCTGAATACGGCGGCCAGGATAAAGCCAATCAGGGCCGTCCAGGCGGTGCCAATATGGAAATAGAACACGCGCTGGACAGCGCCCATCACCAGCTCGGTGGGTGCAAAGACAAGCGCCAGGTAGGTCGCAGTGACCAGGACGATGATGGAAACGATATCAAGAATTGTTAGTGCCAGGGGTTTTGACTCCATGGATGCTCCTTTATAAAATTAATTTATCACGATTTGGCGAAGGAATTATTCCTCAACAACACTGTCGAATACCATGAATGCCACCGCCGTAAAAATAATATCATAGAAGATCAGTAGATTGATCGGCGGCAGGATCTCTGTCATGTCTGCTCCGTTCAGGAAACCGCTGCTGGCTTTGACCGCTGCCAGCAGGACGGGGACGATGACCGGGAAAAGCAGGATGGGGAGCAGGATGTCGCGGGTGCGGGTCTGTACCGACATGGCTGCCAGCAGCGTACCCACAGAGACATACCCGATCGAACCCAGCAGGATGACCAGGAGTAGTCCCGGTATGAACAGGTTGACATTGTACAGCACGCTGTAGACCGGCAGGACGATCAGCTCCACGATCAGCATGAAGGCCAGGTTGCTGATAACCTTGCCGAAATAGATCGCGGACCGGTCCACTGGCGCCAGCAGGAGACCGTCCATGCAGCCGCGGTCTTTTTCGATGGACATCGAGCGGTTGAGCCCCAGTGTGCCGGCGAAGGCAAAGGTCGCCCAGAGCACGCCGGCGGTCACAGACTGGCGCGTTTTGACATCCAGCTCGAGCGCAAAGTTGAAGATCAGGATCATCATCAGCGAGAAGACCAGCATGGCCGAGAAGAGCTCCCGGGAGCGGACCTCGGCCTGTACGTCCTTCCACACGACCGCAGAGACAGCCTTGAAAAAACTCGATGAAGGCCGGCTGCCCTTTTTTTCAAGCGGGCCGGGCCTCAGCCTGGATGGGTTCTTCAGCGACAGGAGTAAGCTTATCTGTCATGTTAAGCTGCCAGTGCCTGTTTGTAGAATGCAAGCAGATTGCTGTTCTCCAGCTGTCCGCGCGTGGTGGAAGCGCTGATCAAACCCCGGGAGATGATATCGAATCGGGTGGCCAGTTCCTCGGCGCGGGCGAGATCGTGGGAGGTCATCACCACCGTGCGCCCGCGGGCGGCGACCGTTTTCAGCACCTCATCCAGCATGGTCGAGGCGTCCTGGTCAAGGCCGGTGTAGGGCTCGTCGAAGAGCATCACGTCCGGGTCGTGCAGGACAGCCCGCCCGATGGCGAGGCGCTGCTGCATGCCGCGCGAGAAGGTGCGGGTCAGGTCGCGCCGGCGGATCTCCAGCCCCACCATTTCCAGGACTTCGGTGATGCGCAGCTCAAGGTTCGAAATGCCATACATACGGCCATAAAAGCGCAGGTTTTCTTCGGCGCTCAGATCACCGTACAACAGGGGAAGGTGCGACACGACACCCAGCCGGGCGCGCACAGCCGCCGCTTCCTTCGGCAGGAAGTAACCGGCCACGTTGACTTCGCCGAGCGTCGGCCGTGATAGGGATGCCAGGATGCGCAGGAAGGTGGTTTTCCCGGCGCCGTTGGGCCCCAGCAGCGCGACAAACTCCCCCGGCTGCACCGAGAAGTTGACACCGCGCAATACGGTCTTCAACCCAAATCGTTTGACGAGTTTTTTGACGGTGATCATGGTTATTCTCTCGTCTTGAGCGGAGTAACACTTTTTTTGTGGAGCGCAGACGACGGACATTTGCATGGCCTCCCTTCGTCTGCGCCAAAGGCTCAGCTCAACGCGATGTTTACATCATTCCTTTCAAAATATCCTTCAACTGTGTGCGGCGTTTTTGGTAAGCCTCATCAGAAATCTTCCCGGCGAGGTGCAGGTCGTCGAGGGCAACGATGGCATCCATCACATCCTCGGAGGACTTGAACTCCTGCTCAGCCTCCTCGACTGCTTCTTCCCCGCCCTTACGGTCTCTCAGGTACATCCAGCCGCCTGCCACGATAAGCGCCAATCCCAGTAACCCGGCACCGATCAAAAGGTTCTGCCTGTTGTCGGTACTGGATGCCGGCTGGGATGTACTGGTATCCGCTCCCTGCTTGGGCTCACCTGATACGCTGAAATTGACGGTCTCACCGGCCGCTATATTCTGGGCGCTATACACCTGGAAGTTGAAATTTTGAATGTTCTGAACACCTTCGTCTGTCAGATTCGCACCCACCGCGGTCACTCCCTCGGGCACGAAAATGGACAGGCTGGATGCCGGCAGGATGAATTGCTGTGCGACGTCAAATTTTTCCTTCTTTGGAAGTGAGGTGAAGGCGAGTAAACCGTATGGTTTGTCACTGGGCGGGATCGCCAGGCCAGTATCGGTAGTGGTGAAGGGCGCGCTGTCCTGCAAGGTCTCATAGCCAAGGGTTGAGGTGCCGTCTGGCATCTTGATGAACGGGATTTCCGTATTGCCCTTGGTATCGATAAGAATGGTTTTGTCGCTTGGGTTGCGGAACGAATAAACACCATAGAACTGCAGGTCTGTGTCGCCATAATCGATGAACACGCGGGCTTCATCGACGGCCAGCAGGGAGGTATCATCCGTCATTCCATACAGGGTGAGTGCGGGAATGGCGACAGAGGATTCCCCCTCCTTGGCAACCGCATATTGGGACTGCATGGTAATGCCATTCACGACGATCTCCGAGAGGAAGATGCGGTTGAGCGGCATCTCAATGTTCTCAAAGGTATAGGTGCCATCATTATTCACAGCGCCTTCCTGGGAGAATACTTCCTGGGGCCCGGCGCTGGGATCCGCGCCGTGATCGTAGCCACGCAGCGTAACCTTCATATCCGCGGGCAGAGCCTGGCCGGTCTTGTTTTCGATCAATCCGGACACAGCGCCGAAGCCAGCCTTCGCAATCGTGGTGGATGCTGCGGTCGCAGGTTCACCTGTTGCCGCTTGCGCAGTTCCGGTTCCGACGGTTGCCTGTTCGGTGACGGTAACCGGCGTTCCCTCCCCGGAAGGTGTTCCTGCTGCGGCAGCCGCGGGAGTTTCCGTAATGGAGATAGATTCAGGTGTGGAAGTGGGCGCGGGTGCCGCAGCCTGTTCCACGGAATAATCGAAGGAGAGGGTCCGCAGGTATGCGGCTGCATCCCACAACTGGTCCTGGCTCAGGTTCGCGCCAAAAGCCGGGACAGATGCATTTCCATCCTTGACGAGGCGGGCCAGATCTACTTCAGATATTGCAGACATTTTGCTCTGGTCCTTGAAGAAATCCGTCGGGCAGTCCTTGCAGTTGGTTTCAAAAATTTGCCTGCCCTTGGCGGCCTGTTCCTCAGTCATGTGCAGGGACAGGGCATAAGCGACCACATCCCAGCGCTGCTCGTCGTTGAGGCTTGTAAACGGAGGCATGAAGCGATCCATCCGTCCGCGGGTGACAGTTGTAAACCATTCTGCAGGAGTTGCCGGGCGGGCAATTTCCGCCAGACCGAACGCCGGTACGGTGACACCCAGCTGGATGCCCTGGGCACCGTCGCCCAAACCGGTTTCGCCGTGACAGGCGGCGCACTTCTCGGCATAGATGGCCTTGCCTGCTTCCACGCTTGGGGCCTGGGCGGGGGATAACACCAGCGTTGGCATCGGGGTGGGAGGAATATACCCGGGCGGGGGTGTGACGTCTTCTGCCAGGGTATAGTTACAGGCTGCCAGGATCAGGGTAAAGATTGCGATCAAAATGAAGCTGCGTAATTTCATGATTGTTTCCAGGAAGGGTAAAGACAAAGTACCCTTTTATGAGAGGGATTTTCCACAGGAGGGGCAGAACCGGTCTGAGACGGTGACGGGCTTTCCGCACTTGGGACAGAAACCGGAGGATTTCTCCTTGCGTCCCTTGCGCCGGGCCGAGATCATGGACTCGAGATCGTCGTCGCTGACTTCAGTTTTTGCCACCGACGCGTCGGCGCGGTGGGCGGCAATGGCTTTTTCGATACGGGCATCCACATCCTGCGAAGAAGCCGGCTCCGGGGCGATGGTGTCGATCTTTCTCAAAATATCCGCACCTGTTTGCAAAAGGCTGGCGCGCTGGACCGGATAATCCTCCGTGGGGATCTTTCCGAGCTTGTAATCGAAATCGAGCTCCTGCAGGGAGTTGATGACCCGGTCACGCTCTGCCAGCAATGCGGAGAGCTCATGCTCCTCCTCCGTTACGTTGCGGGCGCGTCTCTGGACGAAGGGAGCATACAGGTAGACTGCCACCAGGATGAGCAGGGCGAGGGAAACGAGAATGGCGGTAAGTTGCATGATTCCTCTACTCGCTCAGCAATGCGTCGATCTGCGTGCGGATCTGGTCTGCAGAGGAAAAAGGCCCCACCTGCACATAGCGGAGGACGCCCTCCTGGTCTATAAAATAGGTTTCAGGAACGCCCTTGATGCGGAAATATTGCGAAATTTTCGTAGCCAGGTCAGGACCATTTGCGTAGGTAATGCCAAATTTCTTCAGATAAACACGGGCATTGGGTTCGGTGTCCACATAGTCTGCGCCGAGGAAGACCACCTTGCCGGTGGGCTCATATTCCTTCCATGCCGCCTGCATCTCGGCGGCTTCCTGCTCACAGGGTTTGCACCAGGAAGCCCAAAAATTCAGGACGACGACTTTGCCGCGCAGGTTCTCCAGCTTGATTTCATTTTGCCCGTCCAGTTCGTAGCCGCTGAAGAGGGGTAGCGAAAAATTTTCGATCTTTTGCCCAGGCTGGACGGTTCCCTGCTGGGCGCGCCGGAGTCCCATGGCGACAATGGCCAGCAGACCAATGAGAAATACCCAGATTAAGATTTGTACCCAGAGGGGGACGCCACGTCGGGGCGCGGGGGTTGTTGAATCTGTCATGATTTATCCCTTGTGCAGACATTGTAGCTGCAGGCAGCTGCCTGCATCTACAAAGTCCTTATTTTTGTTTTTTAAGTTCTTCTTCCAGCCTTGCCACATAGGGATCGGCGGATGGGTTGTCAGGGTTCACATCCTCCGGCCCGGCATTCGACCGCCACAGATGGTTTCATCCACATCTGGAAGCCGCGCGCCAGCAGAAGGGCACCCAGCAGGATGGCCACGGCAGGAACAAGATACGCTGCCAGCCGGTTGGGCGGCTCGGCCAGGACGCGGTCGCCATATTGGGTCACAAAATACTGCTTGATTTCCGCTTCACTCTTGCCCTGAGAAAGCATGGTGCGGATAAGATCCCGCCACTGGCGGCAGGCCTCAGTGGGACAGACATCCAGCGGCGTGCTCTCGCAGACAGGACAGTATAACTGTTTGGCGACACGGTTCACATCATCGTCGGTGGGCGTGGGTCCCTGGGCGCGGACCAGAAAGGTAAAGGCGAGCGCGATTGCCAGCGCAAGCAGGATTGCCAGCGGTAATTTGGAGCGGGTCATTCCTTTGTCAGGATTGGCGGTGATACTGTTCATCGGTGATGATCCATGGCCGGTCAGTCAGCCGCGCTCGGCTGTTGGGCACGTGACGGGACTTGTACCGGGACTGGTTCCTTTTCCTTGTCGGGCCAGGCTGCGATAATGATCCCGGCGAGGAAGATCAGGCTTCCGATCCATAACCAGTTGACCAGTGGATTGACGAATATTTTGAAAGTGGCTCCGGCTGTATCGGCAGGCTCCCAATCGATCAACAGAACGTATAAGTCATCCCGCAATGTGGCGCGTTCGCCAGGGATGGTCATGTTCTGCTGCGACTCAAAGTAATAGTCCTTGCGAGGGTGGAGCTCGCCCAGATAAACACCATTCCGGTATACGTCCACCACTGCGCGGGTGAAATTCACACCCTTGGGCTTATCATCCCAGGATGCCAGCTCCTTGTAGGTAATTGTGTAGTTCGAGAGATTGAGAGATTGACCGACGCCGACCCTGCCCTGGGTTTCCACCTGGAAGATCTCGATCCCAAGGATACCAACTGCCATCAGCATCATGCTGATATGGATGATGTAGCCACCGTAGCGGCGGCGGTTGCGCCCGGTCAAATTCCAGAATGCGGTAAAGATATTTTCACCCTGGCTGCGCTGGCGGGAACGGGCGCCGCGCCAGTACTCATAGATGGTCACGAGGATCACCAGTGCGACCAGGAAGAAACCGACGAGTGCGATTACATTTTTAGTGTAGGTGAAGTAGAGAAGGACGATCAGGGCGAAGGCTGCCAGAGCCGGTTTCCAGATGGCGCGGCCCAGGGTCTGGAGGGTGGAATGTCCCCAGGCGGAAAGGGGCGCAATCCCCATCAGGAGCAGCAGGGACGCAAACAGCGGGGCCGTGGCGCGCTCGTAAAACGGAGGACCGACCGTCACTTTGGCCCCGGTAAAGAGCTCGGAGACCAGCGGGTAGATGACGCCCCAGAAACAAACGACCAGGATGCTCATGAACAAAAGATTATTGAGCAGGAACAGGGCCTCGCGCGAAAGCAATCGAGGTCATCTTCGTTTCAGATTGCAGGTCGGCCCAGCGGTAAATGATCAATCCCAGGGAGGTGACGAAGGTCAATCCAATGAAGGCGAAGAAGAAGGGACCAATCGCGCTCTGTGCAAAGGCGTGGACAGAGGAAAGCACGCCCGAGCGGGTCAGGAAGGTTCCGAAGATCACCAGGTCATAGGTCAGGATGACAAGCAGCATGTTCCAGTGCTTCAGCATGCCGCGCTTTTCCTGGATCATGACCGAATGTAAAAATGCGGTGCCGGTCAGCCAGGGCATGAACGCGGCGATCTCGACCGGGTCCCAGCCCCAGAAGCCTCCCCAGCCGAGCACATCGTAAGCCCAGCGGCTGCCGAGCACCAGACCAAAGGAGAGGAACAGCCATGCCCATAGTGCCCAGCGGCGGGTCAGGCGGATCCAGCGGTCGTCGGTGCGGCCGGTGATCAGGGCGGCCATGGCGAAGGCGTAGGGGATGACGAAGGAGACAAAGCCGAGATACAGCATGGGCGGATGGATGACCATGCCCGGGTGGCGCAGCAGCGGATTCAATCCGCGCCCATCGGCCGGAACGAAAGCCACGCTGTTTGCTGGCTGGAAGGTGTGCGCCAGCAATCCCTGCGAAGTTCTGGTAAAGAAGGGCAAACGGGTTTTCGAAGATCAGGCTCATCCCGAGGAAGAAGGCCATGGTAACGCCGCAGACGACCAGCACCCAGGGCAGGAACTCGCGGTCGCGGTCCCACTTGCGCAGGGTGACCAGCGAGGTGAACGCGGACATCAGCCAGGACCAGAACAGGAGCGAGCCGGATTGTCCACCCCACCAGGCAGTGACCTTAAGATAGGTGGGCATGCTGCGGCTGGTTACTTCGTAGACGAACTGTACTTCGTAATGATTGTTAACCAGCAGGTAGATCAAAATGCCGGCCGTGAGCGTGAGCAGCGGCCAGGTGAGAAGCATGGCCCGGCGGGCGCTTTCCACGAAGGCGGCATTCTTCGTGCGCTCCCCATAAATGGCGGCAAACACGCTGTAAAGTGTGATCAAAAATGTTACGGTTAAAACGCCAAACCCGACGTTTGCGATCATGTAAAACTCCTTCGATCATGCCTGACCTGCGGCTCTGTCCTTCAGCCAGGCTGAAAAAGTTGCAAAAACCCTAAAGGCACGCTGCGTGAAAACCTTTAGGGTTGATGTCTTCCTAGCCGGCCTGAGCGGGTACGGCCTCTTCATATTTGGTGGGACATTTGAGCAAAAGCTCCTCGGCATAAAATATACCGTCCTCGCCAAGGTGCCCGGTCATGATCGCCTGGGCCTCATTGCGCAGAAGATCGGGTTTGGGTCCCACATACACGACTTTCATGCGGGAGCGGGACGGATCGGCTACAGCCTGGTGAAGGGCAGCTGCAAGTCCGCCCTCGGTCTCGAGCTGCGGCATTGTCGCCAGGGACGTGGGCGACATCGAACGACAGGGTCAGGGTATTGGCATCGTATTGGATCGTATCGCCAATCACCGCACCGGAGACGCGCAGGTTTTTATCCACCACGCTGGACCCCTTGGCGTTGAGCTCGTCCACGGTCAGAAAGTATTCCTGCGTAGCCCGGGTGGAGCTCACAATTAAAAAGACGACAGCCCCGAGGATGAGAATGCCGCCAAAGATGAACTTGTTGAAATGCATATGTTCCTCCGATGTGGATTGGCATGAAAAAATAAATTTTGAATGCTAGTCAATTGTACATGTGGAGATTAATACTCACTGAGAAGGGCGTCTGATGAATGTCATGTAAATCGCCCAAATTTATCCTATTGCAGTAAAACCCCTCATATTAGCTTTAGTTTTGATGAACACAGCCTGGCAGAATTTCTGCCAGGCTGTGGTTCCAACCCTCGGTTTTAATGCTTATTCTTCTTCGTCCTCCTGCCTGACACCAAAGATCGCATCGATACGTTCCAGGATTTCCGGTGTAAGTTTGGGCGCGACTTCAGTCGCTTTCATATTCTCATGTACCTGTTCCACCCGGCTTGCGCCGGTAATGACGGTGCTGACATAAGGATTCTTCAGACACCAGGCAAGTGAAAGCTGGGAGAGTGTACAGTCGAGCTCCCTGGCGATCGGTTCCAGCCCCTCGACCATGGCCAGCTTCTCCTGGTCGGTAAGATGATCGTGCAGCCAGTCATAACCCTTGAGCGTGCCGCGGCTCCCCTCCGGGAATGCCCTTGTTGTATTTTCCGGTCAACAAGCCGGAAGCCAGCGGGCTCCAGATGGTCGTGCCATATCCATAGTCCTTGTAGACGCGCTCGTATTCGCTCGAAAAGCGATGACGCTCGAACAGGTTATAGATGGGCTGCTCGGTCACAGGCTTATGAAGGTGATGTCGTTCGGCGATCTCGATCGCGGACACGATCTCCGCCGCGGACCATTCTGACGTGCCCCAGTACATGGCCTTGCCCCATTCGATGATATTGTGCATCGCCCAGACCGTCTCTTCGATCGGCGTGGTTCTTATCGGGGCGGTGGCAGTAGAGAATGTCCACATAATCCAGCCCGAGGCGCTCCAGGGAGCCGTTGATGCCTTCGATCAGGCGCTTGCGATTGAGAGTATTGCGCTCATTGACCTTGTCTTTCAATCCCCAGTAAATCTTGGTGGAGACGAGATAGCTGCTGCGGCGCCACCCCAGTTTTTTGAGCGCCTCGCCCATCACTTCCTCGGACTTTCCACCTGCATACACTTCGGCATTATCGAAAAAGTTTACACCTGCGTCGTAGGCGGCAGCCATCATTTCGACTGCTGCATCCACATCTGCCTGGGTGTGGAATGTGACCCACGAGCCGAATGAAAGCTCACTGACTTGAATCCCTGCCTTCCCCAAATGACGATATTCCATACTGCCTCCACTGAAATTTTTGTGCAATTATAATCTTCCCATGCGCCGCATATTCTTCGCTTTCACGCTTATGCTTTTAACGGCCTGTGCTTCTCAACAGAATCCAACTGGAATACCCAACGTCCAGTTGACTCCTTTTGTCACCTCCAGGCCGGGACCAGATATACCGGCCGGAACGGTTCAGACTCCCGAGGGCCTGGTCGCCGCAGAGACTCCGCTTCCCAGCCCGACGCCTTTTACTTATACCGTGAAATCCGGCGATACGATCAGCAGCATTGCCCTCAAGTTCGGCGTGTCGATGGATGACCTGCAGGCGGCCAATCCGGAGATCCCGCCCAATAGCATGTCGATTGGCCAGGTGATCAAAATCCCCAGCAACCCGGACAATCCCTCCGGGGAGCCGACGCCCACCCCGGCGCCATTCACGGTCCAGCAAATCGGATGTCACCCTACAGCCGACAAAGGGATGTGGTGCTTTGTTCTCGTGCACAATGATTTTCCCGACTTCCTGGAAAACGTCAGCGTGCAGGTGACATTGGTGGATGAAAATAAGGCAACCATCGCGAGTCAGACCGCATTCCTGCCATTGAATATTCTTCCGCCAGGTGCATCCCTGCCATTGACTGCCTACTTCCCCCCTGAGATTCCCTACAACGCAAAGCCGCAAGTGCAGATCTTGACTGCCATCCGATTACTGCCAGGTGATGGGCGCTATCTGCCTGCTACGATCAACAACACGCTGGTCCAGGTCAATGCCGATGGACGCAGTGCCCGTGTCAATGGGCAGGTATTTCTTCCCGCGAATGCAAGGAACGCCTCCCAGGTCTGGGTGGCAGCCACCGCCTATGACGAGGCCGGGAGGCGTGGTCGGAGTCCGGAGATGGGAATGGGATGATGGACTCGCCGCCGGGGGAAGCGTTCCGTTTGATTTCATGCTGTCCAGTATCGGAGGCGATATTTCCCGCGTCGATTTTGCCGTCGAAGCAAGACCGTGACCCCCTCCGTCCTCCGGGCACCTCCCCCAAAATCCGACTGGAGTTCGTCGGATTTTGGGGAGGGCTAGGGCAGGGGGCTATTTCCCATCCAGCCACATATATCTCTGAATGGGGATATCGATCGGCGTAAAGGTGTAGCCTTTCACATACGGCTTGACCAGTTCGTACGAGAGCGAATGGGTCGTCCATAATGCCGCGCCATCGTCCACAAGGATCTGCTCGGCCTGCTGGTACATGGCCATGCGTTTGTTCACATCCTGTTCGACACTGGCCTGTTCCAGAAGCGTATCAAGCTCGGGGTTGGAATAACCTCCATTGTTTTGCTGCGAGCCGGTGTGAAACAGCACATCCGCAAAGTTCTCAGGGTCGGGATAATCGGCGCACCAGCCGCCGCTGAAGAGCTGGCCGTGGTTCCCGGCATAGATCTGGTCGTAATAATAATTCGGCTCGAGGTTTTCCACGGTGATGGTCACGCCCAGGTTCTGCTGCCACATCTCGGCCATGGCGGCGACATCCGCGCCGATGGAACTTCCGATGCCCAGATCGGTGAAGACAATCGGCGGCAATCCCTCCGGCCCGCCATATTTGGACTGCTTGAGCAGCTGGCGCGCCTGCTCAGGATCGTAAGGCAATCCCTTGAGTTCGGTGTTGAAACCGGGTAGTCCAGGCGGATACAGACCGTCTGCCGGCAGGGCACGTCCATTGAGGACGACATCGATATATTTTTGCCTGTCGAATGCCATCGTGAATGCCTTGCGGACATTCACATCATCAAAGGGCGGTCGCGTGGTGTCAAAGGTGACATAGCCGGTGCACAAATTGACACCGGTGATCAGCTCCTCATGCAGGGTTCAGTGGGATCCAAGAATCTGTCGGCATTGTAACTGCCGACACCCGTGATATCAATTTGGTCTGTTTCATACAGCTGGAGTCCCGTACCGGAATACAGCTGGTAGACAACGTAGGGGATCGATGGCTGGCCGAGATAAAAATCCGGGTTGGCCTCGTAGACGATCGATTTAAAATGTTTCCATTCCTTCAGTCGGTAGGGGCCGGTCCCATTCGGCTGGCGGTACCACTCTTCTCCGCTTTCGACATTGTCCTTGTCGAGGATGAAGGCGGTGGGGTAGGTGAGCTTGTAGAGGAAGTACGGTTTGGGCGCGTCGATGGTCACCTGTAAAGTATGGTCATCGAGTGCGACCAGGCCTGAGGCATGATCGGCTTGCCCGTCTGCAATCTCCTTGATGCCAACGATATCTCCCAGATAGGTCAATGCCGTTTCGGATGCCAGGTCGGGACTGGCAGCGCGCTCCCAGGAGTAGATCACATCGCTGGCGGTGACGGGTTTGCCATCGTGGAATTTCGCGTTCTGACGCAGATGGAAGGTGTAGACGGTCCCATCCGCGCTGACATCCCAGGACTCGGCCAGGTCAGGCGTCAGGTTCAGTTTCGGGTCAAAGGATACGAGGCCGCTGAAGGCCAGTTTATCGCCGGAGCCTAGCGTCGTCGCAGGATCGTAATCCCGGGGGTTGGTGGATTCGCCTCCGGCAAGCACCAGGGCCTGGTTTAAGGGAACGTCAATCTGCAAAGCGGACGCAGGGTTTGGGACGATGGGGAGGACCAGGAAAACCAGTATGAGAAGGAGCGAGAGGGATTCTGTTGCAAGGAAGGCCTGGTGCAACTGAGGATGGTACGAATTACTTAACATTGTCCCCTCCCTTATAGTTTTGGCGGCGGACGATGAAGCCGAGAATAACGATCCCGGCCAACGCGATGAAAACGCAGCACATCCCTAAAAAAATCAGAGGTTAATGCCAGGGGCGGCTGGCCTCGCTGTGGGGTTCGCAGTCTCGGTGGGCTGCCCGCTGCTGGAGGAGGTGGGGATGGCCGTAGGTGTTGCCTGCAGTGCAACTGCTCCCTGCGCTGCCGGAGATGGGGACGATGGTTGGAACAAAGGTCGGGGTTGGCTGCACGGTGGGCTGCGCGGAGACCGCCCGCGGCTGCGCCTCGATCGCCTGTCTCCAGGCGTCCTCCAGCCCATCGACATCGAACCCGTAGGTCTGCTTGAGCGCTTCATCGATCGTCATTCCATCCCGCAGCGCGACCAGCAGGGAGGTCATTTTGTCCTGCCCATATGTCTCAATCAGGAAATTTACCAGGCTGTAGGACTCGCTGTAGGAGAGATAGGCCTTATCCGATACTTCTGAAAACCCACCGCTGAGCGAACGGACACTCAACAACGTATCATCACGGATGGCCTGGTCCAGCTGATCCTTGGATGATTTGTCAAGCTCGCCTTCACTATAGACGGCCAGTCCTTCGTTGAGCCAGGTTGGCACATCGCCCAGGCAGGAGAACGTCAGGTGACCGACCAGCACATGGGTCAGCTCATGGACGATGGCGTCCGTCCCCCAAGCAAGATCATCGGGGGAAATGCCAATAATGACAATATCCTGGTCCGGGAATGCCTGCCCGCCCGTCCAGGAGGGCTCGTAGAGGATCGCATCCTTCATGTCGTTGGTAGTTGGCATAAATATAAACGTCGATGGGCGCATCGGCTTTGAGTCCCGATTGCTGCTCATTGAATTTCAGCCCATCCGCGGCGGCTTGCGAGAGCGTGTTGATGAAAGACTGGTCGCCCTTGATAATAATGAAGGCGAAGGAAATCGCCATTCTTCACGGTCTTCCATTTGTGGGTATCGTCCAGCCAGGTGGCGGTTTTGGTGTCGGTCACGGTTTCATCGCCGTTCGCGTCGGTAATCCGCCAGCGCCACCAGAGCTGTGCACCTGGGGGCAGGGACCCGCTCTGGAGCATTTCCCAGGTCCACTCCGCGTCCACCTCTTGCCAGGTGTGAACTGGGGAAAGGCCTTGGCGACCACTTCTCCACAGGTTTGCTGTTTGTTGCCATACTCCAGGACCACCGATGTGATATCCACCGGATGGTCGACTGACAGCTTGAATGTGGCTGATTTCTGGAAAATTGAAGACGACTTCATTTTGGGTTACTTCCGACTGAAGCGCAACTTCAGCAACAGTGGATGCGTTCACCGGGCCTGGTGCTTTTCCCACCCCAAGCAGGATGCCCAGCAGGAACGCCAGGATGAATTTTCGCATGAATTGCTCCATTGAAGGTTTGTAGTATTGCACACGGCATGCTTCTTCGGGAAAACCATGACATGCCGCGTTTGAAAGTTTATCACGTTAGGGAGTGCGGAATCCCTTCATTAATTTTGTATTCAACATTATAAGGAATGAATCTCGAATAATTTGACTTGTTTATAAGACTCAAGGCAATTTTCCAAACCTTTCAAGTACTTTGCAACCAAAAGCGCCTGGTTTGACGCTTGTGTCCTTTTGCATGTATAATCTTTTTTAATCTCCCATGCGGGGATTTCTTGAGGTAATATATGGCCCTACGCGGCAATCTACGCGATTTTACGATTACCCAACTGCTTAACCTGATCAACCTGGCCCAGAAGACCGGCACCCTGGTGGTGGATGGTCCAAACGAACAGGCATATGTCTCCTTCCGCGAAGGGAAGCTGGCCTATGCGCGCGTTGGACAGGATGATGGAAGCCTGGCGACTGTCCTGCATAAGGCCAACAAGCTGACCGTCAACCAGTACCGCGCCATCGTCGAGCGTACCGGCAGGATCAACGATAAGGAACTGGGACTGCTGCTGATCAATGCCGGCTATCTTTCCCAGGAGGAAATCCTTGCCAACCTGCAGGGATATTTTACCGAGGTCATCCGCCGCCTCTTTACCTGGGTGGAAGGCTTTTTCCGCTTCGAGGGGGATATGCTGCCCCCGGACGACCGCATCAACGTCCGGCTCGATCTGGAGAACATCATCATCGAGGGTTCACGCCAGCTGCGGGAGTGGGAACAGCTGCAGGATGAAATTCCCAGCCTGGACATGGCTTTGAAGTTTACCGATCGACCACTGAAAAATATTAACTTGAGCGTGGAAGAGTGGCGTGTTGTTTCATTTATCAATCCCAAGAACACCATGAGACAGATCGCCCACACGAACAAGATGAACGATCACGAAATCCGTCGCATTGTGTATGCATTACTGCAGGCGGGCCTGGTGGAAATTGTTCGGCCTGAAGGGATGGTCATCCCGCAAAGTCCGAAGACGTTCCCGACGCAGAACAAGGAAGAGCAAAAGTCACTGGTCAATAGACTGATCGGGCGTATTCGATCACTGTAATCGTTACCGCGAAGGATAGAAATTATGCAAACAGTCAAAATGGTGGTCACAGGTCCCTTCAATGCAGGCAAGACGGAATTTATCCAGTCTGTCAGCGAGATCGACGTTGTTTCTACCGAGCGGAAGATTTCCAACAATGCCGAGCGCTCGGTCAAGGAAGCCACGACCGTGGCAATGGATTTCGGCCGGATCACGGTGGACGAGGACCTGGTTTTGTATCTGTTTGGTACACCCGGTCAAAAGCGCTTCGACTTCATGTGGGAGATCCTGTCCGAGGGAATGCTGGGTTTTATTGTCATGGTCGATAGCACCCGGCCGGAAACCTTCCGTGAAGCGCGCTCGATCCTTGAGACTTTCCGGGCCTATGCCCCCACGCCTTACGTGGTCGCCGCCAACAAGCAGGACCGGGAGGATGCCTGGGAGCTCGGAGATATGCGTCACGCCTTGAGACTGGATGGCAAAGTCAAATTCCTGCCATGTGTCGCCACCGATCGGAACAGTGTAAAGTCCGTCCTGCTCGAATTGCTGTACAGTATTCTTGCTGAAATGGAGTTGGGAGGATAGGGGGCCCGTGATCAGATAACGTGTCATCTATTACTACCGACCAGGGTATCGTTCATTATGAAGTGTATGGACGCGGGAAACCCGTCATCCTTTTGCATGGATGGCTGGGTTCCTGGGGATTGTGGCAGGAGACAATGGGATTCCTCGGCCGCTATTACCGCACCTATGCCCTGGATTTTTGGGGGTTTGGTGAGTCGGGCAAAAAGCGTGAGACCTATGCCGTACAGGATTTTGTCAGCCTGGTTAATCAGTTCATGGAGCAGCTGGGGATTGCCAGTGCGCCCCTGGTGGGGCACAGCATGGGCGGGACGGTCAGCCTGTCAGTTGCCATCCGGTATCCTGAACGTGTCAACAAGGTGGTGGTGGTCGGCTCTCCCATTGTGGGCTCGTCCCTGGCGCCTCTGCTGAAGATGGCAGGATACCGGCCCAGTGCCTTTCTGATCTTCAATATGATGGGGCCATTCCGGTACTGGATGAAAAATTATTATGCCCGGGTGATCTGTTCTGACCCGCGCTTTCCTGATATGATGGATCGCGATCTTTCACGCACCACCCTTGAATCTTTCCTGCGCTCGATCGCCTCGCTGCGCCGGACAGACCTTCGCCCTCTGCTGGACCAGATCAAAGTCCCGGCCATGGGCATGTACGGAGACCAGGACAAGGTGGTGCATCCGAAGCAATGGCAGCCCATGCAGAAAGGAATCCCCCATGCCCAAATCGAGCGGTTCCAGCTGGCCGGACATTTCCCAATGCTGGAGGAGCCTCAGCCCTTTGCCCTGCGTCTTAAGAATTTCCTCGACCGGGATGACTCCATCCAGCCGTCGCATCTTCCCTCCGCATTTTCCGCCACCCCTTCTGTGACTCTTGCCCCATGATACCCATACCCACCACCCCAACCGCCACCTATAGCTACCCGAATCGCATGGGTAGAATTATTCTTTTATCGATGGAGGAGATCATCGGACGGAATGGTGTCAACGCCATCCTTAAATTGGGAAACATGTCCTCTCTGATCGATCATTATCCTCCCGATGATAATGAGCTGGTTTTTTCCTTTACTAGCGTGACGTGCCTGACCGAGATGCTCGAGCGTGCCTACGGTCCGCACGGTGGGCGAGGGCTGGCGCTCCGTACCGGGCGTGCCTGTTTCAACTATGGGATAAGACATTACAGCACACAAATGGGGCTGACCGAGACGGCATTCCGCCTGCTTCCGCTTTCGGCCAAACTTCCGGCCGGTGCTACCGCTTTTGCCGGGCTTTTTAACAACTTTACCGACCAGCGTGTGCGCCTCGAGCAAAATGAGGGGAAACTGCTCTGGCATATCGAGCGCTGCCCCCTCTGCTGGGAACGAAAGTCTCCCGACCCGGTCTGCCATCTGGCGGTGGGGCTGCTGCAGGAAGCGCTCTATTGGATCAGCGGCGGCAAGGTATTTAACGTCGAGGAAAAGACCTGTATCGCCTCCGGGGACCCGACCTGCACCATCGAGATCGACCAGACCCCCATTTTTTAGAAGCGTAACTTTCCCTACAATTTTGCCTGTGCACAGGCCCACTTCACGTCCCTGTTTTTGGGGTTTTGTGGAATAATTACCATTGATATGCTCAAGGTTATTCTCAACGCGCCTCACCCGATCTCGCCGTTCAATGAACCGGCCCGGGATCTGCGTATCCACAATATTCCCCTCTGGCTTCACCAACGAAATATTCTGGCTCCCTATACGGCCCATGAACTGGAGCTGAAACCCGGCCAGCGCTTTCCGCTGGAACACGAAGAAACCCTCGTCTATCGCGATAACCTGTTCTTTGATGAGGAGTACTTCCGCCTTTTTATGACCACAGCACGCAAGAGGGGAAAGCCATGCCGTGCTGCTTTTTCTGCGGATGATCCTGCCTTCCGGGAACATGCACTTCCTCTTTCCACATCCTATACCCCGGCAGGGAACCTGTACCTGGCGGATTTGTGGTATTACCCCAACGGTCCTGTCGCGGACGTTGAGCCGCTGGTCATCGATCTCCAGTCTCGTGAGATTGGCTATTACCACGTGCCGACTTATATGGCTGACCAGAGCGGCGACCTTGTTTTCCAGGTTCCCCTGCGGGCAATGATCGCCATTGACTCCTGGGTCCATATTTTCATTGCCGATGTTGTATTTGGCCTGTTCTCGCGCGGCGCACGTTTTGAAAAACGTCTCAATGATGATTTGGCTTTTAAATTGCGAATTCTAGCCAGGGCGATCTATGAAGGTCGCCAAATCCTTGAGTGCTCGGAGCTTGTCCAGTGTTGGCAAAAACTGTGTCATCGATCCGCATGCGATCATCCATGGTCCGACGACCATTGGGGATAATGTCACGATCAATGCCGGCGCAGTGATCGAAAACTGTATTATTGGGAATAATGTGAATGTTTCCCAGGATGTCCAGTTGATGCTGTCTGTGGTTGGGGACGGGACATTTCTTCCTTTCCGGGCCGCGCTGTTCAAGACCACCGTCATGGATAACAGCATGATCGCACAAAATACCTGCCTGCAAATGTGCGTGATAGGGCGGAACACGTTCGTCGGTGCGGGGTCCACGTTTACAGATTACAACCTGGTCCCGGCGCCTCTGCGTGCCCTGGATGGGAACGGCAAGTTGACTTTTGCCAACCGCCCGGTGATGGGAAGTGCGGTGGGCCACAACTGTCGTCTCGGTTCCGGATTGATCGTCTATCCTGCCCGCACCATCGAATCTGACGTTGTCCTGGCCGCCTCGAAGGACCGCCGCGTCATCGATCGGGATATCCGTTATGAAGACAGCGACCACCACCAGTTCAAATCCGCCGGGCTCCACAGGCGACTCTATCCCCGGCCAGGGGAAAGCCAGTTGGAATCCTGGTAAGCGGTGGACTCGTTTGCATTTATCATCCATCCCATCGATCCGAAGCGGGATGTAGGCCGCAAGTTTCCCCTGCTCGGGCGGATCCTGAGCGAGAGGCAGATCGATTTCTTCTCCACGTTCTTTCCGCCGGTATACATCTCCGAGATCGAGGGAATTACCTCGGAAGCCACGGGCAAAGAAGTAAAAGGCTGGTTCATTGCCTGCCCATACACGCCGCGCCGGATGCTTGAACTGCCCGAGCGGACGGTCTACCGGAAGATCATTCAGACCGGGCAGTCTCGCCGAAAAACTGGGCGCCGACATCCTTGGGCTGGGTGCATACACCTCCGTAGTCGGAGATGCAGGGATTACAATTGCAGGCGGCCTCGATGTACCGGTCACGACCGGTGACTCCTTTACAATATCGCTGGCAGTCGACGCGATCCGTGAAGCCGCCCGGCTGATGGAAATCCCGCTGGGCAGGGCGACGGCTGCCGTGGTTGGCGCAACCGGAGCGATCGGGCAGGTCTGCGCCGAGCTGCTGGCGGACGATGTGGAACGGCTCTATCTGATCGGTCGCAGGGAGCCGGCGCTGGAGGAATTACGCGACAGGATCGGTGTCCATTCGAAGGCGGAGCTGGTCACCAGCACAAAAATGGATGTCCTGGCGCAGGCGCAATTAATTTTGACCGTGACGAGCGCCCTCCATGATGTCATCCAGCCCGGAGCATTTACAGCCGGGCAGTGTGGTCTGTGATGTTGCCCGTCCCCGTGATGTTTCTGCAATGGTGGCGGCGGCAAGAGATGATATATTAGTGATTGACGGCGGAATGGTGGATGTGCCAGGCCCCGTGAATTTCAACTTTAATTTTGGTTTTCCGCCCAGGCAAGGCCTATGCCTGCATGGCTGAGACAATCGCCCTGGCGCTCGAAGGCCGTTTTGAGGATTATACGCTGGGCAAACACCTCACACGTGAGCGTGTGGAAGAGATCGACCGGATTGCAAAGAAGCATGGCTTCCGCTTGAGCGGTTTCCGTTCGTTCGAGCGGGAGGTTACACCAGAGCAAATTGAAACAGTGCGTCGAAATGCAGTAAATTCGCGAAGACTGCGTTTGGCACAAATGTAACATTGGAGGCTGCTTATGGGAAAAGCCCGCCTGTTGGTTGTGGAAGACGATATTGACATCGGCAACATGCTGAAAATTTACTTTGGCGGCATGGATTTTGATGTCGATGTTGCCACGCGCGGCTCAGATGCCCTGGAGAGGACCAAACAGGTCCTGCCGCATCTGATCGTGCTGGATATCATGCTGCCGGATATCGACGGCTACGAGGTGTGCCGCAACCTGCGCACCAATATGCGTACCAGTCATATCCCTGTGATCTTCCTGACCCAGAAAGATGAGCGCAGCGACAAGCTGCAGGGGCTGGAATTGGGTGCGGATGATTACATCACCAAGCCCTTCGACATTGAGGAGCTCAAACTGCGCGTCCAGGGCGCCATCCGGCGCTCGGAACGTGAAAGCCTGACCGACCCGCGCTCCGGCCTCCCGGCAGGACGCCTGATCGAGGAGCAGCTCCGCCGCATCATCCGTGAAAAGGACTGGGCACTGCTTGACGCCCGGGTCAATCACTTTGATGCCTTCAAGGATGTCTATGGTTTTGTAGCCGGAGATGATGTCCTTCGCTTTACCGCAATGCTGATCGGTGAGGTGGTGGATGAGCTTGGCACGACTTCCGACTTTATCGGCCATGCTGGTGGAGATAACTTCATCATTATTACCATGGATGCTATGGCAGATGCGATCAAAAGCCGTCTCAAGGAACGGTTTGACCACGAAGTGCTGACCCATTACAACTTTATTGACCGTGAGCAGGGGTTTGTGAATGCTCCGGCATCCGATGGGACCACCGTAAAGGTCCCCTTTATGACCATGTCTGTTGGCGTCGTATCTCCCCGTATGCATGCATTTGCTGATATTCGTGAGATCACTGAACTGGCCGCCGAAGCTCGCCGCCAGGATGCCGCGACTGGCGGATAAGGTGTTATTCGATAATGTCAGCAGGGCTGGAGATAGGCCTTGGGTTGGTGATCATTTCGCTGATACTGGTGATTCCGGTATTGGTGGTGGTTGCCATGCGCCGGCTGCCGCAGGGGCTGTCCTCCTCTCCCGAATCTCTTGCCACACACATCCCCCCCGATAATTTAAATACAAATGAAGCGATTTTGATCATCCAGGCTGGCGGGAGGGTGGACTACGTCAATAGCCTGGCAAGGCAGTGGTTTGGTCTGAGCCCCGATGAGCCTGTGGATCTGGAGCTCCTGGTGCGCCGTTCCCGTCCGGCAGAAGAGCTTCTAAACCTGTTTGCCACGCAGGGCCAAAAGAGACTTTCCATCAGTGGACGATTGGTGGAAGCAACCTCCTATCAGCTCCCCGGTCCATATCCCGTCATGTTTGTGATCCTGCGAAATGCCGAGCTGGGTACCAACCTCGATGATGACAGGTTTGCAATCCTCCATCCTGCAAATTGTCTCAGACTTTGGCAGGAATGTATCTGCCAGCTTAAACCTGGAAGACACCCTGCATGCCGTTTTACTAAATGTTTCCCAGCTTGTCCCTGCGGATATGGTCGAGGTCAAGGTATTCGAAGAACCGTCCCAGCTGATTACAACATACACACTTGAAACAACCGGCTCATCCCGGTTGAGCAAGCCATCCCACTCTCAGTTTAACGGTTTGAGCCAGAGAGTGCATACCGGCCGCAAGCCATTGCTCATCCCGGACACGACAATACTTGCCACACCTGATCTTCATAGCGGGTCGCAGGTCCAATCCTATCTGGGGTTGCCTCTGCTGGTCGGTGATGACCTTGTAGGCAGCCTCGAAATAGGACATTCGACACCCGGCGCGCTTGGCCAGCACGATCTCGACCTGCTGGAGCTTGTTTCTGCCCAGGCAGCCTACAGCATCAGGAACGCAATCCTCTTTGCCCGGGAACAGAGCCGCTCTGCCGAGCTGAGTGGACTGGCAAACCTTACTCAAACCTTCGGCCATGCCGACAATTACGAGGATCTGATCCAGCGGCTGATTGAAACCATCTCATCGCTCTTCGCAGTCGAGGTGATTGGGTTCCTGCTGTACGATGAGGAAAGCCATTCTCTTCAGGGACAGATTCCTTTCCAGGGATTGCCGGAACATATTGTTGCCATTTACCGGACTACGGTGGATGCTGAAAGCCCGGCAGGTGGACTGCTGCACCGCAGCGAGCCGATCATCACCCGGAATGCAGCAGACGATCCGCTCTGGCGCGATCTTGGCTTGAAGGATTTTGCCCAGGCTGCCAGTTTACGGGAATCCGTCCTGATGCCCATGCGATCGAATGGAAACCTGGTGGGCTACCTGCAGATGTCCAACCATCGCGGCTCTGCCTCTCCATTTTCAGACTCTGAAATCAGCCTGATAAAAGCTGTTACAGATCGGGCCACCGGAATCATTGAAAACTCATTTGTTTTGGAAAAATCCCGGCGGCAGACCGTGCGGTCTAACGCTCTGCACCGTATCGCCAGTCTTGTCGTGTCAGACGCGCCTCTGGATGAAATCCTTTGTTCCTGCTTGAAGGAAATTTCCAGCCTTTTCCAAAGCGATCTGGGCGCAATATTCCTTCTCGATGAGCAGCTTGGCGAACTGCGATTACATCGCGAGTCTGTGTACGGGGTATCCAGGGAATCGATGGAGCTGCTTGTCCGTCTCCACATCGATGGGACGCAATATCGCTACACGGTTTCGGGGAGCCAGAAGCCCTATCTATCCGGGCGGCTCAGTTCAGACAGGCGCATCCTGCCGGTGTACCGGCCTCTCGTTTCCGTTTTGCAGGTGGAGTTGGCTGTTGTGGTTCCACTTGTGGCGCACGGACGAAGCCTGGGTGAACTGATGCTGGGGAGCCAGAAAACGGAATTTTTCAACGGCTATGACCTCGAAGTGGTTGCCACGGCGGGTGCCCAGCTTGCTACAGCAATCGAAGCCGCCGCCCGGTCAGCCCAGACCGACGAAGGTTTGCGCCATAACGTGGAGCAGCTTACCTCCATGGTCCGCGTCAGCCGTGAGCTCAACTCGATATTGGATCTGAAAACCCTGCTGGATGTGATCCTTGAAGAGGTCCTGCGGACCACCCAGGCTGCCTGTGGAGCTGTACTGCTGGTCAATCTGAGAGGATCCGGCCATCCCTGCGGCTGCCAGCTCCTCAAAGGGATGTTCCCTGCCTGAGACCTTTTCCCCGCTCGATCAACAGGTACTTGCATCAGGAGAGAGCCAGCTCATCAGCGATTATTCCACGATTGAGCATCCTCCTGTTCATGAAGAGGTGCGTTCCGCCATCATCGTCCCGATCATTGACCGGGAGAGGACTGCCGGGTTGATCCAGGTGCATTCATCGCAACCTGGTTTCTTTGACCGGTCCTCCCTGGGTATCCTCCAAACGCTCGCATCTCATACTGCAACGGCTCTGGAAAACATCCAGCGCAACCAGGATCAGCTGCAGCGGACCGAGCTTTTGCGGCGCCGTTCGGAGACGCTGACAAAGGTCACCGAGGTCAGTTATGGCTTGCACTTCGATCAGCCGCTCGACCAGCTGCTCCGCACCATTGCCGATGGCATTCGTGAAGCCACGCCTTTCCAGGCGGTTCTGGTCAGTGTCTATGAGCCGGACACCGGGCTGTTGAGGCGAGTAACTGGCATTGGCTTTCCGCCGGAAACACTGGCCGAATTGATGGCGCGCAAGCAGCCTTTATCCAGCATCCAACAAATGCTCAAGCCGCAATTCAGGATCAGCCGGTCCTATTTCATCCCTGTGGACGACGCGCCCATCATCCCGGCGGATGTGCACATGGTGACTGTGGAGCAGCAGCCAGGCAGCTCTGCTTCCTCCTCCAATACCTGGGATCCTGATGATTTCCTGATCGTCCCCCTGGAGGATAGCCAGGGTGCTCCGCTGGGTCTCTTGAGTGTGGATGCCCCCCGCGACGGCCTGCGGCCGGACCGGGCTACGATTGAAGCGCTGGAGATATTTGCCGCCCAGGTTTCGCTCGCCATTGCCAATTTTTCCCGGTTCTCTGATTTGAGAACGAGAGCAGACACTCTCACGGCCAGTCTGGAGAGGCAGCAGCGCCTGATCAGCCTGACCCAGAACGACCTGCCTATCCTCCTGCGCAAGGATCTGGATCAGACGATTGACATCCAGAACCTCGATCAGCGCACCCAACGCGTCCGGGCGGGCCTTGCCATTACTGAGTCGGTCAGCCGCCAGTTGGATGCCTCTTCCGCACTGCTGGCGCTGGGACGGGAAACACTGACCCAGTTGCGCATGTCGGTGGCGATGGTCGCCGAAATGACCGGAGAAGGTCCGCGATTAATCCATGTGCTGGGGAACATCCCGAGAGCCACCAGCCCGGAGGCATTGTTTGGGCAGCGTAATCCGCTCCGGACGTCGCTGCAAAACGGCGAAGCTATCCTGGTGGCAAACCTTGATGAAAACCTGGATTGGCGGGAAACTCCGCTCCTGAGCGCAATGCGGGCAAAGTCGCTGATCTGCCTGCCGATCAAGATCGACAAAAAAACCATCGCCGCCATGATGGCCATCAGCCCCGAACCACTGCCGGAGTTTACCGGGGAGGATTTGCAGGTCTACCATCAGGTCGCACGACAGACTTCGGTGATCCTGCAAAATATCTCCCTGCTCAATGAAACACGCCGTCGTCTGCAGGAGGTAAATCTCCTGCTCGATTTCAGCCGCCAGCTGCGCGGGCTCGACCCTGACCAAATCGTGCGTGCCCTGCTCGAAAGTGCCCGGCGTGCCCTGTCAGCGGCACATGCAGGTATGGTGCTGATCTGGGATGACCACGCCAGTCAGTTATTCCCGCGGGCTGTTTCAGGCTATGCCGACAATGAGACCATGCAGCGTATTGAATTCCATATTGGTGAGTCTCTGCCCGGCCGGGTCTACGAATTGAAACGGCCCTTGCGCGTGGATGAAGTCCAGTTCACTCGCGATTACACCTTCTCCACCGAGGGATTGCTGCTCTACCGGGAGGCGACCGGTGGACGTCTGCCCGTGTCAAGCCTGTTGATCCCCATTCAGGCCGGCGATTTCACAGTCGGCGTTTTGATGCTCGACAACTTCAATACTCCGGCTGCGTTTAACGTCGAGGACGAGACATTGCTTCTCTCCCTGTCCCAGCAGGTGGGCCTGTCCATGCAGAACGTCCGTCTGATGCAGACGACCCAGGAACGCGCCGCCCAGCTGGAGGCTCTCACAGATGCTGCGACAACGCTGACGGCCAACCTGCAAACCGAAGAACTGGTGGCATCCCTGCTCGACCAGCTGGAGCCCGTTATCTCGTACGATACAGCAACCCTCTGGCTGCGTGAGAAGGATCGTCTCAACGTTGCAGCCGCACGCGGCTTCCCGGACACGGAACGCCGCCTTGGCCTTACGATCGCGATGGAGGACAGTGCGCTGTTCAAGGAAATGATCCGCACCGGGCAGGGCATCCTGGTGGGGGATGTGCGCCACGATCCGCGCTTCCCGCCTCTCGAAGCCCCGCGCCTTTCGTGGCTGGGTTTGCCATTGATTTCCAAGAAGCAGGTGCTTGGCGTGCTGGCCCTGGAGAAATGGCAGGCGCATTTCTATAATCGTGAGCACATGCAGGTGGGGACAACCTTTGCCAGCCAGGCGGCGGTGGCCCTGGAGAACGCCCGCTTATTCGAGGAGAGCCTCAGCCGCGCTTCCGAGCTTGACGAGCGGTCCCAACGCCTGGGACTTCTTAACCGCTTCTCGTCTGCCCTGGGTGGCCTGCTCGATGAAGGCAAGATCCTCCAACTGACAGCCCAGGAGTTGCTGGATGCGCTGAATGCACCGGAGATCTCCATTGTCGTGTTCGAGCGTGGAAACCCGGTTTGGAAATATGCGCTGCCGCGGCGGAACCAGGAACTTCCCAGAAGGCTTCCCGATGCGCCCATCTTCCACCGGCTGCAGGAATCGCTGGGCGTTTTCACCACGGATGCGGTGGATGCAGAACCTGATCTGATGCCTCTGCAAAGTTTCCTGGGCGAGAGAACCCAGGCGCTTCTCATTTTGCCTCTCGTCAGTGGAGCCAACCTGAGCGCCTTGATCTTTGTCCATCAAACAGAACGCATCCGCTTCCGCCTGACCGAAATCGAGCTGGCGCGAACATTGACCAACCAGGCATCCATTGCCCTGGAAAATGCACGCCTGTATCAGTCTACTCTCTTCACTGCTGAACGCTTCTCCATTCTGAACCAGGCAAGTTATCAGGTGGGTGCAAACCTGGACCCGGAACAGGTTTATATTGCGATTCACCAGTCTGCCAAGCGTTTAATGCCGGTCGAGTCCTTTGTGATCAGCCTTCTGGACGAAGAGACGAATGAGATCGAAGGCGTATACCTGGTCGACGATGACAAGCGCGCCCCGATCACCCGCATCCCACGCGATCAGGGTTTGAGCGGGCGCGTGATCACGACCGGTGAGCCCCTGTTGCTGCACGGCGCCAAAATCGTCGACGATATGGGTGGTGTGACATATGGCAAGCCCGATACACCCCTGTCCATCCTGGCGGTTCCCATGACCCTGAGCGGCAGGACTGTCGGTATGCTGTCCGCCCAAACCTACAGGCCGAATGTCTACACCGAGGATGATCTGCAGATCCTCAGCACTCTCGCAAACCAGGCAGCTGTCGCCATCCAGAACGGGCGTCTCTTTAACGAGACCGAGCGTCTGGCACGCGAGCTCGAAAGAAGGGTGGTGGAGCGCACCGCCCAGCTGCAGCGCGAACAGCAGAATACCGAAACGCTCCTGCGTATCCTGACAGAAGTTTCCTCAAGCCTGGACCTGGACCGGGCTCTCAATCGAACGCTCGCCCTGCTCAACGACGCGATCGGCGCCGAACAGGGCACGATCATGCTTCTCAACCTGGAGGACAACCTCCTGCACTTCCGCGCCGGCTACGGTTACTTAACCGATCGGGTCTCGGGTGGAAGCCGCGGTTTCAAGCTCGGTATTGGCGAGGGATTGGCGGGCTGGGTGGTGGCGCAGCGGGAACCGGCGTTGATCGACGATCTTCTGAACGATCCGCGCTGGGTGAAGGCAGCCGATTCCTCCCGCGAGCATCGCAGCGCCATTGCCATGCCTTTACTTGTTGCCGAGGATGTGATCGGCGCCCTGCTGGTCTATCACCGCAAGCCCAACTACTTCAGTCCTGAGCTTTTGAACCTGGTTAAGGCGATCGCAGGACAGGTGGCGGTGGCGATCAATAACGCCCACCTGTATGAGCTCATCCGGGACCAGGCCGAGCGTCTGGGCGGCATGCTCCGTCGTGAACAGGAGGAAGCCAGCCGGTCGCAGGCCATCCTGGAAGCGGTTGCGGATGGTGTGCTGGTCACCGGCTCGAATAACCGGATCTCGTTCATCAACCCGTCTGCGGAGAGCATCCTGAGCCTGGATGCTGGCCGCGTCTTCGGCCAGTCCCTTGATGTGTTCGGCGGTCTGTTTGGCAAATCCGCCGGCACGTGGATGCAGACCATTCGCGACTGGTCCGATTCGCCCGGCAGCTACCAGCAGGGTGACACCTACGCAGAACAAATCGACCTGGAAAATGGACGCATCATCCTGGTGCACCTGGCGCCTGTTATTTTCCAGAACGATTTCCTTGGGACGGTCTCCATCTTCCGGGATATTACCCATGAAGTGGAAGTGGACAGGCTGAAGTCTGAATTCGTTGCCACGGTCAGCCATGAGCTGCGTACGCCGATGACCTCCATCCGCGGCTATGTGGATGTGCTGCTGATGGGTGCAGCCGGCGCGCTCAATGAGAACCAGACCCACTTCCTGAATATCGTCAAGAACAATACGGAACGTCTCAATATCCTGGTCAATGACCTGCTGGATGTCTCCCGCATCGAATCGGGGCGCGTCACTCTTTCACCGCAGGCTCTCGATATGCGTGAGGTGGCTGAGGACGTGATTGGCGATATCCTGCGCCGCTCGCAGGAGGAGAACAAGCCCATGGCGCTGTCGCTGGACGCGCCCAAAAAACTCCCGCGCGTTTATGGAGATATGGAAAGGATCCGGCAGGTTTTGGGTAACCTGATGGATAATGCCTATCACTACACACCTGAAAACGGGACGATCATCGTACACATTCACTCCCTGAACGGTGGGGATGAAGTCCAGGTGGATGTGAAGGACAATGGCGTGGGAATTGCACTGGATGACCAGGATCGGATCTTTGAGCGATTCTATCGAGGCGAAAATCCGCTGGTCCTGTCGACGCCAGGAACCGGATTGGGCCTGTCCATCGTTAAACAGATTGTGGAGATGCACAAGGGCCATATCTGGATGAAGAGCACGGGCGTTCCGGGAGAGGGGAGCACTTTCTCCTTTACCCTGCCCGTTTACGAAAAACAATGAGGATTCAATGGCAAAGATCTTAATCGCCGAGGATGAAAGGGATATTCGAGACCTGGTTGCGTTCACCCTGCGCTTTGCAGGGTATGAAGTATTCACGGCAGCCAATGGGGAGGAGGCGGTGGAACTGGCTCCCAACGTAAACCCCGATCTCATTCTCATGGATGTGCGCATGCCGCGCATGACGGGGTATGAGGCCTGCCGGATCATGAAGCTTAACCCGGACCTCAAGGATATCCCGATCGTCTTCCTTTCCGCCAAGGGACAGGAGACTGAAATCCAGCAGGGACTGGAGGCCGGGGCGGAGGAATACCTTTTGAAACCGTTTGCACCCGACCAGCTTACCTCACACGTGAAGACCATTCTGGCAAAATTTGGAAAGTGAAATTTGAGCGCAATCCTTCTTGATAGCTCCATAGTGCATTACGAGGTGCTTGGACGCGGCCGTCCGATCATCTTTTTGCACAGCTGGGTCGGCTCGTGGCGGTACTGGATCAGCTCCATGCAGGTCGCCTCGACCTCCTTCCGCGCATATGCACTGGATCTGTGGGGCTTTGGGGATACGGCTCACAATGTCCTGAATTATTCGCTCGAGCAGCAGACTTCCCTCATCGATCGCTTCCTTATGGAGATGGGAATAGGCAAGATTGCTCTCGTGGGTCATGGGCTGGGGGCACTGGTGGGCATGTCCTTCGCCAGCCGCTTCCCCCAAAGCGTGGACCGCTTGATGGCTGTTAGCTGCCCGTTGGACTATGCGGCCGTACATTCCCGCCTGCGGACCGCTCCACCGGCCGAACTGCTAGACTGGCTTTCCAGCCGAACGCCGGAAGCGAACACAGCGCTGGTCGATGCCAGCAAAGCGGATCCCCAGGCAATTGCAGCCTCCATGACCGCCTTGCAGGCCAACAACGTTTTCAACACCTTCCGCGGTAGGAACATCCCCTGCCTGCTGGTTTATGGGGACCGCGATCCGGCCATTACCACCCCGGACGAGGAATTCTCCCTCTCGACGATGACTCACCAGATCGAGCTGGAAGCTTCAGGCCATTTCCCCATGATCGATGAGACCGGCAAATTCCACCGCCTGCTGACTGATTTCCTGGCGCTCGATTCAGGGATGAGTCCACGCGAGCTGCAAATGAAGGAGGAATGGCGCCGCCGGGTAAGGTAGGCAATTTCATTGCACAGTTTCGGATTCGGAAGCGGGGTATTTTGTAGGAAAAAGTGTAACCTTTTCTAATGTGATAAAAACCTTATATTGTACACCTTACAGGAATGCAAACTGGAATGCAGTTGGAGTTATGAAGGTTGAATTGGTCGGGGGAGTTCAATTTTTGAATTGACAGACCACAAAATTCGGTTATATTAATCAACAACAATTGAACGGGGTGTCCCGCGAGGCGGGACTGAGAGGAGCGAGCCGCGCTCAACCCGCAATACCTGATCCAGATCATGCTGGCGGAGGGAACATAGGCTTTTCAATTAACCGACCATCCTCCGCGGAGGATGGTTTTATTTTGCAGCGCATCATCATCTTTGCCAACGGGGAACTCCCCGACCTTAACAAGGCCCGGCTACTCCTCCGTGCAGGCGATCGTATTCTCTGCGCCGACGGTGGGACCCGCCACGCACTGGCTCTCGGCGTCAGACCTGACCTCATTATCGGGGACCTGGATTCCGCGGATGAAGGAGTAGTACAAAAGTTCAGGAATGATGGCGTGAAGATTGAGTCCCATCCGCGTGATAAGAATGAAACGGACCTGGAGCTTGCCATTCATACCGCCATCGAGTTGAGTCCAAAACAGATCGTCATCATCGCAGCCCTCGGCGGCCGTCTCGACCAGACTCTCGCCAATATCACCCTCCTGTCGGACCCGCGACTATTGACCTTCGACGCCCGGCTCGACGATGGAGTGGAGGAAGTTCTGCTTTGCCGGGAGCCAGGCGGAGGTCCACGGAGGAACCGGCGATCTTGTCTCCTTGATCCCCTGGCAGGGGGTGGTGTCTGGCGTCCAGACAAAAGGATTGAAGTGGGCGCTCCACCGCGAGACGCTGTATGCGGATAAAACTCGTGGCATCAGCAATGAAATGGTTGGAGATGCCGCATCCATCTCGATTGAAACGGGTTTGCTCCTGATCGTCCATCGGCGCATTTACCGCTTGTCTCATTAAGAACTTATCTTTTTGTATGGATTTGTAGGCTGAAAATCAAACAAAAAGTCAGGTATTTATGCGGCACTATGTAAAAAAGGAATATTATGAAACGCATTCTGCTTTTAGTCCTGTTATTTTTGTCGGCCTGCTCGCCAGCCGCGACTGCGACCCAGTCCTCCGGGCCGGAGACTCTCACGGTCATGACGCATGATTCGTTCTCGGTCAACAAGGATGTTCTTAAATCGTTTGAAGAAGCCAATAATGCAAAAGTAGTCCTGCTCCAAAGCGGCGATGCGGGAGCCGCGCTGAACAAAGCCATCCTGACCAGGGACGCTCCTCTGGCCGATGTGCTATATGGCACGGATAACACGTTCCTCTCGCGTGCCCTCCAGGCCGATATCTTTGAGTCCTACCAGTCACCTGCGCTGGCTGAAATCCCGGACACTTTCAAACTCGATCCATCCAACCGGGCGCTGCCCGTCGATTACGGGGATGTGTGCATCAATTACGACAAGGCTTATTTTGCCGATAAAAATCTGCCTGTGCCACAGAGCCTTGAGGACCTGACAAAGCCCGAATATAAAGGCTTGCTCGTTGTCGAAAATCCGGCGACCTCTTCCACCGGGCTTGCCTTTTTGCTTGCAACGGTCGCTCATTACGGCGACGCGTTCACCCAGTACTGGCAGTCCTTGAAGGATAACGGTGTCGTCGTGGTGGATGGCTGGGAAACAGCCTATTATACAAACTTCAGCGCCTCCTCAGGAAAAGGCCCTCAGCCAATGGTTGTTTCTTATGGGACGTCGCCCGCAGCAGAAGTGATCTACGCGGAGAAAAAGCCTGATGACGCGCCGACCGCCTCGATCCTCGGACCCGATACCTGCTTCCGGCAGATCGAATTTGTCGGCATCCTCCAGGGGACAAAACACCGCGCCCTGGCCGAAAAATTTGTGGATTTCATGCTCGGCAGGCAGTTCCAGGAGGATGTCCCCCTGCAGATGTTTGTATACCCTGTCAATCCCAACGCGGCCCTGCCGGAGGAGTTCACCAAATACGCCCAGGCCCCCGAACAGACTGCCACCCTGGCTCCCGATGTGATCGCCGAAAAACGCGATGCCTGGATCGAGGCCTGGACGAATACGGTGATGAAGTAGGAAAGTAAATCAAGTAGACAGGTATACATGGAATCAGGTAAACAGGTTTTACAACCCAAGGAACGGGCTTGTCTACGTTTGTACCTGTATACCTGTCGGCTTCTTCGCGCCTCCTGCTCTGGCTCCTGCCTCTTTCCTTTCTGGCAGTCGCTTTCTTTTACCCGCTTTCCCGCATCCTCGCCCTCACTTTCGACAGCAGTACGCTGACAAGCTGAAAACCTTCAACAGGCAGGCCGGGTTTTGCTGTTCACTGTTCTACCAGGCGACGCTTTCCACACTGCTAACGCTGTTGCTCGGGCTTCCGGCAGCCTATCTCTTTGCCCGCTATGATTTTCGAGGCAAATCACTACTGCGCGCGTTGACCATTGTTCCCTTTATGCTCCCAACTGTGGTCGTGGCAGCAGGGTTCAGTGCCCTCCTTGGTCCGCGGGGATTGGTCCATGCTCTCCTTCCCTCGCTCTGCATTTAATTTTCTGGGAACACTGTCTGCCATACTCATCGCACATGTCTTCTACAATACGGCTATTTTCATACGCATTGTGGGCAACGCCATCTCGAGCATGGATCCCCGGCTGGAAGCGGCAGCGCGCTCCCTGGGTGCGGACACCTTCCGGGTCTGGCGGTATGTGACTTTGCCCCTTCTCAGACCTGCAGTGCTGGCTTCGGTCCTGCTTGTCTTTCTCTTTGACTTCACCAGTTTCGGCGTCATCCTGCTGCTGGGGGGCTCACAGTTTGCCACCCTCGAAGTGGAAATTTATCTGCGGGTTCTGAAACTGCCGGACCTTTCACTTGCCGCCCTCCTGTGTATGATCCAGCTTGCCTGTACTTTGATTGTTTCGGTCCTGTATGCTCACGTGGTTTCACGCTCAACCACGCAGACTGCGCCGCGTTCTGCGGCTGCGAATATCCGAAGGCCAAAGTCAGTCAGAGAAAGAATTCTTGTTTCAAGTTTCATCATTCTGCTTGCAGCGTTTTTCTTCCTGCCGCTTTCCGCCCTGCCGTTCCGCTCCTTCTTCCGGCTCGAAGCAGACCGCGGTCAGCGTGGCGAGGTCCAGTACGGGTTTACCACGGATTATTACAGCGAGCTTTTCGTCAACCGGCGCGGTTCCGTCTTCTATGTCCCGCCAATCCGGGCAACGATCAATTCCCTGGGGTATGCAGGGATGACGGTCCTGCTTTCGCTGCTGCTGGGGTTCCCTGCCGCGCTGGCCCTGGCAAAACCGGGGCGCCTTGAAAAAGTCCTCGATCCGCTCATTATGCTTCCTCTGGGATCTTCTGCGGTAATGCTGGGCCTTGGGTTTATCATTTCCTTTGGGGCATTACTGGTTTCACCCTGGATGGTCCCTTTTGCCCATGCACTCGTGGCCCTGCCATTTGTGATTCGTGCCCTTCAGCCGGCCATCGCTTCGATTCCGGAGCGCCTGCGCCAGGCGGCGGCCTCGCTTGGCGCCTCTCCGCTCGAGGTATGGAGAAATATCGATCTGCCGATCCTGCGCCGCGCCACGCTTACTGCTGCGATATTTGCCTTCACCATTTCCCTGGGTGAGTTTGGCGCCACACTTCTGATCTCACGCCCGGAGTATCCGACCATCCCGGTTGCCATCGAGCGCTTCCTCTCCCAGCCGGGCGGATTGAATTACGGCCAGGCAATGGCCATGGCGACCGTTCTCATGGTACTCACGCTGATCAGCATTTTGCTGATCGAGAAAATACGCCTCCCGGGCTCGGGAGAATTTTGATGCTGGACGTTCATCAAATCCACAAAAACTACGAAGGCAAGCCGCTCCTCCAGGGCATCTCTTTCAAGCTGGAGGAGGGGGAGACAATCTGCCTGCTGGGTGCGTCCGGGAGCGGCAAGTCCACTTTACTGCGGATCATCGCAGGGCTGGAGACCCCCGACTCGGGTTTTGTCTCGTTCAACGGGATTGACCTGACGACAGTGCCGCCTCATCTCCGGGATTTTGGCCTGGTCTTCCAGGATTACGCTCTTTTTCCCCACCTGAGCGTTTACGAAAATGTAGCCTTCGGCCTGAAAATGAGACGCCTTCCACAAACCGAAATTTCCGAGCGCGTAGCCAGCGCTCTGAAAACAGTCAACATGGGTGGTTTTGAAAAGAGACCTATAACTGAATTATCCGGTGGGGAACAGCAGCGGGTGGCCCTGGCACGCGCCCTGGCAACCCGACCGCGCTTATTGATGTTCGATGAGCCTCTTGGTGCCCTGGACCGTAGCTTGCGCGAAGACCTGCTCAATGAATTACGGATGATCCTGCACCATAGCGGTATTCCAGCCATTTATGTCACCCATGACCAGGAGGAAGCCTTTGCAATCGCAGACCGGATGCTGATCCTGCATGATGGCAGAATCGTCTGCGAGGGAACCCCGGTCGAGGTGTGGTCGAATCCAGGCTCTGCATTTGTTGCTGGATTTCTAGGCTTGGGAAATATTTTGGAGGGCAAAATTCTGGGAAGGATGCAGGATGGGATCTGGAAGGTAGGAGCTCATGCCGGGCATTTCACCGTCCGCTGCACGCACGAGCATCATGAGGGAGACAACGTCCATTTACTGGTGCGACCGCTGCCGGCTGAGGGTGAACCGAACGCCATCCAGGGGGATGTCAGCGATGTGATGTTCCAACAGGACGGTTCAAGGTCACATTGGATAACGGACTGTATGTCTATTTGCAAAAGCCGCCCAGGGTGGGGGAAAGGATCCAGGTGCCGGTTAAGGTAGAATGTCTGGCATGAACATGTTCAGACGGTACAGAAAAAGAATCCTGCCGGTGAAGTAACGTATGAATATGAAGGCACACTGCTAAGCCGTGACGAACACGTGATCACAATCGAAGCCCTGTTCGACCGCGCCGACATGCCATTTATGGATGTGGTCTTCAAGACAGGGGACCGCTTCGTCGAATATTATTACACCGACCGCTGGTATAACATCTTTGCGATCCACGACCGGGACGATCACAGCATCAAAGGCTGGTACTGTAATATTGGCATGCCGGCCGTGTTCGAAGATGGGATTGTTTCGTATATCGATCTGGCCCTCGACCTGTGGGTATCGATGGATGGGAGGCAGACCGTTCTGGACGAGGACGAGTTTGAAGCGCTGCAAATAAATGAAGAGTTAAGGTCCGCCGCACCGCAGGGGATTGGATGACTTGAAAGCACTTTTCCTTAAAGACAAACCTCCGGGCTGAACCGGAGGTTTGTCTTTCGGTATACTAAAACCCAGGGATCTGACGATCGAGTTCGCCAAACTGCCAAAGCAATCCAAGGGCAATACAACAACAGCACAATAGCACTACAACGACTGCTCCAATGATGATCGGGGTATTGTTCCTCTTTTGATTTTCAGGGTCAGGCACGATAGGGGGTGTATCCGATTGCATAGGGTCCTCCAGATGATGACAGAATGACTTGCTACGATGCGCCGATTATATCAGGGAGTCGTTTTGTAACCGGCAGCTTTCACTGCAGTCCTGGGAAATTGCAATGAATATTTGATTTCCAGGCTAATGATTCCCATCATCAGCCTGGAAAGGGAAAGGGTGCTGGTCGGTGCGGTGTTCCACTGGAAGGGGATGGTAGTTCCGGATCAGGCATCCCGGCCCCTTTCGTCTAACCGGAGGTGATGTTTCGATTTGATCTCCTATACAGCCAGAAGATAATGAACGCGGCGATAACGATCAGGAACGTGCCGATCAGGACAGGCAGGACAATCGCCACAAGGGACATCACGGTGGCGACAATATCCTCTGCAATCGATACAGGGACATTCCCGACGCCGCCGGTGGTTGCCGTTATTGCCGGGCGGAGCGCTCCCGCCTTGGCAACATGCACCGTCCCGGCGACCAGCACGCCCGCTGCCAGGGCCAGCACGGGGTGGATGTTACTGATCACATTTGCGCTGGCGGCAAAAACAATCGCGCCTGCGACAGGGCGGACAAAGGTCTGGATCGCATCATTCAAATGGTTGACTGCCGGCACCTTGTCTGCCAGCATCTCAATGATGACGAGGACGCAGAGCAGCAGAATGATCCACGGGTTGGTCAGGGTATCCCAGGGTGCACTCAGATGCATGAGGTCGGTATAACGGGCGATCAATCCCACCAGGAGCAGCGGAATGTAGGCATTCAGCCCTGCGCTTGCAGATAGGCCAAATGCGGTGAAAATGCCGGTGAGTAATTCCATGTTTCCTCCAAATGAATAAGGAGTCGGGCAGCTGGCTGCCCGAATGCAGGAGCAAGCTCCCGCACTCCAGAGTAAAAATCAACCTAAGGGAAAGCCTCCCCAGGTTCCGGTAAGCTTGAAGCGGAGCAGGTCAATAGCGGTGATCATCAGAAAGGCGAGGGTTGTCCCGGCCAGGAAGGGCAGCCACATCGCTTTTAGCGAGGTGTAGATATTTTCCTCGCGCATGATCAACATCCACGCCATGCTGAAGACCATGATCAGCAGGCTCAGTACACCAAGCACACTCAAGATGGCAATGGGAAGAAGAACATAGGGATTTTCGGTCAGGATGGCGAGATCGACGAGGATCACAATGCCCACAAGCATGCCCAGTTTTTTCCAATCGAGAGCACGTTCAGGGTTGGGATTGGTCCACGCGCTCTGGTTGAATGCAGGATACAGGATCGAAGCCAGGGCGATCCCCATGAAGCTGCCGGTAAACAGGCGCAGCGTGTTATTCGGTATGTAAAGATTGGGGATATTATCCAGCGCGCCGCCTGTAGTGGTTTTCAGCAGGTAGAGATAGGAATTCGAGCCATCGATGGCGAAGGCGAGCAGGAAGATGATCAGAGGAATGCCGAGTTTCCAGCCAGGCATGCCACTTCTTTTAGGGCTGACGATGGCCAGAAAGATCAGTGTAATTGCAGCGGCATAAAATTCTCCCGTACAGCGGGCACATAAAGGTAATTGGCGGTTACCGATGTGAAAGGACCGGACATCGATGCGGTGACAGACAGCATAACCGATCGAATCTGCCTTGCCGAGCAGTCCTGGAGGCGTAATGGCAAACCATACGCCAAATGCCAGCAGCGCTGCCGCCGGGACCAGCCAGCGGGTAAGGCGGGCCCAATGAGTTTGAGAGGATGTTTGTTCCATCAGGCTCATTATATGGGTATATACGATGATGTGCAAGAAAGGTTCCTTGTTGGAGTATGATCGTTTTATAAGGATTTAGCGTTTACCTCATTGAATATCTCAACCTTTTTATGGATTTCCAGGGTGGATGTAAACTGCGCTGCGGTGATTACGGTCAAGTGCATGGGGATTTCATTCGGCGACGAGTAGTCTCCGAATGACAGGCGAAGGCCCATTGATCTGGATTAAAACCACAATGCCGCCCTTTCGGACGGCACTGGTGGGGCGCTGTGGCTCCCGTATCTAGTAAGCTGCAGAAATACTATCTGCCGTCTTACTGGAGGAGGGATGCCACAGCGCTGGGTTTATTACTACTATCCATTTGAGACATCACCTCCTCCTTTCTATAGGATGGCAATTTTGTTGGCTTGCCCCCGAACAATGCTGAAAGTATGTCATATTTCATTTCGGATGTCAATGGGCGGAATTCAATTCTTATAATTCTGTAACTATACCCCTCACGGTCACAAATTGCGCCTTTTTACTCTGCGGGAAAAGCGCAATTTGTGACCGGGCATTATATATCCCAGGAACAGAAATTGTGAGACTTTTTGAGAGACTCCGCAAGCGGAAAAGGGCTATTCTTACCGCAACCGGCCCTGCGAAGGCTGACAAACCGTAATTACCCGGTTCGACTACACCCTCACAGGCTACGAACATCACGGAGGTCCGCATGAAAGCCAATCCGAACCGTTTCTGGGCAATTGTCATCCTGCTGGGATGGCTGTTCGACTTTCTATTTTGGAAAAAGCCCCTCGGGGTGAACTTTGCCCTCTTCGTCACCCTCTCACTCGCTACCGGGATTCTACTGCTTCGGATGGATGGGCTTCGCCTCGCGCCACGCTCGGGTCTGCTCCTGGTCCCCATCGCGTTTTTGGCGGCCATGACCTTTATCCGTCTCGAGCCGGTGACCACGTTCCTTTCCGTCTGCATGGCCCTGTTCCTGATGGGTCTCTTCACCCTGACCTACCTTAGCGGCCAGTGGACACGCTATGCCATACTGGATTACGTACTGGGGTATCTTCGCCTGTTGGGCAGCATGATCGCCCGTCCGCTTGGATTGATCTCTGAGAATCGCCGCGCCCAGCCATCCCCGGATCCGAAGCGGAGCCGGCATGTCTGGCCGGTGCTGCGCGGCATTGTCATTGCCCTGCCGGTCCTGGCCATTTTTGCCTCCCTGCTTTCTGCAGCCGACCCGATCTTTGCCAGGCGCCTGGGGGACTTCGTCGACCTGTTCAACATCGAGAACCTGCCGGAGTATATTTTCCGGCTCGTGTACATTCTGGTCTTTGCCTATGCCCTGGCTGGGATCTACCTGCACGCCGCCGAAAAATCCGCTGAAGCAGTGGAGGACAAAACCTGGATATCGCCGTTTTTGGGGTTTACGGAATCGGCCATTGTGCTTGGCAGCGTAGTGGCCCTCTTTGTGGCGTTTGTCATCATCCAGTTCCAGTATTTCTTTGGCGGGCAGGCAAACATTAGCATTGAAGGATATACCTATTCCGAATATGCACGCAAGGGGTTTGGCGAGCTGGTAGCGGTTGCCTTCTTCAGCCTGCTCCTGCTGCTCGGGCTGGGCGCGATCACACGCCGGGAGAGCAATACGCAGAGGCGAATTTTTTCGAATCTGGGAGTCGTTCTGGTCGGCCTGGTAATCGTCATGCTGATTTCTGCCTATCGGCGGCTTGTCTTGTATGAAACGGCATATGGTTTTTCACGGCTCCGCGCTTACACCCATGTCTTCATGATCTGGCTCGGCCTGCTGCTGGTGGCTGTCGTCGTGCTTGAAATGACCCGCAGAGAGCGTGCAGCCGGACTGGCCATGCTGCTGGCTGCCCTTGGCTTCATCGTCTCACTCGGCCTCCTGAATGTGGATGCTTTTATTGTGGAGCGAAATATCCAAGGCGAGGTCGATCACGTCGAGCAATATGCATCCACCCAGGAAGGCACCGGCCTGGATGTCCAATATTTCCTTGATCTCTCAGATGATGCTGTGCCTCCGCTTGTCACTGCCTATCAGGATGAATCCCTGCCTGACCGGGTCCGGGAGGAAGTAGGCGCCTCCCTGGCCTGCATCCGCTATACCCGTGACCAGGATACGCGTGAGCTTCCCTGGCAGTCCTTCCATTTCTCACGTTTTTTTGCCGACCAGGCGCTTGAAACAGTCAGCAAGGATCTGGATGCCTACATAATCAACGATGAAAAACAGCCCGTGACTGTGCTCATCCCCGCTGGACAGGAATTCTCCTGCTCGCAGTATTATTACGATTGAAGGATAAGAAAATCCCGCAGGTCAAATGGCCTGCGGGATTTTTGTTTCCTCGGAGACTGGGAGTGACAACCGGTTTAGCCTGGTCAGCAGCAGCGTGTAGAACACAAGCAATATCATCATGATCCAGGGTACATAGATCAGCGGGTCGGTGAGAACATACGAATCCTCATAGAGCACACTGTCTCCCAGGACGATGTAACTAACCAACCGCCAGATATCCAGCAGCGCGTACGGCGCAAAGAGAATCCACAGAAAGATTTTTATGTTCCTTGCTTGTGTGGTCGCGAGCAAAAAGGCAAAGATGACCAATCCCAGGGATAACTCCCAGACCATATCGAGCCAGATGAACGCGCCCATGTAAAAAACAAATGCCAGTGACAGGGCGATCTCAGGAACTTCATGTCCTGGTTTGTCCAGCGGGTGGCGCAAAAATTTGAATGAGATCCAGCCCAGCGGGAGCAGCAGGAGCAGCTTGAGGATCGTCGCGATCTGCATGTTCGCAGGCGACACTCCCAAATAATACTGAACAATTTGCATAATGGAGTGGTTGTAGCCCAGGAAAGGCTGATCGGGTCCGCGCCAGGGGAAGTCGCGTGAGAGACGGGCGAGGAATGCGAAGTAATCCTGATATTGCCGTATCCCATATTCCACGCCGCCTGCAAGGATCGTGATCCCTGCAACGGTGAGATAGGCGACGAGGGAACCCGCCAGCAGCTTGAAAAAGAATTTATATCTTCCCAGTAACAAAGGTATAACGAGTGCAAACCCCCAGTGCGGCTTACTGGGCAGGATCACCACACCCAGCCAAAAAATCGCCCAACCTAAATTTTCATCCAGGATCGCCTCGATCAGAAATGTGGCGAACAGGGCAGTGAGAAGATAGATATTCATGTAGGCCAGGTCGTCCCAAAAAACGGAGAAGACCAGGAACAAGGGCAGCAGCTTTGCCCACGTGATTGCCACCTTATCTAAATTGTGCCTCTCAAAAATACGGGCCCAAACAATATATAAAAGAAAGTAAACAACAATGTGGATGAGTACAAGCAGCGGCACGAGAATATTCAGCGGCAGAAGCAGAACCGGCATGAAAAAGAATGCGAAAGCCGGTGAATACGGGAACTGATATTCCAGTCTCTCCAGCGAGCCCTTTCAAATAAATATCTTCTCCAGCTTGAAATGCTGCGCCGCCGGAATGTAGGAAAGCTGGAGGTCTGCGAGATACCTGCGCACCTTCAGCGATAGTTTGTGGCTGCAGGGCATCACTGAAAAGGTAAATCTGTACAGCAAGCCGAAGTAGCGCATAAACAATGGCCGCCACCAACAGCACCCGGTACCCCTTGGATGTTGTCCAGCACTCCCCGATCCGTTTCAAGTTATCCTTCCCTTGGTTTCAGACGGCTGGTCAGGTCACGCAGCTGCACGAAGGAGATGGGCTTGATCAGGACAAAGTCGGCCATCTCAACGTAGGTCTCGCCCATGCGGGCATCGGCAGTTGTGATGATGACAATCGTGTTGGCGAGGTGCTTTTCCTTTTTGATGATGTTCGTCAGCAGGTCGCCGCCGGAAATATGGGGAATATGCATATCCAGCAGGATCAGATAAGGCGGCTCGCCATTCCTCAATCGCTCCTGTGCCGTCTTGCCATCCGTTACGTGCTCCACGGTAAAGCCAACACCGCGCAATGCCTCGGCAAAAATGCTTGCAAGATCCTCATCGTCCTCAATGATCAATGCCAGTATGCTCATTTCAATCTCCAATCCTTGTTAACGATTCGGGAACTGCCAGAGGCAGGGTAACGATGAACGTACTCCCTTCCCCCACAATGCTGCGCACCTTGATTTCGCCATTCATCAAGATGACCAGCTGCTTGACAATGGAAAGACCGAGGCCAAAACCGCCATGGACGCGGGTCGCTGTTCCTTCCACCTGGCGGAAGGTATCGAAAACATATGGCATCTCCGCCTCAGGAATTCCCACGCCTGTATCAGATACTTCAATGCCCCATTTATTCTCATAGGGATAGAACAATTTTACATGAATTGATCCCCTGTCTGTGAACTTGATGGCATTGTTCACCAGGTTGACCAGGATTTGGTGAAGCCGTTCCAGGTCACCGTTCAGAGATTTCAGGCAGGTTGCTGTCGATTTCGCTGTCGAGCCTCAGACCCTTATCCGCTGCGGCTTTATCCATCACGGCATGGAGATTCTCCAAAAGCTCGCCGGGTCGGAAGGGAGCCATTTTAATGGTCAGCTTTCCGGCCTCCATCTGGGCCTGGTTGAGCAGGTCATTAATCAGGCCGAGCAGGCGCTGGGTGTTGGTCATAATGCGGTTGGCCATGTTGATCTGCTTATCGTTCATTGGCCCGTAGACAGCCTCCTTGAACATTTCAGCATAGCCGAGAATGGCGTTCAAAGGGGTGCGCAGCTCATGGGAGACGATGGCAACAAAGGTGCTTTTGAGCTTTTCCACCTCCGCCTCACGGGTGAAATCACGGAAAACCGTTACAGTGCCCATATTCTCGGTCCGGTTGTAGACCTGCGCGGCGCTGACGGAGAGAGTTTTACCTCCCCATTCGATGCGGAAACCGATGGGCTGGGTATCCTGCTCCATCATGGCATAGAGCAATCCCCGGCTCTTGGACTGCAATTTTGGATGTTCGATCAGCTCGCGGAAGTTCTTGTTGATGATCAGCTCGATGGGAATTTCGAGCATTCCCCGCACCGCCGGGTTGGCCAGGGTCGCATTCCACTGGCGGTCAAAGACGATCACGCCGTCGGCAATGGAGTTCAGAATGGCCTGGTTACGTCCTGCCTCGATGCGTTCGCGTTCGAGGGACTCTGCGAGAGCCTGCGTACGCTCATGAACAACCTGGTCCAGGTTTGCATTGATGTTGCGGAGTTCTGCGAGCGTCTGCTCCAGGCTGCGGGCGGAGAGCCAGGAAGCCAGGGCAACCAGAAAATAGCCAATGATGGCAGGGACATTGGGGAAAATATTAATCGCCGATGCCAAAACAGAAATAATGAAACTTCCAACGATGGCAAAAATAAAACTGGCAGCGGGGAACAACAACATGCTCGCCATAACTATGGGAATCGTGAAAAGGAACAACGACCGGCCATCTGCCAGTTCTTCTGGTAAATCTGTAAACATAAAAATGACTGTCAGGAACAGTAAGAAAATCAGCGCAGCCCACCGTCCAGCCATACGGCGGTTCATTAAGTAAATCCCCAATATTCCCAGCGTAAAGACAATGGTTCCCCCTAAAAGAACTGCTGTTTCGGCATCAATGGGACGAGGATCAAGTATGTTGTCGATAATGAATAGCGATCAAAGTCACAATTGCAGCAAGCAGAACTGCCAACAAAATAATATTAAGCAGCCTGCGGCGACGTGCATCGTCAGGGTCTGTAGTGGGAACAGTAAGGAGGGCGTTTATATAATTCATGTTTCTTATCCAAGCAGGGTGAGGGCGCTGATCACTGCCGAACGGATGACCAGGCTGGGGTTATAAAGGCATTTCCCAATCCAGAGAGGAGGGTATGGCTCTTCGATATGTTCCTTGAGCCATCGCTCCCCATTTTTGAAAACCGATCTTGTCACCTTGGCGACCTTTTCATTCCAGACCCACAGGGCTTGCAAAGCATAGGCGGTCTCCTCGGCAGTGGACAGGTAGGTCCCCCAGGAGCCATCCTTGTTCTGGGTGCTGAGAAGCCATTGCACTGCTTCCTCCACTGCCTCGTTGGCAAGACCGGCACAGGCGATAATTGCATGGGATGTGGCGTAATAGGGAGAGGAATGCCATTTATCCACCCAAAAGGCGTTTTGGCCTCTGGCTTTCCTCAGGAAATTCAGCACCTTGTTGATGGATGAATTCTTTTGATCGAGTCCCGCCTGGGTCAAGTGCGTTGAGCACATGGATGTTTGCGCTGATGGATGGGTTCGCCTCCAGCTCGAAACAGCGGAAATGATCCTTTTCCTCATAACGCAGCACGCTGGCAAGATCCTTTTCACAGCCGAAACGCAGCAGGGTGTCATACGCCAGGCTCGTATCGTCGCTGTCCTTGATGGAATAATCAGCTGCAAACCCGACGCCTCGCTTCGGTGTCCAGGCCTTGGAAAGGAAATCGATGTGAGGTTGAAGCTTGGGGTTCTTCTGGATGTCGGGGATAAAGCTAAGGTTCCATAGCGTCCAGGCGATCTCGAACACGTCGAAAGGGGCCACATTGGGCATTCCGCCGTCGGGTTTCATGACCCTGCGCAGGTAATTGAGGCAGGCTTCATCCCCTCGCTTGATGTAGGTGGCGAAATAGGCCGAGGCGGACGGGCTGACGCCGACCGAGCCATTGCTTTCCTGGAGGTTTTTCACATCCAGCATGTGCCTGCCATCCGTTCCGGCCATTTCGGCGGAGAACGCCATGGTGACATCCCTACTGATCATGTTGTCCTTGAGGAATGAGAGCTTCTTGGCACGCTGCCGGGATAAACGCCCCAGGATGCGATCGCCCTGCCGTTTGATGATGCCCATTTTCTCGGCCTCGGCAACCAGCGTGGGGGCAATCATCTCGAAGCCGACTGTCGCTCCATTGGGATCGGCCATCAACCCCTCCGTTGCCCTGCTGGCCATGCGCTCAAGGGCGAATTTTCCGTTTTCGATCTGAACCTTATCATGTCCGCGCCGGCCACGATAGGAGAGCGCGATCATGGCGGCGAGTGTGCAGAGCACACGGTCGTGATAATACATGGGAACAGATGCACCCCAGGCGCCATTGTCCAGCTGGTTCTCGGCCAGCCAGGCCAGGGCGCGGCTGCTCAGATCCCAGTCAATTTCGCCGAGGCGGGCAGCCCAGGCGGTGTCATAGGCCGTGCTGCCCATATGGCCGGGGCCGATTTCATCGATCAGTTTATCAATCAGGTTTGCCATGATTCTCTTCCAGAGTTTGTGGCAACCAAAGATCGAACATCAGCCTGCCAGCGCCGAGAACAGTATCCTGGTTCCTATGGTAATACTCTCTCAGCCAGTCCAGCTGGTCGGCGGAGAGTTTGGTGTAATCGGGCTCGGGAACGCGGCGCAAATAAAGGTGGTCATACAGGATCGTGCGCAGCTGGCGTTCCGTCATGTAAGGGGAAGGACTGATTGAGAAATACAGATCCTCCGCTCCCGTTGACAGCAGCGGCATGTCGAATGCGCTGAATTTATCAAAGCCGATAAAGAGACTGACGGGGGGAACATCCTCGCCATAATATTTTCGGACCAGAGTCTGCTTGTCGGGGACAACGCCCTGGGCGAGATAATGCTCGACGGAGAGCCGCGCAACCGTCTCGAGCGATTCATCTGCAAAAACCCCAAAGAACAAATGGAACCGGGAGTTCTGGCGGGTCGCTTCCGTGACTTCGTACATGGATTTCAAGGCATATTCATAAGGTGTGCCTGTCAACACATCGCGGTAATCCCCATAGAAGCGGACTTTGACGCCATAGCTATCGAAAAACTCACGGTAGTTGACATCCGTGGCGGTCCGCACCAGACCATCGATGCCGACACGCTTTGTGTATTCATCGCCGCGATGCATCAGCTCACGGCCGAAGACCGGCGCCAAAATCGTATCGATGCCATGATCGAAGAGCATCGAGCAAAGCCCCACATGGTTGCGGATGAACTCATCCATGTAGGCGGCAATGAAATCATTCCCGATCTTTTGGGCATGTTCAAGCATGAACCAGCGCCGGGTCCCGTTGACGGGGAAGACACAGACTTTTTGCCCTGCGGCCTTTACGAGCGCGGCAAGCTTCTTCGGTGGGCAACTCCAGGAAACGCTCGAAGGGAATCACGAGCTCCTCCACAGGCGCGGCAGGTAACGGGGAGTCCGACGCGCATAATCTGCATAGCCGGGCAGGGTCCGGGAGAGCAGATCCTCCTCCTGGCGGGCGGCCCGGCTGAAATCCCAAAGGGTGTAAAGCAGGGCTGCCAGGGTAAAGGGCGAGGGGTTAATCAGAAACAGGCCTGTCGCAATTCCAAAAAATGAGGTAATGACCGGGTGACGCATCGAGCGCGTATGGACCTGAATCAATCACCTTGTGTTCGGGCTGCACTTCCACTCGCTCGGCATAATATTGCTGCAGGTGGAGGCGCGACCAGAGATGCAGGGCAAGCGAGGCAATGATGACGATCACGCCCAGCGCCTGGATCCAAAGCCCCCATGACTCAGTTGTCGTAAAACTTAAGCCTGGAAGAAGTATGGGCTGCAGGACGAGCACTGCAACCATTACAAAAATAAAAAATGTAAAATCCCACGCACGACCCGAGCCGCTTGCCTGCCGTTTCCTATCGTAACGGCGGATGAGCACGAAATCCATTGCATAGAAGAGGAGGATTGTCAGCAGTGTTGCGATCGATTGCGGGATTCCGAGGAGCATTAAGCCTCAATCAGGTTTAATCTTGCGCTTCGATGGGCGCGAGCTGAAGCCTGCCATCGTGATCATGGCGTGATTCGTGTCCTCCAGGTGGAGGCCCAACCTGCGCTTGACATCATAGGCGCCTGTCCCAAACCGTACGAGACGGACATCGTGTTCAAACGCCTCCTGGAGGGCCGTGTACAAGAGAAGGAAATACCCGCCGGGGACATCGTCCTCGAGGCCCAGACCGGTAGCGAACTGAAAGTGGTTGTCACGCACCACCGCGCCGCAGCCAGCCAGCTTCCCATCCTTGTGGATCTCGATCCAGGTGCCGTCGATCAGGGAGAAATTCTCGAGCAGGCCGCGCATCCAGGGGTTGGGTGCCGACCCGTGCCAGATGGATACATTCCTGATCAGTTCCAGGGCCTTATCCACATCTGAGACAGAGGTATGCTTTGTGAGGACCAGCCCATTTTCCTCAGCTTCCCGCAGACTCTTTTTGTAGTGCTGGCGGTCCTTCTTGTTGCCCTTTTCCAGGTATTCTTGAAAGCTCTGCCACTCAATGGGCATGTAGGTTCCAGGCTCCGAGACGGTGATGGGCTCACATCCTTTGGGCCAGGCGGAATATTTCAACTGTTCGGTAAGCAGGTAATCGAACAGAAGGAAGGAACATTTTTGTTTCTTGAATTCCTCCTGTGCGGCCAGGGCGATCGCGTTAAGAGCTATGTCCCGGAGAGGCTCACCGGGCAGGAGCATGGCAGAGGTGTCGGCCAGGGGAGAACGGCAGACCAGCAGGGGTTTATGCTTGAAGATGGATTCCATAAACCGGCGGGCGACTTCCGGAAGGGGCAGCGGCTCGTTGGATACCCGGAAGAGAGCCGCGCCAGCGACAGGCGAATCGCCATCCCAGGCGACCAGGTAGGTTGCCGGGCTGTCTGCCATGGCACGTTCCCCGAATTGGTACCATTTGTGACTTTGAAAGCCGCGTCCGGAGGCAATACGATCCCAGATCTCTGGGGCGATTTCATTTATACTCTTGTAGACTTTAACATTCAGGTTGGACATTGCTGCTCCACATTATGCATTGTACTTGACACGGCTGGATTAAATTGTTTCTACTTAATTGCCTTGCAAAAGTGAAAACCAGAGCCGGCGGTGCCCTGCCTGGATTGGGCCGCCGGATTTCATAAAACTAAGGAAATCTATGATGAGAAATTATACCTTTCGTCTCAAGCCAGGGCAGGATTTATTCGATTCAATTTCATTGTTTGTTCGGGAAAATCACATTCAGGCAGGTTGTGTATTAAGCGGCGTCGGAAGCCTGACACATGTGGCGCTGCGGTTTGCCAACCAGGAAAGCTACACAAATTTCGAAGGGTATTTTGAGATCGTGTCCATCACAGGGACCATTTCGGTCCACGGCTCACACCTGCACCTTTCCGTTTCAGGGGAGGATGGGAAAACCCTTGGCGGGCATCTGGAGTCCGGGTGCAAGATCTATACAACCGCGGAGATCGTGATCACGGCTTTCGATGATGTTGTGTATAAACGGGAATTTGCTGAGGATTCTGGGTACGAGGAATTGGTTATATATGATATGTAGATGCGGGCCGCTGCCCGCATCTACATATCATTATTCGATTGCCTTCAAAAACTCTTCCTGGGTCCTGACGGTCTCTCGAAGCCCCAACCGTTTGCCCAACCTGGTCAACTGCGGCGGGTCCACGTACGTGGTGGCGAGGATTTCCTCCTGTCCCAGCACATCCCTGGCCTGGCCGTCAAGCAGAATCTTCCCCTGGGATAGGGCGATCACGCGCTCGAAATTTTCCGCGCAGAAGTCGATGTCATGGGTGATGGTAATGACCGTCCGGCCGCGCTCGCGCAGCGTTTTGATGACGTTGGCAATCCGGGCAATATTGACGGCATCCTGCCCGGTGGTCGGCTCGTCGAAGATCACGATGTCGGTGTCCATCGAGATGACGGAGGCCAGGGCGACCATCTTCCTCCAGGTGGCAGACAGGTCATAGGGATTGGTTTCGGTCTTGTCCGCCAGCTCCGTCATATCCAGCGCGTCTTTGACCAGCGTCTGGATCCGGTCGCCGTCATAGCCAAGGTTGCGCGGGCCGAAGGCGACCTCCGTACCTACGTTCCTCGAAAACAGCTGCTCATCAGGGTTTTGGAATACATAACCGACCCTGCGCGCCAGTTTGGCAACCGAATATTCCCGGGTATTCCAATCGCCGACGATCACCTGGCCGCGTGTGGGCAGCAAAAGGCCATTGAAATGCTTGACGAGGGTCGTTTTGCCAGCGCCGTTCTGCCCGACGATCGCCACCTGCTCGCCTGGGTCAATCGTCAGCGAAATGCCCTTGAGTGCATCCACGCCTGTGGGGTAGGTAAAGTGGAGATCAACAATTTCGATTCTCATAGCGAATCCCTAACCCTTGACCTCTCTCCCCACGGGGAGGAATCCCTCTACAGCCTCATCCAACGTCACCGGCAGGGTTTCCTTCTTCCAAAGCCCCTGCTCCTTTGCCTTTCGCGCCACGGAAGTGTAGCGCGAGATCCCAAACCCCCTCCCGGGCAGAAGATCCGAAGTCAGGACTTCCGACGGTTTCCCTTCGAGCAGCACATGGCCCTCGTGCAGTGCTACAACCCGGTCGGCGAACTGGGCGATCCATTCGACTTTGTGTTCAGCCATGACGACGGTCATACCGCGCTCCGCCATCGTGCGCACAACGCCAAAGACCTCGCGCGTGCCAACCGGATCCATCTGGGATGTGGGCTCGTCGAGGACGAGGACCTTCGGCTGCATGACCAGGATGGAGGTCAGGGCGACGCGCTGCTGCTGTCCGCCGGAGAGTGAATAGGGAGAGCGGTCTGCCAGGTCGCTGATGCCGGTCAGTTCCATCGCCTCATTCACCCGCCGGATCATCTCCTGGCGCGGGATGCCTGATGTTTTCAAGGCCGAAGGCCAGCTCCTCGAAGACCGTATATTTTGCACCGCTGATCTGGTTGAACGGATTTTGGAAAGCCAGCCCGACAGTAAGCACCCATTCATTGAGCGTTGATTTCTGCAGGTCCCTGCCGTCGACTTCCACTGTGCCGGTCAGCTCGCCTTTGAAAAAATGCGGAACGAAACCAGCGATCGTATAACACAACGTGGACTTGCCCGCGCCGTTGGGACCCACCACGGCAACAAACTCGCCTTCATGGATCTGCAGGTTGACATTCTGCAGTGCAGGCTTTTCAGTGAGTGGATATTTGTAGGTGACGTTGTTTAACTCAGCAATCGCCATGCAATCCTCACAAGCACGCTCAAAATCATAAGAGCGACAAATATTCTTCGTATCAAGTATTGTCCCTTTGTGTCCGGGATTTCAATGAGAGCTGTCTCTTTCCTGTTGGAGTTGAATCCCCGCGCTTCGATGGCGATCGCCCGTTCTTCGACCTCCACCAGGCTGCCGAGGACGAGCGGAAGCACGATTGGCACGACCGCACGGGCGCGCACGAACATATTCCCTTCCGTTTCCAGGCCGCGGGAACGCTGGGCGTCCAGGATCGTGGAGGCCTTGCCCTGGAAACGCGGGATGATCTGCAGTGTGGTGACGATAATATACGCCAGGCTGCTCGGCACGCCTACCTGTTTCAGCGAGATCATCAAGGCGTCAGGACGGGTCGTCATCGCAAACAGAATGAACGATGACATCAACAGAAGGATCCGGCCGACACTGATCAGGGCAAATATGGCGCCTTCCCATTTTGGTGAAAAGATCCAAAACTCAAAAATGGGAGTTCCCTCCCCCCAGAACAGGCTTTGAATCAGGACGACCGAAATAATAAAGGGAAGGCTGATGCGCCAGACGATCCGAATAAAAGGGGAAAAAATCTTCCCCCACAAGGCAAGCGGAAAGATGACGAACAGCACCAGGAAATAGCCCGTCCAATTCCCGGGCAGCGTCAGACCTGCCACTAACAGCAGAAGAGTGAGCAGGCCCTTTGTTAATGGGTGAAGTTTATGTAGCCCGCTTTCGCGGGCTACATACATGCTGAAAGTATTCATGGACCTCGGAAAGCTTTAACGTGTCTTCAAGCGAGCAGGCATCGACCTCAGAATGAGCCATACTATCATGAAAGAGAGCATTTTGTCGAACGGGTCCGATACGACGCCCTGCGCCATCACTGAAGCCACGATATTGGCGCCGCTGGCCCGGAATGCCGCGACCAGCAGATCGGTGCCTGACCCGGTTACGCCGCCGAAGACATAGGCGGCCATCGGCGCTGAAATGATCGCTGCAATCACACCGGTGGCGAGGCCCCACAGCCCCGCGTAACCGGCTCCCTGCATCAGGAAGTAGCCGATCGCCCCGCCCACCAGGAGTGCGAGCACAAACACCACTGCGTAGCTGGATAATAAATCCGCCATGCTTGGAAAGGACGTGAAGCCGGTTTCATCGGTTGTGGAATTTATAAAGGCCAGGATGAATACAGTCAATGAGAAAAAGAATACGGCACCAATGATGGTGGAGAGCCAGCGGGGTGATACATTTTGAAATGCACCGCTTTTTCCTGCCAGGCCGGCCATCACACCAATTACGGCCGCGACATAAAAGAACGCGGCCAGCGTATGGATTGAACAATCCCCAGATCAGATTGGCGAGCGCCCCGGTCAACGCGCCTGCCCAGGGTCCCGCGATGGCACCGACCAGGACGGTACCGATGCTGTCCAGATAGATGGGCAGTTTCAAGCGCACTGTCAGCTCGCCGATCACGATGTTGATCACAATGGCGATAGGAATGAGTACGAGGGTTCGGGTGCTGAATTCCTTCTTGATGTTCTCTAACATGACATTCTCCTTGTCCATTTCGAAGTTTGATGTATATAACACCACTTGTGCGGGTTTGTTTCACAGAGATTGGGCGAGTCTTGAAATCCTTTCCACGAACAGATCCATGAATTCCCTTGGCTTTACCCCCAGGGCGACCCTCATGTTGGCCGGCTTCTTTCCATAATTATAAAAATCTCCAATGGTCTTGCCCATGGAAATGCCACCAGAAATATCCACGTCCACGGGCAGTTCACGGTAGGTGCAGAGCTCGGGGGCGAAGGTCAGGGCCAGGGCGAGCGGGTCATTGATTACGCAGCCTTCAATACTCTGGAACTCATCGTGGAATTCCATGTAAAAGCGGGTTGCATCCTCCACGAACTTTGTAATCGGGGAATCCACCTGCCGCATCCTTTTGACATCGGTCCTGGTCAATACGCACTGGTAGGTGACATCCAGCGGGACGAGCGTGACCGGCATCCCGGCGTGGTAGACAATGTAGGCGGCATGCGGGTCCACGTAAGTGTTGAACTCGGCCAGAGCCGTGGTGTTGCCTTCATAGCGGATCGCGCCGCCCATGATGATCACTTCCCTGACAGCCTGGATGATGCGCGGCTCCTGCCGGATCGCCAGGGCGACGTTCGTGAGCGGGCCGAGCGCCACCAGGGTGATCTCCCCTGAGGAGGACAGGATCTTCTCGATCAGGAAATCGCTTCCATGCTGGACTACAGGCCGGGCGCGCGCGGCTGGAAGCTGTGCGTACCCGAGGCCGGAGTTCCCGTGCGTCTCGGGTGCGAGCAGGGATGGCTGCACGAGCGGCAGTTCACATCCTTTGGCAACGGGAATATGCCCGGCGCCGGCCAGCTCGAGGACAGACATGGCGTTGATGGTCGCCTGCTCGAGCGAGCAGTTTCCGTGCACGATGCTCAAGCCTTCGAGGGAAACCTCCGGAGAAGCAAGCGCCAGTAGAATGGCGCAGGCGTCATCGATGCCGGGATCGGTGTCAAGGATGATTCGTTTGGGCATGTCAGTCAGGGATCCTGCGGCTGAGAGATTCCATCCTTTGCAGGAACAGCTCGATGAAATCGTCCCCGCGTACGTCCATGGCAACTTTCATGTTCGCAGGTTTTTTGGTGACATTGAGAATGTCGGCAAAGGTCTTTCCCATGGAGACGCCGCCCGAGATATCCACATCCACGTAATATTCCTTCAAGGTTAATAACTCGGGGGCGATGATCGTTGCGAGAGTCAATGGGTCGTGCAGAGCGCAGCCGGAATATCCAAAATCGGATGAAAACTTGATATACACTTCGAACACATCCCGGATGAAGCGGGAAATGGGGGAGGCAATCTTCATCAGCCGGTCCACATGCTTCTGCAGGAGCAGGCACTTATGGGTGACATCCAGGGGAATGAGAGTGATCGGGATCCCGGAATGGAAGACAATATGGGCGGCATGCGGGTCCACGTAGATATTGAACTCCGCCTGGGGCGTAATATTGCCATGTTCCAGGACCGCGCCGCCCATGATGACCAGCTCCCGGACCGCTCCGGCAAAGCGCGGCTCCTTGCGGATCGCCATGGCGATATTGGTCAGGGGGCCGATCGGGAAGATACTGATCTCTCCAGGCTCGGCGAGGACGCGCTCGATCAGATAGTCCACTGCGTGTTGCGGAAGGGGTTTGACCCTGGGTTCGGGCAGCTGTGCGTTGCCCAGTCCGCTTTCGCCGTGGACGTGGGCCGAGGCGCGCAACGGCTGGACGAGCGGGATGACGCTTCCACTGGCGACCGGGATGCGGCTCGCATTTCCAAGCTCCAAAACCGAAAGTGCATTGCGGGTCGCTTTTTCAAGGTGACATTTCCCTGGGTGGTTGTCAATGCTTCGAGCTGGATTTCGGGGGAAGCCAGAGCCAGGAGGAACGCCAGGGCGTCATCCACGCCGGGGTCGGTGTCGATGATGATTCGTTTGGGGGGCATAAGGTAATTAGGTCATGACGAGGAGGAGTAGAGTAGCAAAGGAGCAACCTCCGGTTTCAAAGACAGCCCTGCTGCTCTCAGGCACTGCTCGATTTTACTCCAAATGAAAATTCGGACTGGCATATAATGGTGACGATTCGAAGAAAGGTCCCATCCGATCGATGAAAAAATTCTGGCCATTCTCTTTTTATTTCATCTACTACGCGGCACTGGCGATGTTTATGCCGTTCATTGTTCTGTTCTACCAGGAGATCGATTTCAATGGCCCGCAGATCGCAGTGCTGTCAGGTATTCCGCCGCTGATCACGCTGTTTGCCGCGCCCTTCTGGACGAGTATTGCCGACTCAACCAGCCGGCACCGGCTGGTGATGAGCCTGGGGATCGGGGTGGCCGTTGTCACCATTCTGCTCCTGCAATACATGAATGTCTTTGCCTTCATCCTCCTGACCGTCCTGATTTTCTTCTTCTTCTTTTCACCGGTCGCCTCCCTGTCAGACAGCGCAACCATGGCCATGCTGGGCAAGGACCGGGCCATGTATGGCCGCGTCCGCCTGGGCGGGACCATTGGATGGGGATTATTTGCCCTGGTGGCAGGGATCCTGGTGGACAATTACGGGCTGAAAATCGCCTTTTGGGGCTTCTCGTTTTTCACGCTGATCAACCTGGGTATCGCCCAGAAGCTTGTATATGATGATTCAAGCTCAAAGGGATCATTGAACACGAGCGGTATCCGCTACTATTTGACCAGCCGGCGCTGGCAGTTGTTTTTATTTTCCGCCTTCCTGGGCGGCCTGGGAGCCTCCTCGGTTGCGACATTCCTGGCGCCCTACATGGCGGAAATGGGAGCCAGTAAATCCGCCATCGGCCTGGCGGTCATGATCGCGGCGCTGACAGAACTGCCGATCTTCTTTTATGGGAATCGTCTGGTGGCACGTTTTACCTCCCAGGGATTATTCTTTATCGCCCTGGTGCTAATGGGGATCCGCTCGATCCTGTACGCCTTGGTCAGTACACTCGCTTGGGGTCCTGGTCGTCCAGGTATTTGGAGGAATGATCTTTCCGGCGATGTGGGTGGCAGGCGTCGCCTACGCGGATGAACATGCGCCGGCCGGGTTGAAGTCCACGGCGCAGGGATTGTTCGGCGCCATGTCCTTTGGCTTCGGCTCGGCTGTGGGAGGCTTTCTTGGCGGTCTCCTGCTCGCAAGCGTTGGCGGGCGCGGCATGTACCTGGTGTTCGGGTTCATTATCCTGGGTGGGCTGGTGCTGGTCGAGGTGTTAAAACGAATTCTGCCCATCGAGGAAGTTCCGCAAGCAGTATAGGCTTCTGAAGGGATTTATGAGCATCTGGCAGTGTTGTGTCAATCTGTAGTCTGGATGATGGAAAAATTCTGACATAATTCTTATATGAAATTCACAAAACATGGTTGACAAAAAGAGAAGAATCAATATAATCATTATTGAAAAGTGCTCGGGTGCCCCCCTCACCCAGGCACTTTTCATTTAATCTGTTGACGTGGGGAAATAGACAGGATAAAGTGATATTGCGCCAGCGGTAGATTTTCCACCTGCAATTCTGTTGATAAGTGCTATAATTTATTTTTCGCTCACAATACACACGCTCATCATATATGGCGGCATCACCACAACCGTTCGAATTCCGTCCTTAAGCCAGAGAGTACAGGTTTACCAGCAATTGGTAATGGAGGCCTGCTTCTCTTTTTTATTTCCTGTTGGTTTCACAGGTGGCTCCCATGGAAGCTGATAGTTCGCTTTTAGCTGCTGCAAGAAAAATGGATGGGGATGCACTTATAGGGATCTTTGATCTCTACGCGCCTGGCCTCTATCAATATGCATTTCGCTTGTGCAATAATGCCTTGATGGCAGATCAGATTGTGGGGGATGTCTTTGCAAAACTTTTGGAGCATTTATCTGTCGGAACGGGTCCCAGGGCCAATCTGCGCTCCTATCTCTATGAAATGGCCTATCACCTCATTGTTGACGAGGCGCGTTACTCTACTCATTGGGCACCGATTAAAGCGGTTGATTCCACATCTAGCGATGGATATTCCACTTCTGCAAATGCCGAAGATCGGGTCTTGCTTGAGGCGATATTGCAGGCGATCATGAATGATCTCACACAGGATCAGCAGCAGGTCCTTATTTTGCGTTTCATGGAGGGGTTCAGCCTGAAGGAAACCGCGGCAATCATCGGTAAAAAAGTGGGCAACGTGAAGGTGATCCAAAATCGTGCGATTAATGCCTTGCGCAAGGCACTCGATTACCAGGTAGTGGAAACCCGTGCCATCTCCTTCATGATCCGCAGCATGTCGCACACGTAACGTATCTCCTTGCAGCAATAAATAATAAGGGCATAAGGCCGCAGTGGGTGGGTGGTTATCCTGCCTGTGCCACCCAGATCATATCCGGGCTTTTATCCTGTAGTTTATGCCGGGAAAAATCCCCGTACAACGCCTCCAAGGCAAAACCTGTTCTTGGCTCAGACCGGGAGGCTTGCGGTCAAAAGATCGTCGGGATCGCAGGCCCTCGACGAGTTAAGGGCTGAGCCAAACCCGGTAAACTTTTTTTGCCAGTAAGGAGATTGCCCGACAGTTATTTAGAGGGCCTCTTGCGTGTCAGCTTTGCCAGATACTCAATTAGATCTGCGCTAACCCGCTTACGCTTATTCATATATTCCAACAATCGATAAAATACTTTCTCAGTAAAGCTTTTGTGTATAACACTTGGCCAGGTAGAGACCGGATGAAACCCATCGCCAGCCACGATTTCCTTAAGTGCAGCATGGCTAAAGTATTTTCCATCATGGGTCTCTGCGCGTATTATTGATGTACGCCTGAGGTGTCCGCCTGGCTCGGTCAAATCGTGGAATTTTTTTATGGCGTCCATACGTTCGACATCTTTCAGATAATAGAGAGCTTCCTCACATAAAATCAGGTCATATTTCCTGGCGGGTGAGTAATCATGAAAATCAAGCTGAAAGTAATTGATATGCTCATGAGGGTTTCTTTTGCGCGCCGTTGCCAGAGCGTTTTCCGATATATCGAAAGCGTCGACATCTGTATTGTATTTGGAAGCCACATCCCTGGCAATATTACCTTCCCCACAGCCTGCATCGAGGACAGTTTTCCTTGCTCGATCAGAAAAAATGAACTCAATATGCTTCAGCAGGATCGCTCTTCGAATCCTATCGGAAACCGTATTTATATAATTCCACGGATCCTATTTGGAATACCAGTTTTCAAGAGTTGTTTTCCCATTCATCATGAATTCCAATCTATTCTGATGATCTCAAGCTGGCGGGTGCGTGGTTTAATAAGGAAATTCTTTGATGAGCTACCTTGATGCCTTTACAATACGACCCCTTCCTTCAGATTTCTGGCTGGCCCACATGTGCAGGAAAGTTTCAGGGTCTTCAAGTTCAATCAATTCAATTACTGCTTGTCTTACGCATATTCTCCATGCGTAATTATACTTTTGAATGCCATTTGTCAGCCATAGATCAATTAAATAAGCATGCCAAACAGGCGTGCGGCACCTTGTAAGTAGGCGCTTTGCAATTTTGTCCCGGTCAGAATCCTGCCTAAGGGAACCTCTTCCTAGCTCAATCTTTGATTGAACTCTATCTTTTCCCCATCCGGCCCGCGAATGGTGAAATATCTGACCCCCTGATCCCAAAAGGGCAAATAGACCGGCGCGGCATCTTCCAGGACTTCCAGCCCTGCCGCACAAATCTCGCGATAGGCCTTTTCGATATCCGTCACGTCCAGTGCAATATGATCAATATGCCCGTCAGTCCGCTTCGATATCTCCTGGCATTCCTCCTGGTCCAATTGATACAATTCGAAAGTCAACTTCCCGTGCTGCATCATTGCCACCCGGATCGCCTCCGCTGCTCCCGGTAGATCGGTACGCATGATCTCCACAAAACCCAGCTGTGCATAAAAAGCCCTTGAACGCTCCAGGTCGGTAACCGGTATGCCAAGATGCTGGAGTCCCTGCAAATTGCCTTTTAGTAACATGACTTTATCCTCCAAAGTGAAGATTTGACCTAAAGTTTCCTGATTTTCTCAACTTCCAAACAATTTGTGAACCGCAAAGCTGATCAGGCTGCCGGCTCCGTTGGCTTCAGGCGCGGCATCAGATAACGAATATATTCATCCAGGCAATCCGTGTCGCCATCCAGTGGTTGGAATATCACCGAATCTGCTCCAGCGTCAATCAGGCGCTGAATGGCAGCGATCGCCTGTTCCGGCGTTCCGGCAGCGGAAAGGGCATCCACCCATTCCTCTGGCATGTGCTCTGCCATCCCAGCTTGTCCGTGTGCCTGGATCAAGCTGGCTGCTTCTGTGGTAATCCCCAGGGCATCCATTTGCACATCGGCCCAGGGAAGACGCCCAGCGAGGGACCGGCGCATCGCCGCCCGCGCCGCACTGCCAGCGCTGTTCACCTTCACATCCAGATAGACCACAACTCGATGCTGCCTGCGTCCTCTTTCAGTCATACCCGCTTGAATCTGTTCCCGCGCCCAGCGCACATAGGCCGGTGATGACATCCCTGTTAAGATTGTGCCGTCGCCGATGCGCCCGGCCAGGCGCAGCGATTTGGAGCGCATGGCGCCGACATAAAGTGGAGGTCTATTCACAGGCAGCATTTGCAGCTGTACCCGATCCAAATTCACATCGTCAGCCTGCGTCGTGACCAATTCACCACCCAGGAGCCGTCGCACAGCAACAACTGTTTCCGCCAGCGTTTTCAGAGATGACTTTGGTGCCGCACCGATTTGGGTCATCCAGCTCCCTACGCCATGTCCAAAGCCTGGCAAAATACGACCGGGAAATGCCCGCGCCAAGGTTGTTATTTCCATCGCCACAAACAAAGGATTGTAGGCAGTTGCAGGCAGGAGACCAATTCCCACTTTAAGTCTTTGCGTGGCTGAGAGCGCAATCGCTGCAGAAGTCAATGCCCCGGGTAAAAAACAATCATCCCACAGCCACAATTCATCAAAGCCAGCCAACTCGGCCCGGCGGGCATAGTCACCTAACGTCTCTGGAGGAAACCTGGGATGAAAGATTACCCCAAACGATGGCTCAGACATAACTCACCTATTCTTTCAAAACAGAACGCTTATGTTTAGTGCCCTATGTACAGATTATAAATCACGAGCGGGTAAACGTTTTTGGTCCGATATCAAGATTGACGTTTCGCTATATCATGCACTGATGGACGACATTCTGGCAGCTGGAAAATTCATCCATACAGATAAAGGCGCGTAAAAGAACATTGTGTTTGAAAGCCCAACCTGAAGTGGGAAGGGAATGATTTTCATCCGGGTTTACAATAGGCGCAGGCAGATTTCACCGCTGGGCTTTCAGAAGCTTTTTCCGAGTGGAATTTTTGCTGACTCTCCTCAATTCATATAATGCCCCCGGTCACACACCTGCCTGATTTGCCTAACAAATCACGGGCAGTGCCAGGGCAGGTGTGTGACCGAGAGGGGTATAGGAGCAACCAGGCATGCCAGGTAAAAAGGAAGTAGCTCGATGAACAAGCTGTCCGCACTCCGGAATTTCATCCTGGAAGTCTACAAGGTGTGGGTCAGCGAAAGGCCAGGTCAATTGGCGGCGGCACTGGCCTATTTTGGAATTTTCTCGTTTGCCCCCGTGATTTATATTGCCTACTGGGTGGCCAGTCTTTTTATCAACGGAGTGGCTGCTATAGAACGATTGTATACCCGCCTGGAGGCGGTCCTGGGACCGGAGACAGCAGCTTATATAAAAGATTCCGTTGCAGCGATCTCGGCTGCCAGCACGGGTGGATCTGGATCATGGCTCATTACATTGATCGGCCTGGGTACCCTCCTGTTTGCTGCGATGGGGCTGTTCCTGCAGATCAAGTATGCCCTGAACCGGATCTGGGGGATCCCACCGACACCGGCGGGGGAGAGATGGGCCTGGCTCAAGCAGCAGTTGTTTGCATTTATCATGCTGATTGCCCTGGGACTGCTGGTTATCCTGACTACTCTGGTGAATTTGGTTTTTGCCTGGTTCGGGACTATCGTTCAACATTACCTTGGTCGTGGGAATCTGCTGCCGATCCTCAATCTGTTGACCCTCTTCGGTTTGATCATCCTGTCTTTTGCCTTTGTCTACAAAGTTCTGCCGGATTTAAAGGTGGCCTGGAGGGATGTCTGGCTCGGGTCGATCGCTGCCACCATACTCACCGCCCTCGGAGGACTGCTGATCGGATTATATTTCAGTCTGGGTGGGGTCCATTCCGCCTTCGATGCAGCCGGCGGCGTTCGCAGTCCTGATGATAGCGATCTACTTTTTTGCCCAGATCTTTCTTCTGGGTGCTGTCATAACCCGGATATATGCGTACAAACATGGCTCGAAGCGCAAGCCTCAGATTGTCGCAGAACCTGGTTTGTGAGGCTGTTAGGACAGGACAAAACTCTAGCAGGAAACAGAATTCGAATCTGCTGCCGATCCTCAATCTGTTGACCCTCTTCGGTTTGATCATCTTGTCTTTTGCGTTTGTCTACAAAGTTCTGCCGGATTTAAAGGTGGCCTGGAGAGATGTCTGGCTCGGGTCGATCGCTGCCACCATACTCACCGCCCTCGGAGGACTGCTGATCGGATTATATTTCAGTCTGGGTGGGGTCCATTCCGCCTTCGATGCAGCCGGCGCGTTCGCCGTCCTGATGATAGCGATCTACTTTTTTGCTCAGATCTTTCTTCTGGGTGCTGTCATAACCCGGATATATGCGTATAAACACGGCTCGAAGCGCAAGCCTCAGATTGTCGCAGAAGCTGGTTTGTGAGGCTGTTAGGACAGGACAAAACCGTAGCAAGAAACAAAATTCGAATATCATCCCCTTAATGGGGACGCCAGTCGTAATCTTAAACAAAAAACACGCCCGAAAGCATGCTCTTTGTGTGTGCCCCTACGGGGATTCGAATAACATCCCCTCAATGGGGACGCCGGTCGTACCTTAAACAAAAAACACGCCCGAAAGCATGCTCTTTGCGTGTGCCCCCACGGGGATTCGAACCCCGGTCGTAGCCTTGAAAGGGCTGCGTCCTAGTCCACTAGACGATGGGGGCATACATTCTCAGCGCTTGTGTAACAATTAACCAAACTTATCCAACTCACTTGCCTGTAGCATTCAGAATTCAAGCTTGGCTAGTTACGCGGCACTTTGTGAAAGCGGGCGGATTTTATCATCGCACCTGCCGTGGGTCAAGCATTTTGAGCTATTTATCTTCCTTGACACGCTGGCCCAGGAGGGCAAGCAGTTCCACTTTTTCGCGGTTGAAAAGAATGGCGGGACATTCCACTTTGAGGTTGGGGATCAGGATGGCTGTGAGGGCAGCCTCGTAAAGAGGGATGAAATTACGTGTTTTATCCGCGATCATGGCGGCAAAGTCGAACCGCCCGGCGACCTCGAGTTTCCCTTCGAGCTCATAGACCTGTGTGGTGAGCCGGGCAGGCATGACTGAGATACTGGAATAGCCAGTGCGCTGCATTCCAGTGGGACCCAGGTCCTCCCGTCGTGCTGCGCATACTGCAATGACCTGCGATTTGATCAGGCGGACTACTTCGAAGTGATCCACCAGTTTTGTGGGCATGTGGATGCGTGCCAGACGGGCGTCATGGATTTCCAGGTGGGACTTGGTATTATCGTTCACGCTCCCCAGGATGCCATGGGTGGCTACCATGATCTTCCCAACGATGCGGTACCCTGAAGTGTAAACGTCTGCAGGGAGGAAACGGTAGGTTCGTGGGGAGGAGTCCATTTTTCTTCCGGACGTGGTTCAGTGAGATTCAGTCAAGGGAGGGATGGGAAATGTTCGGTTTGGGGGTGCCCGGCCGGGGAGTCCGTTTGACCCGGCGGGTGGGCCGGCCTGCGTTCGGGTTGAGGAGCATGGTCAGCCAGGCAATGGCGCGCTCGTCGTACTCCCGTCTTCCACACATATCGCATACCCAGGCGGGGAAGTTGGGAACGGTGATCAGCTCCTCCCCGAGCCAGGTGAAATACGTAAGATGCCGGAGGTGCATGACACCTGCGGCGCATTCAGCGCACGGAAAGGGGGATGTCGGATTGGAAAAGGCCGGGTTTTCCATCATCGGATACTCCACGCCTCCTGCAGGGAGGACTGGGGGATGTTGTCCTCATTAAGATGCCGGATGATCTGCCATTCCTCCGGCGGCCAATAGATCAGCACGGACCTGCCAATGACGTTCGGAATGGGCAGCAGGCCCCACTGGTGTGAGTCACGCAAATCGTTGCGGTTATCGCCCAGGACGAACAGGTTCCCCTCGGGGACCTGCCAGGTCCCATTATAGGCGGGCGGCGCATTGATATAGGGCTCGTCCACGACAGCCCCGTTGACAGTCAGGACCCCGTCCTGGACGCTGACGGTATCACCCGGGATGCCGATAATGCGCTTGATCAAGTCCTCTGCCGGGTTGACCGGGAAGACGAAAACGATGATATCGCCGCGCTTTGGTTCACTGAATTTATAGGCAAGCTTGTTAACAAGGATGTACTCGCCGTCCTGCAATGTGGGTCGCATGCTGAAACCATCCACCCGCACTCGGGCGGAAACAGCATTGATCCCAAAATAAAGAACAACAGCCAAAACCAGGGTTTCCAGGATGTCGAGCACAAAACGTTTCCAGTTCGAGTGCTGTTCTGCGACGGGTTCAGGCTGTGGTTGTGTGTCTGGTTGAATGGTTTCCAAAAGGGTGCGCCTCCGCAAAAGATTATACTGCCTTTTGAATGGGGCATGTCTTCTACTAGATACAATTTAATGATATTCAAACGAATCAGGTCTCATCTCCCGGGATTTTCGTGTATGGCCCAGTCCTGAACAAAGCCGGCCTGTTCGCGGGTTTCCGGGGAATCGGGATGGATCCGGCTCTTGGGTACCTCGCGCCACCATTCTGCAAGCTGGCGCAGTGCCTCATTGCCGCCCAGCCCGCGGCGCACCAGGTAGCAGCCGACCGTTGTGCCCGTCCGGCCGATCCCGCCCCAGCAGTGGAGGTATAACTTGTGACCTGCGCCAAGGCTCTCATCGATCTGGTCCAGGATGGCTTTCATCTGTGCCGGGGAAGGCAGCCCAAAATCTCCGATGGGGAAGCGATGATATTCGACGCTGCCTGCCATGGGCCTGCGCCCGTTCCTTCAGCATTTTCGAATAGGGATAGACCTCGTCCTGCCTGGTGAGATCGATGAAGGTATTAAAGCCGGCCTCGATCAAGGCATCCAGCCGCCGGCGCGCCTGCTCTGCGTCGAAGTGACCCGGGTACTCGCCTGCCAGAAAACGGCCAGGTTCGACCCAGTAAGACTCGGCAATCGGTCGATTGTTTTCACTCATTCTGTCGCTGATTATAGAGCATGCCGGGTAAAAAATATAGCAGCGTCCCGAAGGATGTGAAGAGGCGGGTGTTTTAAAAATACCCCGTCAGGGAAATCTGATCCATCCGGCATCCAAAATATATAAATATAGGTAGCCCAGAAGAAGGAGGACCCATCCCAGTAGCTGCAGGCGTTCCATGAGGGCCTCCCAGGAGAGGGAAAAGTTTTCCTGCATGGTCTCGACGATGTTTTCCAGGTTATCCAGTTTGGTGCGGACGCTTTCCTTCCATTCCCGCAGATAGAATTCATTCTGGATCACTTCGTATAGTTTGGCGGTATACCAGTCCCCGATCATCAGCAGGTTCTGTTCGGCACGCTCGAAATCGATCATGACCTCCAGCCGGTGTTCTGCAATCTGGCGGATGAGCCCGCGCGTCGGGCGCGGCCGGCCTCTTTTGGGGAAGAACCGCTCATTGATCTTATCGAGCATTACCTCAATGGATTGATCGAGCATGCGGTAGCGCAGGATCTGGTAATTACCGATCTTCAACAGGGCGATATCTGACTCGAAGTCTCCCTTCGGGGCAATGATGACCGCGCCCTCCCAATCCACCAGGGTCAGCTCACCGGCAGAGTAGCGGGTCCGTGAGCCAAGGACCTCGTCGACTTCCTCCCTGTCGAACACCTCCCGCTGGGAGCGGATGAAGTTGGCGATGGCGATGCTATTTTTCTCGATCCATTTGTCCGGGGCCGGTTTTGCCTCCTGCAGGAGCAGGATCGAATATTCCTCGAAAAGGCCGTTGCTGCGGAAATTGTCAGGGATGTAGCGGCTCTGCAGCGTGCTCTGGATTTTTATCCGGTCCGGGAGAACGGAAGCCGCGAACGGGTCACGCAAGTCGTAATGGGCCTCCACCATCTGGACGCGTCCATCATACCTCTGACGAAGCAGGGCGACGGCGTATCCTTCGACCAGGACAGTCTCCTCACCCAGCGTGACAAGATCGATGTCGATCGGCTGGAAGTAGGGCGCATCCTTCAGCCCTTTGATCTGTTCCGCGGGCTGGTGAGGGCTCACATCCGTATCGGGAAAGGCAAGTAAATAGCAGATTTCCATGGATTCATCCCATCTGTTTTTCAAGGCAATTGATATTCGGTCAATATTCCATCAAGCACTGTGGCAAAAAGGTAGTTTAGCACACAGAAGCCGCAAATTGGTTGAGGATATTGCTCGTCATCGGGGCATGTCACTTGTCCTGTGTCTTTGGATGGGTTGGATTTATACTTGAGAAAAATTCCTCAACCACCAAGGGACACGAAGGTAAACAAAGATAAAATCTTAAACCTTCGTGCTCCTTCGTGACACTTACCCGAACAACGGGCTGTGGTGAAAATTATGACGATCAACGACCAATACCAAAAATGGCAGGAAAACAGCCTCAAAAAATCATTGGATAAGTTCAAGGAGCGCAGGGAGCGCTTCGAGACCAGCTCCGGGATTGAAGTTCCCCGGCTCGGACTCCCCGCTTCGTCTACGGAACAGAACGGCACTGTCCCTCCGCTCAGCGCGGAAGAAGCTTATATGGACAAGCTCAACTTCCCGGGCCAGTACCCGTTTACGCGCGGCGTGCAGCCGACCATGTACCGCTCGCGTTTCTGGACGATGCGCCAGTACGCGGGCTTCTCCACCGCCGAGGACTCCAACCGCCGCTACCGCTATCTCCTCCAAAACGGGCAGACCGGCTTGAGCGTGGCCTTCGACCTGCCGACCCAGATCGGCTACGACGCTGATGACCCGATCGCCCGGGGAGAAGTGGGCAAGGTAGGCGTGTCGATCTCGTCCATCCGCGACATGGAGCAGCTTTTCGACCAGATCCCGCTCGACAAAGTCTCCACGTCGATGACCATTAACGCGCCCGCGGGCGTTCTCCTGGCCATGTACATCGCTGTTGCCAAGCGCCAGGGCGTGGAAATGCGCCAGCTGCGCGGTACGATCCAGAACGATATCCTGAAGGAATATGTGGCCCGCGGCACCTATATCTTTCCGCCTGCACCGTCCATGCGCCTGATCACCGACATCTTCTCGTTCTGCGCAAAGGAAGTTCCCAGCTGGAACACGATCTCGATCTCAGGCTATCACATCCGGGAAGCAGGCTCCACCGCCGTGCAGGAGGTGGCGTTTACACTTGCCAACGGGATCGCCTATATCGAAGCCGCATTGAAGGCGGGGCTCTCGGTGGACGAATTTGCCCCGCAGCTCTCATTCTTCTTCAACGCCCACAATAACTTCCTGGAAGAGGTGGCCAAGTTCCGGGCCGCGCGCCGCCTGTGGGCGAAGATCATGCGCGAGCGCTTCAAGGCGCAGAAACCGGCCAGCTGGCAGCTGCGCTTCCACACCCAGACCGCCGGATCCACGCTAACCGCCCAGCAGCCAGAAAATAATGTGGTGCGTGTAACAATCCAGGCACTTTCCGCGGTACTGGGTGGGACCCAATCTCTGCACACCAATTCCATGGATGAGGCGCTCTGGCTTCCCACTGAAAAATCTGTGCGCGTTGCGCTGCGCACCCAGCAGATCATCGCCTACGAATCGGGCGTCGCCGATTCGGTGGATCCGCTGGCGGGCTCGTACCTGATCGAATATCTGACCGACGAAATCGAAAAAGGCGCCGGGGAATACATCGCCAGGATCGACGACATGGGCGGCGCGCTGCAGTCGATCGAAAAGGGATTCATGCAGAACGAGATCCAGAATGCTGCCTACACTGCCCAGCAGGCGATCGAGCGTGGGGAACAGGTCATCGTGGGCGTGAACCAGTTCAAGGTGGAGGAAGGGTTGACTCTGGAACGATTGAAGGTTGACCCGGCGATCGAGATTGGGCAGAGGGCGAGATTGAAGGAGTTAAGAGAGAGTAGAGATCAGAGATTAGTGGATGAGTTGCTCGAAAAATTGAAGGCTGCCGCGAGCGGAACGGAAAATTTAATGCCGTTGTTTATTGAATGTGTGGAGAACAATATCACCCTTGGCGAGATTTGCAATACGCTCCGTGTAGGTGTGGGGTGAGTACGTGGCGGAAGGATTTTAGGAAGTATCAGGTTCGCAAGTGTCAAGTGCCGTGGATGCATCGTGCTGAAACAATGAATTCCCGCTAGGACCAGTATTCTGAGAATTCTATCAAGTATCGCCGTTGGTACCATGGCATTTTGCCTGACGGTACCAGCGGCGCTTCTTTTCGGTGGTGTTCTGTTTGGTCCCTGGCTGGAAAGCGATGTTTTGTTTCCTTCCCAACTGGCGAATCTTAATCATGATTTCAATCCTCGCAGGAGTGGTTCTCGGAATAATCGTGGGTGCAAAGTATTATCATTACATCGACAAACCTGATTTTCTGATCTTGAAAGGGGCAATGAACTGCAGCAATCTTGTTGCAGGATGACTGAGAGCCCGTGGAAGAAACCCCTCCACAGAGGGGTCGTTTGGGGAAACTTTCTCCTTTCTCCTCTGTCAAACCAATAAGGAAATGTATTCGACAGGAGAATTGTATGTGGCTTAAAGTCTGGGAAAATTGTTTTATCCCTCGGGCTGTTCCTTCTGTTTCTTGTGGCTCTATCCCTGTATTTGCAGTTGGAACTTCCCAAGCCGACCGGTCCATATGCGGTGGGACGAATGATTTTCCACTGGGTGGATCAGACAGCGCCCGGAAGATAGGACTAACGATCCAAATGACTTTCGTGAAGTGATGGCTCTCATCTGGTACCCGGCTGAGCCTGGGACAGGAGTGGATGCCGGGTACTTCCCGGATATTTCCACCCTTTCGGATACACTCGCCCAAAGTGGGGAGGTAGCCCGGTGGCGGGCGCTGGGTTTGCATTTTGGGCGTTCGGGCAGTCCACTCAATGCCATGCCGTTGATGGATCAAGCGCCCTATCCTGTAGATCCTCCTGTCCCCGGGGAACGGGACGAATATCGAATTCTATTCAGCTCTTGCGGGTGAAATTGCCAGCCATGGCTATATTGTGATGGGTCTGAATCATCCCTACGACGTTCCGGCAGTCGAGCTGTCAGATGGAAAAATAGCTCCTTATGATAAGGCACAATGGTTGCTGGATGCCGCCGCTCACCAGGCATATACCCGTGAAAGAATGAAGGGTAAGAACGGCAGATCTATTGTTTGCATTGGATCAAGTGGAAGACCTTGGTTCCAATGCAGGCAGCCCCTTTGCCGGAATTTTAGATCTGGACTCTATAGCGGTAGCTGGGCATTCCCTGGGAGGAATTGCCGCCTCAGGAGGCCTGCCAAGCGGATCCCGCGCTTCAAGGCCTGTCTGAACTTCGATGGCTTGCAACTGGGCGGCCCGTTTTCAATGGAAGAAACGGCCATCCCCCCTTCCCAGCCTTTTCTGTTCCTGACCAAGGAGTCTCAGCTTCATCCCAGATTATCGATCCAGAGCTTCGAATCAACCTCGGAGAGCTACTGGGTCGTCCTGCATGGCGCTTCTCATGACAGTTTTACAGATGGACCGGTCCTTCAGCCTACCTTTCTTCCTATTCCGAACCGAGCTGACCAGACAATGAGCTTGATCCAGCGGTATACCCTGGCGTTTTTAGATCAAACTTTGAAGGGACAACCTTCCAACCTGTTATCTGAAAATGCCGAAGGAGGGAACATATCCGTAAGGGTCTCTTCCTTCCAATTAATATCGAGGAATTTCCCACTTCAGAGGGTTGTTCGGCTTTTAAAGTTGTGCTAATCTCCTGAACGATAAGGATCTTTTCTATGTGATTTATCGGTTCAATCAGGAGAATGAAATGCGAAAACTGAAATTGCTATTATCCATTTGCATAATCAGTGGGGCAATGACTTCCTGTGTACCGCAGGGTTTGGCAACCCAGGAGAGCGCTTTAACTTCCACTTCATTGCCTGCTACGGAAACCCCTGCGCATATTATGCTCTTTCGCGGAAATCCTCAACGTAACGGGGTCTATGACTTGCCGGCAATTCGACATCAGCCTGAAGTGAAATGGCAGACAAAAGTCAGTTCCACCTGGCTGATGCCTCCCTTGCTGGCAGATGGGGTCCTGTATACCGGCTCCGGAGATGGAGTTTTATATGCGTTGAATGGCCGAAACAGGCGAGCAGATGTGGTCGAAGGAAGGATTTGGCCAGCTCGAATCAACGGGCGCGATCGCCGGGGATGTAATTATTACCGCGGGATATAACCAACAGGTCAAGGCCCTGAATCGAATGACCGGTGATGAACGCTGGTCATATATGACTGAATACGGGGTACAGGCTGCCCCATTGATCGTGCAGGATCGCGTCTACATCGCCACCGATCACCGGGTCTATGCTCTGGACCTGGAGTCCGGTCAGCTCATCTGGAAGGTCTCCACCGGGACGGAAGGCGCTGTACATGGGCGCGCCAGCCTATGAGAATGGGGTGATTTACACAACCGGTGGAAAACTCCTGCTCGCCGCTGGATGCTGAAACTGGAAAGGAACTTTGGCATACCCATGAAGGATGAGATGTTCCTTGGGTCTGGCGGTTGCAAATGGCTTGGTTTACGTTGGCAATTGGGATCATAAGCTATACGCCTTCGATCAATCAACCGGCGAGGAACGATGGAGCTTTGCAGGGAAAGGAATTATTTTGGTCTGCTCCTGCCGCCAGCCGACGGATGCAATTTATGCCGGCAGCGATCAAACGGTCTATGCACTGGATGCACAAACGGGTGAAATGCTCTGGTCATTCGATGCGGAGGGACGTTCGGTGAGTGAACCGACTCATTTCTGGATGGCGTCGTTTATGTCAGCGACAGCAGCCACGAATTCCCGCGCTGGACCGCGCCATCTCTATGCACTGGATGCTGCCGACTGGTCGAAGAGTTATGGGTATTTGAAACTGATCAGTACGTTTCTTCCGGCACCAGCTCTTGGGAAAGGAAACGATCTATATAACGTCTACAGGTGAAGTAATTGCACTTAAATAGGGCGAGTAGGGATATTCCCCGTACGGATTTTCTCCCATCCATCGTTAACTTCCATGGAAGGAGAGAAAAATGAGAACAAAATACTTACTGATCAGTACATTATTGCTGCTGGCTTTCCTGCTGGCAGCTTGTGGGAGGCAGCTGACTCCACCCCCGAATGTGGCGGAGCGGTCAATACAGCTGGCGGGGCTGCTAGTACATTGGCAGCCTCTACTGCCGTGCAGACGGCTGCTGCAGGAGCTGTTAGTACACTGGCAGCCTCCACAGCAGTGGAGACAACTGCTGTGGGAGCTGTTAATACATTAGAAGCGTCCACGGCAGTGCAGACAGCTGCGGTTCAGGATCTGAACAGCCTCATGGCTGCCTTACAGGCTGCAGGGATGACGGTTGAGTAGGCTGGTACAGTCAGCCAGCCGTTCTTTGGCGTGCCCGGCCAGGGCATCAAGGTCAATGGGCAGGAAGTACAAGTCTATGTTTTTGATACTCCCGAGGCAATGGAAACGGCAGCGGCCCAGGTTGCAGCAGATGGCAGTACGATCGGAACCACCACGCCTACCTGGACAAGTGATCCACATTTCTACAAGGCAGAATCGTTTGCTGCTACTGTACCTTGGCCAGGATCAGAAGATTCTCGACATCCTTTCGGGAGCTTTCGGTCCACAGTTTGCCGGGCGTTAGTCCAGGCCAAATCCAACAAAAACAGTCTCCGGGATTTTCCATGGATCCCGGAGACTATACTCCTCTCGGTCACACACCTGCCCTGGCACCGCCCGTGATTTGCTGGGCAAATCAGGCAGGTGTGTGACCGGGGCATTATATTTTTATCTTTCCATTGACAGCCTCACCCTTTTGCTTATAATCAGCAAAACCAACAAGGCTGTGACGAGGAATAGTAATCCTTGAACATCGCTCCAGAGAGCAGGTTGGTGTTGCTGAGAAACCTGCGCGAGATCTCAAGGGTGAATGGTCCTCCGAGCCGCAACGTGAAACGGGCAGATCGCCCGAAGTAGCAGAGACGGGATGCTCCCGTTACCGGGCAAGGGTATACACCAGTAATGGTCGTACTCTCAAAGTGAGGCTGGCTCCGTTGCATCACAACGGATTTTCCTTATCCAGCCTAAGTTGGGTGGCACCACGGACGCGAATGCGGAGTCCGTCCCATTTTTGGGATGGACTTTTTGTTTATGCCGGACCATGGACGCTGGATCATCACTCTAAACAAACCAATGGAGGTGTTTTAACAGAACCTAAAACAAAGTACCTGGCTGATACTTCCCTGCCGGCCGGGCAGGCGATCGTTGAATAACCACCTTTTGTCCTATAAACCAAAAAGGAGAAAACCATGTCTGACCAAACCCGATTTCAGCTCAATGAAAGTGACCTGCCGAAGTTCTGGTACAACATCAACGCGGACAGCCCGGTTCCGCCCACGCCGGTTTTGCATCCCGGCACCCTGGAGCCGGTCACCCCGGACTTTCTCTCCGTGCTCTTCCCGATGGATCTGATCCTGCAGGAGATCAGCACGGAAAGCTATATCGAGATCCCCGAGGAAGTACTTGAGATCTACAAGTTATACCGACCCACTCCTCTTTTGCGTGCCGCCGCCTGGAGAAGGCGCTGGGTACGCCGGCCCACATTTATTACAAATATGAAGGCGTTTCACCGGCAGGCAGCCACAAGCCCAATACTGCCATTGCCCAGGCTTTCTACAACAAGAAGGCTGGTACCCATGCGATGACCACCGAAACCGGCGCCGGGCAGTGGGGCTCGGCCCTTGCCTTTGCCTGCAACTTATTTGACCTTGACCTGGAAGTGTACATGGTCAAGGTCTCCTACCAGCAAAAGCCCTATCGCCGCAACCTGATGGAAACCTATGGCTCCAGGGTCTATGCCAGCCCCACGGACCGGACGAACTATGGCCGTTCCGTGCTTGCCCAGGATCCCAACAACCCCGGCTCGCTGGGGATTGCCATCTCGGAGGCCGTCGAAGCGGCAGCCACCTCCAACGGCACCAAGAAATATGGACTGGGTTCCGTGCTCAACCACGTGCTCCTGCACCAGACCGTGATCGGCGAGGAATCGCTCAAACAAATGGACATGGCAGGGGAGTATCCGGATGTTGTCATCGGCTGCGTGGGCGGCGGCTCCAATTTTGCCGGCATTGCCTTCCCCTTCCTGCGCGAGAATTTGAAGAACGGCCAACGCACCCGTCTGCTGGCCGTGGAACCGACGGCCACGCCTACCCTGACCAAGGGAGTGTACACCTTCGATTACGGCGATACTGCAAAAATGGCTCCCATTGTCAAAATGCATACGCTCGGACATGATTTCATTCCTCCGAGCATCCATGCCGGCGGTTTGCGCTATCACGGTATGGCTCCCAGCATCTGTGCTTTATATGATGCGGGCTATATCGAAGCTGTGGCAGTCAGGCAGATCCCGACATTCGAGGCCGCCATTCAATTTGCCCGGGCGGAGGGGATTGTCCCCGCCCCCGAGTCTGCCCACGCGATCCGCGCCGCGATCGATGAAGCCCTGGATGCCAAGGCAAAAGGCGAGAAGCGCGTGATCCTGTTCAATCTCTCGGGTCATGGCAATTTCGATATGGGAGCGTACGAGGCCTATCTCGCCGGAAACCTGGAGGATTATGAATATCCCGCCGAAGCCGTACACGAGGCGATGCAGCACCTGCCTCAAGTACAGATAGCCTAACATTTCAATGGTAGAACGCACCCGCCTTTATGCTGGCGGGTGCGTTTCTTTTTTCGAAAACTGAAATTTCCTCATTATCCCGGTGTACACTTGGGGTATGACAACTCGTATCCGATCGAATAGTCTCAAAAGTGAAAAAAGCACATTCCCGCTTCACGGCTGGCTGGGAGTAAGCCTGATCCTCATCTTTTGGACTCTCAACTGGTCATTGACCGGTCCGCGCACTCGTTGGGGATTCTTTCCCCTTGTGGCTGGGATACTGTCTCACGATCGATGGTCTCGTCTTTTGGCGGACCGGCACATCCCTGCTCAAGCGCAGTCTGGCGAAATACATGGGCCTGTTCCTTGCCTCCGCTCCGGTTTGGTGGATGTTTGAGCTGCTCAACCTGCGGACCCAAAATTGGACTTACCCGGGTGTTGAATTATTTTCAACGTTCGAATATTTCTTCTGGACCACCCTGAGCTTTTCTACAGTGATACCAGCCGTTTTTGGAAGCGCGGAATTCTTCGCCAGCTTTGACTTTGTAAAACGCCTCAAGCCCGGACCTGTAGTCGGCACCGATAGATGGACGACGCTGATGTTCTTCATTACCGGGTGGATCATGCTGGCCCTGCTGTTTGCCTGGCCCCGGATCTTTTTCCCGTTCATCTGGATCTCCCTGTACTTCATCCTCGAGCCGATCAACGTCTGGCAGGGAAACCGCTCCCTCGCCGATTGGACTCAGCGCGGCGACTGGCGTCCGGTGATTGCTCTGTGGCTGGGCGTGCTCTTGACCGCATTCTTCTGGGAAATGTGGAACTATTACTCCTATCCCAAGTGGATCTATCACGTTCCCTGGGGAAACTGGCTGCATATCTTTGAGATGCCGATGCTTGGCTATGGGGGTTACCTACCGTTTGCCCTGGAGCTTTATGCGCTATATCATTGGATCAGCGGAGTGCTTGGAGATAGACAGACAGATTATGTAAGAATTAACCGGAATAAGTAGGGCGGGCTTGCAGCCCGCCAAAGTCTATGCCAACAAGTGCTGTCAAACTCCAAGTGGCGCCTGACAGCAGTACAAGCGCTTAAAAGAGACAGTCCCTTTTTTGTGACTGTCCCTTTTTCTAACTTATGTTTTGCCAGCAGTTCGATTTGCTTAGCAAATCGTGCTGGCCGCCATCATTTTGGATTTTCTACTTCGCATTCCTCGCCAGCGCCGCCTCTATGATCTGCTCGACACGCGGCGCCATACTCGATGGGTCCGGGTGCAGACCCTCCACCAGCAGGGCGCTGTCGTAGATCTGCTCGATGATTACAGTTTGCAAGTCGGAGCCCGGTTCCAATTGCAGCAGGTTTTTCAATATCGTGTGGGAGGGATTCAGCTCCAAAATTTTCTTCGGCACTTCATATTCCTTGCCAAGATACCTGTACACACGCTGCAGCTCGGGGTTCATTGTGCCATCCGGGTCCACCAGCCGCGCAACGGACTGGAACAGCCGGTTGCTGGCCCGAACGTCCGTGACCCGCTCGCCGAGGACCTGCTTGAAGCGCTCGATCAGGGAGTTGAAATCGGCATCCGGGATCTTCTCCGCTTCATTCTGCTCCTGCGGCTTTTCCGGATTTTCTATCTCCGCCTGGGCGACATTTTTCAGTTCATAGTCCTTGTACTGGTGCAGGCCCATCAGCATGAATGAATCCATGGGCTCGGTCAGCAGCAGCACCTCCGTCCCCTGGGAGTGGAAGTAATCCAGGTGCGGGCTCCTTAGGACGGACTTGGGATCATCTCCGACAATGTAATAGATGACCTTCTGTCCCTCCTTCATGCGGGCGACATAGTCCTCCAGCGACGACCAGGTCTCCGGGTTCAGGTTGGTCTTGAACCGCAGCAGGGGATGCAGCTTTTCTGCCTCCGGCGAATAGGAAGCCAGTCCCTGCTTGATGTAACCGCCGAATTCCTGCCAGAACGTTTGGTATTTCTCGGCGTTATTTTTTGCCAGCCCTTCCAGGTCTCTGAGCACCTGGTTGGTCAGCACCTTCTTCAGCTTGGGCATCAGCCCGCTGGACTGGACAGTCTCGCGCGAGACATTGAGCGGCAGGTCCTCCGAATCGACCACGCCCTGGACGAAGCGCAGATACTCCGGCAGCAGATCCTTGTTATATTCGTCGATCAGGATGTTGCGGGAATACAGCTTGAGCCCGTCGTCCTTGCGCAGGGCGAACATGCCGCGGTCCATTTTGGCCGGGATGTAGAGCAGGGCATACAACTGGACCGGTGCATCCGTGATCATATGGATGTGCATCAGCGGGTCTTCGAAGTCCAGGGTGGTCTGCTTGTAAAACTCAGTGTACTGCTCCTGAGTCACTTCCTGGCGCGAAGTCCGCCAGAGTGAGGTCTGCTTGTTAACCGGTTCCTTGGCCTCACCGACATAAATGGGGAAGCCGATGTAATCGGAATGTTTGTGGATGATGTTTTTGACCCTGAATTCCTCGGCGAATTCGGCCGCGTCCTCCTTAAGCTTGATCTCCACCTTCGTCCCGCGCTCGCTCATCTCCGCCGCGCTCGACCTGGTAGTTGTCCTCCCCGGTCGCGTACCAGCTCACCGCCTCAGCCTCCGGCCCGTAGGAGCGGGAGGTCACCCGCACCCACTCCGCCACCATAAAGACGGAATAGAAGCCCACGCCGAACTGGCCGATGACCTGGGAGAAATCCACCGTTTTGTCCTTCGTCGCCTCGATAAATTTGCGCGCCCCCGATTGGGCGATCGTACCAAGATTTTCGATGATCTCCTCGCGGGTCATGCCAATGCCTGTATCCTGGATGGTGAGCAGGCGGGCATCCTTGTCCGCGGTAATGTGGATTTTCAGCTCGACCTGCGGGTCCAGGACATCCTGGTTGGTCACCATCTCGAAGCGCAGACGGTTCAGCGCGTCGGAAGCATTCGAGAGCAGCTCGCGCAGGAAGACCTCCCGATCCTTGTAGAGGGAGTGGATCAGGATATTGAGAAGCTGGCGGGTCTCGGCTTTAAAAGTAAACTGCTGTACATTTTCAGGGGTTGCGGTTGAAGTTTCTTCTGCCATAACGATCTCCTGGATCAAAGTGTGGTTTCCCCAATTCCAGAGCATCAAGCGCCCTGGAAGAAGGGTGATTGATTTCCGCTGGTATTGTGGATTATTTTATAACTCGCCGGCAAAGAAGGTGATAAGAGTTTTGTTAGAGAATCATCAGCGGCGTTCGAAATACAGTGACAGGATGCGCGGAGGCTTGTCCTGATCCGTTTCATGCCAGTATTCACCCAGGCGTACAAGGGATAAACTGATTCTCCTCGGCCGCCTGCAGAAAATCAGAGATGTGATGGACAAACGCATCCACCTCGACCTTTTCATCTGACCTGTAAAACCTGGCTTTCGTTCCCTCGTACTGCCGGAAGGGATGGAGCTCGTTGATAAAGAAGTGGCCGCCGGGGCGCAGGGTCCGCGCGGCTTCAGAAAATACAGGTGGAAGCTCCTGGATATGCTCCAGCACCAGGTTGCAGACGATCAGGTCAAAGGAACTCAGCCTCAAACTCCCAGGGCCGGGTGATATCCATCAGGGAGAAGCGGACATTCTCCGCCCGCACCTTCTCCCTGGCCCTGGCGATCATTCCCTGCGAAAAATCGACGGCCCGGACACTTTGCCCAATCTGGGCGAGAAATGACGTGTTCTTGCCCGTCCCAGAGCCGATTTCCAGGATTGTATCGAAATGAAGACTACCGAGTTGGCTCCGGACCACATCCCGGTCCAGATCGCGCGTCCGGTTTTCATCTTCATCATACGTCCCGGACCATTCGTCATATGCGTTCTGAATATCCATGCATCTCCTTGAATTGAAGAGTCTCACCCACCAAGTATATCCATTTTTGGGAAACTTCCTCATTATCCGGAACAGCCCGTAACTATTTCCGGTGAAATACGACAAATTGGATGTAATCAATTCAATACACTAAAGAGGTAAACATGAAAACATTCAAGTTATTTTGGGCAGTGGTTATTCTAGGTGGACTTCTCCTCAGTGCATGTGCGGGTGCGCCGGCGAGCCAGGCGGTTCCTGCGGCAGGCAGCGCGGGGAGCGATAAGGCCATTTCAGAGGTCGTCTTCACGGGCGCTATCGAAAGCATGAACGGCGATCAATGGGTCATCAACGGGCAGACGATCAAAGTCGATTCTTCGGTGTTGCGGGACGGTTCCTTTGTGATTGGCGATACCGTCAAAGTACAGGCTCACGTCGCAGCGGATGGTTCCGTGACCGCACAGCGGGTCGAATCCCCTTCCGCAGCGGACCTGGCTGAAGCAGCCACGAGCACACCCGAGCCATCCGCCACCGAGACCTCTGTCGTCTCGAATGACAACGGGACCGAAGCCGTCGGTGCGGTCGAGGCCATCACCGACACATCAATTACGCTTGGCGGGCAGACTTATAGCTTTGCTCCCGGCGCTGAGATCAAAGGCACCGTCGAAGTGGGCACGCTGGTGAAGCTGCACTTCATTACCAATGCAGACGGAACTCTCTCGGTGCGCGAAGTTGGAATTGCCGACCCGGCACAGGTCGGCGACAATAACAGCAACGATGACAATTCGAACGGCACGAATGTCAATGACAATTCTTCGAATGACAACAGCAGTGATGACAACTCCAGTGTCAACAGTAATGATGATATTGGCAACGATGACAATGGGAACGGCAATTCAAACGACGACGGGGGCAACAGTGATAATGGGAATGGCAATTCGAATGATGACAACTCGAACAACAGCAACGGTAATGGATAGTTCGTCAAAAAATGACATGTAAAGACTGCGGGTCGCCCGTGGAATATTTTCCACTGGGCGACCCGCAGCGTTTATGAAAAACTATGCAGCGAGCCTCCCTCCAAAAATTGCTCCCGGTTCTATTATTCGTTTTGCTTTTTACAGGCATGGCGTGGATTCAGTTTGCCTCGCCCGATATGCCGGATAACGACGGTTTCTATCACATCAAGCTTGCCTACCTGATGCGGACCCAGGGCTTGCTGCCAGAGTTCAAATGGCTGCCCCAAAGCATCCTCAATCAAAATGAGTTTTACGATCATCATTTTCTTTTTCACGTCGCATTGATCCCTTTCACGTTTGGCGATCTGCGGATGGGCGCCAAGCTCGCGGCCGTTACATTTTCTGTGATTGCTTTCCTGGCAATCTGGGTTCTCTTCAAGAGACAGCAGGTTCCCTATGCCTGGCTTTGGGCACTGGCTCTCCTCGGCGTTTCCGAGGCATTTCTATACCGGATGAGCATTACGGTGCGCCAATCGGTCTTACTCAGGGTGCTGGCCCTGGGGTTTCTCTGGCTGCTGGAGCGAAGGTACAAAGAAATGGTCTACCGGGACGAACGAAGTGTAATTTTCCAGGTAACACGTTAAAAGATGTGATCTTCATCATCTTGAAGATGACTATAAATTGCTTATAATTTTCTCATAAGAACAACTTGTCCAAAGGACTTTTGGCTCTTCTGGAACCGAAGCTGGCAAGTTTGGATTCGTTTTCTAAAGGAGAAATAACATGGCAAAAGTAGATGATATGGTGAAAGATTTTCTTGCGGTCAAGAAAATCGCCGTAGTCGGTGTTTCCGATAAGCGTGAGACGGGCTGCAACGCGGCTTACGACAAATTCAAGGGAAACGGATACCAGGTATATGGGGTAAACCCGCGCATTACATCCATCAAAGGGGACCCGTGTTATCCTGACTTGAAATCCATCCCGGAAAAAGTGGATGCGGTCTTCATCCTGGCGAGTCCGAAGGTGACCGAACAGATTGTCCAGGAATGCGTGGACCTGGGGGTCAAACATGTCTGGATGCACTGTATGATGGGAACCAAGCCAGGCCTGGTGGCAGGCATGACCAGTGTTTCTCAACCCGCAGTGGAGATGTGCAGGGCCAACGGCATCGCGGTCATTCCGGGGAGTTGTCCAAACCAGTTTTTACAGGCGGATTTCGCTCACGCCACAATGCGGGGGTTATGGCGGCTGTTTGGGTTTATGAACGTCAACTAGTCCTGAGACGCAAAGAGAACTCCAACCTAAGTTGGAGTCTCTTTGCTAGCCATAGTCCCCCTCCTGAGGATCCACCCTGTATCGCCTCGGATTTTCACCTAAGCAATGTTGATTGAACATATTCTAACCTTACATAATTTTAAAGTCCAGCAATCTGTTTTACAATCGACTCAAAGATTTTTTTGAATTATTGACGGGAGGGATCCATGAATCGCAAGGATTTTGGCGAACTTGTATCTACATTACGGCTTGATCTAGGCTGGACTTAGTTTCAACTGGCCGAATATTCCGGTTTGGATGTTGCAGTAATCAGTCAGATCGAGCGGGGGGTAAAAAAGTTTTTCGAGCCGGAAATGCTTTTTTGCCTGGCAAACGCGCTGCAATTGACCACACTTGAACGCCGTGAATATATTCTGGCAGCGAGTGGTTTGGAAGAAAAGCACCTTTTGCGCCAGCCTACTGCAGCTATGGCCACGGATGTGTTCGATACCAAAAAGATCCTGGATCGGATGGTTACTTTTAACAAAGAATATCATGGTCCCGGCTTTCATGGTTGATTCTTATAGTGACCTGATTGCTGCAAATTATATGATGGTGGCATTTTATAATGTGCCATCCTCTTTGATTGAGGATGCAGCAAGGATTCCGGGAGGATACAATACAGCACGTTTAAATTTCGGACGGGATCTTGGATGGCGCAGGCAGATCACTGAAAACTGGGATGCCTATGCCTTGAACTCGATGCGTGCTTTTCGAGAGAGCAGCCTCCGCTATCGCGCCACTCCTTATTTCAAATATTTGATGAAGGCTTTTCGTAATCCTGTGGAATATCCATTATTTGACCGCTACTGGAAAATGGTCTCTTCGACCGAGCAGGACAAGGATATGAATTTGGATCACTTTCGCTATAATCACAATGAATTTGGTCCACTCAGCTATATTGCTTCGGTGACGACCGCAGTAACTTCATTTGGCAATTTATTTCTCGTTCAAAACCTGCCTTTGGATCAGCACACCGATGAGGTTTTTTGCCAGTTGAAATCAAAAGCCGGACAGGGAGTTGTGCGGCTGGCTTCCTGGCCAGAGAAGTCCATGCCATAATGAGGAAGTGATTCCATTGCCATCCAATATTGAGATCAAAGCCCGCGCCCGTAATTTTGAGGACATCCGATCCCGTGCGGAAAAACTGAGTGATACCCCTGTGGACGTCATTCCACAGGAGGATATTTTTTTAACGTCGAAAAAGGACGCTTGAAGCTGCGCATCCTTGCCCCGGACCAGTCGCAGCTCATCTACTATACGCGCCCTGACCAGGAGGGACCGAAGCGCTCCGACTATCACATCACCCGCAGTCCGGACCCGCAGAACCTGAAGCGGGTGCTCGAGCTTGCCTATGGGATCCGCGGTGTCGTCCGGAAGACGCGCTACCTGTACCTCGTCGGACAGACACGCGTACACCTGGACGATGTCGAAGGCCTGGGGCAGTTCATGGAATTGGAGGTCGTGCTCGAAGAAGGGCAGAGCGATGCCGAGGGCCAGAAAATCGCCGAGGACCTGATGTCCGCTCTCGGCGTGGAGAGAGGCGATCTGATCGACGGCGCCTATATGGACCTGCTGGAAAAGCCGTCTGCTGGTTAAATGCCTGTTTTCCGTCCACCAGGGTCCATTTATCCGTGAAGATTTAGACATCCTGTGATAAAATACTTCGCCGGGCGTAGTACCCTTCGCCCGAGTAAAAATCCATCCGAAAGTCACGAAAGGGCTTGAAACATGAAAGTTTTGCTGTTAAAAGACGTTTATAAACTGGGCCGCGCCGGCGACATCAAAAAGGTTGCCGATGGCTACGGCCGCAACTTCCTCATTCCTCAGGGCCTGGCCACGCTGGCCACCGCCGGGGCGCTTAAGCAAGTGGGGAAGATCCGTTCGCAGGCGGAGGTTCGCCGCACCGAGCAGAACTCCGAACTTAAGGACCTGGCCGCCCAGATCAACGGGATTACCCTGGTGTTCCATGCCAAGGCCGGTGAGACCGGGAAGCTGTACGGTTCCATCACCACCCAGGATGTAGCCACAGCCATTACCGAGAAGGTCCGCTACGAGGTCAAGAAACCGCAGGTCGACATGCAGCCGATCCGCACCCTGGGCGAGTACACCGTTCACGTCCGCCTGACCATGGACCTGGTCCCCGAAGTAAAGATCATCGTCCACAGGGAAGGTGAAGCCCTTGAGGAAGCTGCCCCTGCACCAGCGGAAGCTCCTGCAGAAACAAAAGCAGAAGAGCCAGCAGAAGCCGAAGCAGCCTAGATTACTTTTCTTAACTCATGACATCACCAGTTCATACCCGTTTTCTGGGGGACTGGTGATGTTTCGTTTGTCCACAGGACCGTTTCGCTAATCCTGCGATTGTTTCGCTGATCCGCAGGATTGCTTCGCATATCATGACAACCACAATCGGCCAAAGGCTGAAAGCAGCTCGTGAGGAACAACCGCCTCACACTCGAAAAGGTGTTTGAGTCCACGCGTATCCGTGTGCAATACCTGCAGGCACTGGAGGAGGATGATTTATCCGTTATGCCATCGCCTGTACAGGCGCGCGGCTATTTGCGGAATTATGCCGAGTTCCTGGGACTCGACGTTGCAAAACTTCTCGAAGAACTGCGCGAGTCGAGTACGCAAAAACCGTCGGAAGTGGTCATCGGCCCGGCGGATGTGCCGGAGCGCGCAGACAACCCTGGTTCCTGAACCGGCGACCGCCGACCAGGACGCTCCGGTTATAGAGGAATCCCCGCCTCCCATCAAGCCGAAAGCTTCCCGCCGTAAAAAAGTGGATCCCCAACCCGATGACGATTCTGCCTCCACCCCCAAACGGCGCGGCCGGAAAAAAGTGGAGCCCGACCCTGAGCCGGTGTGTTGATCCCTGCGCCTGAAGTCATTCGCAGTACCGGTTGTTGTCGAGGAACCTGTTGTTGAAGAGCCTGAACCGGTACATGAGGATGTTCCTCAGGCTGATTTTGTGGAACTTCCGCAGCCTGTCGTGCCTCCACCTGAGCCTGATATCAATGACAGCAACTGGCAGAGATGGCTGAACAGGCTGGGTGCCGTCCTGGCAGCACGCACTAAGAAACAGACACTGGTTGTAAATGAAACCGCTGCATCGGTGGACGACACTGGCCGCGGAGAGCGTGCCCTCCGAATCCCAGGAGCCTGTTCCTGTGCCCGAAGATTCGGAAAGCTCAACCCAGATCTTTATAGAGATCGGCGCGGGAATTACGTGGGCGCCGCGAGCTTCTAAGCCTTCACCTGGAGGAAGTGGAACACAATACGCACGTCAAAGCCCACTACCTGGACGCGCTCGAGCGAGGCGCGATGGACGATCTGCCATCCACGGTCCAGACGCGCGGCATGCTCTCAAACTATGCCACCTTCCTCGATCTGGACGTGGATACGCTGCTCCTCCGCTTTGCCGATGCCTTGCAGGCCCGCTACCGGGAGCGCAACCCTCAGAAGCCACCGGTCCGGAAACCTGGGCAGCCAATCGTGGCAAATCTGCCACCCATGCGGAGCTTCATTGCAGGTGACATGGTCTTCGGCGTGGGAATTGTCCTTTTGTTGGTTGGGTTCGCGGTCTGGGGCGTGAGCCGGGTCCTGACTCTCCAGAGCCAGCAGAATGTGGAACCTACCGCGCCCTCCATCTCTGAGATCCTGCTTGCCCCGCCTGATGCGCCTGATACCACGTCCACTCCTACGCCGGATACCATCGAGTGCCTTTCCGGGGCAGCCAACCATCACAGTTGTCATTCCCACGCTGAGCGGGGATGTCAATGTGCAGGTAAACCTGGTTGCGGCCGAGCGCACATATATGCGCGTGATCGTGGATGGAGAGGTCGTGTTCGAAGGGCGCGTCGTGCCCGGGACCGCCTATCCCTTTGATGCGCAGGACCAGGTGGAAGTCCTGGTGGGAAATGGCGCAGCCATCCGAATTGTTTATAATGGACGTGATCTGGGGTTGCTCGGGTCATTTGGCCAGGTGGTCAGCAATATTTACCGCGCCGGTGAGATCGTCACACCAACCGGCCTGCGACGGCCACAGCGAACCATCACCCTCACTCCGACCCGGACGGCAGTGCCAACTGCCACGCTCACGATTTACGGCCACACCGGCGCCATCCAATACGGCACGGCGGTGCCATAATAAGACCAATAGCTGGAGTGCAAGAGTTTGCGCCTGCAGATGCAAGCGGCAAGCCGCCTGACTCCAAAATATTAGGAAAATTTACTCGTGTCAAAAAATACCTTTCATCTTGTTTCACTCGGTTGTGCAAAGAATACAGTCGACTCGGATTCCATGGCGCAGCTGCTTGTGCGTGATGGTTACCGGGCAGTGGACGATCCCTCGCGGGCGAATGTGCTGATCGTCAATACCTGTGGTTTTATTGGTCCTGCCAAGGAGGAATCGATCAATGTCCTTCGCGAACTGGCAGAGAGCAAGAGGAACAACCAGATCCTGATCGCAGCAGGCTGCCTCACCCAGCGTTATGGCTCGGAAGTTGCCCAAAAGGTCCCGGGCATCGATGGCGTGCTGGGTACGCGCCGCTGGATGGATATCGTGCAGGTTGTCCGTGACCTCCGCAAAGGTCCGCATCCTGAGCCGTTATACCACCTGCCGGACGAAGCCAAAACGGTCGGCACGGATGAGCATGAAGCGCTGCGTGTCTCGGTCGCCGGCGCCAGTGCCTATCTAAAAGTTGCCGACGGGTGCCGCCGCCCGTGTGCGTTCTGCGCCATCCCGCTCATCAAAGGGACGGCTGTCTCGCGTCCGCTGCCTGTGATCGTGGAGGAAGCGCGCCGCCTGCGGGATGCCGGCGTGCGCGAGCTGGTCCTGATCGCCCAGGATACAACCGATTACGGTCATGACCTGGGGATGAAGGATGGACTGGCCATTCTGCTTGGAACAACTGACCGATTCCGTCCCCGACATGGATTGGATCCGCGTCATGTACGCTTATCCCGGCTATGTGACGGACCGCCTGATCGAAGTGATGGCCACCCGCAAACAGGTGCTGCCCTACCTGGATATGCCGCTCCAGCATGCTCATCCCAAAACTCTCTACCGCATGCGCCGTCCCTCCAACATCGACTGGGTCCATCGCACGCTTGGCAAGATGCGCGCCGCCATCCCGAACCTGGCGATCCGCACAACCTTCATCGTCGGGTATCCGGGTGAGACTGAAGAGGAATACCAGGCCCTGCTGGATTTCGTAAAAGAGATCCGCTTCGACCGCGTGGGGACATTCCAGTTTTCCTTTGAGCCTGGAACCACCAGCGAACCGCTGGGCGACCCGATTCCCGCGGAGGTCAAGCAGGAGCGCTTCGAAAGGCTGATGGAATTGCAGCAGGGCATTTCCCTGCAGGTCAACCAATCCTATGTGGGTAAAACAATGGATGTATTGGTGGAAGGCCGTGACAAGGGGATTGCCATCGGCCGTTCCTACCGCGACGCGCCGGAGATCGACGGCATGGTATTCATCGAAGGGGATGCAAAGATCGGTGACATTGTCCCCGTCAGGATCACCGGTGCCATGGCATATGATCTAACCGGTGTGCCGGAACCACAGGGAATAAAATTGCCGGTAAAAAACTGATCAAACTGTGTTAACAATGTTTATTTGCTGCTCACAGCCTTAACAAGAGGCTGCGTGATTTTTTCACCTTATTTGTTACCCAGGAGGATACATCGCTGTCCAGGATTTCACTTTCGATGTAACTGTGAAAGTAGATCCTGTTCAACATAGTAAAGCAGCCCGGTCCGAGTGAGGGAACCGGGCTGTTTTCGTTTAACGTTCTTCCTGCTGGGTTACGCAGCCCAGTACACTTTACGAAGCACGGGCAAATGCAGTTGCGAGCAGGATGAGCAGGGAGAGTCCAAAATTCAGTCGCAGGAGAAAAACTTCGCGCCTTTCGCAGAGAGTCGGTCTCAGCCATATTGGAGCTCTTCTTCGACCGGACGATCGAACGGCGAATGGCCGGGATGACCTCCCAGGTCTGAATGGCGCTGACCACAACCATCACAATCCCAAGCAGATGTTTGATCAGAATGGCCACGGACCATTGTGTGCTCGTGGAGAGAAAGCCATCGTAGTGCGGATTGACACTCATCTGGAACAGGCCGGTGGCCAGCAGCACACTCATGCTGAACCACGCAATGGGTTCCAGCCGCCGCTGCATTGCTTCTATGAAAACAAGCTGCTGCTCTGCGGTGAGTGAGCGCTGCATGGCAGGCAGGATGAGAAGTGCAACAGCCGCAAGACTGCCAACCCAGGCGACCGTGGCAAATAGATGAAGCCAGTATGTGAGTGCCAGCGCCCAGGAGGGAGGTGCAGAGATCATGTGCGTAGTTGGCGCTGACTGTTGGAGGCTCAGTTGCAGTGGCGGTTCTGTAGCTGCTGGTTCTGTAGTTGCTGGGGCGGGGCTACTTCAGTGGTGACTTCCACAGTCACGGCAGGGGTGCCGGGCGTGACCGACAGAACCGGTTCAAGGGTCGCCGTGGGGGGGTAACAGCCTGTAACGGCATCATCGTAATTTCTAGCGGCTGCCTGATCCAATTCGGCGATGGCTTTTGCATTGTCGTACTGTGCCAGGGCATCACAGTTCTGGTCCTGCGCGAACAATTCATCCCCGTAGCGCATCGATGCCATCCAGAACCGCTCGGAGGAGGTCATGGTTCCATCCCACAGGCCACTCCAGCCGCGATACACCTGGTCGAAATAAGCCACCGCCTCCTTCCAGTTCAACTCCCAGAAGGATGCACCGATCAGATAATAGCGGGCGCCTTCGCGCAGGCCGTTCGAATCGCGGTCGAGCGGACCAAAGCGCTCGGCCAGGGTCAGCTGGTAAATGCCGCCCTCCAGGTTTCCCTGTTTGGTGATCAAGTTATAGCCATAATTGCGAAGTGGCAAAATAATACATGCCATCCACCAGGGAGGTCTGGTAGTTGGGGTCATACTTGCGCATCTGGTCGAGCGCCCCTATGGCGCCAGGCCAGTCCTGGGCGGCAACCAGCTGTTGGGCCCGGCGAAGGCATCCTGGGCGCCCGTAAAATCAGGGGTGGGTGTCAGGGACGGGGTCAGCGATGGTGTGGGCTGGTTGCTCAGGACCAGCACTTCCGTCAGTTTTTCCTGCGCCCCGGGGAAGGAAGGATCGTTGGCGATGATCCATTCCAGGCGCTGTCTGGCGATCTCGTACCTGGCAAATTGGATGTCGATCAGGGCGTTCTGATACTGCTCCCCAAGCTGCTGCATGATGACAGTGGATTGGTTTCTCTCCCGGATACCGATGCCGGAGGAATAACCGGCCAGGATTGCAATGGCAAGGATGGCAATCAATCCAAGCGCGCTGAACAGGATTGTCCGCCCGCGCCGGGACTTTGTCACTGGTTTATTGGGTTGTGTACCTTCAGTACTTTCAATGTTTTCGGTCATGGGTTTAATTATATCCTAACGAATTATGGAACCTTGTGAGGGTTTTCTCAGGGAAACACAGGTTGCTCCAGCTCAAACTTTGCAAGTTTTAAAGTTTCAGCAGCAACTTTATCTCCGACCAGATGATTGGAAGAGCGACCAGCCCACCGATTACCATTCCGATCAGGGCCGTCAGGACTGCGGATCCGGGCAGGTACACGGCTAAGACATAAGCTGTCAGGCCCCCGACCAGCGCCGCGAGAATACCTTTCACAACAGCGCTCTCTACATGCAGGGGTTCATTCATTTCCCTGCTGAGCCAGCCGAACATGACGATCGCTTCCACCAGCAGGGCAATCTCGCCAAACGCGATGACCGGTGCACCGATCCCCCGGAGAATTGTAACGCCTGCAATGCCGATCAACAGGAAGACTCCGATGCGTATAAAGACTGCGTAGAGCGGATATCATGGGTTCCTTGCGGGCGTAAAAGGCGCGCGCTGCGATTTCCTGAACGGTAAAGCCGGTCAGGGTGATCAGGTAGGCGCGTGTCGTCCAGGTGATCAGTGTGGTGGTGGCCGAGTCAAAACCGAAGACGACGCGCACAAGCGGATTGATCCCCGCGGCCATCACAGCCGCGACCGGGATGGTCAGTGCGATCAGGACCCGCAGGGCGCGCTCGACCGTGATCCGGAAGGGGGTCCAGTCCTGACGGGCGGCGAACTCGGCCAGGGTGGGGAGCATGGCGGTGGCAATCGCCGTCCCAAGCAGGGTCTCCGGAACCTGCATGATCATCCAGCCATACGTGAGCGAGGTCACCGCGCCGGTCTGATGCAGCCGCGAGGCAAGATTGTCACGGGCAATGACGATCAGCTGGATCCCGAACATGGTCACCAGACGAGGCCCAAGCAGCTTCAATGCTTCGATCAGCCCGGTGTTATGCAGGTCAAGCGCAGGAGTCCATTTAAATTGGTAAATGAACAATCCAGGGATCTGGATCAGGAGGTGCAAGCCGGCGCCAAGGATGACGCCGTAGACGAGACCATAGATGCCATAGAGCGGCACAAGAAAGATCGCCCCGAAGATCTGACCGACATTGTACATGATCGGCGCCAGCGCGGGCAAAATGAACTGCTGGTTGGTTTGCAGACCTGCCATTACCAGGCCGCTGATCGAAAAGATGACCGTGCCGATGAGATTCAGCCGCATCAATTCCGCCAGCAGGTGACGCTGTTCCGGGCTAAAACCAGGTGCGATCCCAAGCCTGGCATTGACAATGGGCTCGGCAAAAATGGCGATAATAATGGCCAGGCTTCCGGTGACCACGAAGGCCAGGTTGGCCACCCGTGAAAATAGCTCCCAGGCTGCGGCCCGTCCCTGTTTGGTGAGGTATTCGCTCATCAATGGGATAAATGCCATCGCCAGCGCGCCGCCCGAAATCAACGCGAACAGGACATCCGGCAGGTTGTTCGCTGCGTTGAATGTATCCAGCAGCTCGACCGAGTTTGCATACTGGCGCGAAATAATGCCCACGCGCACGAATGCGAGCACTTTATCGATGAAGAAAAAGAACGCGATGATCAGCGATGTTCGCGCCAGGAAGGACAGTTTTTTCATTGTTGACGGATATCTCAGATGCTGGTTCTTCCATCCAGACCTGATCTATCAAACAGTGACCTTGACAGGTCTCTAATGATCGTGATCAGCGGGACCGCCCCAGGGTTTCATGCCGGGTAGCTTTTCCGCCAATTGCTGGGGTTTATGGATCAGGATTGGCATGCACTCAGGACAAATGTAAACATCCCTCTCCTGGAATCTTAGCGTCAGGAGCGGTCTGTCCGTTTCTGATGCGCCGCAATTTATACAGACTGAATTTGACATGATGATCCTATTCTTTGAAAGATTTATGGAGCCACAATAAATATCCAGTTTGGATTTTCAGGGGACGTACGGCGGCGGGTTCATTACAACGTAGCGATGCTCTGCATTCCGGCTCACCGTATATTCGAACTGCGAGACCGGCGGCATTTCGGTCTCATCGGCGCCGCAGCACGGACCGAGCACAAACAGGCTTCCGTCCGGGTTGCTGAATTCTACCTGAAAGATGTACGAGTCGCCGGTCATGTTCTTGAACGTCGCCGAGCGTACTTCCAGGCACTGCAGCAGCTGGTTGTCACAGGCCCAGGTCCAGAGTGCAGCTTTATCCGCAGGGTCGATCTGCGGGTTGAATACCTGTAACTGCTCGATACTCACCGCCATACAGGGGAACTGCCTCGGCATATTTCTTTGTGTGTAGAAGAGTCAGGAAGCTGACCAGTATATCGTGCGCCTCGGCCATTGTTGACGGCAGGGAAGTCGCTGCAGGCGGCGCACTCGATTGCTGTTGCAGGTTCAGCAACCTTCTGGGAAGCACATCCTGAAAGCAGAAAAAGGATCAGCAGGGAAAGGTGTAGAAGTCGTTTCAATCAGAACAGGCCTTTCACAATTCCTCCGTCCACGTTCAGCATCACGCCATTGACATACGAGGCTGCCGGAGAGACGAGAAATACGGCAACTCTGGCAAACTCCTCGGGCTGTGCCATGCGTCCCAGTGGGATATCGGCGATCTGTTTGGCGATCTCCTCCTCCACGCTGGTTTTGTTGTTATCCGACCGGAATTCCATCAGGTGCTGGACGCGTTCGGTGAATGTCCAGCCGGGCAGGATGGAATTAAAACGAATCCGGTCCTTGCCAAGTTCCATGGCCAGTGACTTGGTAAGGCCAACCGTGGCGGCGCGAATGCTGTTCGACAGGATCAAATTTTGCAGCGGCTGTTTGACCGTAAATGAAGTCATGGTCAATACACTGGCAGCATCGGAATTTCGCAGATGGGGTAACGCCGCACGGATCAGGCGCACATGGCTCATGAACGATGTGTCCACCGCCTTCTGCCAGGTCTCATCATCGAATACTTCGAACGAACCCGCCGGCGGGCCTCCCGCATTCGTGATCAGGATGTCGAGCCCGCCCATCGATTCAACTGCGGACCCGATCAACGTCTCCGCCGCGGACGCATCGCTCACGTCTCCCGCGACGCTGTAAGCCGGTGTGCCCGTCCCTTTGGCGATCACCTCCGCCGCAGCCTTGACCTTTTCCCCATCGCGGCTGTTGAGCACGACCCGGCATCCCTCTCTTGCCAGGAATAAAGCCGTCGTGTACCCCAGCCCCCGGGAGGAACCTGCTACAAATGCACATTTGTCTTTCAATCCCAAATCCATGTTTTTTTCTCCTTCTGACGAAGTATACAAACAAGCCCTTCAAAAATTGCGGGTTTTGTTTAGTGACTGTTTCGTGCTTTCAGTTCGACCGGCAGCAGGGAGGCATAAACAAAATCGACAGCGGGGGTGGGGATGCCCAGTTCACGTCCCTTCCGGCTGACCACGCCGATCATTGATTCAAGCTCCGTTCTGTGTCCGGCTTCTATATCCAGCTGCATGGACGGTTTGATCTGCCCTGCGGAAGCATCGATGAACTCCAGCCATTTTTCGACGACATCTGCATCCAGGCTTGTTCCCTGCGCCCGGGCCACAGCCTCCACTTCCTTCATAATACTGGCAAGCACGCTCCGGGTTTCTGGAATGGAACGATAATCGCCCAGCGGCAGCCTTGTTAACGAACCAAGGCTGCTGATCGCCGTAATGAAGACAAGCTTCGTCCACAGCACCTTCCGGATGTCATCGGATGCCTCGACGGTAATGCCTGTATTTTTAAACGCTTCAGAAATGGATTCAATACGTTTTGACAGGCCGCCCCCCAGTTCACCTAACGCGATCCGGCGGAACTGCGAGACCTGCCGGATGACCCCGGGCGCTTCCACCGCGGACGAGAGCCAGGTGACCCCTCCGATGATGTGCTCGCTGCCGACCACTTTTCCGATCCTTTCGGCAGCCTCGATCCCATTTTGCAGGCTCATGACAACTGTCTGCGGACCCAGTGCTGGACGGATCGACCGGGCAGCTTCATCCGTGTTGTACGCTTTCACGCAGAACAGGATAAGTTCCGTCCCTTCAGCGTCCCCTGGATTTTCTGTCGCCCGCGCAGGAAAAATTGTGAAGTCCCCGTGCACACTTTTGACTTTCAGGCCTTCCTGCCGGATCGCATCCAAGTGGGCGCCGCGAGCAATGAACGTTACCTCATGTCCCTGCTGCGCCAGCAGCCCGCCGTAATAGCCGCCCACACCGCCTGTTCCCATGATCAGGATTTTCATTTAAGTCTCCTCTTACACGACCTCGATCTTCTGGTCAATGATATCCCCGTCAGTCCAATGACTCTTCATCCATTTTGCCACATTTTGAAGTGCAGACTCAAGATACCCGCGTTCGTTACCGACCATCGCGCAGGCGATGACCGCCTCCTGCCACTTGTCCTGCAGGTCCATTTCCGCCACGGAAACATTGAACTCGCGGTGCAGGCGTGAGATCAGCGGCTTGATGCGCCCGCGCTTTTCCTTGAGAGAGGAACAGGCAGGAGATGGAGGTGAATGGTGAGAGTGGCGATCATAGGAAATGAAACAAGATACAGGTACGAAATAGAACATGTTTACTTGTTTCACGTATGCTTTTCTGTCAGCCGTTTCGGCAGCTTTTCCGTAGCCTGTCGTGGCTCGCCTTGTGATTTACGAATTACCGATAACGTTATACAATCCCTCGCATGTCTGACATCGAAGTTCAATATAACAAAGCCCTGGATTACCTATATTCGTTCGTAGATTATAGCCTCAAACATTCCTCCGAGCTCGCCAAAGCGGAGTTCAACCTGGACCGCATGTTCGCGTTGATGGACTTGCTGGGTAACCCGCAGGCAAAATATCCCATCATTCACGTGGCGGGGACGAAGGGCAAAGGATCGGTCAGCGCGTTGTGTGCCTCTGCTTTACAGGCAGGGGGATATCGGGTTGGGCTGTATACCTCCCCACACTTGCTGGATTATGTAGAGCGAATTCAGGTCGATGGTGAGCCCATCTCCCACCAGCAGATGGTCGAACTGGTGGAGGCGATCAAGCCTGCGGTTGCGCGGATACCGAAACTAACAACCTTTGAAATTACAACAGCCATCGGTTTTCTTGCCTTTGCCAGTCAGAATGTCAACGCGGCAGTGATCGAGGTGGGCCTGGGTGGACGACTGGATGCGACCAATATTGTCTCACCGGAGGTTTCGGTCATTACCTCATTATCGTATGATCACATGGCCGTCTTGGGGGATACGCTGGCAAAGATCGCGGGGGAGAAGGCGGGGATCATCAAGCCAGGCATACCGGTTGTATCCTCTCCCCAAAAGGAGGAAGCCCTCGAAATTCTTGAGCGTATAGCCAAAGAAAGGTTCTGTCCATTTGTCCTGGTAGGCAGAGATGTAAAGTTTGAACGCCTGACCTCATCTTTGGATGGACAGTCGCTGTCCATCGCGGAGGACGGAGTGGAGACCAATCGACAACATGCCGGTGGATCCGTTCCTGGGAGTGCAAATATCGAGCTCAATATTCCCTTACTGGGCGATCACCAAATTCAGAACGCCGCCACCGCCTATACTGCTCTCAAAAACAGCGGGATCGATGTCACCGATGCAGCCATCCAGAGGGGCTTTTCGCAGGTAAAATGGCATGCCCGCTTTGAGGTAGTACGGCGCGATCCGCCGGTTATTTTTGACTCGGCCCACAACCAGGATTCGTTCGCGAAGCTGCATCAAGCCCTGGACGAGTATTTCCCCGGGAAACAGGTTTATCTTATCTTTGGGGCATCGGAGGACAAGAACATCCCGGGCATGTTTGCGGAGATGAAGCCGAAGATCAGCAAGCTGATTGTCACCCGTGCCGACCATCCACGCGCTCTGCAGCCGGAGGAAATCATCCCGCTGGCGGACCAGGCCGGGCTGGAGTCCGAGGCGGTGAGTCCCGTGGAATCTGCATTCCGGCGCGCGCTGGAATTATCTCAAAAAGATGGTAGCATTGTTTTATCCGCCGGTTCGATGTTTGTCACCGCAGAGGTGATGCAGGCATGGAATAAATATTATGGTTAGGGACGGGCTGCTGCCCGTCAGTTCATGGAAGAATTAGAAAATGAGTCATCCAAAAGAATGGGACGAAGAAGAAGATAATTTTGACCTAACCCTCTCGCAGCGCACAGAGGAGCTGTATCGCATCCCCAACCGGGAGCCGAACGAGGAAGGCATGATCGAAGCCGCAGTCCTGCCGCTGCGCGACCTGGTCATTTTTCCGCGCATGGTGTCGCCGATCTTTGTCGGGCGCGAGGGATCACTGCTGGCCGTGCAGGAGGCGCAGCACAAGGAACAGACCGTGATCGGCCTGACGCAGCATGATGCCGACCTCGATACCCCGGGTCCGGATGATTTCCTGCCGGTGGGAGTGGAGATGGCCGTAGGACGCCTGCTGCAAATGCCGGATGGCTCGCACTCTGCCCTCGTGCAGGGCCGCCGCCGCGTGGAGATCGTGGAATTCATCCGCACCAAGCCATACCTGATGGTTCGGGCCCGCGTGGTGCCTGAGATGCAGACCGCAGATCGCCAGACGCAGGCCCTCATGCGCTCGGTCCTGGACCTGTTCGAGCGCTGCGTCCAACTGGACCGCTCGATCCCCGAAGAAGCGCATTTGTTTGCATTGAATATATCCGAGCCAAGCTGGCTGGCGGATATGATCGCCACCTCCCTTGCGTTGAATTATGAAGCAAAGCAAAGTTTGCTTCTGCTGCTCGATGCGCGCGGGCGTCTCCAGGCTCTCAATAAAATCCTCGCCCAGGAAGTGGACGTGCTCGAGCTGGAGGATGAGATCCACTCGCGCGTCCAGAATGAGGTGGATAAGAGCCAGCGTGAGTTCTATCTGCGCGAGCAGATGCGCCAGATACAAAATGAACTGGGCGAAGGCGATGTCTTTACTCGGGACGCCACTGAGCTGAAGAAAAAAGTGGAGGCGGCCAATCTGCCCGAGGAAGCCCGCATGGTAGCCCTCAAGGAGCTCGACCGGCTGAACCAGATGCCGCCGATGGCTCCCGAAGTGGGCATCATCCGCACTTATATTGACTGGATCGTTGAACTTCCATGGGCCAGCATCTCACCCGACAACCTGGATGTAAGGAACGCGGCTAAAGTTTTGGAGCGCGATCACTACGGACTCAAGAAAGCCAAGGAACGGATTTTGGAGTACATTGCAGTCCGTTCCCTGAAGCCGAAAAAGGAACGCCAGCCGATCCTGTGCTTTGTGGGGCCGCCCGGGGTTGGCAAGACTTCGCTCGGGCGCTCCATTGCCGAGTCGCTTGGGCGCAAGTTTGTGCGCGTTTCCCTCGGCGGCGTACGCGATGAGGCCGAGATCCGTGGTCATCGCCGTACATACATCGGCGCGCTGCCCGGACGCATCCTCCAGACCATGAAGCGGGCCGGGACGAGCAACCCACTCTTCATGCTGGACGAGATCGATAAGCTCTATTCCGATTTTCGCGGCGACCCGGCCTCAGCCATGCTGGAAGTTCTTGACCCGGAACAGAACTATGCCTTCAGCGATCATTACCTCGAGCTGCCGTTCGACCTTTCGAAGGTCATGTTTGTGACAACGGCGAACACTCTTTCAAGCATTCCTGCGCCGCTTTTGGACCGCATGGAAGTGATCGAATTTCCCGGGTACATCGAGGAGGAAAAGCTCGAGATCGCCACACGTTATCTGATCCCGCGCCAGCTGGAGGAGAACGGCGTGGATGCCTTCGGCATCGTCTTTGAGCCCAATGCGCTGCGCCGGATCATACGGGAGTACACCTACGAAGCGGGTGTCCGCAACCTGGAGCGTGAGATCGGACGGGTGTGCCGCAAGATCGCCCGCATGAAGGCGGAAGGCCGGAAATACCCCACGACTGTGACAGCCGAATCGATCGAGAAATTTCTTGGTCCCCAGCAGGTCTTCCAGACGGAAGCAGAGCTCTACGATGAAGTTGGCGTGGTGACCAGCCTGGCATGGACGGAGAGCGGCGGCGAGATCATGCCCGTGGAGGTCGCGGTGCTGGAAGGCAAGGGCGGATTGCAGATGACCGGCCAGATGGGCGAGGTCATGCAGGAATCCGGCCAGGCCGCGCTGACCTATATCAAGTCGCGGGCCCCGCAGCTGAACATCGACTTCGAAGTCTTCGAGCGCATGGATATCCATGTCCATATGCCGGAGGGCGGCATTCCGAAGGATGGCCCCTCGGCCGGCATTACAATGGCAACTGCGGTTGTGTCCGCCCTGACGGGACGCCCTGTCTACAGGCATGTCGGCATGACCGGTGAGATCACCCTGCGAGGGCGCATCCTGCCGATCGGTGGCGTGCGCGAGAAGGTGCTGGCAGCCCATCGTGCCGGCTTGAAAACCGTGATCCTGCCCGAAAAGAATTTGAAGGACCTGGTGGATCTGCCCAAGACAGCCAGATCCGAGCTAAAGATCATCCCTGTCAAGCACATGGATGAAGTCCTGCAGATCGCCCTGGCACCCAAGGCGGTGATCGAGCCGCCGCGTCCCAGGCGCCAGGCCAGGGATGAGAACCAGGACGAAGGCGAATAACCTGTAGTTTGATCTTGAAATGCGTGGCGACCTTGCGCCACGCATTTTTCTATCCTGTAACAACCGCATTTGGAGGAACAGCATGATATCCCTTAAAGGCAGGGTTGTGATCATCACCGGCGCCTCATCGGGCTTTGGCGAGCACGCAGCCAGGCTGTTTTCCCGGGAGGGCTGTAAAGTCGTTCTGGCGGCACGCAGGCTTGAGAGACTCGAGAGGATGGCGGAGGAACTTTATGCCGCGGGAGGTGATGTCCTGCCTGTCATTACTGATGTCACCCGGCACGAGCAAATCCAGGCGATGGTGAAATCCACGATCGATGCGTATGGCCGCATCGATATTCTTTTCAATAATGCTGGTTTTGGCCGGCTGGACTGGCTGGAGACGCTGGATCCCATCCAGGATATCGAAAGACAGATCGTGACTGACCTGCTTGGCATGATTTGGACAGCCCGGGCGGTCCTGCCCCAAATGTACAAGCAGCGGAATGGGCACATCATTAACATGTCCTCGATCGCCGGATGGGCCGCGCCTCCACTCTATTCGATCTATTCCGCGGCGAAGTTTGGTGTGCGCGGGTTCAGCGAAGCCTTGCGGCGTGAAGCAGCACCTATGGGAGTCCACGTTTCTGCAGTGTACCCGGGTAGTTCCCCAACAGAGTTTCAGCAGCATGTCGGGGGAAACAGGGCAAAAAAGCGTTTCAGTACACCGGAATGGCTGAGAGTAACCCCCGAGGAGGTGGCCCAGGGCGTAGTGGATCTGGCCAGGCGGCCGCGCCGCAGTCTCTTCCTGCCGAAGATCATGGGCCTTTCCGTCTTTATCAATTCCCATTTCCCGGGCATGTCCGACCGTGCCCAGGCAAGGGCTTTTGCTCAGTATCATGAACAGGATCTAAAGTAACTTAGATCACAGGTTTTGAAAAACGGAGAGGCAAACGAATTTCGTTTTTCATGATACGATTCCGCCGGCGGAATCCATGGCAAACTCCCTGAATGGACAAGTTGTTCTCATCACCGGTGCCTCCTCCGGCTTTGGAGAGGATGCGGCCCATCTCTTTGCAAAGGAAGGCTGTAGGGTGGTTCTGGCGGCTCGCAGGCTGGAGAGGCTGCAGGCGCTGGCGGAAGAGATCCAGAGCAATGGGGGGAGGCAGTTGCGATTCCTGTGGATGTGAGCGAGAGTGCGGAGATCGATGTCATGGTACAGACTGTGCTGGACCTCTATGGGAAGATCGACATCCTATTCAACAATGCCGGTTTCGGAGCAATGGATTGGTTTGAGAACCTGGCACCACAGCGCCAAATCGAGACCCTCGTCCGTGTCAACCTTACAGGGACCATGCTGGTCACGCACGCAGTGCTGCGGGGCATGCTCGAGCGGCGATCCGGTCATATCATTAACATGGCGTCTGTAGCCGGTTTGATCGCCTCTCCCTTAATCACAACCTACTCTGCCAGCAAATACGGCGTGCGCGCCTTTACCGATGCGCTGCGGCGCGAGGTCGCTCCGTTTGGTATTAAGGTATCGGGAATTTATCCTGGGCCTGCCACGACGGAGTTCGGGACGCATCTCAAGAAGCAGCGCACGCGCGAAAAGATCAACAGTATCATCGACCTTCATATGACCTCTGTATATGTTGCCCGCCGGGTTGTGGATTTGGCGAAGCATCCCCGGCGCAGCCTGGTCATTCCCTGGTGGTTCCGCGTGATCACAACCTTTGATACACTTTTCCCCGTGCTCGTCGATTGGATTTTGTACCGTTTCGCAAAACGGAATCATATACTGGACTGAAGCATCTTGCAAAGCTTCGCTACATTCAAACTAAGGAGACTTCCATGACTCAATCCCGTCTCGAAAAATTTAACGCATCCCTGCGGACCTCGGACCTGGATGCCGTGATCCTGAATCCGGGTCCAACGCTGACGCATCTGACCGGCCTGCATTTCCACCTGATGGAACGACCGGTCGTATTGTTGTTCGCGAAGGACCAGGTCCCCGCGATCGTACTGCCTGAACTCGAGCTGCAAAAGGTTGCATCGCTTCCCTATGATCTCCGGGTCTTCGCTTACCCGGAGAACCCGTCCGAGTGGGGGGGCGTGTTTCGCAAGGCAACCCAGGCTCTCAGTCTCGATGGGAAGCGGATCGGGGTCGAGCCGCGCCAGCTGCGCCTGTTGGAATTCCGCTATGTTCAAAATAGCGCGCCCGAAGCAGACTACCCGGATGCCAGTCAGGTTCTATCTGAGCTCCGTCTGAGAAAGGACAAGGCTGAGGTGGAAGCGATGCGAAGGGCGGTCAAGATCGCCCAGGACGCGCTCGAAGCAACTATTCCATCCTTCAAAATCGAGATGACCGAGAAAGCACTGGCAGCCGAGTTGGTGACCCAATTGCTCAGACATGGCTCCGATCCTGAGTTACCCTTTGCTCCGATCGTCTCCAGCGGTCCTAATGCGGCCAACCCGCATGCCTCCCCGAGCAACCGCAAGTTGCAGGCAGGTGATCTCCTCGTTGTGGACTGGGGCGCGGCCTGCGATGGCTATATCTCAGATCTGACGCGTACATTCGCAGTGGGTGAAGTGGATGGAGAATACAGGAAGATCCACAAGATTGTCCAGGAAGCTAATGCTGCCGGCCGTGCAGCAGCAAGACCTGGTGTTCCCTGTGCTGCTGTCGACAAGGCCGCCCGGGACGTGATTGAACAGGCTGGCTATGGAGAGTACTTCACTCATCGCACCGGACATGGCATCGGCATGGAAGGACACGAGGAACCGTACATGCGCGGCGATAACATGCAGCTTCTCGAGCCGGGCATGGCATTTACCGTGGAACCTGGCATCTACCTGCCAAACCGCAACGGGGTCCGCATCGAGGATAATGTCGTCATCACCGAGACGGGCGCAGATGTTCTCTCGGATATGCCGCGGGAGATTAGAATAGTGGGATGAAGCGACTCGAAATTAGCAGGGAGCACTACGGCAAACTGGTTTTGATCGGCACATCTGTTTTGATGTGGCTGTTGCTCATTGTTTTGTTCAAATCATATGGATATCAGAACACCTGGCATTTATGGAAAATCCCCTCCTTCAAGACAGTCTTTTTGGATTTTCGCCTGATCCCAGGGAGTGCCGAATCATTTGCTCACGGATACGAGCCCTCGGTTGAAAATCCTTTCGATCCAACCGAAAGGATTTTCAACTACCCGGCCTTCTGGCGCCTGTTCTTTTACACCAGGATTACCCAGGCTGACACCATTTGGATCAGCGTGTCGATGATTATCCTGTTTTTTATCGGTTCATTCTCGTTTCCCCAAAAACTGTCAGTTCCCGGCGCCATTGGAATGCTGCTTGTACTCTTTTCCCCGGCATCCATGCTCCTCTATGAACGCGGCAATGTGGATTTGATCGTGTTTTTTGTCTGTGCGATGGCGGTTGTAGCGACGAGCTATTCTGCCTATCTTGCCACTGCATTAATCCTGTTTGCATCAATTATGAAGCTGTTCCCAATTCTGGGGTTGAGCATTCTACTTAGGGAGCCGAAGAAAAAATTTCTGTGGCTGTCTGCGGTGAGTGTATTTCTCCTCCTCGTTTATATGATCCTCACCTGGAATAGTGTGAAGGCTTCCTGGAATCTCACCATGCGCGGTGATGGAATATCCTACGGGACAAACGTTTTTGTGGACCGATATGCAGACGCTATAAAGCAGGTTCTAGCCCAGTGGCTGACTCCGCATCATAGTGACCTGCTTTTAAAGTATGGGCCACTGGCAGCGGGATTGCTCCTCCTTTCGGTCGTTGCAATTCTGGCATTTTTGAATGTGGACCAGGCCGAAATCCATACCGAACGCACTACTGCGGCGTTCCGCATGGGTGCTTCCATTTACGTTGGCACTTTCCTGCTTGGAAACAACTGGGATTACCGCCTGGCATTTCTTGTGCTCTTGGTGCCCCAACTTGTGGAATGGATGCGCTCTCCACATAAAGTGTACCGCATAGCCTCCTGGCTGAGCATTATTTTAATCCTCCTGTCCTGCTGGCATTTAAGGATCGTGGCGATACCTTTGATATCGATTTTCCATTCCGTCGCCGACTCCAAAAAGTTCTGGATCATTCTTGATGAACTCTTTAATTGGATGCTCTTTGCAAGCCTGACCTACCTCTTGTTCGCTTCAACACCGGAATGGGTGAAGGAATTACCAAGAAGGATTTTTGCCAAAACAGGCATTCGTCCGGGCCGTGGCCGTGAACAGAGCAATCCCACATTGTCTTGATCTCCTGGATGACCGCAGTTGTTTTTCGTTCGTAATGGAGATAAATTCATGAAGAATATTGGTCCGAAGAGCAGTGAATGGCTTGCATCGGTTGGTGTCAATAGCCAGGATGACGTGGTCAGACTCGGCGTGGTGGAAACATATATACGTGTCAAAACTGCATATCCCGAGAAGGTATCCCTGAACCTGCTCTACGGTCTTCAAGCGGCTCTCCTCGATCTGCCCTGGAATGAGCTCCCGCCTGATATCAAGGCAGAGCTGAAACACCAGGTTGAAAATTACTGATCTCTGAAAAGAACATGCTAATTATCGATGCTCATCTTGATCTTGCCTGGAATGCCCTCCAGTGGAACCGCGACCTCCAGACTTCGGTGTATACGATTCGCGGCAGGGAGAGTCAACAAACCGGAGCAGGGCGCGGACAGGGCACGGTCGCCCTGCCCGAGATGCGAACCGGACGTGTCGCGCTGTGCTTTGCCACACTGTTGGCGCGCTCCACAGGACGGCCGCTCCAGAACCTGGATTATTCTTCGTCGCTGCAGGCATATGGAGCAGCACAGGGACAGCTTGCCTATTATCACGCTTTGGAAAAAGTCGGGGAAGTCCGCCTGATAAAAAACTCGCTTGCATTGGATGGCCATATGGCTTCCTGGGAGGGATGGGAAACGGTCCCGTCTCTGCCCCAGCCGGTGCCGGGCCTCGTGATCAGCATGGAGAGTGCCGACCCGATCCAATCGCCGCACGAGCTAGCCGCGTGGAGAGAGGCAGGAGTCCGCATCATCGGTCCTGCCCATTACGGGCCGGGGCGCTATGCGGGCGGCACCTCCACCGAGCTTGGTCTGACCGCGATCGGCAAGGACCTTCTACGGGAAATGGGACAGCTTGGCATCATCCTGGATCTCACCCATTTTTCAGACGAGGCATTTTGGGAGGCGCTGGACCTTTTCGATGGGGAGGTGTTGGCCAGTCACAACAACTGCCGGGCATTGGTTCCCCACCAGCGCCAATTCGATGACCGCCAGATCCGGGCGATCCTCGAGCGGGGGGGCGTCATTGGGGTTGCGTTTGACAACTGGATGCTGCGCTTTGGCTGGGTGCGCGGCGCCAGGGATAATCAGCCGGTCCAACTCCTGGATGTTGCCAACCATATCGATCATATCTGCCAGCTTGCCGGGAACAGCCGCCATGCCGCCATCGGCAGCGACCTGGACGGCGGCTTTGGCCGCGAGCAGTCACCTGCCGACCTGGATACGATCGCCGACCTGCAAAAGATCCCCGAACTTCTGGCCGGGCGCGGCTACAGCGACGATGATATCGCCGCTATTATGCATGGCAACTGGCTTCGTCTCCTGCGGCGCGCCTGGTCAAAATCATATTCATAGAGGAGATTAACCATCATGTCCAAACACCAGATCACAACCCGTTCGGGAGCCTCACCCATTGGAGCCTATTCCCAGGGACTCCGCGTGGGTGATTTCATCTTCGTTTCCGGCCAGGGACCGCTGGACCCGGAAACCGGTCAAATCGTGGGAACAACTGTCGAGGAGCAGACTGCGCGGGTGCTGGAAAATATCAAAGCCATCCTGGCCGCGGGCGGCGCGACCATGGCAGATGTTGTCAAGGTCAGCGCGCACCTCAGCGATCTGTCACTCTTCGAGCGCTATAACAAAGTCTATGCCACCTATTTCCCCGATCCCAAACCGACCCGCACCACGGTGGGCAGCCAGCTATTGGGCATCCTGGTGGAGATCGATGCCATCGCCTACGTTGGAGAAAAATAGCCATGCGCATCGACGAATTGGAGACTCCCGTCCCGGTCGTTGACATGGACCGCATGGAGGCGAATATCTCCCGCCTGCAGACATATCTGGACGAGCATAAAATTGCCAACCGGCCGCATATCAAGACCCACAAAATCCCCGCGATTGCACAATTGCAGATGGATGCTGGTGCTGTTGGAATTACCTGCCAGAAAGTCAGTGAGGCCGAAGTAATGGCAGATTCCGGTTTCAACGACATTTTCATCCCCTATAACATTTTGGGGGCGAGCAAGCTCAAACGGCTTATGGCTCTTGCAGCACGAGCAACCATTCGTGTGACAGCGGATTCGCCGGTCGTAGTTCGCGGCCTGTCGACTGCGGCACTCGCGGCGGACTTAACACTGACTGTCCTGGTGGAGTGCGATACGGGTGCACATCGCTGCGGCGTCCAGTCCCCTCGGGAAGCGGCAGAGCTGGCGCGATTAATTGCCGGTCTTCCAAACCTGCGCTTTGGCGGCTTGATGACGTATCCTACCAATGAACACCTGGATGGCTTTGTTCGTGAGACACGCAATCTGATCAATGATGATGGTCTGAAGATCGAGCGCGTCAGCGGCGGCGGAACTCCCTGTATGTGGGAGGCGCATACTCATCCCGAGCTGACCGAGCACCGGGCCGGGATTTACGTCTACGGCGACCGGCTGACTCTTCGATCGGGTGCCGTGCAACTCGAAGATTGTGCGATCAAGGTGCATGCCACGCTGGTCAGTCGACCCACCTCTGAACGCGGCATTCTGGACGCGGGCAGTAAATCGCTGTCATCCGATTTGCATGGTCTGGACGGGTACGGTTACATTTGTGAGTATCCCGATGCCAAGATCTACCAGCTTTCCGAGGAACACGGTCATGTCGATTTTTCTGCCTGCACGCACAAGCCTGAGATCGGCGAGCGCGTGACGATCATTCCCAATCACTGCTGTACGGTTACCAGCCTGTTCGATGAAGTGATCGGGGGGCGGGGCGATCGAGTGGAAGTGACCTGGCAGGTCGCAGCGCGGAGTACGGTAAAGTGAACGAATGAAACCCGATACGCCTGCGCCAAAATTCGATGTGACCACCTTCGGCGAAATGCTGATTCGTCTGAGTGTCCTTTCAGGCGAACGGCTTGAGACGGCCCGGCAGCTGGATGTTCATTCAGCGGGCGCGGAGGCGAATGTGCTCAGCCTGCTGGCGCGCTTAAACTGCCGTACGCTTTGGATGGGTGCTCTTCCGGATAACCCCATGGGACGCTTTGCGGCCAGCGCGCTGCGGAGTGCCGGTGTGGATGCGGGTGGAGTCCTCTGGTGTGAGAACGGACGAATTGGTACCTATTATGTTGAGTTTGGCGCGCCGCCGCGCGGCATCCAGGTCACGTATGACCGTGCTCATTCCTGTGCCGCAGAAATTCAGACTCGAGAGATCGATTGGGATGCCCTGCTCGACACCCGTATCCTTCATCTCACAGGGATTACCCCGGCGCTATCAAAATCATGTTCTGAGATTGTCAGCGAGGCTGTGAAACGGGCAAAGCAGCTCGGGGTATTTGTCAGTTTCGATGTCAACTATCGTCAGAAGCTTTGGTCTGAAACGGATGCCCGGCAAACACTGCTGCCATTGATCCGACAGGCCGACCTGCTATTTTGCAGCCAGGCAGACGCCACACGGCTGTTCGAGTGTAAAGGCTCCATGCAGGAGATCGCCGATGGATTGCTCGAATTAACCCGGGTTCCAAAAGCCATTGTGACATTCGCTGAAAAGGGGCTTTTATGCTGGAACGGAGAAGGCTGGCAGCAAGAACCGGCCCAGCCAACCCGGATTGTCGACCGGCTTGGTGCAGGGGATGCCCTCGCCGCAGGCGTGCTGTACGGCCTGTTACATTCAGACCTCCAGGCGGGTCTCCATTACGGGACGATCCTGGCAGCCATGGCCCTGAGCCAGAATGGGGACATGGTGATCACAACCGAGGCGGAAATGCTGGCCCTCAGCCGGCAAAGCTCCACCCTGACGCGCTGATTGGAGGATGAGATGATCCCTAGTAGCCGGATGGCAGTTTGCTGACCCAGTCCTTCCCCAGCCGGATCTCGATATCCACAGTTTGAGTTGGATCAGGTTTGATGAGGATCTGGGGACTCCTCGTAATCCCCAGGGTATTGATAAGGAACCGGAAGGCATACAGCTTGGGCGAATAAAGAATAATGGTCGTCTGGCCCTGGGCTTTTGTCTGTCCAAATTCCGTTGCCTGCAGCCCCTGTTGGGAAAGGTAGTTTGCCGTCCGTACATCGAGCTGTGCTGTAGAGGTTCCATTCAACACCCTGACCCTTGCTCCATCTGCCTGCATCAGGGAGAGCGGATCGCCCTGTGCCTGCGGGCTGAGGGCACCGTTGGTGGTAAAGATCTCATCCCGCAGGATACGGATCTTATCTGGGAGAGGCTTCATGACGCTGGCATTCTGCCCGCCCAGGATGACGTTGCCGAATGAAACCATGCTGTTACCGATCACCCCATTCTTGATGCTTTCTTTTGGAATATCCTTCACCAGCACAGCCATTTTCATGGCATCCTCCAATGACATATTGGTGTGGATGCCCTCGGAAAATTTATTATAGAGCCGGGGAGCCTGGGAAAAAAGAATTGGGAAATTTTGGGGATTTAATACCTTGTCGCGAATTCCAAAAATCACCTTCTGCTGGCGCTTGGCTCGTCCAACATCCCCGTCCTTGCAGCCCTGGCTTTCCTTGCGGCAGCGCGCGTAGGCCAGCGCAGTCCTGCCATTCAAGTGCCGTTCCCCGCAGCAGGTCAGCCTGACCTTGGGGAAGTCCTTGCCATGCGCCACGGGGTCGAGCACGATCTTTTCATTGTTATAAATATCCACGCCGCCGATCAAATCGATCACATCCACAAAGGTATCGAAATCCACCTGGACATAGTAATCCACCGGCACGCCGATAAAGTGGGAGACAGTTTTCATCGTCAAAGCCGGCCCGCCGCCCGGCAGCTTGGAACCCCTGCCCAGGGACCAGGCAGTGTTGATACGGCTGTATCCGAACCCCGGGATGTTCACCCACATATCCCGGGGGATGGAAAGCATCCCGGCTGTTTTCGAGATGGGATCGACTGTCAACAGGATCAAGGTGTCCGTGCAGAATGGACAATCCGGCTCCGAAGGATCGCCTCCGCGCAGCCCTACAAACAGGATATTGATCCGGCTGCCGCCATCCCAGATGGGATATTCCTCCTCCGGGAGGAACGGCTCGGGCGTCGATGTGGGCGTGACGGTAGCCTGCTTATTGATGATAACCGGCGTCTCGAGCGCATCGACGTGCTGGTCCGAGCAGCTTTCGAGAGGCAGCCCGGGCAGCGAAGTGATGCGCCAGCAGGTGGTAAAGTCACGGACAAAGTTGAAGAGGCCAAAAGCCAACAGGGCTGCCAATCCCCAGAAGGCAACGCTGAATAGGATCCATTTAATTGATTTGGACATTTTATGAGCTCTCTAGGCGGCAGGGGATGTTGGCTGTCACTGACCACAACGTCTCTTATTGTATCTTTGTTCCCGTGGGGCGGGTGGGATGAAGGGAGAGTACTTTTTCGCTCTTCTTCTAGCCTGAAGGAGCTTCTTTACATTTGGTCTATAGTATGCTTTATCTTACCAATAATTTTCTTCCACATGGGAATAACAAAATGGCGCAGGTCACGAGACCTACGGTCAAATTCTCGGCGGGGTCGGAGACCCACGCCGAGCAGAAGAATATTCATCACGAGCCACTTCCCCTGAATCCCGCTTGCTGAGAGGTGCATTGTTTGAAGCGTCGCCCCGAAGAATTGACCAACCACGCCAAGCAGCACTACTTATCAGGAGATCGATAATGCCAACCGCGCTGAAATACGGGCCCGGCTCTTTCCAAACCGATGGAACCGAACAGCAATCCTTTGGTTTCCATAAAGAATTATTTCTTATAATGTAACGCAACAACTCCCGAACGAAACGTTTTTGATCCGACGAGATTTAATGTAAGGTTCTTGCCCAATTCGAACAAGCGGGGACCTTTTCCCGCAATGACCGGGTGAACGACAAAGTGATACTCGTCGATGAGATTCCATTGTGCAACTTGCGATGCGATGTTCAGTCCACCAACGGAAATATTTTTTCCTGGCTGTTGTTTTAACTTCATAATCTCTTCTCGAAGATTTGAGTGGAGGAGCGTCGTATTGTTCCACTCTACGCTCTTCAACGTCGTTGAAAAGACAATCTTTGGTATGGAATCGAATGCACGTGCGAATTCGTTGGTCACTTCCGTTTCCGATTGATTCACTGCGACATCGTGCCAGTACGGATACATTAAGTGATACGTGTTGCGTCCGAAAATTTCAACGCCTGAATCACGCAAGAGCCCAGTGAAGTATTCGTGCACATCGTCGTCGGCGATCATCTCTTCATGGCCACAGTAGCCGTCTATCGTGATGTTGATTGCAAAAATAACTTTTCTCATTTGTTGTTCTTCTGACATTATTTTAATCCTTTATTAACTGAACGAAAGAGTGCCAACGCAAATATGAAGATTTCAAATGCAATGACTCTGTTCATTTGGCCCTTGCCTATCGCTGGTTAAGAACATACAGCTATGCTAGCTTTCATTTCAATCTGTGCATTTCAAAATCGACAGCCATTTTTCACTTCTGCCTGCTTATATTCTACTCATATCTTACAAGAACGATAAAGTCTTTTCTTTGTCCATTACTGATGTCAGCGGGCTAACGGTGTGCGGCCTGCCCCGGCGGGGTTTGCCGGGGTACCCGCTGGTAGGCGGAACGAGACAACGCCACTTTGACAAAACCAGCTTTGAGCCCAGAAACCTGCCTGAAAACGCGCACGCAAAGCGCCCAGCAGTTGGTTGTATGCTATGTTGGGCAACCTTGCGCCTGCTCGAGTGCTAATCGAATGAAAACAGCACTATCCTCACGTTAAAGTTTTACACATAACTCCACTTTCAACAAGTGACTCAATATCAAACTGCTAAAATGAGACATCGACAAATCAAACAGTTACTGTCCCGCTGAAAATATGGCGAATACTATGCTTAATCCAGCGGAGACAACAAATGCAGCGATTAACGCAAGGATATAAACCCCTATAAACAAAAGTAGCAGCAAGCTGCCTAACCGAAAGCCCCGTGAACTGAACGCATAGTACGGGAATGTAATCGGCCAAGCAAAAAATATGTACATGGCTTGGTCGATACCCAAGGATATGTTTCGTGAGCGAGAATTATAATGAACCCAAAGAGTTAGGATCGCCGAAATTGTAATGGCGTATAAAGGGAACCATACCGCAGATTGTTGAATTTGTTGAACCGAAGAAAGGGTATAAGAAATAATCTCAACGAAAAGCACCAAGCCAAGGAGAATCGCTAAGCCTAGTTGCGGAAGTTTACTTCTGTAGCGGGTGGAAAGGGACTCCATGTTTTATCCTTGAATTCTGCAATGTGGCTGCCCAGCGATTGGCGTTACCCGTCGATGTTCCCGCGTCTGCGGGGCTGGTGGCAGGACGAGATAACGCCGCTTTGACGAAAGCTCGATGACGTCGTTTTCGAAAATGGGCACGACGCCTTTTTGGGGTTAAACTTGCCAACTGTTTTCTCCTCGCAATTACTCTACATCTGTTTCTTAGTACGCTGTGTTGGGCGGTGTCTTTGAATTATGACGTACGACGCTCCTTCATTTTAGCACCGCTGTATTTCAAGAAAGCAAATGTAAATATGGACGCGCTAAACGTTCCCCATACGGCTCGATTTAGGGCACTGACCAATATGTAGATATTACTATCATTAATAGATAGCTGAGGGCTAATGAAATCTAGTTTCCTTAAAGCAACAAAATCAAAACTGTTCTGTGCAAGCATTGCAACCGTGCTGATAATAATATTGGTCATATAAGACGCTATTGCAAGCCCCAAGCCGACAATTGCCAGAATTAAGAATTTGTAAGTGAATACGGTCCAGGCTGCTTTCAAACTTTTGCCGATCTTTGAAGTCATTCGCAATGATCTCTGTTGTCGGGAAATAGAACAAAGCCACAAAAATGGACAGAAGAATTGTCAAGAAAAAGAAGCTATGAGCAAGATCTGCGAGTTGAAATGGTTGTTTATAAGAGACAATATAAGCCGTTAACCAACAGGGTGAAACGATGATGAAAAGCAGAAAAATCGCCCCGACCACTCGCCAGAATATGTTTGTCGAGGATTGGAACGCCGTTTTGATGCCTACAGGTTTTCCAATGGCTATGCAATAAGCAACAAATAATATGCCTACGTAGCTCAATACTGAAAGATAAGCAAAAACTAAAGTTAACGCCAAATAGGAGAGTGCCGACGGTAAATCATCATATTTGGGAATGGGAACCCAAAGACGAATTAGGGGATCGATTAAAACCAGGGAACTAAACACCCAGAGAATTTTGTTTTTCCAAAGATTTGCCCATCCTTGTTGTAGAAGCAATGTTATCTCTGATGTCATTTTATTTTTTCCATTGATCCTTTGCGATGAACCGCCCAACGGCTTGCGTTACCCACTGGTGGATGGGACGAGACAACCTCCCTTTGGCGAAACCTGGAATTGGGAATAAGCCAAACAAGCTCCTTCTTATTTCCCTTCCACGATCTTGATTTCTTCATCTGTCAGCCCATACAACTCATAGACCAGGCTGTCGATCTGCCTGTCTGTGGACTTGATCTCGCGCTTGACCATCTCCTGCTCCTGCGGCGTGCGGGGATTGCGTTTGTGCAGTTCCAGCATTCTCTCGACCAGCGACACCGTTTTGGCGTGCCGAGCTTTGTCGGCAGGGTCGGAGAAGTTGATTTGGCGAATCGGTATTTGCTCCATGTATTGGTAAATTAATCGGTAGCGAAATTCACCTGCTCTAACACCAAATGGAATACTTATTTGGCTGATAGTGAACCATGTTAGTTTGCTATTCAATATTCCTAGCAAATAGTAATCGTTAAGGCCTAAACAATAAGCAGTATTAGCAACATACAAACCTGTAGTATCCAAATAGAATCTGGGATTTTTCGCTATGTCTGGATACATAATTTTGGGAGCATTCAAAACATGATAGTAATCACAGGGTCGTAATTCCCACCAATAGTCACCTTTATCCTGACGTTTCTTAGCGGCATCAGAAAACCCATATAAATGTTCTGCTAAAGATATATCCTCAGGTAAGGATGCTCAACTGGAATTGACGGGAAATTACCCCGATATTTAGCTCCCTGCCGAGGACTTGAACCTCGAGTGGATAAGGAAATTTAGACACGAAAACGGGCATAATTGAGGTGTACTTTTTGGAGAAAACTATGCCCAAAGGAAAACGAATATCTACCAGTCTCAAGGCACAAATCGTGCTGGAGGCACTACGCGAAGACAAAAGCGTGGCACAAATCGCATCGGAAAATCATATCCATCCGAACCAGATCCACAAATGGAAGAAGCAAGCGCTGGAGAATTTCAGGCAGTTGTTTGAAGAGGACCGGCAAGGCATGCATGCCCGAGAAGCCGAACATGAACAACAGCTCAACGAATTGTATGCTGAGATTGGGCGTCTGAGCGCCCAGTTGTCCTGGTTGAAAAAAAAATCTGGCATCCAACCTGAGTAGAGCGGAGCGACTGGCCATGTTGGAAAAAGATCATCCTGAACTGCCGTTGAAGGTGCAGGCGGACTTGCTGGGGATCAGTTATGCAAGCTTGTTTTACCAACCAGTCCCGCCTTCGGAGCGGGAGTTGGCCATCAAGCGCCGGATGGACGAAATCTACACGGCTTGTCCATTCTATGGCTCCCGTAAAATTGCAGTGATTCTGTATCCTGAATTTGGCGTTTCGCGGCCAACCGTGCAAGCCTATATGCGTGAAATGGGCATTTCTGCTGTCGTTCCCGGCCCAAACACAAGCAAACCGGCTCCCGAGCACCAGCTTTACCCGTATTTGCTGCGTGGTGTGACAGCTGAGTACTCTAACCATATCTGGGGCATGGACATTACCTACATTCGCCTGGCGCATGGCTGGCTCTACTTGACGGCAGTGCTGGACTGGTATTCGCGCTACATTCTCAGTTGGGCTCTTAGCCAAACGCTTGAACTCAACTTCGTACTCTCGGCTGTCGACAATGCTCTCTTGCAAGCCACACCAGAAATCTGGAATAGTGATCAGGGCAGCCACTTCACCAGCCCAAGATATCTGGAACGATTACAAAACGCCGGCGTCAAAATCAGTATGGATGGCCGCGGACGCGCCCATGACAACATTTTCACCGAACGCCTGTGGCGCACGATCAAGTACGAAGAAGTCTATCTACATGAGTATGCCAGCCCGAAGGAGGCGTATCACCAATTAGCCAATTACTTTCGTTTCTACAACTTCGAACGCCCGCACCAAGCGTTGCAGTATCGGACGCCTGCTCAGCTCTACGGTGTACAGCCACAGACCGCCCCTATGGTACACTCGTTCTCAACCTTAACAAATCAGTCCACCTTCTTTTGACCTATTTTCAACTCTAAAAAGTCTTATCCACCATACTATATCAAACCCGCCTAGTTCGAATACCTGTGAAAAAGCGATTTCCTAATGAAAATACCCGGTCAATCTGTCCATCTACTCTGCAAAACTGACTCGTCATTTGATGACCTGCGTAATAATCAGGTCCGATCAACGAATTTCCGCATTCAATATTCTTCCCCAAATCAGGCAATACGCGTTCCTGCAATAGCGATAACTGCGAGCCGATGGTCTCCTGGTTTTCTCCCTCCAATACCTTTAGCAGCAGCGAGAGCTTGGTCACTTCCACGGCCTGGGGATCGATGTCCACACCGAAGATGTTATTGAGCAGGATCTCCTTCTTCCTGGCGGTCGTAAGCTGGTAGCCATCTTTATTACTTTGGAAAATGACCGGGTTTCTGCCGGTCAGCCACTTTTCGGGATCATTTCCGGTGTACCACTTCAAATGCCAGTCCAGCAAATATTGGTACGCTCCCAGAGTGAATGTGCCAGAACCGCAGGCAGGGTCGACGATTTTTAGCTTTGCAGCCTCCCTGGGGCGTCTTCCCTTCCAGCAGTTTGCCGACAGTGTTTTGCACGATGTAATCCACGATATAGGTGGGCGTGTAATAGACGCCGCCTGCCTTGCGTACTTCGGGCTTCTCCTCCACCTTTGCCTGGTGCCCTGCGGTCAGTCGAATGACCTTGCCCAGGAAACGCTCATAGACCTGCCCGAAAATGTCCGAGGGGATTTCCTTGAATACATATGGGCTTTCGGGGTAATACAGGTTCCTCAGAATATCCTGCAGGATCCTGTCGTCGATCTTCAACCCAAGAGTTAATGTATCCGCTGAGCTTGACTGTTCCTTTTCGCCTTTGAAATGGAACAGGCCGGAGTTATAGCGGGTGTCGGCTCGTTGGAAGAGCTGGCAAAAGGTTCTCGTAAACGATCCCTGTCCTGTGAAATTTCCTTTAGCTGTTCATCCCGTTCCACGCCGTGGTCTTCGCAGATGCGCAGGAACACAATGCGGTCGATGGTCATCTGCACGGCATAGTTGAACTCACGCACGCTCAACTGCGGGTTGCGCAGGGCAATGTTCCTTGCCAGCAGATCCCGCCAGCGCTCGATCTCAGCCAGGAAGGCATCGTCCACTTCGGTGGTGCCTTTCCTGATCTTCATGCCTTCGGCGTACTGGTCGAACGATCCTTTCAGCACGGCCTCATGGGAAAAGATAGCGGCGATCTGATCCCATTTTTCAATGTAATCCCTATAGGAAAGAAGCAGCACTCGGCCCGTCGAAGCCTTGTCCCCTTTATCGGGCTTGACGCGGCAGTCGTAGACGGCAAACTCTTCGAAATCTGTCAGGATTGAGAGAGGCAGCTTGGCAGACCAGGCATAGCGCCGCAATTGAAAGGCGGGATGGATATTGAATTCGATTTTACGGCCGGTTTTTGGCTTCCACGAAGAACTTGCGGGTTCCCCCAACTCGAAAGGCATAATCCGGCGCCTTGTTCTCCCCTTCGATCTCAAGGCTGTCCTCGTGAATGACATCCTTGTACATTTCAGCATGGTTTTGCCGGTTGAATACGTCCCAGCCCAGCGCCTCGAAGAAAGGGTTTAAAAATTCGTTGCGCAGCTGCGTCTCGTTATATTTTCCCGAACGATAGGCGTCGCGGTGTTCTTCGAAGCGTTCAACTAATCTATTTACGGTATCAGGTGCGGCCATAAGTGAGACTGGATCCTATTCCCGATCGACGAGGAACAAGCCTGTTGATCAAGCATACTCCAAAAACAATCCCTTGTGCAAGATAGAAACATTACAACCCATGTCCACCCCGTGTCTTTCATCTCTCCACCAACTCCCGATGCTATGCGCCGGTGACCGGGTTGTCAGGGGAATCTTCATTCCACTGTGCAACCAGCTCGTCGCCGGTCTTGCCGATGTTCTCCTTGTGGACGATCCTGCCTGTGAAAGTGTCCGGCACCTTCAGAGCGTTGACCAGGGCGGTATCCGGGCGGTATTGGATGGAAAGAGTACCGTCCAGGCCGAGTTTGGGCGTCCACGTCCCCAGCCCTTCGATCTTGACCGGCCGGCCAGCGCGAAAGATCTCGATGATATTGTCGCGGAGTTCCTTGATAGTGAGGTCGAGGGTGCCTTCGACGAGGCTGGTAGCACGTGAGATCGAGCGGAGCAACTCGGGTTTTTGCACAGTATTGCCCAGATCGATACGTGGACGAAGGATGCTGATTACCTGAATTCGATGAGCCATAAAATATGTTCCTCCGGAAAACTGAAAAATTATTGTTTGGATCAATCTCCAAACCCGCTGCAATTATATTGAATTGGCGCTCACTCCTGCTTAACAATCCTGTTAATTTGGGGATATTCACACCGAAAATGCATTGCAATCCTGTAAGATTCCCATTTTCACGGAACAATTATGACAATCATTGGCAATGATTTAATCAAATGATTGCCAATGATTCGATAAATCATTCCCAATGACTCGCCAAAATATTGGCAATGATTTAGAGAAACATTGCCAATGATTTAGGAAATGATTGCCAATGATTTTGGCAATCCCTTATACATATTGATTTACTTCAGCATTCTGTGTAATGATGTTCGCACCGTCCCGAAGATTTGAGTGGCTTAACATCGTCTTGCAGGGTAACCTTCGGGACGTTTTGAATAAGGTGAGTAATGTAAGATGAAATTGGAAAGACAACCAGGTCAGGATGCGGTGTGAAATGGACAATCACAAGGGCTGGGAGCAACTGGCCGGTGTATACAAAAAAATGGGGTCGTACTTGTCCTGGGAGCGGAGGTGTCTTATGACTCCAACATCCCAGACTGAAATGATCTTCTGGCAAATATGGTCAAAAATTATTTTCCTGGGGCCGGAAGCGACACATTTGAGCTCTTGGAAAAAACAACCTTGCCCTGCCGGCAATTGCAAGCTTCCTGGAAGAACAGTGCGCGAGCTGGTCTGAGTTCGTTGGATGTCTGCGTGACACCCTCTATGCCAGCTTTCCCTTCCACCATAAATCAGGTCCGTCCAGCCGCTGGCAATTCACCCAATTCATATGGGAAGGCCGCCTCAAAAGATTGGGAAAGTACGAAAAGATATATGATCCAATTTCATAATAGGTGCAAGTTATGGCATCCTCAAATTCTTGGCACGGACGATGACATAAGCACCCAGGCCTCTTGTCACCAACACCTTTGGACAAAACTTCGGCTTGCTCCCACTCATGCCACAGGCCGGCATCAATCCATCCCGGTAGGCCTGCTCTGCCCAGGACGTGGCATAGTAGCGGGGATCCGTCATATCCGCAAACACGGTCCCGCTGGCTGGCGGTGGAAGATAGGAATTGCCATACTTCATCTTCAGCCCAAAGATGACCACCTGCTCCCGCGGCAGCTGGTCCCATGGGCAGTACTTCAAGGGCGATAAGGAACAACCCGATGGTCAATCTTTTGTTCAGCATGTCTTCTGCCCACGGCTCGGCCCAGGTTCCCTTCGTCCAGTCATCTTTGAACTTGTGCAGCAGGTTGGTTGGTGGAAGGTAGCTCGCTCCAAAGCTGCCCCGCATCATGAACACTGCCGCCTGGGCCCGGTCCATGATCTGGTCCGGACAGAACTTGAGCGGAGAGGTCGCTGCAGCCGCCGGTCAGCCTGTTCGCATACAGGATCTCGATGTCGTTGTAATACGGATGGCTGGCCGGGACATCTGCAAATGTCGGGGTCGGGTCCGGCATTAACACAGTTGCCACTGCCTGCATCGCTGAAGGTCTGCCCGGCGATCGGGATGAACTCCCAATTGTAGCTGGTTGCGTGGAGGGTTAATTTCAGCACTCCCCAGGTGGTGTTGTTGTGCACTTGACTGTTGGGCTGAATTTTGGAGAACGAGTACAAGCCCGCTCCCCCTGTGCCTACGATGAACTCACGGATGCCGCGGGTTAGGGTCGGCCTGCGCCGTTGGGCTCTGAGGCGCAAACCGTTCGTAGGTATGATCGTGGCCATTCAGCACCACGTCCGCCCCATACTCGTAGAGGGCCTGCCAAAACGGATCGAAACTGGAGTCGTTGCCGTGGGAGGCACCCGAGCTAAAGCGCGGCGCATGCCAGTAAGCCAGGGTACACGCATGCTGTTTCGCCGCCAGGTCGGCCCTGAGCCACTTCTCCTGGGGGGAGCCCGCAGCGTGGTCGATCTCGCTGTTGAGAGCAACGATGTGCCAGGATCCCAGGTCATAGGAGTAGTAGCCTTTGCAGTTACTTTTGCAGTTGGTATCCAGTGGTGAGGCTGCTGCGCCGAAGTAGGTAAAGTAGCCGGCTGCTCCGGCAGTATGATAGTCATGATTGCCCGCTATGGGTTTTGTGCGATTCTTATGTCGTCCCCAGGTTGGGTTGTAGCAGTTGTTGAATTGGGTCGTCGTCCCATCCGGATAGGCGTTGTCGCCCAGGGTGAAAACGGTGCCAGCGATTTTATCGAGAAGTTTTGCGGTCGACTCGTCCCTGGTCCCACTACAGTTGGTGATGTCGCCTGCGCCAACGAAGACCGGGTCGGCCGTTTGAGCCAGGGCTGCCTCAGGGGACCGGATAAAACCTCCCAGGCTGCCTAGGAATATTGCGAGCACGGAAAAGGTAAATAAGCGTCGCGCTAATCTCATATTTGTACCTCCAAAGACTGCCGATGGACTCCAGATGCGAAGTAATAGCGAAAGATGGTAAGCACGAAGTTCGTGTAAAAGGACCATTAGCTAAGGCCTGAACTTACACCGGTATCGATCAATGATAGTCGGGTTTACAGGCCGGAGGATTTACCGATGGCCAGAGGAACGCAGCCGTGAAATAGAAAAGGTTTTGCCCTTTGCGCCTGAGATAGCTCGTTTCAAATAATAGGGTTATCCGCGTATGTCAGTTCTCTACAGAGTACCGCAAGGCAGCACTCAACGTACCTTCGGTGTCAGCCGCAATTTGCTGATGAGTTGGCTTAAAAGGGCTCTCCCGTTTGTAACGGGAAAGATCAAGAGCTCTGCCACGGATTTCACTGATTCGCACGGATTATCAAAAAGAATCAGTGAAAATCCGTGAAACTTGTACTGAGCCTGTCGAAGTATCCGTGGCTAAAAAATTCTGGCTTGTCAGTTATCCAGCCAGAATGGGAAGCTTTTCAACAGTTCTTCCTGCCAGATAGCCATCATTATTTCGCTGACATGGCGCACGCTCAGGTACTGAGAATCGTAAAGACCGCCGCAGCCAGGGCTATGACGCCTCCCACCTTTGCGAATATTTTTTGATCGAGCGCTGGAATGAATTTTGACAACCCGTACCAGAGAAAGAACAGGATGGTAAACCAATCTGCTACCACTGATAGATCCATAATATTTTTCCTTTTGCTTGCAAGAATTTATTTTTCTACAATCGTTTCCTCGGGCGGCCCATTCAGGAAGTCGGTCGGGCTGAGGATAAACTGGTCGAACCCGACGCCTTCCATCCCTGCCTGCAGGCGGATCGTGACTTCGCCGCTGTCTTGGAAATAAACGAGCGAGTCAGTGCCAGTCATCTCACAACCCACCCATGACCAGCCTTCCTTCTCGGGACCACTGGCGGTCATATAACTGGGTGAACCGGGCTTGAAAACTTCTGTATTGGCTTTATCCACTGCGCCGGAGACTTGGACCCAAATTACATTGGCCTGGGATTTTCCCTTTGGCGTTCCCACTTTCATATGGATCCAGCACCGATAAGGTCGACCACTTTGTACCTGCGCGGTAAAGGTGACATGCGGGTCGTTCTCCGGAGGCGGGTCCAACTCGTCACCATTGTTGGGAAGGCCAATCAGTTTGCCATCGGGGGAAGCCGGGTCTTCGATAAAGTCGAGCTCGGATAGCGCCGCCTGGGGCAGGTCTGAAGCATAGACCAGGATTTCTTCCTCAACCGGACCCGCTGGCGCGCCGGCCTGGGGAGTTTCCGCCGCTGTTGAGAGAATCAAAGCCGGTGTACCCACGGGATATTCCACAACCGATGTCTGTTTGTACACATCGCTGACTTCATAGGCATGCTTCTCCACTTCCAGAGCCTTGGCGCGGACATCTGCCAGAGCTTGCGGGCTGAGCTGCTTATATTCAACCAGTTGCAGTTCTTCCTTTGTTGCGTCAGTCCCTTTCCAGCCGACTCGAATCTCGCCCACGCCTGGCGCGAAGTATTTCAGTTGAAAGGCCCCTGGTTCTCCCAAGCTGGCTTCGACGTTCACTAACACATCCTTAAAGCAATCCACCGGAACACAGGTCTCCTGGCCCATCTGCTCCACCTGCCCGTAGTCAGACCAATCCGACCTCGGGCCCCCAGCCTTGATAGAGATTGGGCATCCCCAATTGCGGCTTTGCCATCAGCACAATTCCCGGCCTGGCATCCTGAAGACCTGCTATCCAGGTTGGAGCCTCGACGAACTCCCCATTCTTGTATTCCTCCGGGTGTTCGCCCAGGTACCAGACATTTCCGGCGTTATCCTGTGCATAAAAAGCCAGTTCCTTCTCATCAAGCTCTCCATCGGTAAAGTCCTCAATCCAGCCAACGACCGTGCGTACTCCCTGGATCTCTTTGGTCAGGTCAGTGACGGTGAACTCGATCCGACGATCGACGCTTTTGCCCTCGTCGTCGGCAGCTGTCCCCTCATACGCCCAGAATGTTCCTGGCTTCATGGGATCCCATTTATTGTCGATAACGGTCGGACTGCTAAAACTGTTGGGATCAAATTCCGGGAATTGTGGCTCCGCAGTCTCACCACCGCTGGCTGCCTCCGGGGCAGGCGCACATGCGGCAACCAAAACCATCATAAATACCGCTACTATTGCAAAGATAACCCGAAAATGCCTCATCACAACCTCCATATATAATGCCCCCGGTCACACACTTGCCCTGGCACCGCCCGTGATTTTGAATTCGAATTGCCAAGCAATTCGTAGCAATTCATAGCAAATCAGACAGGTGTGTGACCGAGAGGGGTATAGATACACGATGCGACCAAGAAAACTTGATCGCATCGTGTATCACCTTCCCTAATAGAAATAAACTCTCTTCTTCGCGATTCAGGCCGGTTCAGGCTGATTGAGAGGCGCTACCGGCTCTGTTACAACCTCGCGAGCCTTCCCAAAACGCAGGTACAGGGACGGCACGACGAACAGGTTGAGCAGCGTCGAGGTGACCAGGCCGCCCAGGATGACGATCGCCATCGGGTACTCGATCTCGTGGCCGGGAATGTCGCCGGTGATCACCAGCGGCACCAGCGCCAGCCCGGTGGCCAAGGCCGTCATCAAGATCGGCGAAAGCCGTTCGACTGCCCCGCGCAGGGCAAGGTGCAGGCCAAAGATTTCGCCTTCGTATCGCTCCAGATGCTGATAGTGATTGATCAGCATGATCTTGTTGCGTGCCGCAATCCCGAAGACCGTGAGGAAGCCGACCAGCGAGCCAAGCGAGATGACGTCGCCGGTGAAGTAGGCCGCCAGCAGCCCGCCCACCAGCGCCGAGGGCAGGGTCAGGAAGCCGAGGACCGCCAGGCGCATGTTCCCGAAGGACTCCCAGCAGGATCAGGAACACGCCGATCGCCGCGGCGATGGCAAAGAGCATCAGGCGGTTCTGGGCGGCCTGCCGCTCGGCATACTCGCCGAGCACCTCGGCGTGATAGCCCAGCGGGAACTGGACTTGCTCGAGGCGGCTGTTGACTTCGGCCATGACGGCGCCGAGGTCGCGTCCCGTCACGTTGGCGCTGACGTCGATGCGCCGCGAGGCGTTTTCGCGATAGATCACGCTCTGCGCCGGCCGGATGCGCACGTCGGCCACATCGCCCAAGCGCACGTGCCCGCCGTCGGGCGTGTCGATCGGCAGATTGCGAATGCTGTTGAGGCTGCTGCGCGTTGCGGGCGTGCTCCAGACGTTCACATCGTACGCCTTGCCATCTCTGAAAAGGTCGCCGACTTCTTCGCCTGCCAGCAGGGTCGCCGACGCCCGGCGCACATCGCCGGGCTTGAGGCCATAGCGCTGCGCCGCGGCCAGATTGACCTCGACCTGCACCTGCGGCACCTCGGATTGGAGCTGCACGTGCAAATCGGCGATGCCGGGGATGCCCTTCAGGGCCTGCTCCACCTCGTCCGCCTTGTCGTGGATGCCCTTCAAGTCGGGCCCATAGATGCGCACGACAAAGGTTTCGCTGGATCCGGTCAGCACCTCGTCGATTCTTTCGTTGAGATAGGTTTCCACATTGTGGAAGAGCCCCGGATAGCCGTTGACCACCTCCTCGATGGCGGCCACCGTCTCGTCGTAGTCGGCCTCGGGATCGATGCTGATCCAGTTCTCGCCGAAATTGACGCCGTTGATCTCATCGGCCAACAGGGCCTGCCCGATGTGGGAGCCGAAGTTGCGCACCCCCGGAATGGCCCGCAGCTCGCGGCTGACTTGGGTCACGATCCGCCGCTCTTCGATGCACGGAGGTGCCGGGCTTGGTGATCCAGTGGATCAGGAAGTCCCGCTCCTTGAATTGCAGGGAACAGCGACTCGCCGAGCAGCGGCAGCACCGCAATGCCGACCAGCATGACGACCCCGGTGGCAACGAACACCGGGCGCCGGCCGCTGGATGATCCGCGCCAGCACCGGCGCATAGAGACGCTGGAGCCAGCGCACCAGCGGCGGCTCGTGGCGCTCGATCGGCGCCTTCGCCAGGAGGATGCAGGCACAGCGCCGGCGTGACCGTCAGCGCCACGAACATGGACGCCAGCACCGCCAGGCCATAGGAGACCGCCAGCGGCTGGAAGAACGCGCCCGACAACCCGCCGATGAAGAAGATCGGCATCAACACCACGGCATCGATCAGCGTGGCATGGATGATGGCCTGGCGCACTTCGAGCGACGCCTCGAGGATGATGCTGGCCGTCGATTTGGTGCTGCCTTCCTTGCGGTCCTGGCGCAGCCGCCGCACGATGTTTTCGACGTCGATGATCGCATCGTCGACCACGACCCCGATGGCGATCACAAACCCGGCCAGGATCATCGTGTTGATGGTCGCCCCGCGTCAGGTAGAGCACCAGCGCCACCGGCCACGAGCGACAGCGGGATCGCCACCAGGCTGATCAGGGCCGTGCGCCACTCAAACAGAAAGGCGCCGATCACCAGCATCACGAGCAGGCAGCCGAGCAGCAGCGCCCGCGTGAGGTTGTCGAGCGCCACCTGGATGAAGTCCGCCGGCCGGAAGATGGTCGAGTCCATCTCGATGCCGGGCAGACCCGGGCGCAGCTCGTCGAGGGCATCTTCGACGCCCCGGGTCACATCCAGCGTGTTGGCCCACGGAAACTTTTCGACGACGAGCATCAGTCCGGGGCCGTCGTTGATGACCGCGTCGCCGATCAGCGGCCAGGTATCCTCGACCACGTTGGCCACGTCACTCAGCAGCAGCGGCGTGCCATCGTTCTTCTTTTTGTCGTTGATGGGCACTTGGGCCAGGTCATCCGGCGTGACGATCGGCGAGACGGGACGGATGCTGAGCCGTTGATTGGGCGTATCGATGAACCCGCCGGTGCCGATCACCGCTCCGTTCGAAAAGTACAAGATCCCGACGTCCAGGGCATCTGCGGTGGTCTCCATGACCTCGTCGAGCGAGACGTCGTGAGCTCTGCATCCGTTCCGGATCGACCTGCACCTGCGGCATCTTGATCCGCTCGCCCCAGATGCCACATTGGCCACGCCGGGCACGCGCAGCAAGCGGGCCCGGATCGTCCAATAGGCGATCATCGACATGTCGATCAGGGACACGGTCTTTGACGAAAGCCCGATCTTCATGACCCGGCCCGTCGTCGACACGGGCGGCATGATCACCGGCGGGGCTGCCCAGGTCGGCAGCGTGGGCATCACGGTTGCCAGGCGCTCCTGCACCAACTGCCGGGCACGCAGGACGTCGGTGCCGGGCTTGAAGAGCATCTCGATCGACGACAGGTCGGGATCGACTTGGAGCGCATCATGTCAAGCCCATCGACCCCGTTGAACGCCTGCTCCAGCGGCACGGTGACCAAGGATTCGACTTCCTCTGCCGAAAGCCCGAGGCAGGGGTCTGAATCTCAACGCGCGGCGGCGCGAACTCGGGAAAGACGTCCACCGGCATGCTTGGGAATCTGCGCGATGCCAAACACCATCAGCGCCGCGGCGATGGCAAGCACGATGTAGCGAAACTTCAGGCTCGTTCCGACAATCCAACGTATCATGGCTGGAGCCCTCCACGCATCTGTCATTCTTCCTCGAACTCGAACTCGGCGCCGTACAGCTCTGCCGCGCCGACGGTCACGACCGCGCTGCCGGCAGGCGGACCATCCGACAAGAACGCCTGATCGCCCTCGATGTCGTCGACGGTGATGGGAGTGCCGGACGAAGGTCAGGGGTTCGGGGCTCGTGTACACCCAGGTATTGCCCTGCGTATCGTACAGGATCGCAGCATAGGGGATGACCATTCGCTGCGTTCCATTTGACCGTCCGTGTCACGAACGGCGACTGTCTGGATGTCGAGCCGCTTGGCTGCATCCTCGGTCAACGTCACGCGGGTGGGCTCCGCGCCCTCGAGATGCTCGACCTTGGCGGGCCCGCCTTCCTCTGCAACGGCTTCCTCCTGCTTCTGTCCGCAGGCCGAAAGAAGCAGACTGGCAGCGATCAATATAAAAATCATCCATAAAAATATTACGTTTCATCGGACATCTCCTAATCGATAGAAAATCTTTCAGTGCATTCTCACGAAGGATACCGCCCGTATCGATCTGCCGGCGTCGAAACCTGAATACCAGGAATATACCCAGCACCAATAAGATTGGCACACCGATGACATAGGGAAGGATACCGCTTGGATTGAGGCTGGCAAATTTGGCAACAGTCAAATGAAGGCCGCGGCTGGTTGCCGACCTGGCTGGAGGCTTCCGTGCTATTAGGATGGGGAATGGCTACCAAATAAACCATGAAATCGCCGTCCAGAACGGAGTTGACCTCCCAGGAAAGCTTGGTGGATTGATTAGGCGCCAGGGAATCGATGTATTGTGCGCGCTGGGGTGCCCAGTCTTCCGGGTCAACCACGTCTCCGGTTTTGCTGAGATTGATTATGTTCATTGCCACAATCACGGGAAGAGTGGTTTCTGCGCCCATGTTCGTCACGGTTGTATCAAATTTGATCGTGTCACCGGTCTTCACCGAGGCGGTATCCATACTAATGGAAATCTGCAAGTCGCTTGCCTCGGATTGGTAGTAGGCCAGTCCAGGTGTTGCTCCGTGGAATAATATGAGACCGACAATCACTGTCAGCCCGGTCATTCGGATCAACTTTGACCAGAGCCGGCTTCCTCTTCCTTCCTCAACCTTAAGTCTCGGACCAAGGTAAAAGAAGAGAAATCCTATTATCACAGCAGCAAAGATAACTGGCGACTGCAGTAAACTCCACGGGTTGATGGACATCTGCAAACTGCCTACTTGCGATGGGAGTGGAGGCAGCCCCAACATCCTCGAAAGGAAATCAAACCCGGATTGGATGGGATTGATTAAAAGAAGCAGTTGACCGAAAACGCCCTTCTGGGTGGTTCCGATCACTTGGCCCATAAGGACAACAACCAAGAAAATGCCGAGGCTGATGAAGAAACTGGTCTTGTTGGAGTTACACCAGAAACTCACGATCATTCCCAGCGCGGTAAAGGCAGAGGCGAGGAGGATACCTACAACCCCGCCCCAAAGCACTCCTGAAACAAGGACAGGATCGCCCTGGGATAGCACATACAAAAAAGGAATGACAATCGCCATCGCCACAGGCCAAGCGGAAAGCGAGGCGAGGAATTTGCCAAGAAGGATCTGCCTGCGACTGGCCGGCGTCAGCAATAAGCCTTCCAGAGTGGCGCGATCACGTTCGCCGCTGATGCTATCGGCGCCGATGATCAATCCGATCAACAGGCTTACCTGAATGGAAGACTTGAGCTCGAATACCATTTGCGGCGGCGTGAACAAACTCAGTTCGAAATTGGTTGCCAGAACAAAGGTTTGGATTCCGAGCAAAATACTGTACGCGAGAATGAGGTACAGCGCCTTGCCTCCCATCCAGAGATCGGCGAGTTCGTTTGTGAGTATGGTCCACCACGCAGGTACGGCTGGTCGCCAGGGTCCAACTTCGAGATTGCTGACTTTCTGGATCGTTATATCTTTCATGTGAATTTCTCCATTTGAAAAGCTTATCGTTGTCCCGCGGTAATGCGGAGCCGAGCCGCCGCATAAAGAAAGAGCAACAGTACGGTCACGCCGGCAAATACTTCAGGGGTCCACATCCAGTGTGCAATCTCAGAGAATTGCCTATTGTTTACCAGAATTTTCGGCAGAAAAAAGTTTAATCGGCCCCTCGATTGGGTTGAATCTCTGGACGAGCTTTGCCACGTATCCCAGCTGAGCTCTACCGGGCCAGGTCGAGGGGAGCAGGAGCACGAGATAAATTCCCAAACTTACAAAGAAACTGACCCTGTTGGAGTTACACAGGAAACTCACCAGCATTCCCAGCCCAGTAAAGCCGATGGCGAGCAGTGTTCCGATGATGCTGCCCCAATACAAGGCTTTACCGAAGATCGGATCTCCTTGAGCCAGCATCAGGAAGAAGGGGACGGCAATGAGCAGCGCCAGAGGCCAGGGGGAAAGCCCGGCAAGGAATTTGCCGAGGATGATCTGCCTGCGGCTCGCCGGCGTGAGGAGCAATGCCTCCAAAGTGCCTCGTTCACGTTCGCCGCTGATGCTGTCTGCTCCGATGATCATCGCGATGAGTCCGGTCACATAGATGACGCCCTGCAACGCCGCGAATACCATTTCCTTTGGGGGAATAAAGCTGGTCTCACTGGTCTTCACCTGGGCGTAGGATTGGAACCCAAGAAATAAGCTGTAAGCGAGCATCAAGTAAAGGGCTTTCCCGCCAATCCACAGCTCGGCAAGTTCCCTGATGAACATGAGCCACCAGATAGGCGCCCTTCTACCCAAGGATTTTGCCTGGCGTTGGCTTGTGGCTTGCTTTTCATTCACATGGGCAGTTGTATCGCTCATTTAATTGTCTCCTCGGTCAGGTGCAGGAAGACATCCTGTAACTTACCGCCTTCCACCTCGAAGCTCAGAATTGGAATTTCGGCGCGGATAAGCGCACTTAGAATGGTATTGTTAGCCTGATAAGCGCTTGCCGCATTCCCGTCGACCGCCTCAACGAGTTCCAGCCGCAGCCAACCCTCCATCTCACCTATTGGCATTACTTTTTTGACATTCGACACCGCTTTCAATTCCTGTTCTGCTTTTGCGACATCGGAAGTCGGAACTTGAACTCGCAAGGCGCCTCGCAGAAGAACGTTTTGCTGGGCTCGGCCAATAACCTCCGCCACAGTACCTTTTGCGACGATCTGGCCGGCGTTCAGGATGACGACGTCATCACAAACTTTTTCGATCTCTGAGAGCAGGTGACTGCACAAAACCACCCCGGTACCCCGTTCTCGTGCGATGAGTTGGATGAGTTCGAGCAATTCCTGCTGACCACGCGGATCGAGCCCAAGAGTCGGTTCATCGAGAAAAACGACAACGGGATCGTTGACGAGGGCGCGTGCAATTCCAATTCTTTGTCTCATGCCATGACTGTAGGCGCCGATCAGGGATTTTCCTCTTTTTTGCAGACCCACATTTTCGAGCAGGGTCATGGCGTATTCCCTGGCATTGGCAGTTGTTCGGCCATAGAGTTGACCAAAGAAAGTAAGGTATTCGATGCCGGTCATCTGCCTCGGAAAGCCGAGGTTTTCGGGAAGAACGCCTATCCTGCGGCGGATTTGCTCAGGATGATCGGAGCTGATGCCGTCGACGAGGAAGCGACCGGATTCGGGCTCCAGCATTGTGGTGAGGACGCGGATTGACGTTGTCTTCCCTGCGCCGTTGGGACCCAGGAAGCCAAGAATACGCCCGGCTTTTTAAAGAGAACGATAATCCCTGAAGTGCTCGTCTGGGTCCATAAGACTTACGCAAGTCTTCAGCTAACAACACCTCAGGTTGAAAATCTGACATTTTAGAACCATTATTTTTAGACACAGTGAAAATCTCCTTTACTTGATCATCTACCGTAACTAACCAGGATTATGGATTCATCCTGTGCATTTACTGATTCTCCAACCATCCTCAAGCATTAACTAATCATCACTTGCTGTAACTGGAGCTGGAGTGAGTTCGAGCTCAGGTTCACGGCTGGCGCCATAGCGAAGATACAACACGGGCAGGACATACAGGTCGAGCAACAGCGAAGTGACCAGGCCACCCAGAACGACAATCGCCATCGGGCGGATCACCTCGAGCCCGGGTATGTCTCCCAGGAATAGCGCAGGCAGCAGGGCCAGGGCCGTGGCGAACGCTGTTGTCAGGATTGGCGCAATGCGGTCACGTGCGCCTCTCAAGACAAGTTCAGGTCCAAAAGTTTGTCCTGCCTCCCTCTCGAGATGCTGAAAATGGAAGGTCAT
>CAVVPC010000031.1:0-234448 GCA_963750005.1 uncultured Chloroflexia bacterium
CTTGTGCCCCTTCGCGGATCTGTTCCGAACCTCACTCTTCCCTAAGATTAGGGGAAAATACATTACAAACGGACTGATTTTCCAAGATTAATTGAAACTTGGCAAATCGTCAAGGGACACTAGGGTCTGTATGCAAAGATGAAATGAGCGAGAATGGATTTCCAAGAATCGTTTGCTCAGGCAAGCAGCAGACAGAAAAAATATTAACGGCTACTGAACATGGAAAATGTTTGAATCAGGGCATAACCGAGACAAGATCTGCTCCAATACGTCCTTCTTCGCAAACTAACGCAATGCCGCCACCCGCAAGTGAGCGCCCAGGATCATCCCGACTAAATAATAATCTCCCGTCCACCCATGTTTTGATCTGATTGTCTTGAACATCCATCTTTAATTGATAAGCCTGGCCGAATCGCCAAGAAAATGCAACTTCTTCAAGAACGGTTTCCCCATCCAGACGTTTAATGAGTTTGATCGCCTTTTGGTCTGTCAACAAGAGTGCATAATATCTTTCAAGGCCTTGAAAACGGACAGCCAGACCAAACGCTTTTACTAGATGAGGTGTGATGGTGGTTTGCACGCTGTAATTCATCCATTCACGCGTACCAGTGATAATAAATCCTCGCCCTCGGTTTTGGATCACACGAAAGGCTTCGCCAAATTCATCGTCGAAGTAATCCACAGCATTAACCCACTGCCGTTTCCACATTCTGCCTGCCGTCACAGGTCTGCAAAAAGTAACTTTCGGCAAATCATCCCATGAAAGACGGTCAAGATGTATGATTCCTTCCCCTGTCTTATCCGACGTGATTGAAATTCCAACTTGAGCAATGGCTGCGCCACCCAAATCCGGTATCTGCCATTCTAATTCGGTACTGTTGCCAGGAGAAAGTTCAGTTATTGGTCCTGGTGTCAGTACTACATTATCAATCTCACCATAACTTTGAATGATGATTCCTACCTTGATCGGGTGTATGTTTGAGTCACTGGCCAGCACAGCGGCATGTACGATTTGGCCTTGGTATAAAGTTGGTGAGGCAAGCAGATTGTAACCAGGCATATCCATAGCTTCAGGAGGAATAAATGTTGGAGTGAACACTGCAGACATTTCGCCAGGATTGAGACGGTAGCGGATTGTTAATAATCGTCGACACGAATCGGTCGGATCCGGCGTATTTTCCAATGTCAGTCGATTGTCCTGCGCACGAAATCCCTGCACCGATCCGGGCCCTGAAAAATGAAACCTGGCTCCATTCTTTGGATGCACATAATTTTCGCCATGGATGGCATAAGCGGTTTCGAGGAGGAAGTCAGTCTCCCGCAACGCATCGCTGATGGCTCGCCCTCCATCAGCTGTCGGGAGATAGAGCTGGTCCGCGACAGGACCACGCCAATCAGGTCCGGCGTCGAAAGCAGATAAGCCGTTACGCACTCCAAGAATACAGCCAACATTAGCTGCATTACAATCGGTATCCCAACCACAGGTATTGACGATCGTCTGCGCATGGGTGAAATTTCCCTGACTGTGAAGCAAACTCAGTATCACCAACCCGTGATTAGGAACGATGTGACAGTTGCCGCCATATTTATCGTAACCATAATTTGCGGCCAGTTTGGCTCGTGTGGCGCGCCAGTCATTCGGAGCGCAGGTGTGCCATTCGCGAATATCAGCAATAAGGCGATAAATGATTGAATCAATCGGGATAAGGGCCACGGCCGTATCCAGCAACCTATCTAGATCAGATTCGACAAATGCATGCGAAATCAATGCAGCAATAACTTGTGCACCATAGATCGCCTCCCCGTCATGACTAACACTCGCAGCACGGCGAGCTAGTTCGGCTGCGATGGCAGGATCGCCGGGCGAGATCAAACCCCAACCATCGATAAAGATCTGTGCACCAATTTGCTCAGAGACAACCTTACCATTGAGAGCCAGCGACCCAGAATGAGGGGCGGTGATGCCACCTTTGAGTCGAAGATATGCTGTATGCTCAGTTGAATTTCCGAGCCCGCCCCACCATAATATAGTCCGGTTTTCGATGATGTAATGCAACCAGGTCTGACCGATTTGAGCGGGAGTAAGTCCCATTGAATTACCATAATCAGGCATCGCGCGTAGAAATGTGAATGTGCCGGAGATATCGTCATCAGTGACTATCAGCTGGTGATTGCGCAGAGGTAAGTCGCGGCGGTCATTGACATAATATTTGATCTCCCCCAAATTCGCCATAATCTGATCATAGGTCCACCCTTCGAATGGGCGACCCAGATAAACCCCAATTATTTTACCCAGGATTCCAGCGTAAACTTTCTCGGTGTAGTCAATCGGAAATGACATGTAGCTTACTCCTTTCGTCAGGCTGCCAGTAATACGCAAATTATTTACCTTCCTTAATTGTACTGGCGACTGTCAGGATATTTTATACAGGTATATAATATTCGCTAATTGTGAAAGTGGTTTCCATGTTTACCTCTGCAAATCAAAAGGAATCACGTGTGAAAGCCATCCGACTGATCGAACAATCTCCCAAAGCCCTGAAACAAATCATTGTGGAAAAACCGCTCCTTCTCATTCCAATCGGCACCGTCGAGTGGCATGCAGATCATCTGCCCTTGGGGGTGGATAGTTTACTCAGTGTTGCCTTATGCGAGGAGATCTCTGGCCAGACAGGATGTGTTGTCGCACCAATGCTTTCCTGTGGCATTTGTAGAGACTTATCACCGGAACGTGGTTTTTTTGGCACTGTTGATACAATTCAGGAGCAGACGTTATCCAATGTGGTCGCAGACTTGTTACTGGGTTATACAAAAATGGGTTTTCGTCAAACGATCCTGTTCAGTGGTCATTTTGAAATGGAACACTTCTCTGCCATTATCGAAGGCATGAAAAGGGTTTCGTCCATGCAGACGATATTCATGACTGGACTCGATCTCACCAGGGACAAAATCCAGGAATTGGAGGATGTTTCACTCACCTGGCCATATGTGGGCGACCACGCTGGCGAGTGGGAGACATCCCTCATGTTATATTTCTATCCTGACCTAGTTCACATGGAAGACGCACCCGAAACGATTGAATTAGATATGGAAGGGCTTCCGGATTATATCCGAAGGAGGTATCCACGCCGCGCCAGCCAGGCATATGGAAGAAAACTACAGCACGCCATGATTGAATACGGCGCGGACCTGGTACGAAAAAAACTCGCTTCATTATCATTGGGTTGACGATTGCATCATTCGAAGAATTACAGCAAGGATTCATCAGACGATGTTCATCTTATATTTTCCACGAACTAATCCATTCAAAAGGAATGCAGGCATGAATAATTCACTTACAAGTGCTGCCATACAGAAATTCAATCCTCTTAGACAAGGAGGTGATTGCGTCAGCCAATTCCGACCCTGCAGTTGAATTTCATCAAGTCAATAAACTAAAGGAGAAAAAGAGATGAAGAAGAGCTTGCTATTTGCCTTGAGCCTATTGATGATCGCATCCCTGATACTGTCCGGCTGCGGTGCCCCAGCTGAAACTCCGGCTACCGAAGCGGCTGTACCGGCGACCGAAGCATCTGCACCGGCCACTGAAGCACCAGCCGCTACAGAAGTCGCTACCGAGGCCCCAGCAGCCACCGAAGCGCCCAAGTACACATGTGCATTGATCACGCCAAACCCATTGGGAGATCGCTCCTTCATTGACGCCTCTGCCCGTGGCATCGAAAAAGCCAATAAGGAATTACCTGTAAAATGCGACATCATTGAGACCAATGGCGTTGCGGAGCATGAGACCGCATTGCGCGGTGCAATTGCTCAAGGTTATGATCTAGTCCTGGGTTTGGCCATGGATACCGATATGTTTACCGGGCTTGCAGCGGAATTCCCAGATCAGAAGTTCGCATCGCCGTCTGAAATATTCCTGGAAACCCTGCCGGAAAACATGATCGCCTACCAGATCGATGTTCACGAATCCAGCTTTCTCGTAGGTTTGATCGTTGGCTCGCTTACCAAGACCAAGACTGTAGGTGCTGTGGTCGGTGGTGATGCCCCTGGTTTGAATCAATTCTTCTACGGGTATAAACAGGGCGTTTTACAGGTCTGTCCGGACTGCAAAGTGCTGGTGAGTTACCTCGGCTTTGATTTCTCCAACCCAACTCTTGAACTCGAGACTGCCCTCGGTCAGTATGACGAAGGCGCTGACATCATCTACCAGGTTGCAGGTCGCTCGGGTGAAGGTGTACTTGAAGCCGCCGCCCAACGAGATCTCTATGCAATTGGTGTGGATTCCAACCAGGACGATATCCAACCCGGTCATGTGATCGTCTCCTCACTGAAGAAAACCGAAATGACCACTTACGAACCGATCAAATTGCTGGTGGATGGCAGTTTCGCCGGAGGTTTCCAGCGCCGTGGCCTAAAGGAAGGCTTCGCTGGTCTTTCGTGGGATGATGGTTCGACCACCTTTGAAGATAACGGCCCTGCCGACATGGTTGCAAAGATCCCGGACATTAAGAAGCTGGTCGAGGAATATCGTGCCAAGATCATCAGCGGCGAAGTTAAAGTCTGTGATGCATTCTCGCCTGACACACCGGAATGCAAGGATTTGCTTGCCAAATAGTAGTAATACCTAGGAGTGAATATTGACCCCGGGGCTGGTTAACCCCGGGGTCAATGCAAAGGATATGCCTATGTCGCTCGCAATAGAAATGAAAGACATGACCAAGTATTTTGCATCCACAAATGTGCGTGCAAATGATCACGTTGATTTTTCGGTGGAAAGCGGCGAAGTGCATGCACTTGTTGGCGAGAACGGTGCCGGAAAAACAACCTTGATGGGTATTCTTTATGGTCTTGTCAAGCCAGAACTCCGGCGAGATCTTTATCAACTCGCAGAAAGTCCATATCGGTCATCCAGATGATGCCATTAAAAATGGGATTGGCATGGTTCACCAGCATTTTAAGCTCGTGCCTTCTTTTACAGTCGCGGAGAATATCCTTTTGGGCATTGAACCCAGCCAGGTTGGATTCTTGAACGAACAAAAGGAAAATAAATTGATCGAGGAACTGGCCGCAAAATATAACCTGCCGGTGGATCCAACCACGCGCATTCGAGATCTACCGGTAGGTATGCAGCAGAGGGTGGAAATTTTGAAGGTGTTACAGCGTCATGCTAAAATTTTGATCCTGGATGAACCCACCGCTGTACTTACCCTCAGGAGGTCAATGAGCTGATCACGGTCATTCGCGGCCTTACCAGATTGGGATACACCATCATATTCATAACCCACAAACTAGTTGAGGTCATGTCCATTGCCGACCGGGTGAGCGTCATGCGCGGTGGAGTAATGATCGGCACAAAAAAGGTTTCCGAAACATCTATCCCGGAACTGGCACGTATGATGGTAGGGAGAGAGGTCCTTCTAAAGGTACAGAAGCAGAACATCAAACAGGGAGAGGTTGTGCTGGAGGCCAAGGATATCAGCGTTGCCGATATCAATGGGCTGGCAGCGATCTCGCATGTCTCTTTTCAGGTTCATACAGGAGAAATCGTTGCTATTGCCGGCGTCAGCGGCAATGGACAAACCGAACTTGTAGAAGTGATTTCAGGGATGAACAGCCTGGATGGAGGCGAGATCATCTTCCGCGGGAAATCCATAAATCATGCCTCCGTGGGAGAAAGGCGGGATATGGGACTCGCGCATATCCCTGAGGATCGCATGGAGGTTGGGCTCAATCTTCAGACCACCCTGGATGAAAATTTGATCGTCTCCAGGTACAGCCATTCCCAGTTCAACCGCTATGGATTCTTGTTGATGAAAAATATTCACGAATTTTCTGAAAAAATCGTGAAAGCCTTTTCGATCTCCGCCGCACAACCTGGGGAAGGTATTTCAATGCTCTCCGGTGGCAACCTACAGAAAGTTGTTGTCGGCCGCGAGCTTTCCGGAAATCCATCTTTCATTATTGCCAACCAGCCCACGCGTGGGCTGGATGTAGGCAGCATTGAATTTGTCCACAAGACATTAAATTGAGGAACGTGATAAAGGGGCAGGCGTTCTTCTCGTCTCTGTCGAGCTCGATGAAGTCCTGGCTCTCTCCGATCGGATTCTTGTGCTTTATCGTGGCAAGATCCAGGGTGAGTTAGATGCAGCCACTGCTCGTGAGGAGGAAATGGGTATCCTAATGGCAGGAGGAACTCTGGATGACCTGAAAAATGCTGAAATCGAAGACTACGACACATTCTGGGGAAAGGTGAGGCCATGACTCGAAAAAAATTCTTAAAACAGCTGGACACTATTCTGGTTCCCGTTTTGGCCATCATTTCAGGTCTCGTCGTGATGGGTGTTCTTATTCTTCTGATCAAGAAACCCCTTCTGGAGTCGTACTCCATCCTCTTTTCCACCGGTTTTGGGTGCCAAAAGTATGGCAACTGTATCTTCATCACTGCCCTTGAACGTGCCACGCCTATCATTCTGACCGGACTGTCTGCCGTGGTTGCCTTTCGATCGGGAATGTTCAGTATTGGACAGGAAGGGCAATATCTGTTCGGGGCAGTAGCCGCTGCCTGGCTGGGGTACACCATCCACCTTCCCCCCATCCTGCATCCCCTGGTGATCATAATAGCTGCAATGCTCGTTGGTGCTGCCTATGGTTGGATTCCAGGTATTCTTAAAGTGAAATTGGGGGTAAATGAATTGCTGGCCACCATCATGTTGAATTCCATTGCGGTCTTGATCACGGAACACCTGGTGCAATTTCCCATGCGTGCTGATAAAAGCACTACTGCCCATTCCCCGGTGATTGATGCGACCGCTCAATTGATGTCGTTCATGCCAGGTTCAAAATGGGGTGTCGGATTTGTCATTGCGGTGATTGCTACAATCGCGGTGTATATCTATCTGTGGCGGACAAAATCTGGTTATGAACAGCGCATGGCCGGGCAATCTAAACGGTTTGCCCTTTTTGGAGGCATTCGCAGCGATCGGGCCGCCATCCGTGCCATGCTGATAAGTGGAGCACTGGCCGGTCTGGCGGGCGCCATCGAGGTGATGGGGGTACACCGCAGAATAATGACAGGTTTCTCCGTGGGACTGGGTTTTGATGGACTTACAGCTGCCATTCTGGGTCAGATCCATCCCTTTGGAGTATTCATTGTTGCGATCCTATTTTCCGGACTCAAACTGGGTGCCCAGCTTGGCCTGCAATTGAAGCTGGGAATCCCACGCGAACTGGGCGGCACGATCATAGGGTTCATTATCCTGTTTGTTGCGGCCGGAGCGCTGTATCAAAGTCTTATCACCTCTGTGCGAGATTGGTTCATTCGCAGCAAGGACAGTAAACTGAAAGGAGAGCCTCGCTAACATGGAAGGATTTTTCAGCGTTTTCACTGTCGAACTGATCAACAGCAGCATTCGCCTTGCGACACCCATCCTGCTGGCCGCCCTGGGCGGTGCCCTCTGCAACCAGGTCGGGATTCGTTAACCTGGCATTGGAAAGCAAGATGCTGCTTGGTGCCTTTGTAGGCATCCTTGCGGCATTCTATGTTGGCAATTCCTATGTTGGCCTGCTGGTGGCAATGATCGCCGGTGCACTGCTGGGTCTGCTATTTGCCTTTCTCTATCACAAGTACAAAGTGGACTTGGTGATCCTGGCGATCGCCTTTAACCTGATTATTGTCGAACTAACCGTTTTTGTGATGCGGGCCCTGTTCGGCAATGTGGGTAGCTGGTCTGAATCCCAGCATTGTGCGCATCCCCGATATCGAGATCCCCATCATCAAGGACCTCCCCATACTGGGTCCTATCCTCAGTGGATATAATATCATCGTTTATTTTTCGTGGTTTGCCACGATTGTGATGTTCATCGTCCTGTATAAGATGCGTGACGGCCGCCACCTCCGCGCTGTGGGTGAAAACAAGAGCGCGGCGGAGACAGTAGGCATCCGCACAATTCTTATCCAAACCCTTGCACTGGTCATCACCGGAGCCCTGTGCGGATTGGGCGGCGCATTCCTTTCGATTGGCCACTTGAAACTGTTTACCCGAAATATGAGCAATGGACGCGGCTGGGTGGCCGTCGCGGCAGCCATGTTTGGCCTGAATCACCCGTTTGGTGTTTTTCTTGCCAGCATGTTTTTCGGTTTTGCCGATGCTTTCTCAGTCCGCATTCAAAATGTCACTGACCTGCCTCCAAATTTGGTGAAATTGTTGCCCAATCTGGCTACCCTGTTCGTCTTGATCATCATTGGTTTGCGCAGCAAACTTGCACTCAGCATGGCCAAGCGACGCTTCCGCGCCCAGTTGCGAGCAGAGAAGGCCATCGGTGCAGCGGATGATTAGCAGTTCCGAGTTCATTTGAAAATAAAGGTGCAACCTAATTGCACCCCTTCCCCATTCATGGATAGGAACCTCGTTTACGTGGATACAGATATGAGCCTGGGTACGCCCGGGGCGGAAATCGATGACGGTGCAGCCATCATTTTTTTGTTGCGCCAAAAGAGCCTGGAAGTGGCGGCTTCTGGTTCAGTCTTCGGCAATGTATGTTTGCAGGATGCAACCATGAATCTAAGACAGATTGCTCACCTGGCTGGATTATGATCGCATTCCACTTGGCATCGGCGCCGAGAAACCGCTCGTCGCGGATATGAACTGGTTCGAAGACTGGAGGTCGGGGTATGGAACGACGCTTCCCTGGCATATACCCTCCTCGACCTTGTTGGCTGCCAATGCAATCATCCAGACGATCCATACAAACCCAGGAAAGGTATCGATTCTCTCATTAGGACCGATGACTAACCTTGCACTGGCTGTTCGTCTTGACCCATCCATTGTTTTACTTACCCGTGAGGTGGTCGTTATGGGCGGCTCGTTCAATATTCAAGATCCAGCTCCCGAGTTCAATGTGCGTTGCGACCCGGAGGCTGCACAGATCATTATCAGTGCCGGTTGGAATGTGCATATTCTGGGATTGGACATTACCCGCCGCGTCCATTTTTCAAGACAGGACTTTTCTTCACTACCGGATGGTAATCCCGCTGTGGAGCTGCTTCGCTCGCAGGCGCCTAGCTGGATTGACCGAATGGAGGCAATGGGTTGGGAGCAGAATGGATGTGCACTGCACGACGCAGTGGCGGCAGCTTATCTTGTGGATGATAGCATTTTCCGCACCGAAGATATGAATATCCGGGTTGAACTTTTGGATCCTCATCACCGGGGTCTGACCAAGTTTGAACCCAAAACCACCGGGGGAATCTGTCGTCCGCGTAGTGACCACTCTAAATCCAAAAAAATGTCGTGAATTGATCTTGTCGCATTTGCAGATATAAAATACAGTTGAAGTGCGAAGATGCAAACTCCCTGTAAGATATGATGCATGGCAGCAAATATCGCCGTCACAAATTCTCTGTCTCTACGATTGCCATGAGATCGTGAGGTTTAATGAGCTCTTGTGAAATCTTCTGTTATGGTGAGATTGGCATTGATAATATTATTCAGGCAGATGCTCTCCCTTCGCCCGAAAATGCAGTTTTCCCAACGTCAGACAGTTATCATGGCGGCGGGGCCGCAGCAAACACGGCTGTCTGGCTGGCCGCTCTCGGTGTGAAGGTAAAGTTGAGTGGCAACGCAATTGGCCGTGATCCGTATGGCAAGTTGATTCTGGAAGGGTTGAGAAAACATCCGAACATCGATCTGCGCCTGGTTGAGCAGCGCGAAGGCGTTGTCACACCATTCACCCGTGCCATTGTTACGCAGGATGGCGAACGTTCATTTCTAATCTTTTGGTATCCTCAGGCTCCCAAGCTTTCTCTTACCAGAGACATGCTGGAGGATGTCAGATACTTGGCGCTTGACCTTTACGGTGGACCGGAAAGACTCGCTTGTGCCCAGTTGGCTTTCGAGTTGGGTGTGGCCACTGCCATCGGCGATGTGGTCTGGCCGGATCATTCCGCTCTTCCATTCACCAGCATTGCCACGAACTCCGGCTCGTATATCCGACAAAGTTTCCCCGGCGTGAATGTACGCCAGCATGCCCGTAAATTACAGTCCATATCCCATGGGGTCGTCATCACCACCGATGGTCCATCGACGGTCCATGTTCTCGATAAGCAGGGCAACGGCTTTACAGTAGAACCACCGGAAGTGCAAGCAGTTGACGCGACTGGGGCGGGAGATGCCTTTCGTTCCGGACTCCTGTATGGTCTGCTGAGCGGGTTTGACCTGCCGCGCAGTGTCTGCTGGGGGGTGGCCGTTGGAGCGCTCAAAGTCAGGCATCTGGGTGCTGCTACGACCCTGCCATCCTTCCATGAGATCGAATCTCTTGCCGACAGTCTTCAAGTACAACCTGAAACCTGAGATACCTGGGTTCTCTATCGCATGGAAACTATCCGACCTATTTCGAGCAGGAACAAGCGAACCAGAAATGTCTAAGGCATCATTGCCAGCCAGATAAGTGCGGTTTCGTTGAGAATTGCTGTCGTCTATCGAAATCCTGAACCTGACTGCCAGGATGTTACTTCCATTGGCGCTAAGCCTGCTGGTCGGGGCACTGCTAATTCTGGCTGCCAGTCAGAATCCTTTTCTGACGTATGCCAGTCTGTTCAAGGCCGGGTTCAGTTGTAATACTGGCCCGGGACGATGTGCCCTGGTGACTGCCCTTCAGTTTTCGACACCGTTAATCCTGACCGGTCTTTCTGCCACTGTAGCCTGGCGCGGTGGATTTTTTTCAATCGGGCAATTAGGACAAATGCTCTTCGGCGCGGCCGCCGCAAGCTGGGTTGCAGGATCGCTATCCCTTCCACCAGTGATCCATTCAGCCGCAGCACTCCTGGGAGCTATGTTGATGGGCGGCTTATGGGGGCTGGTTCCCGCCGTACTCAAGCATTATATCGGCGTAAACGAGATCATAGCCACGCTATTGCTCAACCCCATCGCCAGTGGCTTGGTGGGAATGCTTCACCTGTCACGGGTGGATGTCAGTGCGCGCCTGTTGCCGATGATTCCAAGCACAAAATTTACGGTGGGATTCTTCCTTGCCCTTGCTGCCGCCGTGCTGACCTATCTGTTCCTTTGGCTCACATCATCCGGACTGGAGATACGTACCCATGCCAATGCTCCTCGTTTTGCTCTCTATGGCGGAATGCCCATCCGCAAGCCGGTGATGCTGACCATGTTCATCAGTGGCGCACTTGCCGGACTGGCCGGAGGTGTGGAGGTTCTGGGTGTTCATTATCATTTCGTTTCGAGTTTCTCTGCAGTAAATGATTTTGATGGCCTGATCGTTGCATTCGCTGGAAACCTGCATCCCGCAGGTGTATTACTCTTCGCCTTCCTGCTGGGTGGGCTGCGTACTGGATCTATCGTCGGGTTGCAGATCCACTCTGGAATTCCCCGTGAGCTCGGCAGCGCGCTTATTGCCTTGATGCTGATCTTTGTTGCTACGAAGAAGTCTTTTCGATTTTTGCGCGAAAAACAGGCAAACATACAAAGCGCAGAACAACGCCATGAAAAATCCCATTCTTGAAATGGATGGGATTCGTTTGCACCTCATTCTCTCCTTCTTTTTTCCTGATCTGCCTCGGCGATTTTCCACATGGCACGCAATGCAATATGAATTGCATCCATCTCGCCGCGACGGAAATTCGCCTCCCCCCATTCAGGTTTCACCACACCAGGCGCCCCATCGGATGTGAAGATCGCACCCGTTCGCCAGCCGCGCACTGCGCCCACAATGAACAAAGTGTCACTTTCCATTTCGACAAAGACCGCTCCCGCGGCTATCATTTGAATGGATTGCTCCGCATCGCGCGGCCCGTAAAAGGCATCACCCGCGATCCCAACACCAACTGTCAGAGGAATTTTCAATTCTTCACCTGCCTCGACAAGTGAGCGTAGAACGGAGAAGGTTGGCACTGCCGGGAAAATGGGCGGTAGATAGGCATTGCCGGTGCCACCTGCCCTCACCGTGCCACTGGCGGCAATAACGTCTCCAGGATTTAGTCCTTCCTGAAAAACACCACATGACCCAACACGAATGAAGGTGTCAGCTCCCATGTGTGCCAGCTCTTCAAGTCCGATCGCTACTGCAGGTCCCCCCATTCCGGTTCCGCATACGGTCATTTGGATACCCTTATACTCACCAGAGTACACTGTGTATCCCCGGCTCTCAGTTACCAGATGCAATTCATCAAACTGCTCCGCGATCTTTTTAGCACGTTGATGGTCACCCGGACAGAAGATATAACGGGAAATCTCCTTCAAATCACATCTTATATGCCATTCCATTGATGCCCTCCAAATTGATGATATGTGCCACATCCTAAAATCAAGCCGACATTTGATGTCGGCACGCATTGTGGGTATTGATTGTATAATATTGTAGCATCGTTGTTAGTCACTATCGCTGCGCATCATCATCCTGATACATAGAAGTGACCGGAGGAAAATAAATGAGCAGCACGTTGCTGAAAAGCGATCTGGTCGTTGCGCTGGATCAGAAAGACCAGGTCTTGGATGAAGGGTATTTGGTTGTTGAAAACGATCGCATAATCGAAATGGGGTTAGTGAAAAACATCGATAGCCGTAGAAAGTTCGATGATGTAGTTGACTTGAAAAATCGTTTAGTAATGCCGGGATTGATCAACGCCCACACGCATACTCCCATGACGCTCTTCCGTGGGCACGTGGAGGGACATACCCTCTTCACCATGGATGGCTGGTACAACACCATCCGCGTTTTGGAATTGGAAATGGAGCCGCAGATGCTGCCGAGTGCTGTGGCAGTCTCATGCGCTGAGATGATCCGTACCGGAACCACCTGTTTTGCTGACCAATATTTCTGGATGGATCAAATCGTCCCGGAAGTACGTCGTAGTGGAATGCGCGCCGCGCTGGCATATGGCATTGTGGAACTGGGCAAGGAAGATGCTCGCCAACGGGAACTGGCAGCTGCAAATACCTTTCTGAGCGAGTTAAGAGGCGATCCTCTATTGGAGGGCTGGGTGGGACCGCATGCCTTCTTCGTGGATAACAGCGAGATTGCCATGCAAATTGAATTGGATCTGGCGATCGAATACAACACAGGTTTTCACACCCACTTTGGCACTGGCGATGATGAGGAAGCCTATTGCCAGAAAAAGTACGGACACTCCGCCATTCAACAACTTAAGCAAATGGGTTTTCTTGACCGTCCCATCCTGGCAGCTCATAGTATCACCCTGCCCCTAGCGGATTTTGCCAGAGTGGCCCAGACTCCCTTCACTGTAGTGTTCGCCCCCTCTTCCGACATGCGCAACGGAGCAGGTATTCCACCTTTGGTGGAAATGCTCGAGGCAAACATCCAAGTCGCCATGGGGACCGATAATGTGACCAACAATAACAGCTACGATATGTTCAAAGAGATGACACTCACCGGCAAATTGATGTCATTGCTTCACCGCGACCCTGCCGCCATCTCTACTCGTGCCATTCTGAATATGGCAACCATGGGTGGTGCCCGCGCACTTGGAAAAGCGAAAGAGATTGGCTCACTCGAGATTGGCAAGAAAGCCGACTTGATCGCTCTTGACCTGGATGAGATCGGCTGGTCGCCGCGCGGCGGTCAGGATATCTACACCGCGCTGGTTTATTCCATCACCGGACAGCATGTGCGTGATGTGATGGTCAACGGACACTGGCTTTTCCGTGACAATCGCTGGCTGACTGTGGATTTCAACTCCGCGCGCCAGGAACTCGAACACCAACATACTGAGCTTATGAAACGCGTCAAGAACTAAGAGGAATATCTCATGGAAAAACTCATCATCGATACCGATCCCGGTGTGGATGACGCACATGCCATTCTACTGGCCTTAGCACATCCGGATGTACACGTCGAAGCTATCACCACCGTGAATGGCAACGTAAACCTCGATCTCACTACAGCGAACGCACTCAAAATTCTTGACGCGGCTGGCAGAGATCTCCCGGTCTATCGCGGATGTGACCGGCCGCTCATCAGTCGTCGTGGTAACGCAGTCCATGTACATGGGGAAGATGGACTGGGTGATTGCAAAATACCCCTCTCGAAAAAATCGGCGCAAACCGAGCACGCAGTTCATGCCCTGGTGCGTCTTGCGAACGAAAATCCCGGGGAGATCACTCTGGCAGCCATCGGTCCGCTCACCAATCTGGCGGTGGCACTCAGCATTGACCCTTACCTTCCCAAGAAAATCAAGCGCCTCGTGATCATGGGTGGCGCCATCTATGGCAAAGGCAATACTGAAACCATAACATCTGAATTCAACATTCATACCGATCCCGAAGCGGCACATATGGTTTTCTCTGCATGGCCAATGCTCACATTGCTCTCCTGGGAAACCACTCTGGCCCATATCTTTTCCCGCGATGTGTTGGATCATTTCTTCAACCTCGGCACGTCCCGCGCAAAATTCTTTCATGATACCAACCAGAAGATCCTGAGCTATATCAGGAATCGCCTTAGACAGGATGTGCTTTTTGCTCCTGATGGATTGGCATTGGCTGCTGCGGTCGAACCGGAAGTGATTACCAGATCTGAGAAGAGATATGTATCGATCGAGCTTCATGGCTCACAAACACGGGGCCAGACTGTCGTAGATTGGTATGGCACCACCCAGAAAGAACCCAATACGGAGATCATTCTGGAGGTGGATCAGCCTCGCTTCATTCAATTGATGGAGAATGGGCTGCGATGATCGACGATCTTTCCACGCTGGTAGCAGGTTCTGCCATATATCAGTCTGCCCTAACCGACTTCCTACGCGACCTGGTGCGTATCTCCTCTGTCAACGGTCGCGACACGGAAGCCGCATTAGCGGCACGCATTGAGCAGGAAGCCCGCAAGCTGGGATTGGACTCCCGGCTGGTGGCACTTCAACCGGAGCGCCCAAATATTTTGGTAACATATGGTGAAGGCACTGACGGATTTGCGTTAATCGCCCATATGGATACCGTTGCCGAGGGAAATCCGGAAAGCTGGTCATGCTCACCCTTCGCCGCAGAGATAAGAGATGGCCTCATCATCGGGCGCGCGGCGCGGCGGATAACAAGGCTGGCATTGCCTGTGGACTTTATACGCTGGCCGTATTGCAGGATCTCAATCTCATAGACATTACCCGTCAGAAGGTTATCCTAGCCGGTGTGGTAGATGAAGAGTCAGGGGCCTGTAGTCCACTTGGAGTACGGCATCTGCTTCATTCAGGTGCTCTGCAAGTGCTCGGTGCGATCTATGCCTATACCAGTGATATTGTCTGCATCGGTCACCGCGGCCTCATCCGTTTGGAGCTCATCTCACAGGGGCAGTCGATCCATGCCGGGTTGGCAGAATGGCATAATCACGACCAGGGCGCCAATGCCGTGATGGCTCTGGCAGACCTGTTAGTACAACTGGAATCCTTTAACGTGCCCGCTCCTGCTCCGCCCGGGTTTGAACAGCTTGGCTTCACGATTACCCCTGGCACGATCTTTAGTGGAGGAAGTTACCCTAGCGTTGTTCCTGATTTGGCAAAAGCGCTCGTGGATATCCGGCTTTTACCAGGACAATCATCAGCTGTGGTCATTGACCTTATCCGGGCGCAGATTCAAGCTGTGGAAGAGAAGCGTCCCCGCATCCACATCGAGTTGAGAGTTATTGTGGATATTCCCGGCGCGGTGATTCCAAAGGATCATCCTCTCGCCTTGCTTGCCCAGGATTACACCGAAGCCGTAACCGGCAGGCGTTGGGCAACTGCCGGAGCCGGTCCTGCGAACGAAGGATACATGCTTATCGGTGCGGGCATTCCCACTTTATGCGGTTTCGGTCCCACGGGTGGGAAATCCACATGCCCCTGATGAATGGGTGGAGCTTAACAGCTTGCCCGCGACGGTTGCCATATTTGCCGGTATCACCCACGATTATCTCAATCAATCCAAAGGAGAATAAAAAATGTCCCATCTCAATCGTGATCCATGGGTAGATGTAAAAACTTTCAATGGTTTTCAGGCCGATCATGTCATCTCGGCTTTGCAAAAGGAGATCCGTCGTGGCAACATGGAAAATGCCGCGCTCTTGGCATATGAAATGATCATTACCAGCCCTTCACTGGAAGATTACCTCTGGTATCGTCTGAAAGTAATCACCGTTGAAGACATCGGTTTCGGTGAACCTCTTGCACCTGTCCTGATCCAGAGCCTCTTTGAAATGAACAAAGAGTATGACCGATCGGTTGGCGAACGGAAACTATTTGCTATCCATGCCGTGCGCTATCTTTGCTTGTGTAAGAAGGATCGCTCATCAGACGAAATGATCAACTGGATCAACCATGCCAATGAATCGGGCAAGCTTCTGCCAGTTATTCCTGAATACGCCTTGGATATGCATACTGCAGAGGGTCAAAAAAAGGGCCGCGGGCGCCGGCATTTCTTTGAGGAAGCCTCATGCACCATCCCTGAGGTTCCAGATCGTGACCGTACCTATTTGGAACGCATCATGAAAATGCTAGATTCCGGAGAATTAAAGGATTGATCTGGATACAGCTCATTCCGCAATTCCAATCAATGAAGCCTGCTGTTCTTTGATGCGACAATCCTTACTAAGCGCCATCAAACACTGACCTTTGTCCTGCAATTTGCATAATTGTCGTATCTCCCCTACGCGCATATCGGCGTTTCTGACAATATCAGCTGAATCGTTTTTAGAGAACTGTTTACGTTGAATATCCCGCGCGGCCTGCACACGTTGGCAAATTGATTCAGGAGATTTCCCTACCTGATCTGCGCTCAGCTGCTCATAATTCGCTCGTGGGACTGCGATATGAATGTCAATACGGTCCAGCAACGAACCCGAGATCCCGTTTCTGATTTTTGGTAACGACAGCAGGTGCCCACGTACACGGCGTTTCTGCATCATTCCAGAATCTACAAGGGTTCATACTGTCACAACTCAGCAAGTCTACCTTACTTATGCAAATCCCTATTTACATAAGTAAATTCATGTAGGCTTTTTAGGATAAAGAGCTGTCGACCTCGAATTCGACAGCTCTTTGTTCATGACCTAATTGAATCTGGATTGTAGAGTAATTTGATTTATCCAGCCGTCACGTAGGGACGAACCTCACGGTCCAGACGTTTTCCGAGTTGATCTTGTGCTACATCAAGATCGTATTGCGATTGCAATCCCATCCAGAATTGTGGCGAATTGCCAAAAAAACGTGAAAGGCGCAGTGCAGTATCTGCAGTGATCGCGCGCTTGCCTAGCACGATCTCATTAATCCGGCGTGTATCTACACCAATGTCAATGGCAAGGCGATTTTGGCTTAATCCCATTGGCCTGATGAATTCCTCGAGGAGTACCTCACCTGGATGGACAGGAGCAAGTTTGTCATGCATTTTTTGGTTCCTTCTAGTGATAATCCGTAATCTCGACATTATATGCGTCACTACTTCGCCAGTCGAAACAGATGCGCCATTGGTCATTAATTCTTATGCTATATTGGCCTTCCCGACCACCAGCCAATTTCTCAAGTCGATTTGCCGGGGGAATACGCAGATCATGCAAATTGATTGCGTTGTTAATCATCCTCAATTTACGAAGCGCCACCTGTTGAATATCAGCTGGCAATTTTCGTGATCGTTCGCGATGATAGATTTTTTCTGTTTCAGCGTCTTTGAAGGTCTTGATCACATACTTATTATATAGTGAGACGCGCTAAGCGTCAAGCACTATGCAACTCTACTAGTGAAAATCCCTGTTTTAGTGAGTAAAAAACCAGCCAAGTACTATTAGAGGGCTCCTGACAGCCCATAGGAGTTTTTAGTACCTCGACTATTACAGGTGCTCTTTTTGTAATTACCGAGCTCAATGACTCGAATTTTAGACTACAGCACGTAATTTAAAGCTATTTCTTCGTCGCAAGAGCGAACAGCCTGTTGAAAAAGTCAAAATCGGTGGCTTACCAAAGCCAAGATATGAAAGAAAAGAAATGTAGTTGAGAGAGATGCATTAAGAAGAATCATCCACTCAGCCCCGCACCTGAATCCTCCAGTTTGGTAAAATAATAATATGAGTAAAAAAATCTCATCCGGTGTCGTACATGAATTGCCTACGGATTTACGGAAGGCTCTTATATCCGATAGGGCGGCATTAGCAATATGGGAGGATCTAACGCCCCTTGCGCGCAATGAGTGGATATGCTGGGTTACCTTCGTCAAGAAAGAAGAGACGAGAAAGGAGCATGTCAAACGGACGATCAGTGAACTCAAGGAAGGGATGCGGCGACCGTGTTGCTGGCTGGGTTGTATTCACCGCAAGGATAAGCCTATAAGCCCTTCGGTACAATATGTGCTCGATAGACGATCTAAAAAATCAAAATAAATGAAGCTTAATACGTATATCGTCCTCTTGCGAGGCATCAATGTCGGCGGGAAAAATAAAGTTCCTATGGTGAGCTTGAAAAAGTGCTTGGAGGACCTGGGATTTTCCAATGTTTCAACATATATTGCCAGTGGTAACGTAATTTTAGAATCTGACAAACACCCCTGACTGAGATAAAAGATCGGATTGAAAAGGCATTGCCCGCAAGCTTCAAACTGCACAGCGAGCTCATCAAAGTTTTGGTGTTGAGCCGTAATCAGCTACAAGCCATCATAGATAATAAACCTAAAGGCTTCGGTGAGCAGCCAATGAAATATCACAGCGATGCGATCTTTCTGATGGGTATTGATCGGCGCAGGCTATGCAAGTATTCGATCCCGCGGGAGGGAGTCGACAAAGTTTGGCCAGGAGATGGTGTGATTTATTCACAACGTCTTAGCTCGCAACGTACTAAAAGCCGGCTTAACAAAGTGATGGGTACACCTGCCTACAAATCCATGACCATCCGAAACTGGAGCACCACAACAAAATTGCTGGAAATACTGAAAAATTTGAACGGATAATATTATAGGAATTTTCAAAGAGGGGATAATAGTTGAACTAAATATCATATATGTCGCACAATGTTCCAGGTTGTTGAAAAAGTAACGGCCGGAATTTGCCGCTGCTCGAAACAGTCGGCTGTGCGCCATTGTTAGGCCATACAAGCCACTTATCGTGAGTTGAGAAACTGAGTTATATGATCGAGCGTGGTTTTACCAGGTAGTCCCCAGCAAATCCCGTGCCCGATGCCCCCAACTTGGATGGTTGTGATATAAGGAAGGAGAGCTTCAAGTAACGCGACATCGCTATCGCGAACTAGGCTACCCAGTTCTGGCTCGCCGCGGACTAGAAGTGTTGGGCAGCTTACCTGCGGTAAAAGTTGTTCCAAGTCGAAATTCTCAAAGACCCGATCGTTCATAAAATAGGCAATTGATTCAGGATCGATGTCGAGAATCATTTTTGCATCATTCTGCGCCTCAATTTCGGATTGCTCCGGCGAAAGATCTTTCAGCCTGGCGAGAACTTCTTCTATTGTAGATGTAGAAGCTAGCGTCTCACGAATCCAAGTCAACCACCCATAGAGCTCGCTTGCCTGTTGAATACTGGAGTTCTCGCAGTATCAAACCCGGCTCGAGAAGGACAATGCATTGGATAAGTTTGGGTATTCGGGCTGCAACACCAAGCGTCACCGTGGCTCCCATTGAGTAGCCAAGTAGGAATACTGGACGTCCTATGCAGCGTTCGATAAATGCAACGGTGTCGGGCACGAAATCAGCGATCCTGTAGCCTGAACTAGCTCGCCCCGATCTACCATGCCCACGCAGATCACAAGCGTAGATATGCCAGCTCTGTTCAAGCGTTGGAATAAACTCCTCAAAAGTCTGCCAGCGGAGGGTCGATCCATGCAACATGACCAGTGGTGTTCCCGCTGTGTCGCCTTCAGCAAAGTTGATGACGATCTCACCTGTGTCAAATGATTTCTCGGTCAGCATAGAAGCCTCCATTTATATTCACTCGCTGAACTATTGCTCCACCGATCTTGTTGCATCATTTATATCATGAGAGTTGACTATAGTATTAATGTCACTCCTGATTTGCGAGATGTCGGATTTTACTTTGGTATCGAATAAGACATCAGTTCATCTGAGAATTTCTTAAAACCTTGTTGGTGACACTCCCCTGCCACTACACCTGCACCGAACCGCAGGTGCGGTGAAGTGGCGGGGGAGTGTCACGGATGGATTTCAATTGAGGATGGCATGAATGGGATGGATGAACTTCGCCAATCAGCGGAATTCTTGCAGGACAAAATCGATCAATATTTTGGGGGATAACCGATCCGTTATAGGTTCATATTTCTAATCTCTTCTTGAGAGACCAGGACCAGCGGTCTCAGAGTAAATCCGCCATCGAGAACGATGTTTGCCCCAGTCGCAAATGATGCCTTATCAGAAGCAAGAAATGCATAGGCCGCGCCTACATCGTTCGGCAACCCAAGGCGACCGAGCGGTATGTTGCCCATAAATCCTTCTCCGGTTTGGGGATCATTTGCCGCCTTGGGCAAAACGCCCTTTGCCCAATTGGGGGAGTTGATCAGTCCCGGGGAGACTGTATTGACCCGGATCCCATAAGGAGCAAGTTCGATCAGCGGCAGTTTCAGCAAACACCTGTACGCCGGTTTTACTAACCCGTAGGCGGCCTCCTTATATGCAGGATTAAATTGAATCGTTGAAGAGGTGAACAGCATTACCCCTTTCCTTTTCTCGACCATGTGCCTGGCTACTTCACGGGCGCAGAGCATTGCACCCGTCAAATTGACCGCCAGAATCCTGTTCCAACATTCCAAAGTGATCTTGGTGATCGGTTCCCACTCAATGATCCCCGCATTACTTACAAATATATCAACGCTGCCCAAATTCATCGATTGTGCCTTGGACAAATCTGATCACTTGGGCTTCGTCAGCTACATCGACTTCCATCGCAAGGGCGTTTCGTCCAAATTTCCTGATTTCCTGCTGAGTTAATTCTTCCCGACCTCAATCTTAATATCACAATACGCGACATCCACTCCTTCCTGAGCAAGCGAAAGACATATATCTCTCCCAATCCCCCTCTCCCCTCCGGTCACCAGGGCATTCTTTCCATTTAGTCCAAGGTCCATATTCTTAGCCTCCTAAGATGATAAATCAAAGATATTATTTTCTTTAGGTAACGTCAGTCCAGCGAACGCAACAATCTGCGGTTGCCGCAGAATGAAAAGGCTCCGGGGGAGTTTCGAGAAGGATGACCATAGAGGCGCTCATGACTTCGCAGCTTTCATCGACCAAAAATGCTTTGATGCAGTTCCGAAGTGTCAATATCCGCAAAATTTTGGTTTGCTCCTCTCAGGCCCAACAGAAGAAAAGTTATCAGTCCTGGATCGGGAAGTAAACCGCATAACGCTCGTCCTGAATCTCATACAAGGGGATGAAGCGAATGTTTTGTGTTTGGCCATGCGTTCGATCAGCGCGTCCCCCACCTTGAAGAATCCCGCTCATTATCGGGCACAAGAACAGCCGTTGGTTCATCCTTTTTGCAGTACAGTGTCTTCTCGTTGAATGTTTCAGCGAACCCTGTCTTCCCTGATGCATCTCCTAGAACTGCTGCCAACACAACCGGACCTTCCATGAAGGCAACGGTATCCGGACGGTCCGGCAGGCGGCTTAGGCTGAGACCTTGAGGCAAGGTGATTTGGAGTGTATCGTTGTGCCAAACTTTACGAATCGATGCATATGTAGATGGATTTCCACTGACAGCCTGCTTTTCGCCATTGACGACCACTTCCGGGTTGCCGCTCATCCACCAGGGCATGCGGAACTTGATAGTAAACTCCTGAGGTTGAGCACAAGCGATCTTCAACTCATAGGATTGGCTGCAAGGTCGGTGATGGGCATCCAGATGCAGGTCTTCTGTCAACGTGAGTCTTACATGCGTCTCATTCTTGTTCCAATCGAGCTGGCAGGGAATGTACTGGGAAAGAACAAGGTTCTCCCCTTCTTCATAGAAGATGTGATTTGGGTAGACGGTATGTGCCTGAATGAGTGTACCCTGGCAGCACCAAAAATCCTCCGTCGGCGTACCCCACTTCTTCGCCGAGCCAGAGCGTAGCGGCAAAAAATAAGTAACCATCCCGGTTTCGGGATGTTGTTGAGCCAGGGTGCCATTATAGAGGTTCCTTTCCCAATAATCGTCATAGGAAGCATCGCCAGTCCAGCGCAACAAGTATTCTGAAAGGTGCATCATGTTGTAAACAGTGCAGTGCTCCTGGGTCCTTTCTCCCAATCGCATGGAAAACTGTTGCGGAGGAGTCCAGAGTTCACCATTCGTCTGACCACCTGTGCAGTAGCTTCCCCGATCAACAACTGCAGAACGCCAATATGCCTCGACAATGCTCCGCCAGCGGTCTTCCCCTGTTACTTCCCAGGCCCGTGCTGCCCCATGGATTTCCGGGATGGTTGTGTTGGCGTGTTGATTCGTAAGAACGTCTCTTCCTGCAATTAGAGGGTCAAATAAGCGGCGGCGGTCATAGCGTTTGATCAACTCATAATGGTCCTTTTCCCCGGTAACCCCATAGAGGTCTGCCCATACTTCCAACATTCCGCCTGTTTCAATATCTAAGATATCATCGAATTGGTCCTGGCTAAATTGGGAGGTCCAACGACTAAACCACCGCGCCCATTTGATCAGGATCTCCAAAGCTTGTTGGTTACCTGCCCAGGCATACATATCATAAAGCCCCATCATGTTTCGATGCACGGTGCACTGGGGAGCATGAACGGTCTTTCCACGCGCCAACCAATCCAGGTATTTTTCCGGGATCGGTCCAGCCCATTCTCCGCCATTCTCTTCCTGGCAACACGCCACTTCCGACACAATATAGTCAGCCTTCCCTTTGATCTCTTGATCTCCGGTGGTTGCATATATATGAGCAGCCGCTGAAAGCCAATGCCCAAGGAATTCCCCACGGATCTGGCAAGTGGGCGATTCCCATCCCCAGTGCGCATTCTCAGGTTTACGCCAAGGTCGCCCACAGTCCAGCTTCCATATAGTGGTTTTGGAGAAGGTTTTGGGTTTCGAGTGAAACAACATAATGCCTGTTAACATCAAAGCGTTTCTTGAAAAGACCGGGAAGCAATTTCACCCGGTGATCTTGAAGAGGACGAAAGGTCTCTGTCATTTTTTACTGAGCCTCCAATCAAGGTCTAATGAGCTGGTTTATTAACGGGTCGAGAACATCTTGGCGTTTATTTCTGAGGTCTCGGGTTACGGATTTTCGTGTGTACTCCTGCCTAAGATGCCATGATCAAGCCGCCATTAACGTGGATTGCCTGACCCGTAATATAACTGGCATCGTCGGACGCAAGGAAGGTTACCAAACCTGCCACGTCTTCTGGATTACCCGGCCGGCCAAGCGGGATGCGTCCTACAGCTTCTTTGAAGTATTCTCCAGGACCGTAGCCTCCAAGTAGACGTCCCCATTCCCGATCGTTATATTTCCACATTTCGGTGTTGATAACACCTGGGCAATAAGCATTTACGTTTAATGCCAAAAGGAGCGAGCTCCAAAGCCAGACTCTGCGTAATCGCTACCACACCTGCCTTGCTTGCTGCATAGTGAGGAGTAAAAACGCCGCGTGCCTGGCGGGCCTGGCCTGAGGCAGCATTAATGATGCTTCCGCGCTTTTGAGGATCATAAATTCCGCAGCGCCCTGACAGCACAAAAATACCCCTTTGCAGTTCACATCCATCACCTGATCCCAATCCTGCTCGCTCAACTCAGCCAGGCGGGCGATTTTAATGATCGTCCGCGTTATGAACCGAGACGTCTAATACGCTGAATTCATCCTGAATTTGTTTGAACAATGAAGCCACCTGCGCTTTGTCCGAAACATCCACGAGGAGAGCCAGGACGGGAACCCAATTTCCTGGCTCTGTCTGCCACATCGAAGATTTGTTCCTCGTTGGCGCAAAGCACCAGGTCTGTCCCTCATTCGCAAAGCGAAGTGAAATCGCCTCGCCAATGCCCTGGCTGGCACCAGTTACCAAAACAACCTTACCTTTAAACCGTGATGGTGATTCCATTCCAAATCTCTCTTGAGGAGTATGTGAAAAAGTTTGAGAAAACTTCTAAACGATCGGAAGTAACGATCGCTGTAGGTATTCTCCATTCTTTGTCGTGGCTGTGTTGGGGTCTACTTCGGCCTCAGGCAATTCTTCCTCGATCATAATCCAGCCGGTATAACCCGTATCCCTCAGCATTGTCACAATCGCTGGGAAATCGATCATCCCGGCGCCCATGGCTGTCCAGCCGCCTGACGTGGTTATGTCTTTGAAGTGAACGTGCTTAATCAAAGGCCTGTAGGTCTTCAGTCTCTTGAGGGCATCCATGCCTTCCCCTGACAATATGCCCTGTATCAGGAGCGAACCCCACCACGCTACTGTCCAGTTCATCCAACAAAATTTTATAGTCGTCCTCGATCCAAATCACCGATCCGTCTGGTGAATTAGGATGGTAGGAACAGCTAAGACCCTGGTCGACTGCACGAGCGGCAACCGCGTTGACGCAGGAGATCAGGTTTTGCTGGCGCTGGCGCAGATTGGAACGATCTATTCCAGGGGCCTGGACGAGGACCAGGTGTGCCTCAGGGAATGACTTGGCGTAGCTGAACACTCGTTCAGCTTCCGATCTTCTTGTTCAGTCTCATTCAGGATTAGCCCAATTACACACAAACGCGATTGCACCTAGTTGCAAGTTAAATCGAGCAAGGAGATCTTTCAGCGTCCAAGGATCATCATAATAGGATCCTAACATCCAGGGTTCCAATTCGATCCCAGCAAAACCTGCCGGTTTCACGATGTTCAAAATTTCAGGTAGCTTACCCGTATAGCGATTTCCAGACATTTGCCATGTATAGAATTGACAGCCGAACTTGATCTGGCTCATCTTAGCACCTCCTCCGTTAACCGCCGCACAACAGGAACAGCATCCCTCCCCGCGGTTGGGGTTTGCGGGTTGAAGCAAAAGTCTATGCACCACCACGGGCAAAGTGCTGATTACCGGCTTCATCGCCGAAAGGACACTCGTAAAGTCGATCTTTCCCTGCCCAAAAGCCACATGGGTGCTGGTCTCATTATTATGAAGAGAGCCGTCAAAATCTATTAAATGGAGGTGGCCGACCTTTGTACCGAGGGATTGACCATATTCTGCCACGCCGCCACTCAGCAATTCCTTATTGCCTGTCTGCCTTGCCCCGATCACTGCACCCATATAGGCGTGGCTGGTATCGAACAGCAGCTTAAAGTTCTCATGGTCGACAGCTTCAATAACACGCCTCACCTCAGAAGGTTTGTTCAACCAAAAACCAGGTTCGAACTCCCAAACCACGCGTATATCCATCTTGGCCGCTTCTTCGGCAGCCAGATGCCATGTTTTTGTAAGACGTTGGAAGCGCGCCTCGTATTCATCAGGAGGTAGAGCTTCCGGTAGGCTAACTGTATCTATACGCAATGTGCTAATCCCACAATTTTCACAAAAAATCAAACTCTTACGAAATGCTCTTAAATACATTTCCGAAGCGACTTCTGCAGGTGGTACATCCCCAAAAGGAGGAGCATATCCGGAAATACCCAGCCCATATCCGTCAATCTCATTCACCAGCTCCTTACATTTCGCGGCCGTATCATAGTCGTCTGGATGAGGATGCGGACGGAAGCCATTGATTTCTACGCCCTCATAACCCGCTTCAGCAATGAACTCAAGTACGCGTGAAAAGGGCCAGGGGTCATTCGAAAACGGTCCAAAAGTGAACGCCCAACTTCCCAACGATAATTTCGGTCTATCCATGGTTAGATCCTCTCCCGGTTACTTTCCTAACAAAAATTGAGTGGTTACATCATTGAAACGCTCAAGGTCCTCCCAATGGTGAATATGTCCCAGTCCTTTGAAAACGACCATCTCGGAACCTGGCATCCTCTCGTGCATTTCGATTGTCAGCCGCAGGGGAGTAAAGATATCAGCATCCCCAACCGTAAGAAGGGTCGGGGCTGTTATCATGTCAAGCCGGTCGAAAGCATTATGCATGCTGCAGGCATCGCTCTGGGCTTGAAATGCATCCACTGGCATATAGTCTTCTTGAGCCTTGGTCTGGTCCACCACCATCTGATCAAAATGCTCTTCGTAATAAGGTGGAGAGGCGATCCACAATTGAAGGAGTTGGGTAAAATCGGCAGGCGAAGCAAGTTCTCGCATCTTCTTAAAGTGTTCAAAAACAGTTTGGGTGTACCTATCAGACCGCGACCAGGAGCTGACAAGAACCAGACTGCGAACCTTTTTCGGGTAAGAGAGCGCCAGTTCTTGAGCAATTGCACTACCCATGGAGATGCCGGCAATGCTCCCATTTTCAATTCCCAGCGCTGTCATCAAACCTGCTGTATCGTCTGCCATCTTCCTGGTGGTATAAGGACCAGGCGGTCTTTCGGATTCACCTGCGCCCCGATTATCCACGAGAATGCAGCGGAAATGCCTCTCGTAAGCAGCAGCATGATCCTCCCAACGGCTACCTGGAGCTCCAAGACCCATGATCAAGATCAGGGGGTCACCACTGCCCCGTTCTTCATAATAAATCCTGATTCCATTTGATATGACGGTTGGCATCCTACACTCTCCTCTAGCTTAACTCTGCTTTCATCGTCAATATTAATTGAATACCACCGCTGCTTATTCCTGCAAACCGATCCGTCATGGGGTGCGATCCGGTCGGCACGCTTAATCCGGGAACTTTCCAGTAACGCTCTTCACTAGATCACGAAGATAAATGAAGGCTTCGGCACAGTAGCGCGGCAGGTTTTCCGGATCGATTACCTCAAGCTCGACTGCGAGTGCGCCTTCATAACCGATCGTGTGCAGTTCCTCAATATAGCCACGTAAATCGATCTCCCCAGTCCCTAACGGAACGGATTGCGTGCCAATATGATCCTTTACATGAAAGTTGTAGATCCGCTCGGGATAGCGATGGATCAAACTTTTCCAATCGACCCCAGCCGAATGGAAATGCCCGGAGTCTAGGGTGATGCCGACCTGAAGGGACTTAATCTGTTCAAAGATGGCCTCATAATCCTCGAAAAACTGGATTTGGGAACCGAAATGTGGCTCCAGTGCTAGCCTAACTGGTTTGTTCTCGATCAACAGCAGTAGGGATTTAATCCCGGCGATGGTGGACTCCAGGCCGGTGTCTGTTCGCGGTCGTCCTGTGATGACCACCAGCGGGCTCCCCATCTTTTCGCTACATCAAAAAGCTGCGCTCTGAAACCAGCCGCTGCTTGTGCTTCAGCAACTGAGCCAGTTGGAAAGGCGGCTCCGTATACTTCGGTACAGTGTTCCAAACCTGCGTCTCTGGCGCATTGAATAATAAGGTCGATGTTTACCCAGCGTGTCATCCCTGGCCACCAAAATAGTGGGCTTTGGGCACCCCAGGCCTTGTACCCGGCTTCGGGCGCGAGGAGAAAGCACTCAGATATATTATCTCTTCCAGGGATGCTTGTTGTAGACGTCGTACAAGAAAGTATGAAACGGCTCATTTCATTTCTTTTTGGTTATCTCCACGGGTTAATCACAACTTTTGCGCATTGACCGCTGGCTAGTAGCTCAAATCCATCCTGTATCTGGCTCATCGGCAATACGTGGCTGATAAGCAGGTCGATCAAAGGCGATTCCTGGATAACTTGCATAACCTTGGGATAATCCGCCATGTTGTATAGCCAGGATCCTGCCAGTGTCAAACCTTTTCGGATCATATCAGGGCTGATCCGGATAGCCAGAACATCATCAGTCTCGCCCACAAAAGCAACCCTGCCCCTGCGGCGCGTTGCATCGATGCAAAGCCGTTGTGATTGGACTTTTCCGGAGCAATCCAGAGAACAAGTTACCCCTTTGCCTTCAGTCAATCCGCGAATTTTCTCGACCAGGTTTGGCTCACCGGGATCGAAAACAACCTCAGCTCCCATTTGGAGCGCACGTTCTCTTCGCCAGGGCACCGGTTCTACCCCGATGACACGTGTTCCTCGGAAACGTGCGTTCACCACCGCCCCCAGGCCTACCGGGCCAAGACCGGTTACCAATAGGATATCAAAGGCGTTGATATCAATGGACTGGAATGCGCCGAATGAAGCGCCAATACCATCGATCGCCATGGTGGCGTGCTCGTATGACATGTTTTCTGGAATCGATGGCAAAAGCCAATCGGGCCTTAGAACATATTGGCCGAAAGTTCCCAGACCGTTCTTATTTCCAATGAATTTCTCAAAGTCATAGCCATTCTCGCAGTAAACATAATCTCCATCTCTGCACAAAGCACATTTCCCGCATGGTAATTGGGGTAAGATCACTACTCGATCGCCTATTTTCACCGATCCTGGTTGTGCTGTCGCCACGACTTCCCCTACACCCTCATGGCCCCCTAATTGCAGTTCGCGCCCGGCCAGATAAGATTTGTACTCTGTGCAGAGCGCCGACGCCTGTACCTTGACTACAACCCAATCCTTAGTGGGCTGGGGGTCAGGCACCTCGATCAGACCTGCTTGCCGCTCACCAAATATGACAGCCTTTTTCATAGTGCATGCACCTTGCCGAGTTTTATCTAGGGAGGAGAAGGGGGCAATTATATTCTATTTAACCGTTTATATAAACGGTTAAATAGAATATAGCATTTAATTTTTAAGAAAGTCAACAAATCATGGTGTTAAGTTTCTGTCAGCAGCAAGTGACTTGGATCGGTTGGTGATACTATACTCCTTCCCTGTGGCAGGCAAAAATTAGTTGAATCCGGAACCTGCGTGCGTTTGACTGGCATTTGTGCAAAACTACCTAAGCTCACCCTCTCTTCCACAATTCGCCAACAGTTCATGTTCTAGACATCCCAGGATTCGTTATTGACTTTAATAAATATTTAATGCTATAGTCTATTTAACCGTTTATATAAACGGTTAAATAGACTATTTTATCCCTTTATTCAAAATTTCTTAAAATGATGAAATCCACAATACATGATGTTGCCAAAAATGCAGGGGTCTCCGTAGCAACGGTATCCATGTTATTAATGGGACTTATTATGTGAGCCCAGAACTTGCTGAGCGTGTCTATGACTCTATCAACAAGCTGAATTACCGACAAAATAAATTAGCCAGAGCATTATCCCGGAAGAATATCCCGCTTCTGGCATTAATCGTACCGGATATCAGCAACCCCTATTGGTCATCTTTGGCAAGAGCCGTCCAGGATGTTACAGACCCCTATGATTATTCGGTAATCGTCTGCAGTAGTGATGGTATCTTGGACCGGGAAATCCGTTTCTTGCGCTCTTTGTCGGGTTGGGTTAGCGGTTTCATCCTGCACCCGTACCATGTCTCCCAATTACAGGTCAGCCAATTGATTTCCCACAACCCTCCTGTTGTGATTCTAGGAGAGTTTACAACATCCGAGAAGCAACCCTCCAATTGGGACCAGGTAGCTGCCAATAACCGGGAAAGCGTGATGGCAGCGGTTGAATACTTGATCGGTTTAGGTCACCGGCGTATTGCCTTTATCCAAGGGACAGTTGGCACGCCCAGCAGTGTCAAAAGGATGGCAGGTTTCCTTGATGCATTAGATTCAGCCGGATTGCCCGTGGAGGATAATCTCATCATTCCCGGTGACTACACCCGGGTGGGTGGCCGGAAAGCAATGGCTGATCTGCTCAATCGGCCCGATCTGCCTACTGCCGTGGTATGCGCCAACGATCTCAGCGCGCTGGGGGCATTGGAAGAAGCTCAGCTGCGCGGCTACAAGGTGCCACAGTCCATTTCGATCGTTGGTTTTGATGATATCGATGAAGCGGCGCTCGCCTCCCCTCCCCTGACGACTATACGGTTACCCCCTCATGAAATCGGGGTTGTCGCGGCAGAAAAGCTTATCGAGCGGCTCAAAGGCCGAGAAGAGTCATCCTCCGCCTTCATTAACGGTGAATTGATCGTTCGTCAATCTACTGCAGGGTTGCTCGAACGATTGGCTTCATAACGGCGTTAGTTTACCTGAATTATATATAGATTACTTGTTACTGCTCAACCACAAGGAAAGGAACTGCGTTACGATAAATTTATTACTTAATGAAAGGAGAGTTGAACCCATCGAATACTGATAGAGGATTTTCACTCGGTCTAAGATATTTCGTGACCTCCAGAATTGAAAGCTTTCTTCCAAGATAGATAGGAGAAGTTGAGATGAAAAAAAACCGTCCTGTGTTCGAAATCCTCAGCCTGATTTTGGCGATCGTCATACTGGTGGGCTGTACGGCCAAACCCACTGCCGCACCTCAACCCACTGAAGCCCCCCAAGCTGGCGCACCTGAACAACCTACCACGGCGGCAGCTGCTCAAGCCCCGGTTAAAGTGCAATACTGGAGCAACGGCTGGTTTGCCGAAAGTATAGATGCTCGAAAAGCCATGGTGGATAAGTTCAACCAGGAACATAAAGGGAAAATCGAAGTTGAATATATTCAAGGCAATTGGGACGATGGTGAACAGTATATTCAAAATGGCGCCGCTGCCGGAGGTGGAATCGCCTGCCTCATGGAATGGTATGACGCTGGCGCAATCGACTGGTATCGCAAGGGCTACATCAATGACTTGCGGCCCTACATTACACCTGAGATCAAGGCATTGATGCCCGAGGCCTCCTGGAAGGCGAGGACAGCCGATGATGGGGCTATCGTCATGAACGGCACGGTTATGGGTGATCTGCTCCTGACCCTCATGTATAATCCCCAGTACTTAAAGGATGCCGGAATCGAACCAGCCACAGTCGATAAACCGTGGAACTGGGATACACTGTTCGAAAATGCCAAGAAGCTCACCGTGGACGTTAACGGAAAACACCCCGGGGAAGACGGGTTCGATAAGGACAACGTCGCCCACTGGGGTTACGTCGAACGGTTGGACAGCGAAAAAGTCCTGGAAAATGGGCTGAACTTCGCTCAAATGCCTATGGGAACACCGATCATCCGTCAGGAAAACGGCAAATGGGGCTGGTTCCTTAACGAAAAAGGCGCCCAAGCCTATGAGCGCTATCTAACCCCCATCCAGGAAGGCATCACCCCAGAGGCTGCAATTGGCCTAGGTGGCGACACAATCGAGCAAATGTTTGCCGAAGGTAAAGCCGCGATCATTTTGCGCGAGACCTTCGCCATCCCAACCCTGCACATGAATTTCCCCGATTTCAAGTTCGCTGTGATGCCCATACCCATGAACCCGGGCGACAAAATTTTCTATAATGCTGGCGGCGAAGGCATGGTAATGACCAAGAACTGCGATCAGCCCGCCGCGGCCGCGGAATTCATGTTCTGGGTAATGAAACCTGAGAATGCCGCTGCCTACGCATACGGAAACGGTATGACTCCGGCTGATAATCAGGGTCTGGATTACGAACCGTTCAAGAGCGATCCTACCTGGGATATCATCCGTAACTATCTGAAGATAGGGATACCCTACACAGTCCCCTTCAACGCGCATATGGCGGAGTTCAGAGACACTATCGTGGCTCCAACTTTGATGGACGTGGCTGCCGGGAAGATAAGTTTTGCTGATGCCAACAAACTGATTCAGGAACAGGCGGACAAGCTGCTCAACCAGTAAAAGTCGGCCACCGGCTCTTTCACTGCCTGCTGCCATTCCCGGGGAATGGCGGCAGGCAACCTTCCCTCTCTATAGAGGAATCCCATGAAAACTTTTATTCCTGTGCCAGGTTCCAGTAAATCCACGCTTTTCCTTCAACGATTTAAGAAGCATTCGCTGCCTTATTTTCTGATTGTTCCAACTGTAATTTTTCTCATTTTGTTTTCCTTATATCCCTTTATCAGCGGTATCTGGTACTCGTTTACCAGCATCGGCTGGATCATGGATACCGCCAAATTCGTCTGGCTCTCGAATTACAGCCAAATCCTGATAGGAAATGTGGGCATTGCCCAGTGGTTCAAGCTGGCAGTAGTGCAGACCATTTATTGGACGGGGATCGGCGTGGCCGGGATGTTCTTCATGGCGATGGCAACTGCATTGATCCTGAACGAAAAATTTCCTGGCCGCTTTCTCTTCCGCACCGCGGTACTGATTCCCATCGCCATGCCCACCGTAATCCTGGCCCTCACCTGGCAATGGATGTACGACCCATTTTACGGCATCGTCAACCATTATCTGTACAAGCTCGGGCTGATCCACAACGCCAACACGATTTGGGTGGGCCACCCAAATTCCAGCATCTGGCCCCTGATTGTCGTCTCGGTCTGGCGCGGCTTTCCTTTCATGGCACTGATGCTGCTTTCGGGTATGCAAGGCATTCCGACGGAGCTTTACGAGGCAGCCAAAGTCGATGGAGCCAACGTGTTCCAGCGCTTCTGGCATATCACTCTAACTCAGATGCGCACGACAATCGTAATCACTCTAATCCTAAACATCATCTGGACCTGGAATTCCTTCGATATCATCATGGTGATGGCGGCGAGCTGGGGACAGATAGCTTATAAAGCTCTGACCTTGCCCTTGCTGGCATGGGTTGAAGCCTTTCGCTGGGACCATCTGGGGAGAGGCGTGGCGATCTCAGTTGTGTCGATGCTCGTGATCCTCGGCCTGTTATTCTGGAATGCTCGCAGAGAATTACGCTCAATAAATGAATGAGGTTCCCGATGACTGCCTTGACCAAATCCAAGTTGGACCAAACAGAAACCCGGCGCCAGATTCCCTGGCTGAAAGTCCGCATCTTAAAAAAGGCGGGGCGGCTGGTATTGCTGTATTTCCTGGCAGGGCTGGTAGCGCTCATTTGCCTGACCCCGATCATCTGGATGGTGAAAACCTCCTTTGAAACCACCAAATACATGCGCAGTTCTCAAATCCAGTTCTGGCCGATTCAACCCACCCTGGCACATTATTTGAACGTGCTCAACAATCCGAACGCGGCAATCGGGCGCTCTATGTTGAACAGCCTGATCGTGTCGACCCTGGCTACTGTGTTAAATCTGGCGATCTGTGCAACGGCAGCCTATGCCATGTCGCGCTTTAAATTTAGAGGGAAAATCATCTTTGCCATGTACCTGTTGATCTTTTATATGATCCCGGGTACGCTGGTGTTGATCGGCATGTTCGTCATGCTGGCCCGCCTGCATCTGGTAAACAACTGGATTGGCCTGATCCTTATTTATGCTGTGGGGGGTATTCCCCTTTCCATCTGGTGGTTGAAGGGCTATTTCGACTCGATCCCTGTCGAAATCGAAGAAGGAGCCATGATGGATGGTTGCAACCGTCTACAGGCATTATGGAAAGTGGTCTTGCCCCTAGCGATGCCGGGTGTAGTTGCGGTAGGAATTTTCCAGTTTGTGGGATCCTGGAACGAATACATGATGGCCCTGACAATCATCCAGAACCCAAAACTTCAGCTCCTGCCTGTTCAAATTGTCAATTTTATGGGAGCGCAGCGTATCGAATGGGGTCCAGTGATGGCATTCAGCGTAATTGTGGCCATACCGGCAGTGATTTTGTTTGCTGTCGCTCAACGTGGTATCGTCAGTGGAATGATGTCCGGTTTTACCCGGTAGCTCATTTCGCACAGCCTAACTACAATTTGGAGATTGGAGAAAACCTAATGCCTTTGGAATTGATCGTCCGGACACCCAAGGAAATTGGATTTGTCGAATATCAAGATCAAGAGCCCGCCGGGTCAGAGGTGCTGGTGCAGACGATCGTAAGCGGCATTAAACATGGCACCGAGATCAATATGTACCGTGGGACGCTGCCTTTTGCCAGCGAGGTCTGGGACCCAGTGCTGCGCTTGTTCCGCTCACCAGAAGAAGGAGAGTTGGTACCTCCCTTCTATCCGCACACGTTGGGCTCATGGGCAGCTGGAGTAGTTCTCAAGGTCGGACCTGAGGTTCGTACTTTTCAACCGGGGGACCTGGTTCATGGCGAATGGAAACACCGCCAAACTGCTCTCAAGACAGAAACGGCATTGTATCGGATCCCGGAAAAGGTCGACGAGGAAACGATGGTATTCACCGATCCGGCCCGCTTTGCGCTGGCTGCGATTCACGATGCTGAAATCAAGCTGGGGGACCGGGTAGCCATATTTGGGCTGGGAGCGATCGGAATGTTGGCCTTGCAAATGGCCCGGCTAGACGGAGCTGCACAGGTTATTGCAGTCGATCCAATCCCTGAGCGGCTGGAGCTGGCCCATCAATTGGGTGCCAACCTGACGATCAATCCCGAAGAAAACGATGCTGGGATGACCATCAAACAGGCCACTGGAGGGCGTGGGGTCGATGTTGCTGTGGAGATTTCTGGAGCATATGCCTCATTACAGCAGGCTATCCGCGGCGTGCACAAAGAGGGGCTGGTGGTAACCGCCAGTTATTACGGCGATCGGACCACTCCCCTGGACTTATCGCGTGAGTGGCATCATAACCGCATCACCCTGCGTTCCAGCATGCCGGTGTGGGATTGTTCCCATCGTAACCATCCAATGTGGGACCTTGTCCGGCTGGAACGTGCGGCGGTCTCGCTGCTCGAAGAAGAAAAGCTGAATGTCAAACCCCTGATCGGCGCCCGGATTCCTTTTGAAGATGCAGCGGAGGCTTACAACCTGATCGACCAATCCGCGGGCGAAAAAATCAAGATCATCCTGACCTACTGCTGTTGAGGAGGCTCCATGAAACCTTTACGAACAGCAATTCTCGGTTGCGGCCGCTTCGCCCGGAAGCATGTTGTCCATCTGGCAGGTTTGGAGGAAATATCTCTGGTAGGGTTCTGCGATGCTCTATTCGAGAGCGCAAATAACTACAACCAGGAATTTGCTCAGGGAAAAGGTCAGGTATTTACAGATTACGAGCAATTATTTACCGATCTGGAATTGGATCTGGCATATATTTGCCTTCCCCCATTTGCCCACGGAAATGAGGTGGAATTGGCCTGCCGTTACGGAGTCAATCTGCTGATCGAGAAACCCATCGCGCTGAACATGGATCTCGCTCTGAGAATGGAGAAACAAGTCAGGGAAAGCGGCATCAAATGCCAGGTTGGGTTCATGTACCGCTTTGGGAAAGGCGCCTTGTGGTTAAAGGACTATTTGCAACAGAGGCCTGCAGGTGAGCGAGGCTTTATGACCGCCCGCTACGCGTGCAATTCATTACATAGCTGGTGGTGGCGCGATAAGGCCAAAAGTGGAGGCCAGCTGGTGGAGCAGGTCATCCATATCATCGACTTGACCCGTTTTTTCCTGGGCGAGCCGATCAAAGTGTATTCGATGCAAGACAACCTGTTCCACCGGAGTGATGGGGAATATACCAGCGAAGATACCAGCGCGACGGTGATCCGCTTCGACTCTGGCGGGATGGCAACCATCTCAGCGACCAATGGAGCCATTCCTAACCGCTGGGACTATGACTGGAGATTTTTTTCGGACGACCTGACCGCAGATTTTTCAGACGCAAATCACGCCATCTTCCACCACACGAAAGAAAAGGAACGGCTGGCAACAACTGTTGCTGCCGAGGACGATCTATATCTGGCCGAAACCCTCGATCTTTTAGCCGCGATCCGTGAAGACCGCGACCCGAGTGTGCCCATTGACGAGGGAGTCCTTTCTCTGAAGCTGGCCCTGGCAGCAGCTCAGGCAGCCGAACAAGATTCCCCTGTCTCCCTGGAACCGCCGGTCGAGGTTCGCTCCAGTCAGGAAATTGAATGACGTCCACTGCCTCCACGCGAAGCGAATTGGATCTTTCTGGAACCTGGCAGATCGCTTTCGACCCTGGGGAAGCCGGGGATCAGCAAGGTTGGGCCAACGGTCATTGGCCTGAGGCCCGTTCAGAGTCAATACAGGTCCCGGCCATATGGAATATCGCCTTTCCAGACGCGGAAGGGATTGGGTTCTACCGAAAGGTTTTCGATCTCCCTGCAGATTGGGATGGGAAAGCCGTCCAGCTTCATTTTGATGGGGTAAGCTACCGGGCCGAGGTCTGGCTGAATGGCCGCTTTGTCGCGGCCCATATAGGGGCTTATACCCCCTTCTGCCTGGATGTCACTTCATTTGTCCATGTGGGTTCGTCCAATGAATTAATCGTCCGCGTCGCTGCGCTTTCTCGGACAAAAGATGTCGATGGAATGGTGTTAAATTTCTTGCCCGCTTCCAAGCAAGGGTGGTACTACGTTTTTGGCGGGATATGGGGCAAAGTCGTTCTGGAAGCCTTGCCCCTCGTTTCCTGTGAAGAGGTTGCCATCTTCCCCGACCTATATCGCGAGATCGCAGAGGTCGAGGTGGCATTAAACAATCGCCAGCCAAATTTCTCTCGGGCCAGCCTTTACCTCCAAATCATTGCCCCGGACGGAGCGATGGTCTCTGACCAATCCGCAGAGGTACAGTTATATCCAGGCATAAACCGCTTTGCTTACAGGCTTCGCGTGCCCCAACCTTACCCCTGGGATTGCGATCATCCCTACCTCTACCAATTGATCACAAGAGTTGAGGTCGACGGCCAGGTTGACCGCGCGAGCACAACGTTTGGAATGCGCGATTTCACGATCCATGATGGCCAATTCCTTCTGAATGGGTCACCTATTTACATCCAGGGAGTGCTCTTACAACCTCATTATCCCATCAACCTGGTGACTCCTCCCGATCCGGAGATGCTGGTTCGTGAGATTACCCTGGTGAAAGAGGCTGGATTTAACCTGCTCCGTTCCCACCTCCGTCCTGCGCCTCCCGGTTACCTGGAACTCACCGACCGACTCGGCATACTGGTCTACGCGGAGACCAGCCTGGGCTGGATTAAAGACAACCCTCGTTTGCTGGAACATGGTCGGCGTGAGATCGGGGAGCTGGTCAGCAGGGATCGCAATCATCCCTCTGTTGTTTTCTGGGGAATTTTCAACGAGAATCCGGCTGCGGCTGCAGTGCATAGCGATGCGCTGGTCCGCTTTACTCGCTCCCTTGATCCCACCCGGGTGGTGGTGGATAATTCGGGTGGCACTATGGCGATCGACCAGGATTTCGGTTGGCTGGACCGCGCCACAATGGTGCCCAACCGGGCAACGGAACGTCAGGAAATTCAAGATTTGCATTTGTATCTGGGGGGGCTGGTTCCGGAGCCAGTCTATGCCTGGGAGCGCGCTTTGGGGAAAAATAATCCCTCTCAGAGCCTGATAGACCACGGCTTCGGCAGTTCAAAAACGCTCTTGGATGTATTTGACCGGCAGATCGAATTCCTATCAGGGAAAAATATTCGTCTCCGAGCTGGGCTGCGGGGGCATGTCTGACCTGGAAGATACGGTCGCGCAATACCAGGATCAGGAACACCTGGTCGATGCCCTCGAAATGAAGGCCTTCCGCGACAGCCTGCGCAAAGGGTTTGCCGAGCGCGGTTTGGACCGCATTTTCGGGACGGTGAAAGATCTTGTGCGGGAAGCCCAGGAATTACAGGCCGCGGGTAACACCCGCCATATCGAGGCCGTGCTGGCGAACCCTCGTATTTCAGGTTACATACTCACCCAACTCAATGATGTGGCTTGGGAATTTCACGCCGGCCTGCTGGATATATGGCGCCGGCCCAAGCTCGCCTACACTGCTGTCAAGAGGCTCAACCAGGCACATGTCCTGATCTTAAATATTCCCAGCAACGTGGTGCCCCAAGACTTTAAACTTGTCCTGAGTCTAAACCTGGTTAATCGTGCGCCGCTCGCCGGACCGGAGCAGATTTCCGTCCAATTGTTCGACCCGGACGGCAAAGAAGTATCCAACGTCCAGCAAGAGGCGCCGCAAGGAGCCGGGATCAATCTTCTCCGAGAAATCACTCTTAATCCAGCTTTGCGCCCCGGGCAGTACCAGCTGACGGCGCGGATGTTAAATTCCCCGCAAGACTGCGCCGAGACTTCCCGCAATTTCTGGGTCCTCCCCCCCGTCGATTTGGAGAGCGTTGACGCTGGAGTCCAATGGATAGGCACACCCCCGGTCTGGGTTTCGAATTTGGGCGGGATGCCTTCTGAGGAGGATCAAAAAAGGCTACTCTTGATCGCTCATCCTGGTTCCTTAAGCCGGGCGGAATGGGAGATGGTGCTCGAGGAAGTATCTGGCGGACGGAGCGCAGTCATCGGACCGCTCCATCCTCAGGACGATGCTGTCCTGGGTCTGCTTGCATTCACACGGAATCAATATCCGGCTGCATTTTGGGATTGGGAATTGGATGGGCTGCTATCATTGGATCCCAGCCAGCCCTTTGTTTTCCGGGTTGCCCCGCGAACGGCTGGCCGGAGAAGCTTACGTGAACGTGCGCCCGTGGTACATGATGGGCGAATTGGGCGGCGAGGTTCTGGCCGGATCTTTCAGTAATTCCCAAACCCGGCAGGAGGCACCCGCCATACTTTGGTACAGCGACATAGAGAGAATTACCCTGGGCAAAGGCTGTCTGGTTTTCTGCCAATATCTGATTTTCGATGCCCCTATGGCTGACCCCCTGGCAAACCGACTCTTAGCGAATCTGATCTCCATACTGCAAGAGAGGGCTATCCATGGTTAAGATCTGTCTTCTTGGCGCTGGCAGCACGATTTTCGCCCGGCGCCTGTTAGGTGACATCCTCAGCTTATCTGACCTGGCTGAAGTATCCATCAGCCTGTTCGATATCGACCCCGTGCGTCTGGCTACTTCTGAAATTGTCGCTCGTACGATGGCTCACGAAGCGCAGCTGGCCACTACGATCTCTTGCACTACAGACCGGCGCGCAGCGTTGGATGGGGCCGATTATGCGATTGGGATGTTCCAGGTTGCCGGCTATAAACCTGGCACTGTGGTGGACTTCGAAATCCCCAAAAAATATGGTCTGCGACAAACCATCGCCGATACCATGGGAATTGGCGGCATAATGCGGGCCCTGCGGACGATCCCCGTGCTTCTGGATATGTGCCGGGATATGGAACAAGTGTGTCCGGAGGTTACATTTCTCAACCACGTCAATCCTATGGCGATGAACTGCTGGGCTATCAGTCGGGCGAGCAAGATCAAGACGGTGGGATTATGTCACAGTGTCCAGGGAACAGCTGAACAGTTGGCGCGGATGATGGGTGTGCCCATTGAGGAGCTCAATTATTTATGTGCGGGCATCAACCACATGGCCTTCTACCTGCGGCTCGAGCATACCGGACAGGATCTTTATCCGCTCCTGCGGCAGGCCGTCGCCGAGAAGGGCATTCCTGCCAATGACCGTGTGCGCTACGAAGTCTTCGATCGGTTGGGGTATTTCGTCACAGAATTGAGCGAGCATTTCAGTGAATACGTGCCCTGGTTTATCAAGCGGGATCGCCCTGACTTGATCCAGGATTTTAATATCCCTCTGGATGAATACATCCGGCGCTGCGAAGAGCAGATTGCCGGCTGGGAGGCCATGCGCCTAAAGTTGGAGAAGGGTGTACGGTTCGACGTACGACAGAAGTCATGAATATACATCCATGATCATTCACAGCCAGGAGACCGGCCAGCCCCGCGTGGTGTACGGGAACGTCACCAATCACGGTTTGATCGAAAACCTGCCGCAAGAGTGCTGCGTGGAACTCCCCTGCCTGGTGGATAAGAATGGCATCCAACCGATGCACGTTGGTAAATTGCCGCCCCATCTAGCAGCTATGATACAAACGAACATTAACGTTCAGGGCTTGGCGGTCGAAGCTGCTCTGACCGGAAAGCGCGAGCACATCTATCATGCAGCCATGCTCGACCCGCACACAGCCGCCGAGTTAGATCTGGACCAAATCTGGCAGATGGTGGATGAGTTGATCGACGCCCACGGCGATTGGCTGCCACATTTTGACTAATCAGAAGAGGAAAAACCGAAAAAAAGATAAGTTATGAAGAAGGTTTACGCTCCGACCTGGAACTCTCTCAAGACACACCTGACTCCCCAATGGTTGCAAGATGGAAAGTTTGGGATCTATACTCATTGGGGCGTGTACAGTGTCCCTGCCAGCAGCCATTCAGTGGATTGGCGTCCCTATAAAAATGTGACCTGGTATCCCTATGATATGTACCGGGAAGGCACACCACAGTATGAATACCACGTCAAAACGTTTGGGCCGCCATCCCAATTCGGCTATAAAGATTTTATTCCCATGTTTACGGCCGAAAAGTTTGACCCGGACGAGTGGGCGGAGCTCTTCAAAAAGGCTGGCGCTCGATTTGCTGGTCCGGTGGGGGAACACCACGATGGCTTCTGTATGTGGGACACTCAATATTCCGAGTGGAGCGCCGCCCGGATGGGGCCGAAGCGTGACATAGTTGGCTTGTTGGAGCGGGCCATCCGCGACCAGGGTATGTTCTTTCTGGTGGCCCTCCATCATGCCGAGAATTGGTGGTTCTACCCTCACTGGAGGAAAGAGTATGACACCTCCGACCCGCGCTATGCCGGGTTGTACGGCGAGGCGCACGACCCGGACTACCAGCCTGACCTGACGAGAAGAGGTACGGAAGGGTGGGAGGAACAGACCAAACCGAGCCGGGCTTTCCTGGAGAGATGGAAAGCGAAGGCTATTGAAGTGATCGACAAATACCGGCCAGACCTGTTGTGGTTTGACGCCGGGCTCAAATTCGTGCAGGAGAAGTACAAAAAAGACGTTGTGGCCTATTACTACAACCAGGCCGAGGAATGGGGTAAAGAGGTCGCACTGACCTATAAATGGAATGACCTGGTGCCAGGCTGCGGGATAGTCGATCTGGAACTGGGGCGGTTTGATACATTGACCTATCAGGAGTGGATCACAGATACCACGGTGGATGATGAACATGGCTGGGGCTATTTGCAGGATGTACGCTATAAACCGTTGAGGACTCTCATTCATTATCTGGTTGACAATGTCAGCAAGAACGGATACTTGCTCCTCAACGTCGGACCGATGCCCAACGGAGAAATCCCGGAGCAATCCAGAGAAAGTCTACTGGGAATGGGAAAGTGGTTGGAAATTAATGGAGAAGCAATATACGGCACCACCCCTTGGACGACTTATGGCAGTGGCCCCACGCGGCTGGAGAAATCAGGCTATTTCATGGAAGATAAGGAAGTCCAATACACCGCCAAAGATATCCGTTTCACGGCCAGGGATGATGTGTTGTATGCGATTTGCCTGGGTTGGCCTACCGAGCCAGTCTTGATTGAAGCGCTGAAGAACCTGTATCCGGGAGAAGTCCACTCGGTCAGCATGTTGGGGATCCAGCAGGAGTTGGAGTGGTCCCTCACTGATGCCGGCCTGAAGATCAAGCCTCCGGTACAAAAGCCTTGCGATCATGCTTATGTTTTCAAAATCATGAGGGACCATCCGTTTAAGGACCAAGATGGACTGTAACACTGGCGTTCTGACGCTGTCTCCTCCACGCGGAACAGACAAGGACGCTATTTTATCAGGAGAAAATCTATGCAGCTTACCGAGGAAAAATTCCATTACTTAGAAGATATCGCCTACCAGATTCGCCGCCTATCGGTCGAGATGATCACCTATGCCCGCTGGGGACATATCGGCGGATCGCTCTCCATGGCCGATCTTCTGACAGTCCTGTATTTTCATACGATGCAGGTGGATCCCGCCCGGCCGCGTTGGGAAGGCAGGGATCGGTTTATATTGTCAAAGGCGCATGGCTCGCCTGGGCTGTATGCAACCCTGGCCGTGCGCGGTTACTTCCCCATAGAGGAAGTGTATACCTACTGCGAGCTGGGGGGCCGGCTGGAAGGGCATACTGATATGACCCGCACACCAGGATTGGAATCCTCCGGCGGTCCCTTGGGCATGGGTTTATCTGTGGCAGTTGGCATGGCTCTTGGTCTACGCCTTAAAGAAGCCCCTCGGTGCGCGCGTATTTTGTATGCTGGGTGACGGAGAATCGAATGAGGGCAATATGTGGGAAGCGGCCATGTCTGCCGCCCATTACCATTTGGACAACATTATTGCCATCGTGGATTACAACAAAGTAATGGCGAAAGGCTTTACCTGGAACTTGATGAGCATTGAGCCGTACGCGGAAAAATGGCGGGCTTTTGGCTGGGAAGTGATCGAGGTCGATGGCCACGATATCCCTGCCGTAGCAGATGCCTTCCACCGGGCCCATTGGGTTTCGCCCCACGGAGCACCTGTAGTTGTCATCGCTCATACGGTCAAAGGGCGCGGCATCGAAATGGCCGAGTTCAATTACAAGTGGCATACCCAGGCCCCCGACCCAGCAACAGCCGACAAGATTCTCCGGGAGCTGGCCCAAGCGTATGGCAGACCGGAAGCAGGCTACAGTCGGCTGGATGAACCGGTGGGAAAGGAGACATTCTATGGCGGAGAATAGCCATCCCCAGGAAATGGAAATGCGCGAGGCCTTCGGCCGGACACTCGTCGACCTCGGGCGCGAGGAGGCGCGTATTGTTGTTCTCGACGCGGATCTGAACACATCGTCGAAAACAGTTCTTTTCAAGAAGGCTTACCCGGACCGCTTTTTTCAGATTGGCATAGCTGAGCAGAATTTATTTGGCGTGGCCGCGGGGATGGCTCTCGAGGGATACATCCCGTTCCCTTCCACATTTGCCGCCTTCGCCGCGCGCCGGGCACTGGACCAGATTGCGATCTCGATCTGTTACCCGGGCCTGAAGGTGCTCATCCCAGGCTCCTATGTCGGGCTGCCCACCAGCCGGGCGGGAGCCTCCCACAATTGCATTGAGGACCTGGCCATTATGCGCTCGCTGCCGAACATGCGCGTGGCAGATCCGGGCGACAATGCCGACCTGCGCGCCATTATGCGCGCTGCGCTGGAAGGCGAAGGTCCTGTGTATTTTCGCGTCACCCGACTGACCCTGCCGGATCTCTTCGGTCCTGACCACCGCTTCGAATGGGGTAAGGGAGTGATCGTCCGTCCCGGAAACGATGTCACCCTTTTCGGTACTGGCATGATGACCTCCCTTTGCATGCAGGCAGCCGGTCAGTTGGCGAATGAAGGGATCGAGGCCGAGGTGGTCCACCTGGCTTCGATCAAGCCTATCGATTGCGATCTGATCCTGGATTCGGTCTCCCGCACTGGCTGCGCTGTGACCGCTGAGAATGCCTCCATCCTTGGAGGGCATGGGCTCGGCGGTTATGGAGGTGATCGCAGAGAACTGCCCGGTCCCCGTGCGTCGGATTGGTGTGCGCGACCGTTGGGTGGACTTCGGGGGGATCGACGAGCTCTTCACGTTCCACCATATGCAGCCGGTGGATATTGCCCAGGCTGCGCGGGAGGCTATCCAGGCTAAGATTTCGGGAAGAGTGCGATGAACATGGCACTCTTCCCTTCCATCGATCCGATCCGGCTTTTCTCGGATTACCTGCGTGTTACCGGGATAGCCCACCTCGGCCCGGAGCCATCCGGTGCACCTGGATTGGTTGGAAAACGCCTTGGTTTGCTGAATGGATCATCTTGGATCACGTTATGGTCTAACTACTTCGGGCGCCACTACCTGCCGGGCGTCCATTTGGTGAATGCTGGCAACGAAGCCGTCCAGCTAAACTTCATGGACGCTCACCAAAAAGGCCTCCCCTGCCCGCCGCAGTCGAATATCGAGGCCTTTATCCGCTATGGCCGTGACCTGATCGAGCTGGCCCAGGTTGACCTGGTGCTGGTCACCTGCTCAACCATGAACCGTGCCTATCCGCAACTGGCTGAGGCGCTGCAACTTTACGCTGTGCCGGTGCTCCAGATCGACCAACCGATGATGGAGCGCGCCGTCGGTCAGGGAGGGAAAATCCTGGTGGTGGCTACTCACGGACCGACCGTGAACAGCACCCAGGCCCTGCTGGAAGAGACAGCCTCTCGTCTGGGGAAAGAAGTCACCTTCTCGGGAACGACGGTTGAAGAGGCCTGGGAATGCCTTGCTGCTGGCGACGTGCCAGGTCATAACAGAGCGCTGGCCCACGCAATTCACGCCCACTTGGATCGAGAGCCGGCTAGTTGTGTGGTCCTGGCCCAATTATCGATGGCTTGCCTGCTTTTTTCATACCCTGATCCTCTTGTCGAATTTGGCATCCCAGTCTACACGAGCGCCCAATGCGGCTTCGAAAAAGTCTCTGAACTGCTTATGGCTCGATAAGCGCGCAGATCACCCTGGAGGAACTTATGAAAGAGAGCTATTTCATCCGTGTCAGCCGGCAAACTCCCACAAAATTCTGGATCAATAACCCCAGCCTTGATCAAGCCGGTTTGGCGATTGCGCATGGCGCGGCTGGCTGCACCTGCAACCCATCCTACACTCAAAAAATGGTCGAGCACCCCGAAGAAAGGGAATACGCTTTGCGTCTTCTCGATGAGGCCATCCATGAGACCGAACAAGATAAATATACCGCCGAGGTTTTCCAGCGCAAGCTCGTCGCTCCCATCGCCGAATGTTTCCTGCCGGTCTTTACAAAATCCGCCGGGGTCGACGGGTATGTCAGCATCCAGGCAGACCCTATCGACGATGAAGACCCCGCAGAGATCCTGCGGCAGGCGCGCGACAACAGGGCGGTCGGCAAGAATATTTGCTGCAAAATACCGACCACGGCGTCTGGCTTGGAAGCCATGGAGACACTGATGGAGGAGAACACTCCGATCAATGCCACCGAGATCTTTGGGGTCAGCCAGATGATTGCCCTATGCGAGTTACACGAAAAGGTAGCCCGAGATGTAAATATGCGGCCAGTCCTGTACATGTCGCATATCGCGGGTATCTACGATGATTATTTCAAAGGTTACGCAGAAAAAGAAAAGGTGGATATCTCACCCGACGTACTCTGGCAGGCAGGGCTGGCTGTAGCCCGCAGGGTCTATCAAGTGATGGAAGAACGCGGATATAGTGCAATCTTTGTCGGGGGCGGCGCGCGCGGCCTGCATCACTTCACTGAAATGGTGGGAGGCAAGGTGTGCCTGACGATTAACTGGGAGGGCACGGCCGACAAATTGATCGAATCAGATCCTCCTGTTGTTTCCCGTCTCTTCAACCCGGTACCGCAAAAGGTAATCGATGAGTTGATGGAGAAACTGCCGGATTTCCGGCGAGGATATCTGGACGATGGGCTGGAAGTTGAAGAGTTCGAGGGCTTCGGGCCGGTGGAACTCTTCCGCAGCTCATTCATCAAGAGCTGGAAGCGCGTCCTGGAGATCATCAAAGACCGCCGCGCCCGACTGTAACTATATGGATAGAAGCTCTAAGTTCCCTCCACTATCCGCGCTGCGATCAAGTGACCCTCACGGGGCGGCTGTCTGCTCGTTATCAGGGGAATCTGCGTTATCTCGCGCACATCTATGAAACGCGGGAAGACTGGATGCTCGAGCCCTTCCTACGTCGGGGAAAGGAATGGGTGCTGGAGCCGCTGCGAAATAAAAAGGGCGAACTGGCTTGGGCCGGCGAATACGCGGGTAAATGGTTGGACGCCGCTGCATTATCGGCGTCTAATTCTGGTGATGCGCACCTGGGTCAGGATGCAGCGAGGTTTGCCTCTGAGTTGATCGCCACGCAGGAGTCAGACGGCTATCTGGGCATCGAGCTTCCTGCCAGGCGAGGACAGGGCTCTGACTGGGACTGGGACGTTTGGAACGTCAAATATGCGATGACCGGCCTGCTGACTTATTTTGAAACCCGGCAGGACGAGGCATCCCTGCATGCCGCGGTCCGGTGCGGGGAATGGCTCATAAACCAGTTCGGTATGGTGTCAGCCGCAGATCATCCTTTCTTCAGCTCTACGATGAATGGAGGGTCGAATGTAGTTGTCCTCGATCAGCTTGCCCGTCTTTACCGCTTTACAGGAGAGCGAAAGTTTTTAGAGTTCGCTAGCGCGGTAGTAACCCATTATCCACCCCTTGAAACGATGCGCAGAACGCACCAAGCTCCTATGTGGCATGCCTACAATCTGGCCAGCTACCTGGGCGGGGTGGTCGAGCTGGCAATGGCCAGCAACCGCAGGACTGAGCTCATCTGGGTTGAAAAGGTTTGGGAGGATATAACCAGTCGACATTTGTATCCGACCGGGTCGCTCAGCTTCAGCGAACACTTGAGTGAGACGGCACCGAATGATACGCCGGTTGAGAACGGCGAGCCGGCTCGTCATCATCAGGAAACTTGTGCGACGGTGGAGTGGCTGCTGTTCAACGCCTTGTTATATAAGGCTACTGGCCGGGTTCGTTACATGGAGCACATGGAACAAACCATCTACAATGCCCTGCTGGCGGCTCAATCGCTGGACGGCCTGCAGTGGATGTATTACACGCCCCTGCGTTATGAGAAGAGGTGGTTTACAGGCCCTACAAGCTGCTGTTACTGGTCCGGGCCCCGAGGCATCGCTCGCTTGCCTGGCTGGGTTTTTGCTATCGATAGTGAGGGCCTGCGGGTGAACCTCTATGAGTTCAGGTGAAGCGACCCTGCAACTGGCTGATAATGCCGTTGCTATCAAGCAAACCTCTTTTTATCCCGATGTTGGCAAAGTAATAGTCGAGGTCAAGCCAGCAGCGCCTGTGAACTTTACCCTACGCTTGCGCATACCGCCTGGCGCCAGCGAGGTAGAGTTTAAGCTCAATGGACGGGCTGTCTATCCTGATTCGACGGAAGACGGGTACTTTGGATTCCGTCGCATCTGGTCCCAAGGGGAGCTCGATTGAGATGGAATTTGATATTCCGGTCACGGTAAGAGATTTCCTGGACGCCCATTATGGGATCGTTGTCCGTGGTCCCGAAGTGCTGGCCGTTGACCAACACGACAACCCTGCGCTCGATCTCGATCAAATTACGCTTCGACCGCAGATGATCCTAAACAGCATTGGGCCAGTGAACGGGCGACGTCGGTACCAGGGAGAGGTAACCGTCGACAGCAAGTCCGTTCAGGTTGTCTTCACACCTTACGCCGATTGCGGCGGCCATGGCGCCCGTTTCAGGACAGCTTTTCCAAAGTGAAAAATTCACAGTTGAAAATCTGTATTTTGTAAACAGTCCTTTCGATTTATCCGGGAGGCTCGTATGGCTATGAGGGCAAAACCTTACTCGCCCGAAGATCTCTATACCTCGAAGAGGCAGCGTGTTTATCGCGGGAACCAATTGTCTCAGATCGCTTTTCCGCTGGGAGGTATCGGAGCTGGATGTGTTTGTTTGAATGGGTATGGCGGGCTGCAGGATTTTTCTGTCCGGAATCGGCCTACTCTGACTGCGGCACCGGAGGCGGATGGTTATGGGGATGCTGCATTCGCAGTTCTTCACATCCCGGAGAAAAACATTACCCGTCTGGTAGAAGGTCCTTTCCCTAAAGGCAAAATATATGCTCAGGGTATTAAACCGGAAGGAATTCTGGGAGGAGGTCATGAAGGGCTGCCGCGCTTTCGCAAGTGCAGTTTTCGCGGTGAATTCCCATTTGGCATTGTAAAGCTGTCCGACCCAGTTGTAGGTCTAGATGTCGAACTACAAGGTTTTAACCCCTTTATCCCGTTGGACGATAAAAATTCTTCGATCCCGTGCGCCATACTGGAATACACGCTCAAGAATCGAACTTCGGAAACGGTCGACTTTCAATTTTCGTTCCACCTCTCCCATTTAGCACAGGGAGCGAAATCGCCCGGGCCTGATAGCTCTAGGAACGCGGTAATGCCAGGAACAGGCGTATATTTATACAACCTGGAGGAACCTACCAGCGTGAAATCCGGCAGCGCCGCGGTAGGCATTGTTGGGAACGAACCCACGATAAAGGCCATGTGGTTCCGTGGAGGCTGGTTTGATAGCCTCAGCGTTCTATGGCGCGAACTGGAATCGGGCAGGTTCACCCCGAACGATGGCAATCACGCTGGCGTGGTGCGCGGTCGTAATGGTGGTTCTATTTTAATGAACGGAAGATTGGAGGCGGGAGAAAGAATCACATACCCCGTTGTGATCACCTGGTATTTCCCAAATATTGATTATTCATATGGCGCTGCCAAAGACGAAGGACAGGCTTCCGGAGGCCGCAGCACAGGCGATTCCAGACGCAAAACCTGGCAGCCATATTACGCATCTCAATGGACCGATGCACAAGAGGTGTTCAATTACGTTTCGCAAAATTACCCGGAATTAAAAAGACTCACACAGGCATTTCACGATGCATTGTTCGATACCACGCTGCCGCCCTATGTACTCGAAGCGGTCTCAGCGAATCTGGCGATACTCAAATCGCCTACTCTCCTGCGTCAATACAACGGGAATTTGTGGGGTTGGGAGGGCTGTCATCCGGATCGGGGCAGTTGTCCCGGCTCTTGTACACATGTACTGGAATTACGCCCAATCGCTCGCCCATCTCTTTCCTGCCCTGGAGCAGGGCTTACGCGAGCAGGAGTTGCTTCGCTCGATGGACGACCGTGGTCATATTAATTTTCGAGCGGCGCTGCCCGATGGGCCAGTCGAACATACCTTCCACGCCGCTTCGGATGGCCAATTAGGCGGGTTGATGAAGCTTTATCGGGATTGGCAAATCGGCGGGGACCGGGCATGGCTCGCAACGCTCTACCCGGCTGCCACAAAAAGTATGGATTATTGCATTCGGGTCTGGGATCCACATCATAAGGGAGTATTGGAAGAACCTCATCACAATACCTATGATATCGAGTTTTGGGGACCAGACGGCATGTGCACCGGCTTTTATATCGGGGCCTTGATGGCGATGGCCAAATTGGCCGCGGTGATGGGAGAACCAGACCGGTCAATTACTTACCGGGAACTCGCCGAGAAAGCCGCTGGCGCGATGGATGATGCCCTCTTTAATGGTGAATACTACGAACAAAAAGTCACCTGGGAGGGGCTGCAAGCTTCGCTGAACGAAGAACAGCTACAAAAGATGCGCATCCAAAACCCGGAAGAGGCAAATCTCTATGCAAGCGAAGGGCCAAAATATCAATACGGACGCGGCTGCATATCGGATGGCTTATTTGGGATCCATTTAGCGGCTTTGTGCGGGATCGAACTCCTCTCGATCAAGAGCACGTGTTGAGCAGCCTGCGTTCGATTTTCGCGTATAATTTTCGCAGATCCCTACAGGATCACGCGAACCCGCAGCGCCCGGGCTACGCCCTGGGTGATGAGCCCGGCCTGCTGCTTTGCACCTGGCCGCACGGCGGCAAACCGACACTGCCGTTCGTTTATTCGGATGAAGTCTGGACCGGGATTGAGTATCAGGTAGCATCTCATCTCATCAGCGCTGGCATGATCGATGAAGGGTTGACGATCGTGAAAGCTCTGCGCAGCCGTTATGATGGGCAGACACGCAACCCTTGGAACGAGTACGAATGCGGCAGCTATTACGCACGGGCAATGGCTAGTTATGCTCTTTTGCTGGCCTTCTCGGGTTTTCGCTATTCGGCGGTTGAAGGGAAATTATGGCTGAAACCGCAGATCGAAGGCGGCTCGTACAGGACTTTTTTCTCTACAGCGAGCGGCTGGGGTTCACTCACCCTCCAGCAAGACAGCCTGTCGATCGACATGAAAGCAGGGGAATTGGTTGTCAAGCAGCTTTGCGTGCATTTTCCAGACGATCAAGAAGTAGAGAGTTCGCCTGAGGTAATCGCCAGGGTTGGTGAGGAATGCATTGTTCTATTAATATAGAAATGTAAAGTTCAACGGGACGAGCGAATCCCAATCTTGAGTTTATAAAATGATCAATCGGGAAACTCCGTAGAAATAACAATAAAGCTTGTTTTGGAGCAGGGAGTATGCCTAGCTGGAATGATTATTACTCAAGCAACCCGGCCAGAACAGGTCGCATAAAGACCAAACGGAGACAGTCTTTATGGCTACACTTTCTTTGAAAAATATTGATATATGACTATGCCTCACTGCAAGAGGGTGTGTAAAATATTATTATCAAATTTCTAATCTTCTCATATAATGTTCCGAATGGGGTTTTATCGATGACTGTCCAAAAAGCCGTTTCGCTCTGCGTGCCGCTGTATGACTCCCATTTGGGTGCTTGAATAATAGTTGACACGCAAGGTCAATGAGTAAGTGAGGAATCGCAACGGAGGAAAATTGCCCATGTACGACTACCAACCACTCAATCTTATCCAGTTCTGTAACGTCGGCACGGAGTTCATCAGGGAGGGAGCGCAACCTTTGATTGGCAGCCAGACGTGGCATGGCCTACCATTCATTGTGGGCAGCGCCAAGCCAAATCCGGCGCGGTGCTTCATCGGTTTTGGCGAACACGCAGGAGCCGGCGCGAGCGTGACGATCCCGGTCGGCGCGGCGGCGCGGTATATGATCTTCGCGCATGCGCTGCTTGAGTCGCGCGTGCGGGAGGGCGAGAGCATCGGGCACGTCGTCGCCAACTATCTCTTTCGCTTCAACGACGGCCAGATCGAGCATGTGCCCATCCGTGAGCGGTTCGAGGTCGCGCTGGTTCCCACATGGTGGGGCGGCCTGCCGTTCCTGGCCTTGCCTGACGACAAGAACGGACTGATGCCGCGCTACGAAGGGAAATGGGCTGAGATGGGCGCGCGTCAATCGGAGACGTACCGTGGCTGGCCTCACCACTTCTATCTATGGGCCTGGGAGAATCGCGACCCCGACCGGGTGATTGAGTCGGTGAGGCTCGAACCTGCCGACCGGAAGTTTATCGTCGCTGCAATCACATTAGGGTTCAACGACGAAGCGCCCTTCCCTCGCAGCGCAAAGCGCGAGGTGAAGATCACACTACCGCAGCCGGAGGATGCTGGGAAGCCGTTCACGCTGGAAGTGGACGTGGATAGAGGGGTGGCGACGTTTCCGTTTCCTTTGCCTGAGAAGCCCGCGAATGATTTTCTCTCGGACGACTTCAAAGGCTGGGGCGAGGCGCAGAACGAAAAGTCGGGCCAGGCGTATGTCGAGGTCGCGGCCATCCCCTCGGCTACGATCACGGTGAAATCTGCCGGAGAGGAAATCGGCCGGGCAAACTGGGGCACGCTCCAGGCCCAGGGAAAAATCGAAACGTCGCGCGTGCAGTTGGAGATCGTGGATCGCGGTCGGAACTGGGTACACGTCACCATCCTCGACGACGAGACCAATCGTCCCATCCCCTGCCGCGTCCACTTTCGCTCGCCGGAGGGCATTCCTTATCAACCGCACGGCCATCACGATCACGTCAACTCGAATCTTGATACATGGCATGTGGACATCGGCGGCGACCTGCGCCTGGGACAGATCACTTACGCGTATATTGATGGTCACTGCCAGGGCTGGCTGCCGCGCGGCGAGGTGATCGTGGACGTGGCGCGCGGCTTCGAGTATGAGCCGCTGCGGACGCGCCTGCGCGTTGAGCCGGGACAGCGTGAGTTGACGCTGCGACTCAAGCGTTGGACGAACATGAACGCGCAGCGCTGGTTCAGCGGCGACTCGCATGTGCATTTTCTCGGCGCAAACGGCGCGCACCGCGAGGCGCAGGGCGAAGACTTGAATGTCGTCAACTTGCTGCAATCGCAGTGGGGTCATCTCTTTACCAACACCGAGGATGCGCTTGGGGCTACGGTGACGAACGGCGGCAACACTATCGTCTACTGCTCGCAGGAAAATCGGCAGCACATGCTGGGACACCTGACGCTGTGGGGATTGAAGGAGCCGGTGATGCCTTGGTGTACCGACGGGCCAGACGAGGCGGAATTGGGAGGCGCGCTGGAGGAGACGATGGCCTATTGGGCGGACGCCTGCCATGCCCAGGGCGGTACTGTGATTATTCCGCATTTACCGAACCCGAACTGCGAACCGGCGGTGCTCATTGCCACCGGCCGCGCCGATGCGGTGGAAATGATTCAGCATGGGAACTACGAGCACCTGGAATACTATCGCTATCTCAATTGCGGTTATCGTCTGCCGCTCGTCGGCGGGACGGATAAAATGTACAGCAACGTGCCGGTCGGGCTGTATCGCACTTACGCGCAGATCCCGGGTGAAGATGAGTTCACTTATGAGAATTGGTGTCGCGCCGTGCGCGCCGGGCGCACGTTCTTGAGCGGTGGGCCGATGATTCACTTGAGCGTCAACGGCGCGAGCATCGGGGATACGCTTCAACTGCCGCGCGGTGGCGGGACGCTGGAAGTGGAGGCGACCGCCGAATCGATTTTCCCTTTGCACAATTTAGAGATTGTGCAGCAGGGGCGCATCGTCGCCATGACCGAAGATGCCAAAGGCGCTCGGCGGTTGCATTTGAAAACGTCGCTCAAAGTTGACCGCCATACTTGGCTGGCGGCTCGCTGCGGCCGGCCGGATGCCAGCGCCCTACATCACCACGATGAATGGCAGCGCGGTATGTTCGCTCACACCTCGCCGATTTACGTGGCGGTGGGCGGTGAGTGGTGGCTCTTTGACCAGGACGCCGCGCAATACATGCTCACGCTCATAGAGGGCGGCCTAGATTACATCCGGCAATCAGCGCCACACCACCCACTCGGCGCTGTCACCCATCACCACGGCCAGGACGATCACTTAGCCTATCTTGAGCGACCGTTCCATGAAGCTCAGGTGGCGATTCAACGGCGGGCGTTGCATGGATAGAAGTCGGATAACCGAAAAGAAGCACCTGAGGATATCGATTTCCACTACGCTTCGCTTCAGCGTAGAATTGAAAGCCTGGCCGGTCATTCGTGAATGGCACCAGTCAAGTGGGCCGCACATGCACATTCAATCATCAAAACGCACCCAACAGCGGCATGCTAACTGCTTCGATTTATAAATTCCTGGCTCGTGCAAAGAGAGCCGTTTCTTTTTCAGTCGTATAATCGCAGCGATGCTTACGATGCATACGAACCTGCCTCAGCTATCTGCTCCCCTTATCGGACGCGAAGGGGAAATTCGCGGGATATACAATTTGCTAAAACGCGATGATGTACGGCTCGTGACGCTCACTGGTCCGGGAGGTGTCGGCAAGACCCGCCTGGCTTTGCAAATCGCATCGGACTCTGCCTCGGATTATCCGGACGGAGTTCATTTTATTTCACTCGCGGCCATCACCGACCCTGGCCTCATCTTGCCGACGATGGCCCAAGCCCTCGGTCTGCACGAGACTGGCGAGCGCGCTCCAACTCTGCTCTTGATCGATTATTTGAGCGATCAATCTACATTGCTATTGCTCGACAACTTTGAACAATTATCCTCTGCGGGAATTGTTCTTGTAGATTTGTTGACAGCCTGCCCCGCTTTGAAACTTTTGATCACGAGTTGCGAAACTCTGCGCTTACGTGATGAGCATGAGTTCTCAGTTGCACCTTTAACAGAGGCTGCGGCTGTGGCGCTCTTCGCCGAACGGGCGCAAGCCCTTCAGCACGATTTTGTTCTTTCACCAGATAATAGCCCTGTTATCGCCGAGATTTGCACCCGCCTTGACGGTTTGCCACTCGCCATCGAGCTTGCGGCTGCACGCGTCAAATTGCTCCCGCCAGCGGCGTTGTTAAAGAGACTTGAACACCGCCTGCAACTGTTGACGGAAGGTGCACGTGATTTACCCGAACGGCAGCAATCCCTGCGAAACGCACTGGCCTGGAGCTATGCCCTTCTTGACGCAGGCGAGCAGCGCCTCTTTCGCCGACTTGGAGTTTTCGTTGGCGGGTATACCTTGGAAGCCGCTGAAGCTATGGCAAATTTATCCAACGAGCAACCAATGGATGTCTTGAGTTGAGTCAGCTCGCTCCTGGATAAGAGCCTTCAGCAATCAACAGGGATCGCGGACGGCGAAGCGCGTTTCACGATGCTAGGGACCATACGCGAATATGCGCTTGAACAGTTGAAAGCGAGCGGTGAGGAAGAGTCCGTACAGCGCGCACATGCATCTTTTTATCTTCATCTGGCTGAACAAGCTGAGCCAATGCTGACCTCGCCCGAAGCGCGACAGTGGCTTGATCAATTGGACTTAGAACATGACAACTTGCGTGCAGCATTGCATTGGGCAATCGAGTGCAACGATGGTGATACAGCGAATCGCATTAGCAGTGCACTGTGGCAATTCTGGTTTGCGCGCGGTCATTTGAGTGAGGGGCGTAAATGGATAGATGAAGCGCTCCATGCTGACGGTCAGGATATGGTCACGCGTGCCAAAGTATTGACAGGCATGTGCATCCTCGCCATTTATCAAGCTGATTACAATCGTGCGGTCGAGGCGATTTCTGAGAGCCTGGCGTTATTTAGGCAGTTAGAAATCCTACCTGGAATTGGAGCGGCATTAATGGGCTGGCTCATGTTACCGCGCTCAAGGGTGACTATCCTCGGGCGAGTGCCTTCGTTGAGGAGAGCCTAGCAATATTTCAGCAGTTGGGTGATCGTCTTGGCCTCGCGAACGCGATTAACCTGAAGAGTCTTATTATCTGGTGTCTCGGAGACTACGCTCAAGCGCGGGCATTGACTGAAGAATGTCTGATCCTTTTTAAAGAACTTGGCGACAAGCGCAGCTATGGATTCGTGCAATTTGGGAAAGCCTCTATTTGTATCACCCAGGGAGAGTATGCTCTCGCCGAGACGATTTATGATGAGTCACTTGTCATCATGCGTGAGTTGGATGACCGGCGCAGCGTAGCAATGTGCCTTAACGGACTGGGTAACATTGCGCTAACCCGCAACAATATTACAGACGCCCGCGCCTGCTGGTTGGAGGCGGTTGGCGTGTTAAGTGAAGTAGGTGACCGGTGGTATACAGCATTGGTCACCGAAGGTCTGGCAGGGGTAGCGGCGGCGGAGAAAATGCCTGCACATGCGGCTCGGTTGTTTGGGTCGGCACAGGCGTTGCGGGACGCGATCCAAGCTCCATTACTCCCGCCATTCCACCTCTTCTATGACCGCAACTTAAAGAAGGCACGTGAACAATTGGCTCCGAGTGTCTTCGAGGCGGCTTGGGCAGAAGGGCGGACTATGACGCCCGAGATAGCGATTGCCACGTTTGCTCAAGCTAGGCCTTCAGCCGTTGCTCTTCCTTCTGAACTTACGCACCGAGAGGTGGAAGTTCTGCGTCTGCTTTCAGCGGGACTCACCAACTCCCAGATTGCCACGCAACTCGTGGTCAGCCCAACGACCGTTAACGCCCATTTGCGAAATATCTATAACAAGCTGGATGTGACCTCACGGAGTGCGGCAACACGTTTTGCTATCGAACACAGCCTCGCCTAAACTTCCTCATCTCATTTTCCGAAATAGTCAGATCTAACGATGCGCGCCGGCGCAACCTGGTATACACTGTTGTTAATTCATACAAAAGGAGAAACAGCCATGTCTATGATCCCTAGCAAACTTCCAGGCGGAGTACTCCGCGCTAACGAGGGCGAGCAGTATATTCAGATGGGAAACACGATTATCTTCAAGGCCCTCAGCCATGAAACTGGTGGCGGAGCATTTATGTGGGAAAACGAGACGCCTCATGGGGCAATGGTGCCACCCCATATCCACCAGACGGAAGACGAATTTATCTATCTCATCGAAGGTGAGATGGAAGTCACTATTGGCGATGCTATACACACCGTGCGGCCTGGCGACCTGGTAAAGATGCCACGCGGAATCCCACATGCTGTTCATAGCACCGGTCCGGCGATGACGAAGTCATTTTGGACAGTCGTTCCAGCGGGCAAAATGGAGGCTTTCTTTCGCGCACTGTCTTCACTGCCAGCCGACCAACCGCCCAGCCCGGAAACTTTTGCCAGGCTCTTTGCCGAACATGATCTTGTGCTTCTTCCACCACCGGGTGCATAATCGCAATTTCTGCATCGAGGTCTTGTGGACCTCGATGCAGAAATCATGAAACCCTCCCATGTCCTTCGAACAGAACAAATCTGCCGCTATCCAAATCCTGCTGGAAGTTTTCAATAAAGGCGATCTGGCTGTCGCCCATGAAATGCTGGCCTCAGATTATGTAGAACATGCCTTTGTCCCTGTAAGCCTGCCGCCTGGTATAACTGGCTTTAAGCTTTTTGTCTCTGCTCTTCGTTTGGCGTTCCCCGATTTTCAATATACAGTTGATGATGTGATTGCCGAAGGCGATAAGGTTGTCGTTCGCTCGACCGCCCGCGGTACGCACAAAGCTGAGTTTTTCGGATTGCCCGCCTCTGGCAAACAGGCTACATGGTCGGAAATTCACATCAACGATTTCGCCGACGGCAAGATTGTGGAACATTGGGTAGTGCAGGACCGACTGGGTATGATGCAACAGTTGGGCTTCATCCCAGTGCCTGGGCCCAAGTTGAGTCGGATCGATATTCGAGAATAGGCGACCCTGAGCAATTGCAGTAGCTGTCTAATCAGGTGTTGATTCCGTTCTCCGAAACCTCCTCAAATCTATCCATGGACAGATTTGAGGAGGTTTCGGAGAACGGTTGAGTGGAGAAAAGCGTTTTCAGAATTGTCATCGGGTTCTCAATCGTGGAGTATGTTCGAGCCTGATGCTGCTGGCACCCATCCCATGGGCCAAGCGGGTTTGGGCTTTTCCATTTCTCACTGTGCTGGCATCTGTGGAAAGGCCTGTCTATGAAATGGGCAGGATTGCTGCCGAAATTCTGTTACAGCAAATGGCTGGTAGTACACGTGAACATGAAGAGGTCAAAGTCAAGGGGCAATTGATCATACGAGACACCTGTGGGGCAGGCGAGTCTCAACAAACAAATCGCCGTTTTGAACGGAACACTTCTCTGCGCAGAGTACTGCTGCACAAAGACCCTGACAATTAACGACTCAATTTCAGTGGTCCAGATCCTTGGATGACATATTATGATGGGTATTATTACCTGGCGGCCACGATTGCGAATTTGAAGGATGCCGCGCCGGTGCTGATATCCAAGGATATAACCCCATCCCACTGCTGTAATTATTGGGCACCCGAATTTTGTTTGCTCAACGGATCGGACGGACCCAGGTGGTCTGGTTACTATTCCGGTGGTCCAGAAAATGATGCGAGGGACAGGGGAATAGTCTTATCTCCGCTGCTAGAAGCGAGGGTCCTGCCATCCGCGCTGAATGACAGACTGAGTACCGAGTCAGTATGCCCGGTAAGCGGTTAGCCAGCTAGAGGCCACCTGCCCATGTTCATTGCGGGGCAGGTAGTCCTGTTCCTATCTGGATACCGAATTCAACGCCAGCAAGGTTTTATTGAGATAGCCTGGGAGGGCATCGTTTGGAATCACCTTCCTGAGTACTGCCAGGAGGAAGGCATAATGCTCGATCACCGAGTTCAATTCACGGGCCGAGCCGTAGCGCCGCCAGGTGGTGGAATAGTCCCTTACCAGTCCATCGAAAAGCTCCTCGTTGAGATCCTTGCATCCGGATTGGATATAGTTCACCAAGTAACCGATGAGGTTAATATCCGTACCGCCGACGCTGGCAAAGAAATCATCCGGCGCATTTAGTCTCTCGATCTCCGCCAGGCGAGCAGCCTGTTTTGCGAGATTGTCCAGTTCCGGGAGGGCGTTCGCCATCGTTTCCGGGTCACTGGTCCGTAACAGGCGAGCCACTCTGGCGGACAGTAGATTTGCAAGCGGATAGGGCTTGTTATCCGCCAGTTCCCAGGCGTGCTGGTAGGCGGTCTCCATCTTCTCCAGGGCCTGGTTGCACACTTTGGACGACTTGCCACTTGCGATCAGCGCCAGGCGCTTGTAACCGCTGCCGATCATCGACCAGCGCTCCGTCGTCTCTCCAACCGTCCTCATCAGCGAGTTCGAGCCGGTCGATCTGCTCTTCGATGATTGACCTGGACTTCCTGTACTGATCAGGATCGTTCTCAAAGGCCCTGACTGCCAGGCGGATGTTGAAGTTGGCGAGCTGCTCAATCGCTTTGATCGAAGCTCCGCAAATTTTATTTTCGAGCGAAAGTTGGTAGTACTCCACAGCTTTCTCGAACCAGAACACCTCGCCGTATGCCTCGCCCAGGGCTTCCTGCAGGTTTGAATTTTCCAGCCAGCTCGCAGGACATTCCTCCTGGAGCGTCTTCTGCAGCCGGAGCAGTTTTTCCCGCAGGGTAACAAGCCCTTCTGCGGCGGAGGTTTTTGCCATCCCAGTCAACTGGCGGATCTGGACAACTGCCTCTTCGATATCCACGAATTTATCCGGCACATCGGAGGCTCCCTCCTTCGAGGCGAACAGCCTGTAGGCAGGGTCGCCATAGCACTGGTAGGCAGCCCAGGTATTTGTCCGGTCGTGGTGCAACTCGTAGGTTTTCACGCGGGCTTCCTTGACCGCGTCGCCAAAGGAGTAGCCCTTGAGTAGGTAGTCATAGAACACATCCGCAAACGTCAGGGCGGCAGCGTCATCGACTGCCCAGCCGGCCGCGATCACGGCCTTGACGCCCATTTCGATCAACTCCTGGGAAAGGCTGGCGGCGAGCTTGTTGAACTCATACCTGCCTGGCCTGGATGGGTCGTTCAAGTTTGCCAGGTGGCAGCAGTTGATGAAGACCAGCTCTGGGATCTCCATCTTGTTTTTGATCTCGTTGGCGGTCAGGAAAATATTATCGCCGAGCACCATCCCGGTGTAATACTCCGCCTCGTTCGTAGACTCCGGAAGCCTGTAACGATACACCCCGTGGCCCGCCAGATGCAGGACTCGGTAGTCATTGGCGAACAGTTTGTTCATGACCGAAGCGGCTTCGGTATTGATCTCTGGGATCACCTCGTACCCAAACTCTTCGAATTTGGCTGCAACCAGGCTAGCTTCCTGCTGCGCCCCGGGTAGATTTGCAAACACGGTGGGTAAATTCGCCGGGTTGCCCACCACTAGGACATTTTTGTTCCTGACATCCACAACCGTTTCCTGAAAGGACCGGGTGCTGAATTGCCGGATCATGCCAACCTGCACCACCAGGGGCTTTTCCTGACCGGCCCGGCGGTCGTAGATCAGTTCCCAGGGATAGTGAGCGGCCTCCGGGTCCAGGACGAGGAGAACGTTATTGAGGTCGCGGAAAGAGCCTTTTAGCCGGTTGGGGATCATGAGCTCAAACATGGCGGTTGCCAGGCTCTGGTCCCATTGGGAGGTGCCCACAGCCTGGGCGATCAGGGTCTCGATGCTGATCTTTTGCAGGCCCTGCTGGGATTCCTCTGCCCGGGCCCGGTCGGTAGGCAGCGTGAAGATCAGGGAGTTATCCCTGCCAGCGCGCACATAGATACGGCTCCACCAGCCGGGTGACTTTTCATAGGCCAGGCGCTGGAAGCCGCCCTTCAAGCTGCCCAGTTGCTGGTCCACGGCGAACCCCGCCTTGCCGGCATGGGTGCGCAGCGCCCGGGCCGCCAGGATAGCCTGGTCCTTGAACAGCTCGATGAACTGGACCTCGGAAATGCGCACGCTTTGCAGGCTGTCCTCCAGCTGGGAAAAACTGTTGTTGGCCTGCTCGACGCCGGCCAGGATGGCGTCCACCGATGCGGCGACGGTGAGCCCCATGCCGCCGGCACCAATGAGCAAGGTGGAGACCGCCAGCTCGCCCTGCGGCCCCTGCCCTTTGTTCTCGGCGGCCTGGATACCGTATTCCCGCATGGCGTTGGCAAAGGCTTGCGTAAGCTTGCGGGCGGAAAGCTCCCCGGCCTTGCCGAGACCGACAATGATCGCGCCGCCTGGCTTCTGGTTTGCATCGTTAAGAATGACCCCAGCCGTGCCCTCTGGGCCGGGGTATCGTCCCAGCCTGTGACGGGCAGACAATCTACCGTTTAGGAGGTAGTCCAGCGATTTTTCAGCGCTGAAGATTCCATCCCCCTCGTAATGTCCCACCGCGACCGGGTTGTTACAGAAGGACAGGTTTCCATGCGCCGCTGAAACCCGGACGGGCTGAACCACAGGCGCGGACAGTGGTCTTGGTTCAGCGCCGAGGACCACCTGTTCCAGGTCGACCTGGTTCGGGTAGATTTCGGCTGGCTCCTCAGGCAGAACATAGGTATCCTCCACGCCGCGTTTGACTGCAGGCCGGGCAGTGGATAAGCGCGTGGTCTTCCCATCGCTGAGAAGGTCATAGATCGCCGCGAAGGAAGGCTTGTGGTTTGCCATGTCCCCATGCGCGGCGTACATATACCAGGTGCGGTGCTCCAGCTCGGGCAGGATGCCAGACTGCCAGGTTACTGTACCATCGCCCTCGTTCGTTCCCAGGAACACAACCTCGCCGCGGCCCGAAAGGTCCACGCCGGAGGGAGCGCCAGGAGAAAAGCCGGCCACATAGACGATCGGATCCTGCGGTGTGATCGCCCTGGCGTTTAGGATGTCCTGGAACCTCCTGGCAGAGTCCAGGTCTTTCTGCAAAGGCTTGACCCAGGTGAACCGGCCGGTGTTGGGGAATTTATCCCATGTTGTGGCATCCAGAAAATCCCAGGCCGTATCGTTGACTGGCAGAAGCTGCAGCACGCCGGGGAAGCGCGCGATCACTTCCAGCAGGCGCTGCGTGGAATTGCGGATGTCAAGCATGGCCAGCATGCGCAGTGTCTTTTCCTGTCCCAGGATCAGGCGGGAGATCTTGTGTGCACCCCTGTTTGGTGTCCCGAGCATTAGAAACCGGGATCCCTCCCGCTCACACATCTTTTCCCAGACATCCGGCCGGCTGCTGATCATGGCGCGGACGACCAGCCCGCCCATGGAGTGGGCCACGATACGGATTGGCTGCTTGGTCTCTTCGAGCTTTGCCTCGATCACCTGCGCAAACCGCCTGGCTTCCTCCAGGATGGACATACGCCAGTCATAGGGGAAGGGGATGACTTCATGGGTGGCGCTCAAATAATCGACCAGGTTGCCATAGGCCGATGCCACCAGCGACTGCGGACGGATGCTCGTGTTGGAGATTTGCAGGTTCAATATTTTGCCCTGGGCCAGTTCGAGCAGATTCAGCCAGATGCGGTTGACGCCCTCCGAGAGGTGGCTGCCCATGATACCAGGCACCACGTAGACCACTGGTTGCGAAAGGTTGGAGCGCATCTGGACCGAGCGGGCTGTCAAATCCGTCACGGCAACGGCCTGGCCTTGATAGGCCTCTGTGAGCGGCCGGAAGCCCTTCTCCTCCCAGGCTGCCCCTTCGAAGGTCAGCGCTTCCACGATCTTTTCAGCCGTCCTCTGGTTGGAAAAATAGTGGAAGTGGTTGACCTGGGTCCCCTTGTGGAGGTAATACAGCCCGTTTCGGCGGGGAATGCCTCCGTACATGGCCCGGGTCTGGACCACCAGGTCGTGGTCTTCGAAGTAGAACAGGTCGGCGAAAAAGATGGCCAGACGGCCCAGGATGTCGTTCTTCTCGATGTCCCCAGCGATCACCCACAGGTTCGTATCCACTTCCACATCCGGCCGGTTGATCATGCGTATAAAGTCTGATTCTGGCACCATGGCGGCCAGGCCGGGCATCGCCTCGGGGTTGGCTGCCTGCTTCTTCAGATCCAGCATCAGGTCGGTCAGGACGCCAAACAGGGCGCCGACGGTCGTTGGCTCCAGCACTTTCCCCAGCACATTGACGATCAGCTCAAGCCAGCGGTCGAGCCGACCGGAGGCCAGTGTGGTTCCCCGCGCCGGACAGGCAATCCGCACGAATCGCTCCACGTGGATGCCTTTGTCCCTCATCAGGTTCGACAACTTCACCAGATCCTTCTCACCCGCCCCGCTCTGTATGTATTGTGCTGCCAGACGCAGGTCATTCTCATCGAAGGCATCCCTGCCGTCAGTCCTGCCGCTCCGGCTGAGCAACTCGCCGATCAGGCCCCCGCGGGAATGGGTCACGAGGTGTAAGACGACGCCATCCGGGAGCCCGCTGACCAGGTCGAGGGCATTTTCGATTGGACTCTCGGACAGTGTACGGTGGTCATAGCCAAAGATCTGGTCGCCATACTGCTGCGAAAGGCGTGCCCAGGCTTGCCCGGGCAAGTTCCCGAAGCTGCCAGCCGTGCTGGAAAAAGTCCCGTGCAGAAACAGCAGGACCGGCTTTTTGGGATTGATCGCCGGATTATCCAGTTTCTCGCCGCGCTTCAAAAAGCCGTGGTCATATCTATACAGGCCTGGCTCGGGCATCAGCTTGGCGTCCCACGTCCTGGCAATGCCGCCGGCTGCCTTTTCGACAGGGTCATATTTCAATATCCGGAGGCCCTTCAACGCCCAGGCGGTAACCCCGCGTGATGTCTGCTGGGCGCCTACCGCCGGAAGCTGAGATGGGATCTCAATCACACTGTCCCCCTCGCCGCGCGACAGGCTGTATTTGTAATCCTTCTCCAGCTCCGAAACCTTGACCCAGCGATGGATGTTATCCTCGAAGATCAGTTCCACCACGTCGTCATCCTTCAGACCGCTGATGTACTGGTAGCTTGCCGAAGCTCGGTCCGTGGCAAACTGGACGGCATCCGAGACTTCAAAATTATTCAAATTCGATCCAAAGTCGACGATCTTCAGTCTTTCATCGCTCTGACCCAACACTTTGATGGTTTTCATTTTGGCCTCCTTGCCCACCTGGAACGGCAGCTTTCCCTGCCGCCGCTCACTACGGATCTTGCATACATACTCGGGAGTAAATTAACCAGGCTATTGAGAGATACATCTGCTTGCGTGACTATGTTATTGTAAGGAAAAAGGGTAATGATTTCAAGCCCTTTTCAGGGGAGAGTTTTTTTAAATGAATTGTTCTCCCACTTAGCTCCTTGATTCCGGTTAAGAGCCAAAGCCATTTACATTCAATAAATGATTGTGGGGAACTAAACATTAGCACGATTCCTTCCTGCGATATGGTAAACTCGCCGAATATGCGGTTTTTTTTGATTCCCTTTGCCATAGGAGGACCCAATGACAGCTGGCTACTACCGCTTCCCCACTGTAAACAAAGATACGATTGTGTTTGTTAGCGAAGACGACCTGTGGACCGTCCCGCTTGGCGGTGGTATCGCCCGGCGTCTGACCTCCAGCCTGAGCGAGGCAACTCGGCCTGTACTCTCACCTGACGGCAAATGGCTGGCTTTTGTCGGACGCGAAGATGGGCAGACGGACGTGTACGTAATGCCCGCCCTCGGCGGTCAAGCCAAACGCCTCACATTCGACGGCGGCATCTGCTGGACAGTCGGATGGACAAGGGATGGCAAAATCATCTTCGCCAATCACAGCCGTCAGCCGCATAATGCCATACTACATCTGTACACACTCGATCCTGAAACAGGGTTGCAGGAACTGATCAATCTTGGTCCAGCTCGAAACATATCCTTTGGCCCAAAAGGAGGTGTGGTGATCGGGCGCAACACTGGCGATCCGGCCCGATGGAAGCGTTATCGTGGCGGTACGGCAGGGGAGATCTGGGTGGATGCAGCTGGCCATGGCGTTTTCAAGCCGCTGATAAAACTCAAAGGGAATCTTGCCAACCCGATGTGGATTGGTGACCGCATCTATTTCCTTTCCGATCATGAAGGCATCGGAAACCTATATTCCTGCCTTGCCACGGGCAAGAGTTTGCGCCGTCATACACATCACGAGGATTACTATGCGCGCAATGCCAGTACTGACGGCAAGACCATTGTATATCACGCCGGCTCGGATCTATACGTCTTCAATATTTCCAGAAATAAAAGCGCACTCGTCAAGGTTGAGTATCACTCACCGCGTGTCCAGCGCAACCGCAAGTTCGTCAACACAGCCAAGTACATGGAGTCTGCAGAATTACAGCCCAGGGGCCAGGCTCTGGCATTGACCTCACGCGGCAAGCTCTTCACCTTCGCCAATTGGGAAGGCGCGGTGACCCAACACGGTGAAGTTGATGCCATACGCTATCGCCTACCTGTATGGCTTAACGATGGCGAGCGCATTGTGGCGGTCACTGATGCAGGAGGCGAAGAGCAATTCGTCATCTTCTATGTCAATTCGTCCAAAGCGCCAGAGATGCTCAAGAGCCTGGATATTGGCCGCCCTATCGCGGTAAGTGCCAACCCCAAGAAGGATGGGATCGCTTTTAGTAACCACCGGTATGAATTGATGGCGCTCGACCTTGCCTCCCGCAGCCTGACAACCATTGACCGGGGCGTGGATGAACGTATACGCGGGTTCGCATGGTCACCTGATGGCGAATGGTTGGCGTACAGCCTTTCCATTTCGTTGCATGTGTCCATCATTAAAGTATGGAAGGCTGCTACGGGTGAAACATTCCAGATAACCGACCCCGTGTTGAGCGATATCAATCCGCACTTCGATCCGGACGGCAAATATCTTTACTTCCTGTCGTGGCGACACTTTAATCCAGTGTACGACAATATGCAGTTCGATCTCAACTTCCCGCGCGGTGTGAAGCCGTTTCTGATCACATTGCAAAAGGACTTACCTTCGCCATTCATCCCACAGCCCAGGCAGGAGGCAAAGTCCGAAGACAAACCAAAGGACACACCCCAGGCTGAAACACTGAAAGAAAATAAAGCCACGAAGGAAGATGGGGGACCATTTGAGAAAAAGCCTGAAGAAAGACCCATCCAAATTGATCTCGAAAACATCACGCGCCGCATTGTCGAGTTCCCTGTAGAGGAGGGACGATACGGGCGCATCATCGGCCTGAAGGGCGGGAAGGTGCTTTACTCAAACTACCCCGTTGAGGGCGCGGTCGGTACAAGTTTTCTGAACCGTGAGCCTTATTCGAAAGGCACGCTACTAATCTATAACTTTGAGGAGCAAAAGGAGGAAACAATTATCAGTGGCATCCATGATTTCAACGTCAGCCGCGACAGTTCTATGCTCTTATATCAAACCGGCTATCGTCTGCGCTCGCTCAAGGCTGGCGATAAACCAGAGAATGACAATAACGCCTCGAACCGCAAAACAGGCTGGATCAATCTTGACCGCGTCAAAGTGAGCGTCAGCCCAGGCGACGAATGGGATCAGATGCTCACTGAAGCGTGGCGCTTGATGCGCGATCAATTCTGGACTGCGGACATGTCCAGAGTAGACTGGTTAGCAGTACTCGAACGCTACAAGCCTCTCGTCGAACGAGCCGGCACACGCTCCGAATTCTCTGACCTGGTATGGGAGATGCAGGGCGAGCTTGGCACGTCACACACTTACGAGTTCGGGGGTGATTACCGTTCCAGTCCGAACTACCACAATGGTTATCTGGGCGCGACGTTTGCTTACGACCCGGAAACCAATTCATGGCGTGTTGAATCCATCGCGTACGGCGATGCCTGGAACGAAGCGATGACCTCACCTCTGGCCCGCCCAGGCGTCAACATCGATGTTGGTGAGCGCATCCTTGCTATCAACGGGCGCAGGCTGGGCAAAACTCTATCTCCCGCGCAGGCACTGGTAAATTTGGCGGATACAGACGTTTTGCTCACTGTCACAGATAAAGATGGCGAGTCTCGCGCCGTTACGGTGAAGACGCTTGCGAATGAAACGCCGGTTTACTATCGCCAATGGATCGAGAATAATCGCAGGCGTGTCCATGAGACAACAAACGGACGGGTAGGCTATGTCTATGTTCCTGACATGGGCGCATGGGGCTATGCTGAATTCCATCGCGCCTATCTCGCGGAGGTAGATCGTGATGGCTTGATCGTCGATATCCGCTATAACGGTGGCGGACATGTCTCGCCGCTGTTGCTGGAAAAATTGCTGCGCCGCCGGATTGGTTATGACATTTCGCGATGGGGAAAACATCCCGATCCATACCCACCCGAGTCGGTCTTAGGTCCGGTTGTGGCGCTGACGAACGAATTCGCGGGTTCCGACGGTGATATCTTCGCCCACGGATTCAAAATGATGGGCATCGGACCGTTGATTGGCAAGCGGACCTGGGGGGGCGTGGTTGGAATCTGGCCTCGACATGCGTTGGTAGATGGTACGATCACATCACAGCCGGAATTTTCCTTTTGGTTCTCGAATGTAGGTTGGGGGGTGGAAAACTACGGCACTGACCCCGATATCGCGGTGGACAACAAGCCTCAGGATTACGCAGTAGGCAGGGATGTGCAGCTTGAACGTTCAATTGAGGAAATCATGAAATTGATGGAGAAGAATCCAGCACAACTTCCCAGGTTTGACCATCGTCCGAGCTTAAAACTGCCAACATTGCAAAAGAAGAAATAAACTACTATCGTCATTATAGGATGTAGTGGTTCATCATGTTTCTCACTGTGCTTTTGACTATCACACATTCCTATCATGTTCAAAGAGAGGAACGTTCGCTGCAGCAGAGACCAGGTCTCTGCTGGACGATACAACACTGGAAATAGCGTTGTCAGCTTACCTTCTACCCATCACTTATGAAAATTCCTATTGATAAAGTGATGTGAATAAATATGACTCTGCCATATCTCGGACAGCTGCTGGTATGTTGAAATCGATGCGCTCAGGAGTCGTCTGAATTTGGACTGCTTCCATAATCGTCGTTTGAAATAAAAAGACCGCCGTGTGGTGATCCGGAGTAGCACATACGAGATTGGAACTCGCGACCAAGGGCTTATGAGTCCCCATTTCCTTTTATGCCAAAATCAGGTAGCACATATGGAGAATGGGATCGAAATTCGCGGTTTCGCACCGTCTATCAAATGAAGATGATTTCACAAGTGCTATCACTATCAGGTGATAGCACCATGCTATCACGAGAAGGCGAGAAAATACTCCTGTGCTCCGGTTCAATCTGGTCATGTGTGGGCAGTTAGTAAGGCAGTAACCATTGATCCTACCAATCCCACTGTTTACTTCGATAGATCTGGACTGGATATATGTTATTGGTAGAGGCCAAGTGTATGTTTTTGTCGGATTGAGAGAAGCCACACGGACAGGGGTTCATCGCCTCGATGAATTTAAAGTAAGCAGGGAAATGGGGGAGCCTTTCTCAGTTACCAATTGCGACAGCCGTCATCAAGCGGTGATGACCAGCGGGAGTTGTGTTCCAGACTAGCCGCTAGTTACCCTAGCCGCTTCGTTGAAACTAGGGCGGGAGTTGTTCAAAACAACGTTACTGGAAAGCATGAGGTGGCGCCACAACCACAATCCTCGCAGAAGACTAGGACCGCATGCTTTCGACGGCAGATAGATGACAAACAATGCTTGTCTCCCTGGCAGGAAATTGTTTGGCATGGAATATTGCTTATCCCCTGGGCTTTTTCAAAAGGCTTTCAAACAATTGCTTGTCGAGTAGCCATTCAGGGGATACCTTGAGCGTCCTGGCGAGTGCCATGACCTCGAAGTCTGTAACTTGCCTGATCCCGGCCTCAATTTTTGACAGAGTCCCACGGCTGATTTTCCATCCATCTAACTCCAGGCGGACTGCCAACGCCTCCTGCGATAATGGGGGCCTGAATTTTTGCCGAGCTTCCTGAACGCGTTTCCCTACAATGTTCTTCATGCCGCTGCCATTGTATTTTTGAGCGACATGATTATTGCTCCGCTGGCGGAGCAATAATGATAAAATATCTTGTCTAGGCTGGTTGTTCAAAAAGGAGCCAGAGAGATAGATACTATGAGCGCTAAATTCCCCACCCCAGAAGATCGGAAACGTCTCCTTCAGTCTTTTTATCAGCTGCCGCCAAAGATAAGGAGATGCTCTACAGGGCTGTAGAGCATCTGCGCTGGCTGACAATACTGTGGGGCCTGGACGAAACTCAGCCCAGATTCCATGCCCAGTATTCCGGAAAAACGACATATACTGCTTGCTTATAAGCTCCTAGAAATACTCTGGTTTAGCAAGTTGCCGGAAAAGGATGATCAAACCTTTACAGTTTACGTCCGAGATCGGCTGCCTGATGATCAGGATCCTCAAGTAGTCAACAACATATTTGATACCAACTCGGATGAGCTTGCAGCCCGCTGCGAGAACCTGGCACGCCCTGAATGGGTGACGAAGGAAGCGAAAGCGATAAAGGTTTCACTGAATCCTTTCCTGTCAAAGTTTCGTGATAGTGAATAGACGGCACAAACAAAAAGGGCTTGCAAGTCGATATGCAAGCCTTTTTTAATTTAAGCTGTTAAAGATGGAATTTTTTTTCCTTAAGCACTCTTCGGCGGTATTTGCAATCATCAAATCAAAAGGTGTGCTTGCAAGCTAGGGGAAACACAAACACCTGATCAGCATGCTCAACTCCTTTGGATGCAGTGCCATGATCAAACCAAGAAATAATAAGTCCCCCATAACAATAGTGGAAGCACAGACGAGAAGAATAGATTTATACGAAAGCTCTTTACCATCCGATCAATCTTATCTGAATCGCGTTTTCATGTGTCGTGTAATCCGACACGTGTCGGTCGAGGACCCACCTCCCCATTGGCGCTTGTATGATATGGATATCGATCCTACTAATTCTGTTGTAATCTCATCGTTGATCGTCTCGGAAGGAGATCGCATCATGCTCACATTGAAACTATACGAAAACAATCTTGGGCCAATACGTCAGGTATGAAAGAAACCCTATTGACTCCCAAGGGCACTAAGGGTTTTGCCCGCAGTTGATAGGCACTCGGCGAGATACTCTATAGCCACCCAGGAGTTGTTATTCATTTTGGCCGAAAAAGAAAAAACTAATTAAAATACGAGTCCTGCATCTTTCATTCTTTCATCTTCGCCGGGCCAGACTGCCCTTGACTTCATGGAGGGGAAAACAAAAATTGGCAATTGCAGTCGACTTATTTTGACGGACTGCAAGGTGAGAAATCTTTCCCCACCACAATAAAGTTTTATAGAGATTACCTCTTGTCCTTCCTAACATTTGCAGAAGCTCAATCAGTCTCAAATATTCAGGATGCGGATGCGGACTTCCTTCGCTCCTATATTCTTATGTTTAGTGAGCAGCACAATCCAGGAGGCGTGCACGCTGCTTTTAGGTCAATACGAGCATTTTTGTTCTGGATCGAAAAAGAAGAATTGATGCCCGTAGACTGGAAAAATCCAATCAAGAAGGTAGATGCTCCCCACGTACCAGACCAAATAATCGAACCTGTTCCACTCAAGGATGTCAATTTGTTGTTAGCGACTTGCAAAGGAAATAGTTATTTTCACAAAAGAGACAGAGCAATGATCTTTTTCCTGCTCGACACCGGCGCTCGCGGCAGGAAGTGTGTGACATAAATCTTGAAGATGTCGAATTGAATAGTGGCAAAGTAATTATCCGCGAAGGAAAAGGACGGAAGCCACGTTATGTATTCATTAATAAGACATACTAATTAAGGCATTACGAGGTTATCTACGAATTCGAGATGATCTCCAGACAAAGGCACGTATTGTAATGAAAACAATGGAACGATTAACATACGACGGTCTCAGGCAGCTTATACAGAGGCGTTCAAGACTTGCAGGGCTAAAGAAAATACCGACTTTGCATGATTTCCGCAGACAATTTGCGCTTTCGATGCTAAATAATGGGGCGGATATATTCTCTCTTTAAACGAGCTAACGGGGCATCAAGATATCGTGTTCTGCGCCGTTATCTTGCGCAAATGCGTATTCCGGTGAAATCGTCCACAAATCCGGTTCATGCCGTCCAGCGGTTGAGTGGAGCAACGCTGGTGAAGGGATTATAAATCAAGTGGACGGCATGGTGACATGAGTCGCAACCGTCGCTGCGAGTCTCCGGTCAAGGAGAGGCGGTAGGCGTTATGAATGATGCGGTCGAGAATGGCATCCGCATGTGTGGGCGTGGCGAATTGGGAAAACCAATCGGATACAGGGAGCAGCGAAGCCAGGAGGAGAGAAGGCGACGACCGAAACGATCATCCACAACTTCCAGCAGATACACGAGCTTCTGCTGCGGCAAACGGGATCCCGCATCCAGTCATCAAGGATCAGCAGGTTGAACTTCAATCAGGGATTGGAAGCAGGAAGGTGTAGGAGCCATCCAGGTGGGACAGTGCGAGTTGTGCCAGGAGGCAGGAGGTGCGGAAATGAGCGATGACGAGAGTAATTGGCCCGGCAGGCAGACAGGCCGAGGGCGCAACAGCAGGAAGGACTTGCCTGAGCCGGTGGGACCCACAACTAACAAGATTGAGATGGTGGTCAATCCAATGACTCTGGGCGAGTTCGAGGACCGTGTGGCTGGTCGAGGACCTCTTGTGCAGGGGATAGATCGAGATCTTCGAGGCAGGCAGGGAAGGGAAAGGCTGCCTGTTTTTCTTGCCGGTGAAGGCGGCGATCCTGGCGCCGGGTACATTCGAGATCCACCAGCAAAGCCAGGCGTTTCTTCTAAAAGCGGTTTTCAGCATACTGTCGGATTGCCGAGTTGTTGTTAAGGAGACCTTCGCGGATGTCTAGAGAATGGTGGAAAGGGTCTTATTCAATTTATGTGAATCAAATCGGTGCTGGCAGGGTTATACCTGCACATGAACACTCATGATCTTTGCCTATTCCTTTTGAATATCAGGCAGTTTGAGCTCATCCAGATCAGTGATCCAGGATCGCCAGATCATTGTCGAGTTGGAAAGTACAGTCCAGCAGGCAACATGCCCAGGATGTGGCACAGAGAGTAATCGTCTTCATAGTCGATATAAGCGCTATCCCACCGATCTTCCCTGGGCTCAGTGTTCCGTCCTGTTGGAACTCCAGGTAAAACGGTTCTTCTGCCATAACGGGGAGTGCCCCAAACGGACATTTGCAGAGGAGTTTCCTAGATCTCGTGGCACAGTATGCACGCAAGACTCATCGTGTTCTCCACAAACAGCAGTATCTGGGTGTCAATGTCTGTGCGCAGGTGGGAGAAAAACTGCTAAGACTGGAACGGATCAATGCGAGTGACACGACACTCAATCGTCTTCTTTGCCAGCCTGCCAGAACCGGAAAACCAGAATATCCATGTATTAGGCGTGGACGACTGGGCCAAACGAAAAGGTCAGCGCTATGGCACCATCCTGGTCGATCTGGAACGCAGCCAGATCATTGATCTGCTGCGTGACCGCACTGCAGAGACCCTCATCCAGTGGCTGGGAAAGCATCCAGAAGTACAAACCGTGAGTCGCGATCGTTCGCAGACCTATGCAGATGCAATCCAACAAGCATTGCCAGAGGCAACCCAGGTAGCGGATCGCTGGCATCTGCTGAAGAATGCGTCCGATGTCCTCTACAAGATCTTTCAGCAAGAATATTCCGTGATCCGCACCTACCTTGAGCCGAAAACGGACGCAAAAGCAGTCTTGGGTCCGCAAATTGAGCAAAAGGAGGCTGAAGAGACCTTCACGGCGGCGGAACAACGCCGCCAGCGCAAGGATGGACCGGGCAAAACAGCTTCACGATCTCGGATCTTCACAAAAAACAGATCGCACAACAACTGGACGTCCATCCCAAAACCATCCGACGTTACCTGCATTCCTCATCTCCCACAGGCAAGACGCTCTCGAACCGGGCGATTGACAGACCCTTTTCAGCCTTATCTGTTGAACCGCTGGAATGAGGGCTGCCACAATGCCACGCAGTTATTCCGAGAGATCCAGGAACAGGGTTATGTAGGTCGTATCACAATGGTGCGGTATGTGATCCGTGAATTCCGGAATGCGAGTGGACTGCCTCCTCGTATCCGAACAGCAAAAACAGAACCGTTACCCACAGATCCCACTCGACGACCACCTACCTTGCGGACTCTCACTTTTGCAGTCACGGGAAGACCGGAACAGTGTACGGAAGAACACAGGAAGTCTGCTTGAACGAATTTGTGCCGAACAACCTTAACCTGGCAGAGGTGATCTCGCAGGGCAGGGCCTTTGCCATATTGGTCCGAGAACAGCAGGCAGAGAAATTACAAGATTGGCTGGAACGATCTCAAACCTAGCAGTTATAGATTTGGAAGAATTTTGCTTTGGGGATTGAACAGGATCGACAGGCCGTGCAAGCAGCACTCACCTACAACTGGTCTAATGGTCCGACCGAGGGGCACATTAATCGATTGAAATGTCTGAAACGGATGATGTATGGTCGGGCGAAAGACGGCTTGTTGCGAAAACGCGTTTTCTGGCAGGGCAGATGGGGTTTCACATAAATTGAATAAGAGCCCTTTTAAACCCGTGTTTTGTGGACATTTGCTCCGTTGTTGACACGGAAAGCAGGCAGGAGCAGCGGAACATTTAGCGAGAAGAGGATGGAGTAGCATAGGAACTCACTGGTGATAGGAATGCACGAATGTTATCGGGGGGAAGGACGGATTTGTTTTCCCCAGGGGGCAGATGTTCGAGGAAGCCCTTCACGCCCTGGTAGTTCAGCGTTTTCGTCTGGTGTGCCAACTGGCAGGCCATCTCCATCTGGTCGTGCGGGTACCGGAAGGCTTAGAGGTGCAGGATGCCCAGGCAGGAACGAAAAGCTTGTTCGGGGTGTTGGCGGGAGACCAGCAGGGACTGGATCAACTGTTGGGTCTGGGGTCCTACATCGCCCGCCCACTGGAGCAGGCGCTCGGGCCTCCAATCAAGAATTTGCTGGTGGTTGGAGGGCATATGAGCGGTCTGGGTGGAGTAGCGACCCGGCGTGCGGTTGCGCGGATGTGTGGCGTTGGCCCCACCCTTACTCTTGAGGAAGATCTCAATGCAGTGCTCACTGGCACGGATCTGTACTTCCTGGTGGATCAGCTCAAAGGGCACCGAATAGAAATGCTTTTCGAATTCCACATGGTAGTCAATGTTCACCCGGGCTGTTTTCCAGGTGGCATATTCATAGGGCTGCTGGGGCAGAGGCCGCAGGGCAGGCTGGTCCAGTTCTTCGAATAGCTGTTTCCTGGATTTCTCCAGGTGCTCCATCCGTTTGTTATTCAATTCCACCAGCAGTTCGGCGATGGCGCGGTTCAAGCTGGCCAGGCTGAAAAATGTCGCGTTGGCGTAAGCCGGCCAGGATCCAGCGTTCCACCACCTGCACGCCCACTTCCACCTTGGCTTTGTCACGCGGCTTGCGGACCCGGGCAGGCAGCACGGCCACGTCATAATGCTGTGCCAATTCCAGGTAGGTGGGATTGAGGTCAGGCTTATACCAGTTGGCATGTTTCACACCCTGGGCGAGATTGTCTGGTACCACGATCTGCGGGACACCCCCGAAAAAGGCGAAGGCTTGGTACATGTCCCCCAATCCAGTGGACCAGCTCCTGGCTGGGCTGCGCCTCGGCATACGTGTAGTTGCTGGCGCCCCACACCGCCACGAAAATCTGTGCAAAATGCAGATCCGGGTCGGCGGGGTCGCTCACCTGGATTGTGTCGCCCGCATAATCCACGAAAAGTTTTTCTCCAGCTTTGTGATCGAGACGCATGGGCGGATCCAGCTTGCTGACATACCGCCCGTACAACTCGCAGTACTGGCTATACCCATACCCGTCCGGGTATGCTTCCCGATATTCCACCCACAACAGGCGCAGTGTCACACTGCGCTCTTTCAGCTCTTTCCGCACCTGTTCCCAATCTGGTATTGGCTGGGTCCCTTTTCTCCTGGCTACCTCTTCTTCCGGAAACAGACGCTGGTACAGACTCAACCTCATCCAGCTCCTCCGGCAAGGGCCACTGCAGCCCGGCGGCACTGGCTTGTTTTAGATAGTCGCTCACTGTGCTGTGTGAGATCCGGCAGCTGCGCATAATTGCCCGGTTGGACAACCCGCACAGCCACTTCAGACGCAGAATTTCTTTGATCCGCCGCATGGACAACCTTTCCTGTGTCATGCCTGCCTCCTTGAACAAATCCTGAGACAGATAGCATCCACATTCGATTGGATTTATCCAGCGTTACTCCCCCTTCTCTCTTATCCCGCTCACTTCCCAATAGTGGACGGCATGAACCAGATTAGGTGGACGACATGCCCCGGATCTCGTGGACGGCTCGGTCGCGTTTCACAACGCGGCCTCACTCCGGAATACGCACACAAACAACGGATGAGCATTTCCAAAGATATGCAAAGGGTTCACCGGTAGAAAAATATTCGTGGGGTAGAAAAATCAGAATAGACGGGGTAAGAAAAAACTAATGAATATCCGAGCATCATCCTTGGTTGGTCGCTTTTTCTAATATGGCCGCTCATCATTTGAATTTCAATCTCATATAATTCGTATGCTTGTTTATGTTTGTGAGCCACCGGACGATCGCTCCGCAACACCCATTTTGTACGAATATCTCTGCCGACTTTTCAGAGGTCAGTTCTGCTTGGCTTTCTCCAAAAGGAAAACTATATTTGAAAAGTCAACTTGTTTTAAACTATTGATTTCTTATACGATATCGGTATAAAATACGCTACTGTGTTTGCTTTGATGAGCAGACGATCATTCATCAGATGAGCAGACGATTATTCATCATTTTGAGCACTACTATATACAGACAAAAACAACTAAGGAGCCATAATACCCAAGATATGGCGGTATAAATGCCACCGTAGCATCAGTCTGGCACATGAGCCGATTCGTAATCGGCAGGTCATCGGTTCAAATCCGATCGGTGGCTCACCCAAAATTAGTGGTTTTTCCTTCAAGAAGGAGAAACCATTTTTGTTTTTCGGAACATCCTGGCAGCAGTTCAATGGAACGGTAGAAAGGCTAACGATCAACGGTTCAAACAATAGGGAGACTTTTATTCCTTCGCCATTGATAGCCGTATGCCAGGTTCAGCGGCAGCGTCCACCACAACTGGACGGGGGAATGTGACAATCGTTTGGCGATGCCTGTTGGCGAGTAAAATCGTTCGTTTGCATATTGAAAGCCCGCCAGCAGTTCTGCGGCACTCATTTGCTTTGGCTGATAGACCACGTCGGTGCGGCTGTTATATTTTCTCCAATCGCGGGTGCGGATCCGCCCCTCCCGGTCCAGTTTCCTGAAGAGTGGAGTACCTGGAAACGGCGTCAGGATATTGAAGGTTGCATTTTGAACCCCGGCCGCTTCCAGAAAATCGAGGCTATCGGCAAAGATCGTCGTGGTATCGTGGTCAAATCCAAAGACAATCCCGACCTGGACGGCAATTCCATGGGAATGGATGCGTTCGATCAAGTGGTAATACTCATCCACTCGATTAAATCCCTTGTTTATTTCAGACATGCTCTGCTGCGAAACCGACTCCAGCCCCAGAAATAGCTGTTTACAGCCGCTCCTTGCAGCATCCTCCAGAAATCCTTCATCCCGGGCGGCATGGATGCTGGCCTGGCTGCTCCACCACTTGCGATAAGGTGCGATGGCTTGAAATAAGGCCCTGGCATATGCAAGGTCCCCTGCAAGGTTGTCATCCCAAAAGATAATCACCTTTCCTCGAAAGGATGCAAACTCCGCCGCAACCTCCGGGATGGGCCGCGTACGGTGTTTATGAGGATACATCACCGCGATCGCACAAAACTCACACTGGCTCGGGCAGCCTCTTGTTGCAAATAGAACACCACTCGTGTGGTCGCGCCGGTGAAATAGATCCTTGCGTGCCTGGGGAATATTTGCAAGACAGGGCGCATCCATTCGTTGATAATGGGGAAGGTATAAGCCCGAACTCAAAACCGTTCAGGAATTCCTCCCACAACCCTTCGGCCTCTCCAATAAAGATTACATCGGCATACTGCCTGGCCTCCTCTGGCAGGAGGGTAACATGCGGACCCCCCATAACCACACAGATGCCTCTCGACCGAAAGCGGGCTGCAATCTCATAGGCATGCAAGGCGCTGGGCGTATGGAAAGTCAATCCCACTACATCCGCTTTGATATTCCAATCTATTTCCCCTGCCTCCTCATCCACATGGACCACCTCCCAGTGAGGCGGAACCCTGCCAGCCAAATAAGGCATCGTGATCTGCTGAAAGTTGAGAACTCGTGACCTTCGTACATAGCGGATCTCGGGGGAGGAAACTGTGATCAAGACAAGCTTCGGCATCGTATCGGATCATTGTACCTTTAAGTCTGTACGAAAGCAGGGATCCAGCAGCAGCTCCATCGCAAGGTCTGCCCGGTTGTCGATCACGGAAAATTTCTTAGGACCGGCTCTATTGGCTACCGGTTGAAGATAAAGAAGACACCCTGGTAGACGACCGCCGCGATGAAAGCCGATCCACAGGGCATGACCGAATTTGATCTTCTGCGAGCGGGCCACCCCGATGATCAGGTAAACAAACAATAGGATCAGGCTAATTCCATACAGGGTCATGAGGATGGTCCGCCAGATGGTCGCTGAATTGAGCTGGACTTCGTACCAGCCTTGGTCGAGCAGCCCGACGGCGCTGAGGAAACTATCCGTGAGATCGTGGAGAGCGGAAAAGAAGGTGGCAAGTGTGATGCCAAAGCCAAAGACACTGAACGTGTCGTCAAAGCTGCCTTTACCGGAAACCAGGCGGCTGAGCAGGTACGCCAGACCGGCAGCCAGGATCCAGCAGCCGAGCATGCTCGGGGCCAGCCAGAAGCGGTTGTAGGAATAATACACATCCTTCGGCACTGCCAGCCAGGGATCGAACGAGGACGGCGCACCGCCGCCCATGGTCAGGAAGATGTAGACGAAGGTATACACCATGGCGGTGATCAGCATGGCATAGAATCCAAATTTCAAGCGGCGCTCGTCCTGCACCAGCAGGTCGAACGTTCGGCGGGGATGGAGGAGGGTATTGAAGAGGTAATACCAAAAGGACCGGGGCTTTTGAGAAAGGGAGTGGGTCATGGGGCAGAGTTTCCTTTATTGCGAGGCTGTTTTACGCCATGGAATTGGAGCCGGTGCCTGGGGCAGGTTCAACTGTCCCCAACTATAAGTTATTCCCACGAAATCTCCCCCGCCAGTGGATTGGTTTTAGCCTGTCCAGGTGGACAGGTGATTGGAAGGTCCTTCATACTGTCGCGAAGGGAGCACTCAAAGTTTGTTGGTCAATAAGCTCAAGCCGCCGTCTCGAACCGCCGTCTCGAAGATGCCGCCCAGCGGTACCCGGCGGCACTTTTCGATTAATCCTGCGCCGAAGACGGCGCAGGGAGCAAACTCATCTACATACTTTTAGCGCACCCAACGCGAATCCCATCACGGCAATATCATCACAAGGTGCTATAATCTCTTCATTGGGTACGATCGCGACCCATGTCATCCGAACCGCAGTCAGGGGGCTCCAAAGGGTTATTCGATCAGTAGCAACAGCAGTACTCCAGTCATATTTTTATTGGATGGTTACCCTGCAGCGGAGCAAGGCCGTCCGGCAGGAAGATCCTGCTCTACAAAGAGCAGTGTACGGCCAGGGCATCTTCGCCCTTCCCGGGGGAAAATTGAACGTGCCAAAGTAGTCAGAATTAAGGAGACCAAAATGAAACCCAGTGAGCGATTTAAAGTTCAAAAAGCAAGTGATGCTCTCAAACCACCCGGGATCGAGAAGCCCCGCTTCACGGCGGTTTATGAAATAGCAGGCGGCTCCCTCAGTACATACCAGAACTATGCCGTGGATGCCGACGCCTTCGTCAGTGAGCTGAAGGGGCTCAAGCCCGTGACAAAGCTCAACGAGCTGTCCGTCACCCAGCTGGGAGGCAAATACCTCTTTATCAAATCCAAGATTGATGTCAGCTCGTACAACTTGCAGGTTGAAATTCCAACCTAAAGGCAGGCAAATTGTGCGGCACTCTATAAACGGACAGGGACTGGCGCGTCGCCAGTCCCTGTCCGTTTTCGCACTTAAGTCCTGCGTCTGTCAATTCCCTGAAAGGCACCTGCACCCACCGCAAGCCGTCTCGCCTCATTGGGGGCTCACGGCCTGGACAAGGTGCACTGCCGGGGCGCTGTATAGGATCTCTGCCTCGCCCAGGATAAACTTCACGAAGAAGCTTTATACTGCAACCGGCAGTGGCTGGGACGCCAGTACTGTGTACAGTTCATGTTCCGCCTGTGCAGCGGTAATCGAAAGGACATATTCCCATTCGCCGAGCAGGGCTCTCCGGGATTGTTGGAGGATGCTCTTGTCGCTTTCGTTCAACGCCCTGACCTTCTGGTAGGCGTGCAGTGCGGAGATGATACGGCACAGCGATTGCGTGCTGCTTTCTCCCTGGTACTCCAGCAGGCGGGTCCTGCGTTCATGGCGGTCATCCGGTAAGGCTTCACCCGGGTCGGAAAGGATGGCGAGTAGATTGTTGAACCCTGTCTTTGAGGTGGGTGCGCGCAGCCGGTGCTGCAGCTCACCATCCGACGGGACCCAGACCGTCAGGTCGCGGACCTTGACCGCATAATACAGGCTCGTTGAACCGGACAGATCCCGCTCCTCCAGGCCGATCACCTGGCCAAGACCATGCATCCAGTGCATGACCGTATCACCTTCGTGGAATTTCATGAGTAGCTCCTTTTCCAATGGCAAAACAAAACTCTTTGGCGCTGGTCCCAAACCGTCCCCCGCATCGACTTCACGTTTGCAAAACCGCCCAATTGGATGGAATCCAGGAGGGCATCTAGCGTCATTCTTTGATTATTGATCCAGTCCTCTACTGCAACTCGAGCTGTTTCCTGGCAACGGACCTGAGAAGTAAGAACTGGTCCGGATGAAACAGGCTCCATTCCCCCAATTGATGTCTATAAGAGTGTAACACACTATTGGCTCAAAATACGCGTCAGTCCTTCAGCCGACCATAAACATCTCCGCAGGCTTCCAAGCCAGAACTGTCCATCCGCGACCACCGACGCATTAAGGTAATAGATGTGAAGCTATAATGCCCCCGGTCACAAATTGCGCTTCCCATAGAGTAAATACGCACAATTTATGACCGGGAGGGTATAAATGGAAAGTCGTGAATCCGTAATATTGCAGATGGCCCGTATAGGGGAAATTTATCGCCACGACATCGTCGTGGAGGTTAAACCGTCCTTTGACGCCCGCGAACTTCCCTGTGCCGCTGCCCTCGATAATGGGATGCTGGCAGCGTCCATGGATCTCTGCTTGGGCGGTGGGGCAGTCCTGTTATTTTCCCTCGAACCTGTAGGTGGTCCTGAATGTGTCATTCGGGTTGAGAGAGTTGATAAAGATCTCGTTCCCGGTCTCTATATACGCCCCGCTTGGTGTGCATACGGAAGTCTCGATGAAGGTGTAATGGCAGCCTTGCAGGTCGCCGGTCATAACGACAGCATAGCTGGCGCCCTGGCCTGCAAGGTCGATACATTAACCAGCAGCAGGCCAATAAGCGGTCCCCGAGATCTGGTTCGCCCCCACGGCAAGTGCCGAAGATGGAGCCAAAAACATAAGGCTGAAAAGGATCGCCAGCGTTATGGAACTGACCACTGAGAATGTTAACTGTCGTTTCTTCATTCCTGTCTCCTGTTTGGTGATTGATGAATTGAATTTTGGGTTAACATAGTGCCGTACGGATAACAAGGATTTACGCAATCATGGACATCACCTCCCTCCGGGATCTTTTAATTATATAAAGCCAGGCTGGTAAGGCCTGAACTTCTCGAGCAAATGTGGGGAACCGAACTTCCGTCAGCCAAAGATGATCAGCGATCCGAATGCCCCCAAATAGTATAATCGGCAGGATGACCATGTTGTTCCTCCGAGGAACATAAAACCCACATATGGCCAGGCAAAGCTATGTTAAATCCGAGCATCGTAGGCGAGTGTGATCTTTGTCTTCCCCCTTCTAATCCGATGAAAGCCGGCAGCGAGAAATGCTCTTCCTAAAGTTGACCCGCTCATTCAGCAAATGAGATAATCAGTATATGTGAATTAAAGATATATTTTGACGAAAGTCAATAAGGTGGGTACCATTAAAAGGTTACACCGATCTGGCATCGGGAAGCTCGTTTTTACGAAACCCTTAATTCAAGTTCGGCGCTCTCCCCAGGAAGTCCATGATCTTTTCCGTCTCTTCTGAAGAGAAATTGCATTCCCGCTCCAGTTTCGCGTCCAGGGTGCGGAACTTCAGGCAGAGCTCCTGGTCATGGATCCAGACGGATAGGGAATTGTCCCAGGCAGCGTAGCTCTTGTAGTTGCGGAGCTTTGCCAGCAAGGCATGGATGCTGGCCCAGGACTGCGTCACCTGGAATACAGCCTCCTTTTTACCCTGCCCGGCAACATACTGGAAGAAGACGCCTCTGCCCTCCAGTTCCAACAGCAGCTTTGTATTTTGTTTGGTCATAAATTCATACATCGTTCCGTTCTCCTGAAATCCATCCAAGTTCGCTTCTTTGACGACATCCGTATTCTAGCCTTTTCCGGTCAGATTCCACCTTTCAACTGACTGACAATTCATTTAGACAGATGTGGGAGGGATGCCTGGCCAGTTTATATGATGCCCCCTGGTGCCGGCCGGTTAGGTAAATTGCAGCGGGCCGAATCCCTTAACTTTAGTCTGGAATTCGGCCTGCAGATCCATGCAAAACGTTGCGTCATTCAGGAGACAGGCGTTAGAACCAGGTGTTTCTCCGGTACCGCTCGTACTCAGATCCGAACGCCGCTGCCAGGCACGCGCTCCTCACGCCGGGCACGGACGATCTCGATCATCGCCACCACCACCCCGATGATCAATGCCTGCCAGCCCAGCAGCACCAGGAGCGCGCCGAACCACGCCAGGCCGCCGAAGACGTAGACGGGGTGACGGAATTTCGAATACATACCCGAAGTCACGAGCTGGTTCGCCCTGGCATCGACCGAGAAGGATGCACCCAACTGCCAGCGGGCGGCGAACCACCACGGCATGGCTGCGATCGAGATGCACAGCCCGAGGTACCAGGTGGCGACACGCGGGCCGGTCAGAATGGCGAATGCCAGGAAGACCAGATATACAAAGATGTCCAGCCAGCGGAGCACAGTCTTCATTATCAACCTCCAGTAGGGAAAACGATCAAACTCATGAATACCAAATTTCATATGTGAAGCCTTGTGATCTTTTATACTGCCGCCCTTTGATTGCTGCCTCCGCTAACAGTCTGGTTCTCCCCTGTCCATTTGGACAGGAGCAGGAATACCAATCCTCCGGAAAATCTGTTTCCTCTAGTTACTCGCCCGGTTCCCTGCCCCAACCAATAGCCTGGCCGTGTGGCCAGGCTATTTTGTTTTACATCTTGTAAGGTACGAAGCCATACCTTAGAAGATACGGCGTTATACCTTACTTCTAAATCTACATTGCATACCTTCAACTCATGGTTAGAAGTTTTTCCCTTCTCTAACAGAATGGCTATACGCTGAATATTTTTATCCTTTTTGTAAATTGCACTGATATACGAGAAGAATACCGACGCTCAAGGTTGTCTTTTGCATCATTTAGTCCGTTTCTTCTTCGGTGCAGGTTTCTTTGCCGGCTTTTTATCCGTCTTGACCGCGGCAGCACCAGCGTCCATATTTTTCACCTCAGCCTGGTCACCGCTGGACTCCCTGCCGGCCTGTGTGTACTGCTGTACCACCGGGTTTGCCAGCATCCCGCCTCCCGGCGGTACCAGCGATCCCGGCGGCGTGGTCGAAGCCGGGTGCGCCACCAACCGGCAGCTGTGTTTCGGACAGCCGCTCTGTTTCCTGGGAAGGAAGTGCCTTGGGTGCCTGGATCTGCTGCGGGCGCTGCATCGCCTGTCCGGCGCTTACTTTTTCAACTGTCATCTTCAGCCTCCTTCATTCATTAAAGGTTTAGGATGGCGTACCTGCCCTCGACCCCGAGTGGATTTGGGGTGAGATTGGTAATAAAGATATGGTAGGTGACGCTGTTGGTGGCGGAACGTTCCACTTCCACGTTCCATTCGACCTGTGGGCCGCTGGGCGAAGGGGTGGTCGGGACCACCGTCCAGACGACATCCCAGACGGGGTTCCAGCCCCAGGTGTAGAAATCGATTGTCTGGTGCGGGCCCATCGTGTAGGAAATTTGAACTCCGACGACCATTTGAACTCCTCTCAAGTGATGGCCAGGATGGCGTAGCGCCCTTCGATGCCCAAGGGAGCGTTCGACAGATTGGTAACAAAAATATGATAGACGAGGTGGCAGGGTTCCGATCGTTCCACCTGCACCTTCCAGCGCAGCTGCGGTCCCTGGGCCCGGGGTGTGGTCGGCATCACCATCCAGACCACGTGCCAGGCAGCGGGCCAGCCCCAGGTGTAGAAATCGATCGTCTGGTGTGCGCCCATCGTGTAGGTCCACTGCGTGCCGACCCACGGTCCGAGGCGCAAGGCAGAGCCAAAGAACATTTCCTGGACGCCGGTGCGCGTGTCCGTCCAGAAGACATACCAGCCGAACGGGCTGCCTGCCAGCCCAAAGTATTCCCCGATAAACGTAACGCCGGGGTTGCCGTGCGAAAGGGGCGCATCGATCGTCGGATCCCAGGCCCGGTCCGTGACCTTCTGCCGCCAGCCGAAAGAGGCTGCCTGGTTGGTTGAAACGGTGAGCTCCACGTCGATGAGCGGCGGGCCGCCCTGCCATTTCGGTCCGAATTCATAGAAGCTGCAGCCAATGGAGCCGTCGGGGCGGCGTGCCAGTTGAGGATGGAACTCATGCTGGTCTGGACCGGAACCCAACGCCCCGGGCAGCAGCTTCTGGCCGGAAGCCGGGCTCAGCCACGAGCCGCCGCGGTTATGGGAATAGGCATAGTAGATCCGTGAAACACCATCCCGCAGGTCCGCCCAGGCGACGACGATCGTCTGCCCGGCGCCTGCACGGCCTGCACCCAGGGTCAGAACCCGGAACTTGCCTCCGGGCAGCTGCGGAAAGCCGCCGGCCTGCTGCAGCGGTGGACTGGTCAGCGGGGTGATCCCCGAAGCGGCGACGATGGGACTGGAAAAGCTGTTGCCCCCGTTCGTGGATACAACCATTCTGATCTGACTGCCCGCCGTCCAGATAATGTAAACCGTCCCATCCGGCGCCACAGTGACCTGCGGGGCAAAGGAGCCGGATAGCAGAGAGGAGCCGGCCGGCTGGTTGCCCACGCCGATCCAGCTCGCCCCATTGTTCACGGATCGGGCGAAGGCCAGCTGGCTGCCGTCGTCCCAGACCGCGTACACATTTCCAAAATGCGGGCTGGAGGGTGTGTTGTCGCCCGCTGCCCACTGCTTGTCGTCCCCCGAGGAAGTGTGGATCAGGTTGGGCGCGCTCCAGTTCTGGCCGCCATCGCTTGATCGATAGATGGCGATGCCGATCTGGGTGTTGACGCCCGGAGGAAAGGGCAGCGCCACCAGGTAGACGTTCCCGGCTCCATCCCAGGCCAGGGCCGGGTCCGAAATGCCTCCCCAGCCGGCACCCAGGAGAAGCGGCGGCGACTCTTCCAGCAATTGCCGCCATCGAACGTGAAATAGGTGGCCAGCGAGAACTCGTACGTGGCCGGGTTGGTAAAGCGCTTGGAAGCGCCCACCATGTTGGCCGGGTTGAAGGGATTGATCGCCAGCACCGACTCGCTGCGGGCGTTGGCCGGGCTGGCATCGAAGGTGACCTGGGTGTTGGAATACAAGGGACTCTCCTCCTATTCAACTCCCGTCATTGCCTGATTTGCCAAGCAAATCACGAAAGCAGCAGGACAATGACGGAGAATATTATGGTTCGTCGTAATAGACAGCTTGTGGGTCAGACTTCGCCCCCGCTTTGAGCGGGAGCTTCGGCGTGGCGACATTTGCTGCCTGACATTCTTATGGGATACAAAGCTTGGCGGGTTATAAACCCGCCCTACTTTTCGCATGGATTTACGAGTTGGGATTTAGTTGTCGAAGTGGTCGCTGCTTTCCCGCTTCCCAAGCTGCTCCAGGTATTCGATAAAATTTCTGGGAAGATAAGGACGAAGAACTGTAACCGCCGCAATGAGCAGGGTCAGGACGACCACGGCTACGATCAGAATTTCCGAACCCCCGTTTCCACCATCAGGAGAAATGTGCAACCAGCGCTCGATAAAGTCCATTTGCGTCTCCTTCTGAACTCTCAGATCAAGCAACACACCGATAACAACAAACGTACAGAAAAAATATTATAGGGAGATTCCCGACCAAATCATATAAGGGGTTTCCCTAGTGCCGCAACAACATAAAATTGTAGCCTTTCACTCCATTTTGTTCCCTGCTATGTGGCAATCTGCCCTACAGATTAAGATTGTTGCGGTTCGACAGTACAGGCGCGGTCAAACCTAAATGTGCCCCACATTTCATCCAGAAATTTCAGGAGTTTTACCGATTGACCCAAAGTTCTGTGAATTGCGTTTGAAAGCCCTGATGCAATTCGTTTGACGCGCGGCGTCTCGCGCTGGCTGTCGTGGAGCGACTTTTTTTTAGCGGTAAGTACAAAATCCGCAATTCGCGGCACTATCATGCTTTGGCTTACTCGTAAGCTTTTTGCTTGCTGGACCTGCTCACATAACTGAGCCGACGTGACATGCGGATGTTTCTTGAGTTCGGCCCGAATGATACTCTCGGCGGTTTGCAGTTTCCGCTTGGGGCGCTGAATTGGTTGGTAAGGCGGCACAACTGCCTGTGTCTCGCCAGCGGTAGCATCACTTTTCCAATGTCGATTTATGGATGTCAAATTGCACAGCTACTTCTGCCTGGGTCCTACGCTGCTTCTAAGGCTGCAATCGCTCTGCTCTCGTAAGTCTTGGGCAATACGGTTTATGACACTAGTAGCAGGAGTTGTCAAAAGCCCCTGCCGCAACCATGCATGGGAGCAGAAGACCCGGCCGCCGTGGTATTCGTTTGGCGGGGAAACCAACCCTGAATATTCATAAATGCGCGAATGGCTGGTTTGCCTTTCGCGACGATAGCAGCAGAAAACAGCTCTGCTGCTATCGTTCAAAATGCGACCACCGGCAAAGGTACCGCCGGGATCCGGGAGGTCAGGCTGAGTGCGGGTTGGCCCGGGAACGCCTCAGCAGGAACCAGCCGGCCAGCACCAGGATCAGGCTGACAACCCCTAGCAAGGCCAGGAGGGCGGGACCGGAGAGCGGTGCACCGGAATCGGGGGGATAGACCGGGGCGACATACATGGTAAACGTGTAGGCGCCATTCGCCTGTTTGGTATAGATATTACCGCCATAAGGCAGTGACTGGGCATAGGCAATCGCCTCGGCCTGGGTATTGAACGGCTGTGTCTGCGAGCCGGTTTCGGTGCCGGTATAGGCAGTATCCACATAGATCACCGCGGCTGTCTGGAGCGCCCGGGCCGGGCCGGCGCTGAACATCAGGGCAGCCAGTACTACGAAAAGCAGAACCAATTTTTTAAACATCGCATCTCCTTTTTTTAGGTCTTTGGATCTTCCTGGTTATGGTTTGTGGGTTTCATCAGGCAATCTCTCAAACTCCATTCTCCTCCTTTCAGGGTCCGGCTGCCGCTGATTCTGACCGGAAGTGGTAGAGCGCATCGATCTCCAACAGGATGCGGGCGGTCTCCGCGGCATCCGTGGAGCTGGCGAACAGCCCATGCAGGACCGGCAGGGCAGCATCATACTGTTTCAGGTGTCCCAGGAGCAGGGCCTGGTAAAAAGAGGCCACCCTGTTCCCGGGCTCGAGCGCCAGGGCGTTTGCGAACGAGGCCAGCGCTTCAGCTTCCCTGCCCTGGTTGTACAGGGCGATCCCCAGCAGCAGGTGGGCGGGGGTGAGCGAAGGGTTCAATTGGAGGGCGGACCGGGCGCGCTGTTCGGCATCGGCGAAGTCTCCCAACTGGTTATACAGATAGGCCTGCTGCAGAACAGGGTGAGGCAGCCCCGGGATCGATAAAGCCTGCCTCCCGGAACTCACGGATGGCCCCAAGAGGGTCATTGAGCCGCATCAGGATAATTCCAAGGTTATAACGGGCAATCGGGTTATCAGGATTCTCCTCCATGGCCCGCTGCATATACCGGGCGGCCGGCAAAAGGTTGCCCCGGGTGAAATCGGTGATCGCCAGGTTGTTGAGGGCCGGTGCATTGGCCGGATCCGTTTCCACGGCCTGCGTAAAGGCCGCTTCGGCGTCCGGCAGCCGGTCCTGTTGGAACCAGCGATAGCCCTCCTCATTGTACGCAAAGGCGGCACCTCCGTCCACCTTTTGGGCAGCCTGGAGCAGGCGCATCGTACCGGGGTCCTGGTTGGAGGCCAGGTAAAAGAGCCCGGAGGTGATGCGAACCAGGTCATCCCGGGCCAGAACGGCCACCAACAGGAGAAGGAGAAGAGGCCAGAACCAGTTCAGCCAGTTCCGGCCTGGAGCCGCTGTTGCCGGACGGGATCGAGCTTCGCCCGCCGATTGCCCGGACCGTACATCAGGCAGGATGCCGAGACGGACGTCCGTGACGGCCCGGGCGATCACGCTATCGTGCGGCCTCCAGCTCTGCTGGGTACGCGGCAGCAGGTCGCCGGTGCACAGCCTGGTCGTGCGGACGAGCCTGCCATCCACCCGGTATTCCAGCTCGATCTCACCGCTCTGCACGAAGCCGGTAAACCCAACGGGGCGGTGAGAGCGCCAGATCACCTCCCCGGCCTGGTAGGAGCGGTAGACCATCCGGTCCTGGACGGACTCCAGCTCGCGGCTGGAGAGGCCGCGCAGCAGCGGGATCCGGCGTAACGTCCTGCGTTCGGAGATGCTGCTAGCCACCACCACCTCCGCCGTAGATTGGCACCGCAACGATAATGATGCGGCTGGTGAAGGTGGCATACGGCCAGCACGAGATCAGGGTCACCATTTCGGACGACTGGGGTGCGGTCAGGGCCCCAATCTGGATGCTCGCCTGCGCTTCATTGCCCACATAGGGAATGATCGTCTTCTGCTGGACCTGGTAATGGAATTCACCGCGATCGGTCAGAAGGATGATCTCATCTCCGGCTGACAGCTTGTTGAGGTCACGGAAGACCTCCCCATAGATATTGTTATGTCCCTGGAAAACGATATTCCTGCCCTCGCCCGGGTTTCCACTACTATCGTAGTGACCGGCAGCATACGCAGGTGGGTCCCATGCAAACGAGCCGCCTCCCCTTTGCTTTGGGTAGCTCTCCTGGATCGAAGTATTCAAGCCAATGGCCGGGATCGACAGGCGCGTGGCGGGCAGAGGCAGGGGTGTTGCCGTGGCAGTCGGCGTGGAGGTCGGCGTCGAGGTTGGCATGGGGGTGGAGGTCTGCGTCGGCAGCGCTGTGGCCGCGGGCAGCTGGAATGCCGGCGTGCTGTCGATGCGCAGGTAGTGCGGCTGTCCGGCGATCTGGCTGTCAAGGCTTTCCCTGGTAAGACGCAGGCCCAGCACGCAGCCCAGGACCACTCCCGTCGACATCAGGAGCCTGCCTGCAAAATCATACCAACGGGCAGAGGTCAACTCAGGCCGGACCAAATCCACCACCACACACAGGGAGATATACAATTCGCGCCGGCAGGGCCGCCTCAGTCGTTGGAATCGGATCTAAAAACTGCTCATCAGTCAATGACTGCTGGGCTGGTGCTTGAATCGTTTCTTCGGATTGAGAATTGATTTTAGCTGGCGGCTCTGAAGACATCGAAGAAGACCTCCCTAACAGGTACTCTTAAATCTTCGCGCAGGATACGATTTTCAACATATACGGGATACCGTTAAAGATACCGGGAAGACCTTGTGCGGCCTGTTACGATCTGATCAAACATTGGCCAGCTCCTTGCTGTTCATCGCGGGCAACAATTTTGTATATTATTATAATGAGAGCGCGGAGAAAATCAAGCCTTGCAGCGGCGAGATTTGTTTCAACAAAGATGCAATCTAGAACGGCGGGGATCTGTCCACAATATTCAATAACCCAGCACTGCAATTCTTGAATTCGTGCCTTCATGTCTTTGCTGGCTGGCCATCCCCAAGATGAACCATTGCGGCACTCACATCCCATAATTTCCTGGCAACCACCATATCAGTGGCTTGTGGTGCCGGTGGGATCACATGTGAGTCGTAGAAATACTTCCCTGTGATGCCCTCCACGCTGGGTGAAGAGGCAAGATAGATCGATGTTTCCGCGCCTTTTGCCGGTGAACGAGCCACGAGCGGCATAAACAGGCTGACGAGGGTGGCGATGACCCTGCCGTTATTCTTCGCGAAACCTGTTGCCACCAGGCCCGGATGCAGCGCATTGACGGTAACTCCGGTTCCTTCCAGGCGGCGGGCTAATTCGATCGTAAACAGGATATTGGCGAGTTTTGAATTGCCATACGCACCGGGACTATAGCCCCGTTCGCCTTGCAGGTTGTCGAACTCGATCTTACCGGAGGTATGCGCGTCTGACGACACATTGATAATCCGAGCTGGGGCGCTGGCTTTGATCGTATCGAGGAGCAAATTGGTCAGCAGAAAGGAAGCGAGATGATTGAGTGCAAAGGTCATTTCGATGCCATCCACGCTGAGTTGACGCCGCAAGAAGAACCCACCTGCATTGTTGATCAGAACGTGAAGGTGCGAATATTTACTCTTGAACTCATTTGCCAGGCGTCGAACCTCCTGCTGCGACGACAAATCCGCCAGCAGTGAATCCACGTTTTTGTTACCACTGGCGGCGCGGATTTCTTCGACAACCTGGGCGGTTTCTGAGCGCGTTGCGTCCTACAATCACGACCGTTGCCCCCAGCTGGGCCAGCGCCTGCGCTGTTGCTTTGCCAATGCCGTTGGTTGCGCCTGTCACGAGACAGATTTTGCCATTCATATTTTCTTTCAACATTCGAACTCCTTGGCTGCCATATGTTACCATCATCGCCACGATCGCTTCACACATCCCAGACAACCGAATATCTTCCTGATAGTGATAGATCCGGCGGGCTTTGCTGGCTGATCATGGCAACCCAGCCACCAGGCTCACTCGACCGCTATGAGCCTCGGAAGTCTGTTCCAGGGGATAGCGCCTGTATATAACCGATTTTATCTTCCCTGCCTCTATAAGCTCTTTGATGAAGAGCAGATCTTTCGTCTTTTCACTGGCTGGTCTCAAGCCAGTGGCCGCACGCCATACCTTTTTACGACCAACCACCATTGCGAGCGGAGCGAAGTAATCTTCCCGCATAACTGGTTGCTCCGATCGATGGACCTATACCGTTTCCGTAGAAATCTTTGTCGGGACGCTCAAACCGAATAATCCCGAAGTAATCGAACCATTTCTTTTTCAATCTCATCGCGTACGGCACGGAACACATCCATAATCTCCTCTTCCGTGCCTTCGGCTTTGGCGGGGTCAGGAAAGCTGTGGTGTTTACGCTTTCCTTTGCCGACCCAGACAGGACATTCCTCCGCCGCCAAGTTCGCAGACGGTGACCACGAGATCGAGGTCAACATCCCGGAACTCGTCTGCAAGCTTGGAACGACCCTTATGCCGGATCCCAATTTCAGCCAGCGCTGCGATCGCCTTTGGGTGGACGTAGCCGGCAGGCCTGGTCCCGGCGCTGAATGCCTGCCAGGCATCGCCCAACCGTGCATTGACGATCGCCTCCGCCATTTGTGAGCGGCAGGAATTGCCGGTGCAAAGGAACAATACTTTTTTCATCCTGATCTCCACGTTTTAGTGATTGTATCGAATGTTGAGGAGATCGAATGTTATCGTTTGGTTAAGAGGTTCCGTACTATTCCATTTTGAGCGGAAATTTTCTTTTACTTATTCAATCCCGTCAAAGATGTGATCGAGTATTTCCTCACTCACATCAAACACCGAGCCGTTTTCAGGGATGGCTTCCCTGGTCATCCACTCTGGAATGCGGTCGTCCTTGGCGGTAAAGCCTGCCCTGCGGTTGAACTCACGCTCCATTTTGATCGTCTCCTTCCCCAGAGCCTGCAGGACGTTCTCAGGCAGGTCGTCCCAACCGTAACGCGCCTGGAGCAGGCGCCGGATCACGTTGTCAGGCGTTGCCACGTATCCAAAGCCGGCGAAGCTGCAGGCGCCCAGGCTATCATAGCCTGCATTGTTCAGCTGCGCATTCAGCGAAACATCCCTCTGGACGGATGGGATCGAGGTGGTTGACCTTGGCCCGGATGGTCAGTCCGGCCGTATGGTCCGCGCCCTGGGGAGAAGTGGCATAGGTGACGCCGGTGCCCTTGATCGAGCGCGGCTCGTAGGCGGACATGGACTGTCCCTTGACCACCGGGACTCGTTCGATGCCATACTTCTGACCGACCGCCAGCGCGCCGTCGCCCAGGACGCGTCCCAGCTCGGTGCCGAGGCGGATCTCATTGATCAGCTTCTGCGCATCCTCTTCACAGCCCCAGCGCATGAGCCCGGCTTCGGCTGCCACGCCAAGCGATCCGCCGATCTCGATCGTATCCAGACCGAGATCGTTGACGTGCCAGTTGAGGCGCCCGATCGCATCCAGGGAGTTGATCTCCACGTTGGTGCCCATCAAGCCGATGGTCTCATACTCGAGCGGCGAGACGATGATCTTCCCATCCTCCCCGCCAAAGACGTTCGAGCACCTGATCGTACAGCCGGCCATGCAGGCGTGGGATGGATCGGATGGCTTGCCGCGCGTCAGGGTGAACTCGCGGAGTTTCTCGCCGCTGATCTCCTCCACATCTACGAAGGTGCCCTTTGTAAAGTTATGCACGGGTAATGCAGCAAAGGCCTGGGTCATCTGCGCCATGGCCGCTGTGCCATAATCACGATAGGTGTGGGACTGGGGATGCTCCAGGACCGATTTGGTGTAATCCTTCTGGGCGATCTTGAACGCTTCCGGATCGACGAGGGCGGCTTCTGTCCGCCGGCATTGTCGAACACGATGGCTTTGAGTCCCTTTGAGCCCATGACCGCTCCCAGGCCGCCGCGGGCATTGATACGCGAGGGGACCCGGTCCTTATCCAGGTTCTGGATGCCGGCAGATTTCATCCGCATCTCGCCGCCGGGACCGATGAGGGCGATGGCAACCTTGTCGCCATATTTTTCAAGCAGCAGAGGCGCAGTCTCATACACACCGACACCAACAAGGCTCTGCCCTGAGAAAAGCGAAGGGTCGTCTGCCTTCTCCCATCGTGCGCCGTTATTAGACAGGTGCAGAACCCAAAATCCAGCCTCCTTTGGCTGGTCTTCGATGATCAGGGCATGGATGCCCATGTGGGTCATGTGCAGGCCGGTCCGCCCGCCGGCGTTGGATTCCTGATACCGCCGGTCAGCGGAGACTTGCCGCCCACGGAGATCCGGTCTGTGGACGAGAGCATGTGTCCCACCAGCAGGCCAGGGGCAAAGATGAGCTTATTCTCCGCTCCAAGCGGGTCGCACTTTGCATCCATTTCATCAAGGAGGATGCGCGTCAGCAGGCCGCGCCCCCCAAGCCGCTTCCACGTTTCGGGGACGGGTTCCTGTTTAAGGGTTTGTTCGCGTACATTTTACGCGCCAGATCCGGGATTTGTAATCGGTCATATCCATTTCTCCAGTTGAAAAGACTCTAAAAAGGGGTTCACGAAACGTATGCCTTCGATTATTTGACCGTCGGAAAAGTCATCGCTCAAAACAACAGGGATTTGATTGAGGTGAGCACATGCCCAAATTTGGGCGTCATAATAGGATAATTGGTAGGCATTCACAGCGCGGACTGCATCACGCACGATCCCAGCCGTAAGGGGAAATACAGGAAAAGACTGCAAAAAGAATTCCACCTGTGCGGAACCATCCTGTATTGTCAGCCTGGGTAATTTTCCATGCGTGACCACATTGAAAAATTCTCCGATGCACTGGATGCTCAGACAACCCTGTTGCTGGACCTGTAGGTTGAGCAAAAGGGTACGCGCTAATGCCTGCTTCCTGCGTTCAGCCAGATCAAAAGAATATACGAGGATATTCGTATCAATCAGGATTGCGGTCATAACGCTTCATCCGTTCCTCGTATAAATCGTCCCGTTTCCAGTTGCGAGGGCGAGGTTCCACGGGTCCACGCTGATCCAGCTCTTCCCAAAAAGCAACTACTTTCTTCCATGCATCCTGGTCATATGCGGGACGATAAACGCTCATCGAACGCAACTCGTTTTCCAGGGCCCGGCGGACAATTCTGCCTCACTCACTCCACGGGTTTCAGCGACTTTTTTCAGTCGTTCCTCCTGGCTCTTTTGGATGTAAATTTGCTTTCGAACCATCTGGGACATAAGATGCTCCTGTGACTATACATCACATTATACATCATCCATATAACGATTTGGAACAGCTCCCTTAAGTACCGCCGTATGGTAATCCACATCTTCCTGGGTGGTCTCCGGGGAGATCAGGGCCATATTATGAAAAGGCGTCATCAGGATGCCGCGGTTCAGGGTGAACAGGTGCATGTAGCGGTCGAGCTCATGGTCGATGGCAGCGAAGGCTTCGCCACCGTTGCGGGGCGGCGTGGGACGGAACCAGTATTCGGAACGGTTGCCAAGCCGCTTGACGATCCAGGGCAGGTTGTATTCCTGGATGACAAATTCCACCCCGGCGGTGAAGCACTCCTGCAGGGCGATCGCCGTGCTGTAGAACTCCTCGGTCAGTACGTTTTCCAGAGTGGCCTTCATTGCCGCGATGGACAGGGCATTGCCCGCCAGTGTCCCGCCGATGCCGCCCACATCTGCGTCATCCACGTCGAGCCGGCGGTGAAGGCCTGCCGCGACCTCCTCCGTAAACCCGTAGACTGCGGCAGGAACGCCTCCTGCCAGGGGCTTGCCGATGGTCAGGAAGTCTGGCTTCAATCCGTTCGCGGCCGTGTATCCGCCCGGGCCGGTGCAAATTGTGTGGGTCTCGTCAATGATGAGATAGGTGCCATACTTGCGGGTGATCTCGCGCAGTGCCTCGTGGTAGCCGGGCTCGGGATGGATGATGCCGATGTTGGTCATGACCGGCTCGGCCAGAACGGCCGCCACATCCCGGGCGGAGAGCGCCGTCTCCAGGGCGGCCACGTCGTTGAACTCGATGACCTTGGTGGTGTGCAGCGGGTCGACCTGCGGACCCATATTATTGGCGCGGGACATTGGCGTGCCTTCTTCGTCGAGCGTGATAAAGGTCTCATCCACCGAGCCATGATAGCAGTAATTGAAGACCAGCACCTTCGGCCGCTCTGTGATCATGCGCGCCATGCGCAGGGCAAAGCGGTTGGCGTCGGTGGCGGTCAGGGCAAACTGCCAGAAGGGCAGCCCAAAGCGGCGCTGCAGTTCCTCTCCCACCCAGATGACATCTTCATATGGCAGCATCAGGGTGATGCCCTTTTGGATCTGTTCGTTGATTGCCTTAACGGTTGCCTCCGGCGAATGACCGGTCATGGCGCCCTGTATCACCGAGACAAAAGTCAATGTAGGAGTTGCCATCCACGTCGGTGAAGTGCGCGCCTTTGGCCTCCTTGACAAAGACCGGGAAGGAGCCCGCCCAACGGATCATCCACAACATGGGCACGCCGCCGTGCAGCGATTTGCGGGCGCGCTGGTAGAGCTCATAGGATTTGGGATGAGTTTTTGTGGAAGAGCTGTTCCTCTTGGTTGAGAAGGTCAGCCAGTTTGGCGACGATCGAGAGATTGATTCATGATTTTGATTAATATCGATATTCGATATTCGATATTCGGATGCCGATTATCTAATATCGGTTTTCAAGTATCGACGCTTTTCCTATTTAACAGCTTCCTTCAACGCGCTTTCGAAGATTTGCAGCCCAGTCATTGATCTGCCCTTCCGTCACATTCAGCGGCGGGATCCAGCGGATGGTGTTGTCGTAGGTGCCGCAGGTCAGCAGCAGCAGGTCGCGTTCCTCGGCAGCGTGGACGATCTGCTTGACCAGCGGCCTGGCCTTGTCGGCCCGGCCTATCGACCACGAACTCCGTGCCGATCATCAGGCCCATGCCGCGCACGTCGCCGATCTGCGGGTACTCCTCCTGGAGCTTGCGCAGGCCGGTCATCAGCTGCACGCCGCGCTCCGTGGCATTCTCAAGCATCTGCTCCTCGCGCATGGCCTGGATGGTGGCCACGCCCGCGGCGCAGGCGACGGCGTTCCCGCCGTAGGTCCCGCCATGCGAGCCGACATCCAGCTTCAGCATGATATCGTTGCGGCTGAAGACACCGGAGAGCGGCATGCCGGAGGCGATCCCCTTGGCGGCGGTCATGATATCCGGCACCACGTCGAAATGCTCGAGTGCAAACCATTTGCCGGTGCGCCCGAAGCCCGATTGGACTTCGTCGAAGATCAGCATGATGCCATGCTTGTCGCAGATCTCGCGCAGACCCTTCATGAAGGAGACCGGCGGCACCACGTATCCGCCCTCGCCCAGGACCGATTCGATCAGGATGGCGGCGGTCTCCTTGGGGGCGGTCTGCGAGGCGAGCAGGTATTCGAGCTGCTCGAGCGCATACTCGGAGGCCTGCGCCTCGGTCATCTTCAGGCGGAAGGCATACGGGAAGGGCGCGACAAACACACCGGACGGCAGCGGCCCGAAGCCGGCGCGATAGACGGTCTTGGAGGTGGTCAGCGCCATCGTGCCGGCGGTGCGCCCGTGGAAGGAGCCGCTGAAGACGATGAATTCTGCCTGCCGGTCGCGGCTCTGGCGATCTTGACCGCGTTCTCCAGCGCCTCCGCGCCCGAGTTGGCGAAGAAGAAAGAGTCGATCGAAGGCGGGACAATCTGGCCGCAGCTCTTCGATCAGCTGCAGCATCGGCTTGTGGATGACGATATTCGCCTGGGCATGGATGAAATTGCCCTGCCTGCTCGCGGATGGCTTCCACCACTTTGGGGTGGCAGTGGCCGGTATTGGTCACGCCGATGCCGCAGGTGAAATCGAGCAGTTTCCGCCCATCGCTGGTGTAGATGTAGGACCCTTCGGCGCGCTCGGCAACAAAGTTGAAGATGCGCGACCAGACCGGGGACATGTGAGGAAAGTTTTCGGTGTAGAGCTGTTGGGTGTCCATGGTTTCCCTTTATCATTTCCAAGGATAAACAGAGCCACGGATTTTCTTCAAATCTCCGTGACTCTGCATCTTTTCCTTAAGCTTTCCGTTCGTTTCTCATGCCGGCAAATATTCTGCAGCCCACTCGATATCATGCTTCTTCAGCGTTTCAGGCAGTCGGGGCGCCATCGGCATTGAGGCCTGCCAGGGTGTAATAGTGATCGATGGCGGCATCCACCTCCTCGTGTGTCAGGGTCATGCCGGCGGTGGGACCGCTCCCGGCCAGCTGCTTGTAGAACTTCTTGGGCAGCTTATCATCCTTCCGTCCAAGCCCCTCGCGGGCATTGAACGTCCGGAAGAGGGCGATGCGGCGCTCACCTACAGCCATCAGCTCATCGAGGCTGATATCCCAGCCTGTGATCGCCCTGACCATCTCCACGGTCTCGGCGGGGCCGTAAAGGGTCCAGGCGGGACCATAGACGAACTGGCAGACTTCCAGCGAGTCCATCATCGAATAGAACACTTCGGAGAGGTAGGCAAAGCGGACCTTCTCGGGAGTGAGACTGTATCCAGGCTGCGGCTCGCCGAGACCGATCATCTTGAGCCGGTTAAGATTCAGATCGCGCAACTCCCTCCTCATAATACGGGTCATGTTCAGAGGACTGGTGGTCTGCCCCAAAGGGATTGACTGCGTAGATCAGCGCCAGGGAGCGCTTGGCCTGCGGCATGTGAGCTGGCGCCTCCGCGCCCTTCGACGTGATCAGGCACTCATCAGAACCGTTGCCCCAGACCTGGGCAGCACGCTCGGAACCCTTGCTCAGCACTTCACCGAGCGGACCCTCGCTTTTTACGATTGCATCCAGCACCTGAAGCATTACAGCAGCATCGCCATATTTAAGCTCCAGTCCACCAGTTTGCTCTATGGTGATGATACCCTTCTCGAAGCACTCTATCGCAAAAGCAATCGAAGCACCGCACGCAATGGTGTCCACACCATATTCATTGCAGATCTGGTTGGCAAGTGCGATCGCGCCGAGGTCGTTGATACCACAGTACGAACCGAACGTGCCAAGCGTTTCGTACTCCGGGCCGCCATATTTCGGAATCCACCTTGTAGGGACCCTCGTTGATCTCCACTACCCGCTTGCATTTGACCACACAGGCATAGCAGGTATCCCGTTTCTTTAGGATCGTCTCCACCATGCGGGCGCCGCTGATATCCTCACAGTCTTCGAACTGGCCTTCATTATAGTTGTGGGCCGGCAGGGAACCGATGGTATTCTGGAAGAGGACCACGGTCGCCGTGCCTTCGGCGGCAAGCCCGGGCATGTCCGGGTTGTCAGGCAAAATCTTCGGGCCTGATTTGTTCAAATTTGCCAGCGCCTTGGGATCGGCAACCTGCACTTTCTTCGTACCACGCACCACTACCGCCTTGAGGTTCTTGGATGCCATGACAAGCCCCATGCCCGTACGCCCGTTATGGCGGTTGGACATGGAAACAAGGGACGAAAACAGCACGCCATTCTCCGCGGCAGGGCCATGCTGCAGGATTTCGGCCTTCTTATCCACTTCGGTATGTAAAATGTCGTCCACTTCGCCGGTCTTTTTGCCCATCAGGTGGGCGGCATCCCGCAGCTCCGCCTTCCCTTCCACGATCGCCAGGTAAACAGGTTTGGGCGATTTGCCTTTGATCACAATCCCATCGAAACCAGCGAACTTCAGCTCTGCAGGGAAAAACCCACCGCTTTGGGAATCGCCAATGCCTCCGCTGATCGGCGACTTGGCATTGGCGTTCAAGCGGCTTTGGCCCGAGATCGGCGCGCCAGTCGACACGCCCGCCATCAATGTCAGGACATTCTCGGGTCCGACCGGGTCTGCGCCTTTCGGCATATCCCGGAGGATATAGTGCATCCCCATCGCACTCCCACCCAGATATTTGCGATAAAAGGCCTCCTCCGGCTCTTCAACTGTTAATTCACCTTTGGTCAAATCGACATGCAGGATCTTTCCGTTATAACCGTATGGCATGAGGTCCTCCTCCTGAATTTTCGTCCATTATACAAGCGGGTAAGACTTAAAACAACCTGTACTTTCCGAAAGGGACAAAATGAAAATATTTTATGTAGGATTTTGCATAGATTGAAACTTCTTTCTTCCGAAGCGGCGCTTCCCGCAAACCTGGTTCATTTGCAGGGTTCTCCCCGGCCTAGGTTTTGTTCCAAGCATAGATGCCAATTCCAGACTTTGAGAACATACTAACAACATCTCAAGGCGTCCTTAAGTTTAGGCCAATGATTTTTTCTGCACGAATTATCGCGAATTAACACAAATCTTGAAAAGGTTCGCGAGCAGTCGCGTAAATCCGCGAACTTATTTAGAATAGAAAACCTGGACTGTAATATTTTGCTTCTTGAAATTGTATTGCTGTAACTCTATAGTATTGATAAATGAAGTCTAATTTAATAACAATCTATTTGTAACTACATATCCTGAGATATGTGAATTCTATCCAAACCAAGTCCGCATCACATCCAGCACCGTTCACAACCATGGTGAACTTTAGGAGAAGATCATGAAACGGTTCCACGCATTGCTGTTCATTGTGATATTGATTAGCAGTTTCATCGTACCGGTTCCAAACGTGGCCAGGGCTGCCACTTTACCCGCCAACTTTCAGGAATTTATTGTCTTCAGCGGACTCACCAACCCTACCAGTGTCCGCTTTGCTTCAGATGGGAGAGTCTTTATAGCCGAGAAAAGCGGCATCATTAAAGTTTTCGATAATCTTTCGGATACTACTCCAACAATCTTTGCCGACCTTCGCGGAAATACCCATAATTTCTGGGACCGTGGCTTGCTGGGAATGGCACTCGATCCTGCCTTCCCCAGTCAGCCATTCGTTTATGTCCTCTATACATATGATTATCTAAATTGGGGTGACACATGCCCGAACCCACCCGGTGCAACCACTGATGGCTGTCTGGTGCGCGAACGTCTTTCCCGCCTCCAGGCAAATGGCAATGTAATGACCGGATCAGAGCAGGTGTTAATCGATGCCTGGTGTCAGCAGTTCCCCAGCCATTCGATTGGCGACCTGCGTTTCGGTCCCGATGGAGCGCTCTATGTTAGTGGAGGCGACGGAGCAAGCTTTAATTACGTAGATTATGGACAAACGAAGAACCCATGTGGAGATCCGCCAGGCCCAGCGGGCAGCAATCTGACTGCGCCTACAGCAGAAGGAGGTGCCCTTCGCAGCCTTAGCCTGCATCGTAGCGCAGGTGGGCCGGTACTTCTGAACGGCACACTTCTACGGCTTAATCCCCAGACAGCCAGTGGTCTACCCGGCAATCCTTTGTATAACCCCAACGATGCAAGCTCAAATGCTAGCCGTATTATTGCTGAGGGAATGCGAAACCCCTTCCGCTTTACATTCCGTCCTGGAACAAGCGAGATTTGGGTGGGCGATGTCGGTTGGAGTACCTGGGAGGAAGTGAACCGAATTGTGAACCCAACAGCGACCCAAGTGACAAACTTTGGCTGGCCCTGTTACGAAGGGAACAATAACGGCAGTGCGATTCAATCTGGCTACCAAGGCACAAATCTAACCCTCTGCAACAATTTATATGCGGCTGGCTCAGTCACAGCTCCGTATTACTCCTACCAGCACGGGGTACAGGTGGTCTCCAGTGAAACCTGCAATACGAGCGCTGGATCTGTCGTTTCGGGTATTACCTTCTATAACAACGGCTCGTATCCCAGCTCTTATAACGGTGCCCTCTTCTTCGCCGATCACTCCCGCAATTGCATCTGGGTGATGTTCCCCGGCTCGAACAGTCTTCCCGACAAAACCAAGATTTCAAACTTTGTACTGGGCGCAGCCAACCCCGTCGATCTGGAGATCGGACCCGGCGGCGACCTCTTCTATGTCGATTTCGACGGCGGCACCATCCGGCGCATTACCTACGCCGGTGCAGGCAACCAGCCGCCGGTCGCTGTTGTTTCGGCCAGCCCGACCAGCGGAGCGGCGCCATTGGCAGTAGCTTTCAACGGCAGCGGATCCTTCGATCCGGACGCTGGAGACGGGATCACTGCTTATTCGTGGGACCTTAATGGAGACGGTATTTTCGGCGATGCGACCACTGCAACAACAAGCTTACACCTATAACACACCCGGAACTTACACGGCCAGTCTGAGGGTCACGGATAAGCACAGTGCAACTGCTACCAGCTCTGTGACGATCAACGCAAACAATACTGCGCCGACAGCATTCATCGACACCCCTGCCGCCTGCCCATCCAGCAGCCCCTGCTGGATCGTGGGCCAAACCATCAGCTTCTCCGGGACATGCCACTGATCAGCAACAGGGCACACTGCCTGCCTCGGCACTGACATGGAATGTGATCATCCATCACTGCAGCAGTGATACAAATTCCTGTCATACACATACCATCCAGGCATTCAACGGTGTTGCAAATGGGTCCTTCGCTGCGCCTGATCATGACTATCCGGCCTTTCTCGAAATCCAGCTCACGGCAACAGATGCCGGCGGGCTTCAAAATACGGTCAGCGTTCTGCTCTACCCCAACACAGTGAACTTTACCCTGCAGACGAGTCCGGCTGGACTTCAGCTGAACATCAATGGCGTGAATGGCACAACTCCATTCATCCATTCTGTGATCATCAATTCGAATAACTCCGTGAGTGCACCAAGCCCCCAGACCCTGAACGGGATTCAATATACCTTTCAGTCCTGGACAGATGGCGGAGTACAGAACCGTGTCATCACTGCAGGCACAACCAATGCGACCTACACAGCAACCTACGCGCCAACCAGCGCCGATCTTCAGATCGTCCAGACCGGTGTGCTAGCCTCAGGCAAGATTACATTTACTTTGCAGGTCAAGAACAATGGACCTGCGGTAGCACAGGCTGTAATGGTAAAGGATGTTATCCCCAACAAGCTGCAATTCTCTTCGTTCTTGACCAATCCGGGTAGTTGTATAGGAGGAAGCACAGTCACCTGCCAGCTTGGGAACATGAATAATGGCCAGGCGGCCACCATAACCTTCGTTGCCAACGTAGTTAAGGCAGCTGGTTTTGTTACCAACACAGCCACTGTGAGCTCAAACGCTGCTGATTCAAACACAGCAAATAACTCCTCCAGCGTGCAGATTAAAACCCGCTGATCCTGATTCGCAGTAGGGAATAATAAAAGTGGATGAGCACTCAGGCCTCATCCACTTTTTGATTGATCTCAGGTTCTTTCTAAGCCGGAAAGGGAGTTCGGTTATTCAGTCCTAGCCCGGCAGTTGGATCTCCGCGACCTCTTTTGAATGAGGTTGCATTTCCTGTATCCCATAGGGGAAGCCATACTCTGCCATCTTCTCCATGAACGGAAGTGGCTCGAAGGCTTCCGGGCCTAACACACCTACGCCCTTCCAGATCCCATGCTCGAGCAGATCCATGGCGATGACGGCGTTGAACGCTGTCTGGGCGACGACGGCCTGGCAGCCCAGTTTATCCATGCATTCCTGGTTGTCCGCCAGCTGGTAGAGATAGACCTCGCGCGGGCTTCCATCCTTCCAGCCCTTGACCCAGGTGCCTGCGCAGGTCTTGCCATGCATCTTTTCCCCCAGGTGAGCCGGGTCCGGCAGGCAGGCAGCCACCACATCCCGCGGCGCGACCTGAACGCCCTTCACATTGATCTTTTCCTTGTTGTCCAGGCCCAGCATATGGAGAGTCTTCAGCACGCCGATGAACTGGTCGCCCAGGCCATACTTGAAGGTGACCCGCTTCGCCTTGACCCAGCGCGGGACGAGCAGAACCTCCTCATGCTCCACGTTGACCACATCGATCGGACCGATCTCCGGGAAATCAAAGGTCTCATGCTCCGAGAAAGGCTCGGTTGTGAACCAGCCCTTGTCCTTTTCCCAGATTACGGGCGGATTCAAACATTCTTCGATAGTCGTCCAGATCGAGAAATTGGGAGCGAATTCGTAACCATCGATCGTAATGTTGGCGCCATCCCGAATGCCGATCTCGTCGATCTCATCAAAGAGATAATCCTGGGCATAGCGGGCAAATACATCGGCCATGCCGGGCTCCACACCCATGCCCACCAGCGCCAGCAGGCCCTTCGCTTCCCAGTCCCGCCCCTTCGCAAACTGGTAATCTCCCAGCTTGATCCCCGGATGATGGAACGGATCGTCAGGATCCGGCTCGGACAGGGTCATGGCCATGTCCATGTAGTGGACCCCCACATTATAGGCAGCGTCGAAGATCTGCTTATTAAAGACAGGGTCCACCGCATTCATAATAAGATCTACACCATATTTCCTTGCAAGTGCTTCGATGTTCTCCTGTTTGCCTGCATCGATGAACTCCACGGGAAAACGGCTCTGGTCCCCCAATTTCTTTTGCACTTCCCGGGTGCGCTCCAGATTGTAGTCCGCCAGGACCATCTGCTCCACCCATTGATGTGGTTTTGCGATCGTGGCAATTGCCTCACCCACCCCTCCGACTCCCACAAGTAGTACTTTCATAGATCCTTTCTCCATTTAGTTTTATAACCCGCGCAGTGCGAGTTAGGATGACAAGTCTGGTGTGCGAATCAGCCTCTTAAGCGGAAGCGGACCAGATGTCCCGCGTGAAACGGCTAGAAATAGATCTCCTTCACGATCTTCAAATGCATAAAGGATTCGGATTCGCGCACGCCGTCGATCGTCGACAGTTTTTCAGTGATAAAGCGCAGCAGGTCCTCGTGGTCCCGGCAGACCACTTCGGCAAAGATGTCAAAGCGGCCACTGGAAATGACCATGTAAATGACTTCATCGAGCCTGGAAATTTTTTCAGCCACATCCAGCAGCTTGCTCCCCTCGGCCCGGATGCCGATCATGGCCATGGTCCGGAAAGCCCATCCGCACCGGGTTGGTGATGGCAACGATCTTGAGAAAACCCTGCTCGACCAGCCGGTTGTAGCGCTGGCGGATCATGCCGGGCGAAACGCCCAGCTGCTCGGCAATCTGTGTAAAGGCAACCCGCCCATCCTTCCGGAGAGCATCGATGATCTTCAAGTCGATATCGTCCAGACCACCTGGAGCCCATTGCCGATTTGTTCTTCCATATGCCCATTCTATAACTATTTTGCATTAAAGTCAACTATTTATATGACGATAATGCATAAATTGATGTGATTTTCGATCATATTTCGCATTCAGTGATGAAGAATCATACTCATAGTCGCGGAAATAAAAGATCCCGGCTGCATTTGCAGCCGGGATTATCCTGTTCCAGTGTGATTTTACTGGCCTTTTACTTCCGTCCAGATCTGATCATAGAGCGGTGTGGCGTCGCCCACATCGTCGATGCGATGCCAGTTTTGGCATGGCTTCGGCCGGCGTATTGGTAATCGGCGAATTGATGTAGGCATCGTAGATCTCTCCCAGCGTGGTCGGATTGCCATTTACATCATTGACTTCCATCTGATTGCCCTTGGCATAGTCCAGGGCAGCCTGGTTCGGGATTGGTGTAGGGGAAGTCACGCAGCATCATCCAGAAGATATCGCCCTGCATGGTGTAGTTGAGCCAGGCATAGACGGCGTCCTGATGGGGGGCGTCCTTGGGCATGGCCCAGTTATCCTGCCAGAGCATCGCCCCTTCCTTGGGATACACATACTGGATGGCGGGATTTTCCTGCTGCGCAAGGAAGGCCTCGCCGGTCCAGGTCATGCCCAGGTCCACATCGCCGGCGATCAGGGCGGTCTTGGGGCTGTCGCTGTCGAAGAGCTTGATACCCGGGACGAGCTTGCCAGTTTGGCCTTGGCTTCATCCAGCTGCGTTTGATCCTTGGTGTTGACATCGTAGCCAAGGGTCAACAGCGTCGCGCCGATGACGCACGCGACGTCATCCAGCATGATCAATCTGCCCGGCGTACTCGGGCTTCCACAGGTCAGCCCAGGATGTGGGTGCATTGTTCGACGGTATCGGTGTTGTACACGATCGCATCTGTGCCTGCTTGGTAGGGGATGGTGTATTTGTTGTCCGGGTCGAATGGCAGGTTCAGATAGTTCGGGATTGAAGTTCTCAGCACGGGCAGCTTGGCTCTTGTCCAGTTTCTGCAGCAGACCGTGCGGATCATCGGGCCGACGATGTAGTCGGTGGGCTGGACCAGGTCATAGGCGGTGCCGCCGGCGGAGAGCTTGGCATACATCTCCTCATTGCTGGAGTATTCATCGCGGTTGACCTTGATGCCATAGACCAGCTCGAAGCATTCCAGCATATCCTGTGGAATGTATTCCGTCCAGACGAACAGATTCAGTTCCGTCGAGGTCACTTCCATCTTTGGATTCGGCCTCCGGGCAGACAAATAGCCGCGCTGGAGGTGACACTGCTTCTCGCCTCCGCCCAGTGGCGTTGACGCCTGTAGCCGGCTCGGTCGCTGCAGGTGTTGCGCCGCTCCGTCCACAGGCGGCGAGGACCATGCTGGCAGTAACAAGCAGCTGCCAGCAGCCATCATCGTACTTTGATTTCATCTCATCTCTCTCTCCTTTAGAAATTGGTTACACTTTGCGCAATCCCTGGATCGCACAACCTATAGCTTCCTGAGGGAATCGTTGACTTCCTGTACTGAACGATGTTAAGTCCCATAGCTGTTCTCCGCATTCACGTCCTTCTGGTGTCTTATGTTCGCGGCTTTGAAACCAGTTGAGCAGCAATACAGCAATGAAGACAATCAGGATCCAGACGGTGGAAAGCGCATTCACCTGGGGCGTGATAATCCTCCGCAGCAGACCATAGACATAGATCGGCAGGGTTGTGGAGCCCGGGCCCGTTCGTAAAGAAGGTGATCACAAAATCGTCCAGTGAAAGCGTAAAGGCCAGCAGTGCGCCTGCAAGAACCCCGGGCAGGATCATGGGAAAGGTCACCCGCCGGAAGGTGGTCCACTCGTTGGCGCCCAGGTCCATGGCAGCTTCCTCGTAGGACTTGTCAAACCCCTGCAGGCGCGCCTGCACGACCAGGGTCACAAACGGAATCATGAACGCAATGTGGCTCACGATGACTGTCCCCAGGCCCAGCGTAAAGCCGGGACGTCGCCTGTCAGGTCGCAAGCGCGCCGTTCAGCACACCGAAGAGCTGGCTGAACAGGATCAGGATCCCGATCCCCATCACGATCTCAGGGATGACGATTGGAATATAAAGCGAAACCTGCGAGAATGGCTTCAACCTGAAGTTATATCGCTGCAGTGCAAGCGCGGCCATGGTCCCGATGACCGTGGAAATGATGGTTGCGATGAACGCGATGGTCAGGGTGTTCTTCGCGGCGCTCGGGTCACTTCCCTGTTCTTGGAGAGCTCGCAGAACCAGTGGAAGGGTCCGCACGGGCTTTGCGTTGACGATGCTTCCCTGCAGTCTGCACCGAGTGCCGAAGCGAGGGATAAAACCCTCGAAGCTTACATTGGTTCGCGAGGCATTGAAGGAATACAGCATCAAAACGATGATCGGCACATACAGAAAAGTGAACACCAGGACGGTCGCAACGATCACGACAGGATACCGCGATAGGGTTCATCCAGTACCTCTACGAAAGATGAATCAGGACAATACGAGGAATGTTCATGCCACAACAATCTCCTCTCCGAACCCGAATTTACGGGTGTAGAAGTACGTGACAATCAAGCGTCAGAACCATCAGAATCAGGGAAGCAGCCGAGCCAAACGTCGGGTCACGCGCATCCAGGAATTGGCGCTGGATCAGATTGCCGACCAGGATCACCTGCCTCCCGCCGAGAATGTCCGAAACAATAAAGGTGCCCATGACGGGAATGAACACCAGAATCGTTCCAGCCACCACACCAGGCATCGAAAGCGGCAGGGTCACCCGCCAGAAAGGTCTTGAGCGCGTTCGCGCCCAGGTCGGCCGCGGCTTCGTAGAGCGAGGTGTCGATCTTTTCAAGCGAAGTGTAGATCGGCAGGATCATGAACGGCAGGAATTCATAGACCATCCCCACCAGCACGGCTCCGGGCGTATACAACATCTCCAGTGGCTGGAAAGGGATATGCAGAAAGTGTGCAACGCGAGCCCAAGCACCATATTGATCACGCCCTGCCTTGCGCAGCAACATCATCCAGGCATAGACGCGGATGACAAAATTGGTCCACAGCGGGATCAACACCAGGAACAGATAGGTATTCCGTCTTCGGGGCTTGGCGCGGGCAATAAAATACGCCAGCGGATAGGCCAGCAGGATGACGATGACCGTGGTGTTGAAGGCCAGCGAGAGCGAGCGCCACAGGATCTGGACGTAAAGTGGATCGAAACAGGCTGCAGCGCCGTTCGTCGCAATCTGTGCTGTAGCCCGATCAGCCGGGTATAGTTATCCAGGGTGAAGGTAAAGATCACCTCCCCATCGGGGCTGCGCTTGCCGAAGCTGACCACCAGTCGTCAGCAGCAGGGGAATGATCAGCAGCGCCATCATCCACAACATGGTGGGCGAGGCAAGCAGTGTTCCCTGTGCAGACTTGTTTTCGCGGAGTCGTTCTCAACATGGCTGGTCCTCAATCCTTTTTCAGCACGAGCGTGTTCTCGGGCATCATCACAAGCCATGACCTCGCTGTCCGAGCAGTGTAGATAGGATCCGGGCTCCAGCTGCGAAATCCGGTTCTGCTCCCAAACCTTGAGCACGTTTCCCGTTCACATCCACATACTACATGCGAATCCGTACCAATGTAAACCGTGTTGACCACCTGGCCCTGTAAGCGTTCTTGTTAGACGGGCTTTTTCGGTAGATGCGAATCTTCTCAGGGCGGATCGAGACGGTCACATTCCTCGCCGTTGACCAATCCCTTCGACACAGGCATGCCCGTACAACTCCGTAGTCCCATTCGGGATGTAGACGCACGCTTCCTTCGTCGGACAATGTCTTGACCACGCCCATCGAAGAAATTGGATTCGCCGATGAAATCCGCCACGAAGCGGTTTGCTGGTCGCTCATAGATCTCCACCGGCGTGCCCATCTGCATGCACCTTGCCCCTGCTCATCACCGCGATGCGGTCAGACATGGTCATCGCTTCTTCCTGGTCGTGGGTCACGTAGATAAAGGTGATTCCCAGCTGCTGCTGCAGGGCCTTGAGCTCGAGCTGCATTTCCTTGCGCAGCTTCAAGTCCAGGGCGCCGAGCGGCTCATCGAGCAGCAGCACATCCGGTACTTTGACCAGGGCCCGCGCCAGGGCGACACGCTGCTGCTGTCCGCCGGAAAGCTGCTTGGGCTTGCGGCGCTCCATGCCGGTGAGCTGCACCATCTCGAGGGCGTGCTTGACACGCTTCTCGATCTCGTTCTTGTCAGCCCCTTCCATCTCCAGGCCGAAGGCGACATTCTGGTAAACAGTCATATGCTGGAAGAGGGCATAGCTTTGAAAAACAGTATTGACTTTGCGCTGGAAGGGAGGCGTATGCCCCATCGGCTTGCCTTCGATGAACACTTCGCCTTCGGTGGGCCATTCGAACCCTGCGATCATCCGCAGGGAAGTTGTCTTGCCGCAACCCGAGGAACCCAGCATGGAGAAGAATTCGCCGTTCTTGATCTGCATGGTAACATGATCGACGGCATTCAGCTGATTTCCCTCCGGCGTAATGAAACTGTTTGACAACATCGCGCATCTCAACTGCAAATTCATTCGCCATCTATCTTCTCCTCGGAGCAAGTTTCTCTGATTTTATACAAGATTTCCATCAGCGCAAGGTTAATCTTTACTGCAACGAAATTACGATCACATTGTCCTTGCCACCGCGCCGACAGCATCGTTCAAACGGTTCAGGCCCTCGTCGATCTCCTCCTGGGAGATGATCAGCGGCGGCTCGATGCGGATGGTCTGCGCGCTGGTCAGCGTCCCCGCGACCAGCACTCCGCGCTTGAACAATTCTGCAGCCACCTTGTAGCCGATATCAGGCGTGTGGAAGTGCTGGCCGATGAGCAAGCCTTTGCCGGTCACTTTTTCATAGACCTGGGGAAACTCCTCGGCAAGGTCATCAAACCTTTTCGATCAGATAACTGCCCTTCTCCGCCGCACCCTCCCAGAGCCGGTCGCGAAGCGTGACATTGATCGCAGCAATGGCCGCTGCACAGGCCAGCGCACCGCCACCGGTCGTCGTGGTGTGCATGAACGGATTGGGGTACATCATCGGTTGGAAGATTTCCTCGGTGGTGCGTGACCGCGCTGACCGGCATCACCCCGCCGCCCAGAGACTTGGCCGATGGCAAGGATATCAGGCACGACATCCCAATGATTCACGCCCCACAGCTGTCCCGGTCCGCCCCAGGCCCGTTTGGACTTCATCCGCGATCAACAGCGCGCCATATTTCTTGGTCGCGGCACGGATGCGCGGCCAGAAATCATCAGGCGGGACAATGCCCACCTGCCTCGCCCTGGATGGGCTCGAACATGACACCCGCAACCCCGATGCCCACCTTTTCGCAAATTTCAAGCTGCTGTCTCCACCGCCTCTGCATCCCCAAACGGGACGTGATAGACCTGCCCGCCATATAACGTCGCCCATGGGCTGCGCGGTAATCCGCCTTGCCCATCATCGACAGCGAGCCCATGGTCTTGCCATGAAAAGCCTTTCACCGCCACAATGAAAGCCGACTTGCCGGTATACAGTTTGGCGATCTTGATCGCAGCTTCGATGGCCTCGGTGCCGCTGGCTGCAAACCAGGAGTATTTCAGGTCGCCCGGCGTGATCTCAGCCATCAGCTTCGCCAGCACACCGCGCAATGGATCGATCAGTTCCTGGCTGGGCATGGGCGACGCTTCACCTGGGCGATCACAGCATCCACAACTTCAGGGTGGCACCAGCCCAGGTCCATCATGCCATAGCCCCCCAGCCAGTCAATGTACTTGCGTCCCATGCACATCGTTCAAAGTCGAGCCCTGTCCCCGCCATTCCACGGAGGCCCAGTCGCCGGCCTCGGTCACGGATTTGCGGTACTCCAGCCAGTTGCGGTTGAAATGCTCGGCAAAGTTGTGCGTGGATTCATCAATGATCCACCTGGCCTGGTTCTCCTCAGGAAAATTCTCCTGCTTGATGATGTCCAGCCATTGTGATGAATAGGCCAACGCGTTGTTGTAATCGCTCATAAATCCTCAAAGCTGAGATTTGGATGCCCCTGACATCTATTCTCTACTCTCGTCTCACTAGAACTTCCTCGTCCATTCTTTCGGCCAGCGCTCCACGACGACTTTTTTCTGGGTGAAGAACTCCACCGCATCCATGCCCTGGCCGTGCATGTCGCCAAAGAAACGACTCCTTCCAGCCGCTGAACGGGAAGAAGGCCATCGGCGCGGCCACACCGATGTTGATGCCGATATTGCCGGCCTCGGCTTCGTACCGGAACTTGCGCGCCGCCGACCCGCTGGAGGTGAACAGGCTGGCCTGGTTGCCATACTGCCCGCTGTTGATCAGCTCGATGGCCTCATCGATCGTGTTGACATGCATCAGGCTGAGCACCGGCCCAAAGATTTCGGTCTTCGCAGATCTCGCTGCCGCGGCTGGACATCCGGCAGGATGGTCGGGCGCACGAAAGATCCACCTTCGTAGCCCGGGATGGACAGTCCCGCGTCCATCCACCGGGACAGCTGCGCCCTCTCCTGGCGCCGAGGCCGATCAACTGCTCGATCGCTGCCTTGCTAGGCGGATTGATCACCGGCCCCATCTGGACGCCCGTCATCCAGCCATAGCCCACCGTACGCGAGTGGAAGCCGCATCACAGATCAGCTCGTTAAAGTATTACGCGCTTCGCCCACTGTGATAGCAAACGAGACGGCCAGGCAGCGCTGGCCCGCGCAGCCAAAGGCGGAATCGGCAATGATCTTGGTCGCCATGTCCATGTCCGCGTCCGGCAGCACAATGACCGGGTTCTTCGCCCCGCCCTGGGCCTGGACCCGCTTGCCGTTCGCCGCGGCCTGGCATAGATATACTGGCAACATTGGTCGAGCCCACGAAAGTGACCGCCCGGATGGCGGGATGGTCGAGGATCGCATCCACCGCCTCTTTCGCGCCGTTGACCAGGTTCATCACGCCCTTCGGCAAGCCAAGCTGGTCGATGAGCTGCAAGATGAACTGCATGGTCATCGGCACTTTTTCGGAGGGCTTAACGATGTAGGTGTTTCCGCAGCAAGCGCATACGGCAGATACCAGAAGGGGATCATCCCCGGGAAATTGAACGGCGCGATCGTGGCACACACGCCCACCGGCTGGCGCAGCATGATCTCGTCGATCCCGGGAGCGATATCTTCGCACAATCTCGCCCTTGGACATCATCGGCATGCCGCAGGCGACCTCCACATTCTCGATGGCGCGGCGCATCTCTGCTTTGGCTTCTTCGAAGGTCTTTCCGCATTCATTGGTAATCAGTGCGCGCGATTTCATCGCCGTTGCTCGCGGAGCAGAATCTCGCAGCTTGAAGAGATACTGCACACGATCCTGCACGGGAGTCCGCCGCCAGGCCGGGAAACGCATCGCTGGCGGCGTTCGCCGCGGCATCCACATCGGCTCTACCGCACAGCGGCGTCTTTGCGATCACCTGTCCCGTGGCCGGGTTGATGACATCGAAATATTCACAGCATCAGGCTTGACCCATTCGCCATTGATGTAGTTCAGGATTTCCATGAATTCTCCAGAGCGATATTCGATAATTCGATACTCGGATCGCCGTTCGAATATCAAATATCGAATTACGAAATCTGCTTATCCATCAATTCGGCCAGGCCTTCATCGAGCAGATTCAGCCCTTCGTCCAGTTGCTCTTCGGTGATAACAAGCGGCGGCACAACGAAGAGGATATTCTTGAAGTTGAACACATACACGCCATGCGAGATCAGGAAATTCTTGAGCGGAGTCAGGTCCATCGGCTCCTTCGTCTCGCGGTTCTTCACCAGCTCCAGGGCGGAGAACAGGCCGATGTAACGCACATCGCCGACAGAAGGATGCTTCGCCTTCAATTCCTCCAGACACTCCCCAAGATGCCTGCCAACTTTTTTCGCATTCTCGAAGATTTTGTCTTCTTCATAGGCTTCGATCGTTGCCAGTGCAGCCGCACAGGCCAGCGCGTGGCCGTTATAGGTCAGGCCCGCATAGAACACTTTGTCGTCAAAGAATCTCGCAATCTTCTCACGGACGATTACCGCTCCCAGAGGGACATATCCTGATGTGATCCCCTTGGCAGTCGTGATGATATCCGGCACCACATCCCAGTTGTCCACCGCAAACCATTCGCCGGTGCGGCCCCACCCGCTCATGACCTCATCGGAGACCAGCAGGATTCCATACTTGTCGCAGATCTCGCGCATGCGCGGCCAGTAATCATCCGGCGGGATGATGAGTCCATTGGTGCCGGTCACCCCTTCCAGGAAGATCGCCGCGATCTGGTCCGGTCCTTCGTGCTGGATCACTTCCTCCACGTGCTTGATGCACTCGCGGTGACAGGTTTCCCGTGTCCAGCCAAATGGACAGCGGTAGCAGTACGGATCCAGGAAATGGACGACGCCGGGGATGTGCAGGCTCGGCCGGCAGACGGCGGTAATCGCCGGTCAGTGCCATCGCGCCGTGGGTCGCGCCATGATAGGAGCGATAGCGCGCCAGGATCTTGTGGCGTCCTGTGTAGAAGCGGGCGATCTTGATCGCGTTCTCGTTGGCTTCCGCGCCGCCCAGCGTGAAGAAGGTCTTCTTCAGATCACCGGGTGTGATCTCAGCCAGCTTCTTCCCCAGCAGCCCACGCGGCTCGGTCGCCATCCCGGGCGCGGCAAAGGTCAGCCTGGCAGCCTGGTCCTGGATGGCCTTCACCACCTTCGGATGCTGGTGTCCCACGTTGGTGTTGACCAGCTGGGAGGCAAAATCCAGATAGCGCTTGCCATCGGCATCCCAGAAATAAACCCCCTCCGCCCTGGTCCATCGGGATCGGGTTCACCTGTCCCTGGTTGGACCAGGAGAAGAAAGTGTATTCCTTGTTAAGGTCGACGATTTCCTTCGAAGTGAGTTTTGCCATGTCATCTCCAGGTAGATACGTACACAAGGAAACAGGTACAGCGAATGGCGCATGTACCTGTTTACCGGTTTACTTCTTTACATCCTTCACGATTTCCGCGTAGACATTTAGCGTCTCATCAATATCCGCGTCGCTATGCGAATAGCACAGGAACCACGGCTCACGCGCATCGTGGTCGGGCATTACGCCGCACTCGATGGCTTTTTCCGTCAGCTTGAGGTACAGTCATGGTCGCTGTGCGCCCAGTCGCGCTGACAGGTCACAGCCTCCACACCCAGCGAGAAGGAGAACATGGCCGGATAGCCTGTCATTACAACCGGGATATCATTCTCTTCAAAAATTTCCTTCAGGCCATCCATCAGGCGCTGTCCGCGCTGTGCAATGGTTTTGAGGACCGGCTGGGATTTCAGCAGGCTTAATGTTGCATATGCGCCGCCACGCCCGGCTTGTTGTTTGTATACGTCCCGCCCTGGGCCACACCATGCCCAATAATGGACATGATCTCCTTTTTGCCGCCGAACGCTGCCACAGGGTAGCCATTCCCCAGGGCCTTGGCGTACGTCGCCAGGTCCGGCTTGAGATTGTAGTATTCCTGCGCGCCGCCGTTTGCGATACGGAAGCCGGTCTTGACTTCATCCAGGATGAACACACATCCATATTCCTCGGTCTTTTGGCGGATGAGCTCCAGAAAGCCGTCCTGTGGATTGATCGCCGCGCAGTTGCCCTGGCACGGCTCGGAGATCACGGCTGCGATCTGTTCGCCATACGAGCGCATGACCCGCTCGAAACCTTCGAAGTCATTAAATGGAAGCGTGATGATGAGCTCCCGCATGGACTTCGGGATACCCGAGGAAGCCGGAACCGGGATGGGGCTGCGCCGGTTCCCATAGGCTTCCACCGGCGCATAGGTGGACCAAAAGTGTGATCATGAAAACCGTGATAATTGCCTTCGAACTTGAGGATCAGGTCGCGTCCGGTATAGGCACGCGCCACGCGGATGGCATGCATGGTTGCCTCTGTCCCCGAGCAGGCGAGGCGGACCATCTCCACTGCGGGAGCCATGTCCACGATCATTTCCGCCACAGCTACTTCGAGCTCACCCGTCATGGCAAATAGGATCCCTTTTTGGATCTCTTCGATGACTTTTTGATCCACCTCATCATAGGAGTGTCCCAAAATGATGGGGCCAAAGGCCATCCGATAATCGATGTATTTTTTTCCATCCACATCCCAAAGATAGGCGCCCTTTGCTCTTTCAACGTAGGGTGTGATCCCCTCGCCCCAATAGCGAAAATTGGAATTCACGCCAAGCGGCAGAACATCCCGGGCACGCTTCTGTAATGCGTGCGTCTGAGAACCGAACATAGTTCCTCCTCAAAAATTACCGTTATTTGCTTGAAGATGTTTCCCGTTCAGAGATTTCCCGCGCAATTCTCTCCGGGATTCGCCACTGATAGACATCCTTGATAATGAGCGGCACAATGGAAGTGGTTGTTTTGCGAACACCCGGCACTTTGCGCACAACCTCGGTTACGAATTGATAAATTTCCGCCGTATCCTTTGCCACGATCTGAATGCTTACATCTGATTCACCGATCCCACATGCTACATAACTGACATTGTCGTACTCGGCCAGTTTCCGCGCCACTTCGATGATCCGGTCCGACTCCACCTCCAGCCAAACATCTGCTATGGTTGTGAGGCCAAACGCCTGGGGCTTGGCTACTGCGCTGACGCTGATAATGCCCTCCTCGACCATCCGATCGATCCGGTAGCGTACAGCCCGCTCGGAGATATCCCCGATGCGGCGGGCAACTTCCGAGGCAGGCATACGCCCATCCTCCAGTAGAAAATTGACAATTTTTACATCTATTTTGTCGAAATTGTACATGATTTTATTATATTTTTTCCGAAACCGACAAGAGTTTCGCAAATATACTCGAAAGCTCGATTAACTCGTCAAGTCCCAATTTTTATCAAGCGTATTTGGTACAAATCGATTGGTCCAGCTACAATATTTCCGACAATGACCTTCTTCAAATAGCCTTTTACAAATTTTCTAACGCATTTCTGAAGTAAGTCGCTCGGCACCCGCTTAGTCTCCATTATAGTCAATATTTATGAGCATGTAGGTCACAAATTGCAAGAAGCCTTTGGACCGGGGCATTATACAAAATTACATGTGTCATTCCGAATAAATGAAACAGATTTCACATTGACTAGCAGCAATCGAACAGGTATAATTAATTCTTGGCATTATTTCAACCTAGCAGGAGACATATTATGACAACACCAGAACTCTCAACGGCAACACTCGAGCCGAAAACAAAATTAAGTGGAAAAGTATTGAAGACCACCCTGGCGGGTGCACTCGTGGATGTGGGCCAGCCCCTCCCCGGTGTGATTCACATTTCTCAGCTGAGCACCGAACCCATAAATAAAGTGGAGGATGTTGTAAAAGAAGGTCAGACTGTGGATGTATGGGTTCGCCGTGTCAAGAAGGATCGCATCGAGCTCACCATGGTCCAGCCCCTGGCGCTCGAATGGAAGGAAATCGAGCCGGACATGATCGTGAAAGGCAAAGTAGTCCGCCTCGAAGCTTATGGCGCATTTGTTGATATCGGTGCTGAACGCCCTGGCATGGTTCATGTCAGTGAGCTCGCCCACGGTTACATCAAGACCCCCAGCGAAATCGTCAAGGAAGGCGATGAGGTAGAGGCCAAGGTCCTGGATGTGAATCGCAAGAAGAAGCAGATCAAGCTGAGCATGAAGGCCCTTGAGCCGGAGATCGAGGAATTCAAGCCTGCCAAGAAGGAAAATAAGAAAGCCTGGCAAGCGCGGCCCCAGGAAAAATGAATTTGAAGGCGAAGTACAGGAAGAAGCCAGCAAGGAACCCGAGCTGACTGTGTTCCAGATGGCATGGCAGGAAGCTCTCGACAGGGCCAACGCTGAAAAAGCATACAAGGTGAAGAGAGCCAAGACCAATGCTTCCAAGGAACAGGAAGATATTCTCGACCGCACCCTTCAAAAGAGACTGCCCACAGGCGGATAATTTACAAAATAAAAAAACAGCCGGAAAATCCGGCTGTTTTTTTATTTCAATTGAATAGTAATAGTTTTTCTGCAACTCCAGTTGCGTTTTCAGCGTGGAGAAACTTGAGTTATTCAGTGTTCTCCAACTCCGCAGGAATTTTTCCTTATTGGCGGAACGGGCCGTCTTGCCGCTGGAGGTCTTGAGGATCCATTTTGGACCGACCACTTTCACATGCCGTAAAGCAATGGCGGAATTCTTCGTAATGTGTGCCCGAAGGGCATCTGCAATCCTTTGTTGTTCCGCTGTATCCTCTGAATCGACCTCGGCAATGATGACTACTTCCTCGGTCCCCTGCTCTTCATCAAAGATACCAAAGGCCACGGAGCGTCCCGCATGGACACCGGGACACTTCATAACTCAATGTCTCCAGATCCTGCGGGTACACATTCTTTCCGCCCACAATGATCATGTCCTTTTTCCGGCCGGAAACAAACAATTCTCCATCCAAGGTAAAGCCGTAGTCGCCCGTCAAATACCACCCATCCCGAAAGGCCATCCCGGTCAGGTCGGGACGGTTGAAATAACCGGTCAGCATGCAGTTGCTTTTCAAGGCAACTTCGCCGATGACTGAATCAGGCAGATCATTCCCGCTCTCATCCAAAATTCTGATCTGCACATTTTCCAGCGGGCGACCGGAGGACATCATCTTCATGGATGGGCGGTCCTCGATGGCAATCTTTGCCACACGATCCACCATGAACGCCTCCCGGTCGATCTCGACGACAACGGGCTCGCCGTCCAAACGGCTCTGGGTAACCCCAAAAACATTTTCCGCCATCGCATAGCTGGTCTGGAGGGCCTTCCACTTCAGTCCATATTTCTGAAAATGCTCAAAAAAGGCGCGGTGACTTTCCCAACGCACAGGCTCGGAACAGTTGATGACCGCACGCAGAGAGGATAGATCCACCCCTTCCAGGTGACGGTCCCGGATCTTCTGGGCGCAAAAGTTATAGGCAAAATTGGGAAGCCAGACAAGCGTGCCACGATATCTTCGAAACGGATTGCATCAGCCGGTATGGCGCCCGCACCCAATCGAACGGAGACATCAGGACCAGATGAATCCCAGACAGGATGGGCATCAAAAATCCGGCGATCAGGCCCATATCGTGGTAGAGCGGAAGCCACGAGACGATCACATCCTCTTCATTCAGCCGAAGCGCCTCTGCATAGGCGTCCAATTGATTGAAGACAGCCTGGTGTGAGAGGGCCACACCCTTCTGCAGACCCGTAGTCCCGGAGGAATGCTGGAGCAAGACAATATCTTCTGGACCGCGCTCAAATCCGCGCAATGCATCAAAATCCAATCCAGTTTCCGGTTCGATCTGGCTGGTAAGGATCACAGCACGGACAAAATCACCCTCCTTAATGCGCCGCGCACATCGGCCTCAAATTCGGGATAGGTGACAATCGCTGCAGGCCGGGTCACCGAAATCAGGGAAGCAAGGTCAGCCCGGTACCGCTCCGGGGATAGTTTCTCGGTCAGGAACGGCATGATCGATGGGATTGCTCCATGCAGGATCGAGCCCCAAAAAGCATACAGCAGCTCCTCGCTATGCTGCAAGATCAGGACAACGACTTCGCCCGGCTGGATCCCCTCACGGTCCAGGGTGCGCGCAAACGCACCCGCGCCGCGTAAAAGCCTGTCATAAGGTGATGGGGACATCCTCCCGGCCGGCAGAATTGCAGAGTAATGGCAACCCGGTCCGGGGTCCGCTGATGGATCGCACCGGAGCCGTTCTGGAACGATTGTCATTTCCGCGATTGGATCAAAGCGGCAAGCTGGTTCAGGCTGTCGAATGTATCTGCATTGAGCTCGGTATCTTCGATGCGAACCCCGTAGGTATCTTCGACAAACAGGGCCAGGTCCATCAGGCTGAACAAATCGATCAGCCCGCTGGAGATCAGTTTTTCATCGGCAGCGATCACACGGCCAGGTTGTTTCAGAATATTTTTGGCAATGAAGCTGGATAGCTCGTCGGTTATCTGGGACATTATTTCTCCTTTGAAGAGCGCAGATAGGCCTCCATGAATTCATTCAGAGCACCATCGAGGACGGACTGTGTATTGCCTGTTTCATAATCGGTGCGATGATCCTTGACCATCTGGTAGGGATGCAGCACATAGGAGCGGATCTGGCTGCCCCACTCGGCCTTGGTATATTCGCCGCGCAGGACGGCACGCTCCTCCTCCTTTTCGGCCTGTCTCAACTCGAGCAGGCGGGCCCGCAAAATCCGCATGGCAAACTCGCGGTTCTGGGTCTGGGAACGCTCGTTCTGGCAGGTGACCACAATTCCGGTTGGGATGTGGGTGATGCGAACAGCAGTTGCATTTTTCTGCACGTTCTGTCCGCCGGCACCAGAGGAGCGGTATACATCCATTTTGATGTCGCCCGGGTCGATCTCGATCTCCGCTTCGTCCATGGCGACCTGGGGCAGGACTTCCACAAGTGCAAAGGAGGTATGCCTGCGGTGGGCCGCATCGAACGGTGAAAGCCGCACCAGGCGGTGCACACCCTTCTCCGAGCGCAGGTAGCCAAATGCATATTCGCCGTCAACGGCAATCGTTACACTTTTGATGCCCGCTTCTTCGCCTTCTGTAATATCCAGGATTTCGGTCTGGATAGCCCTGCTGTTCCGCCCAGCGCAAATACATGCGCTCCAGCATGGCGGCCCAATCCTGGGAATCGGTTCCGCCCGCACCTGCATGGATGGCAAGGATGGCAGAGTCGTGATCATACTTGCCGGAAAGCATGGCGGTAAAGGCGCGCTTTTCCAGCTCCGTCTCGATGGCGGAAATTTCCGCTTCGAGATCGGGGCGCAGGCTTTCATCATCCAGCTGCGCCAGCTCCTGCCGCGTCCTGCATGCGACGGGAGAACGCATTCCAGGACTCCACCTCGGCTTTCAAGGTATTGTATTGTTTCATCACCTGCTGGGCCTGGGATGGATTCCCCCAAAAATCAGGCGCTTCAAGTTGCTTTTGCAGCTCGGCAAGTTTCGTTTCCTTGGAAGGGAAGTCAAAGACGCTCCAGTAACTGGTCGATCAATTCCTGTGAGGGTTTAAGCCGATTAAGAAGATCCTGCATGATGCCTCCAAAAAATTTATGAACCGAGAACTCCGCGGACAAAGGCGTCCGGGTCAAAGGGGATCAGGTCATCGGGTTTTTCGCCGAGACCCACATATAAGATTGGGAGCCGCAATTCACGCTGGATGGCAAACGCCATGCCGCCGCGGGCAGACGAATCCAGCTTGGAGAGGATGATCCCGGTCACACCGACCGCTTCTTTAAATGCCTTGGCCTGCTGCAGCGCATTTTGCCCGGTGGTGGCATCCAGTACCAGCCAGACGGCATGCGGCGCGCCCGGGAGTGCCTTGCCAACCACCCGGTTCACCTTCTTGAGTTCTTCCATCAGGTTGAAGCGGGTATGCAGGCGGCCGGCAGTATCGACGAAGACCAGATCCACCTGGCGTGCTATACCGGACTGCACAGCATTGAACGCCACTGCGCCAGGATCCGATTCAGGCGCGCCCGGAGATAACGTCCACACCCAGGCGATCGCCCCAGACCTGAAGCTGATCCACCGCCGCGGCCCGGAAGGTATCCGCCGCGCCGAAGAGGAGCGATTTCCCCTCGGATCTGATAGCGCTGCGCCAGCTTGGCAATGGTGGTCGTCTTGCCGGAGCCATTGACACCCACAACCAGGATCACGGACGGCTTGTTGGTCCATCGTGGGAGGCGAGGCCTTATCCAGTCGTAAAAGGAGCTCCATCCGGAGCGCCTGTGAAAGCTCGATTGGAGCGGGTTCAGCCCCTGCTCCCGGACGATGCGCTTCATGGCATCGATGATCTCAGCCGTCGATTTCGATCCCCAGATCGGCCTGGATCAGTAGCGCTTCCAGGTCATCCCAGGTCTCCTGGGTGATCTCTGTAGCGCCGAATATAGTTGCGATCTGTCCAAATGCAGCCTTGCTGGTTTTGGATAGCCCGCTTCTCCACTTTGAAAATAGGTCGGTCATGACGGGCGATTATATCATGTGCCAATGTGTGTTATACTCATTTTTCGATTGCGGGCAAATTCAAGTATTGTTTGCCGGAAAACCAAGTAAAGGTAGAAATACAAAGGTAATTGAACATGTCGACTGAACCAATTCATGTCACGGATGCTGCCTTCGAACAGACTGTTCTCCAATCCTCCATCCCGGTGATCGTCGATTTTTGGGCGCCATGGTGCAATCCATGCAAAATGGTTGCCCCGGTCCTGGATAAGCTTGCCGTTGAATATGAAGGCAAGATCCTGATCGCCAAGGTGAACACCGACGAAAATCCCGAGTGGATGATGAAGTACGGTATTCAGGGCATCCCCACCATGCTTATTTGTTTCGCAAGGGAAGATCGTTCACCGCCAGGTAGGTGCCCTGCCAGAGCGCATGCTGCGCGATGTGGTGACACAATTCATGGAGGTTGTGAGCCAGTCATAGCCCCAGGGAGGGCCGGATGAATAAGGCAGTTCTTTGTGTTGCATTGATCCTTGTGACGGCAGCCTGTCTCCCACTGACACCGGCGCCGCCCGCTCCTCCCGTCGTAGATAACGCCGGGACTGCGGAAGCGATGTTGAAGACAGCCATCGTTCAAACGTTAACTGCGCAACCCACAGTCACGCCGCTGCCTTCTGATGAGTTCAGCAACGCCAACGTTTCCCCAGGAGATCCTGCCCTCGGAGACTGAGACAATGACTGCAACCCCGGTGGTCGATCCAGCCCTTGCCGCCGCTACCGGAACTTTTGAAGCAATCACCAGCACCGCTGTCCCGGCAACAATTCCTATCGGATCTGCGACAACGACCCATACACCAGCCGTACTCACATATGGCACCCTGCCCCCGGCAGTTCCATTTGCAAATATCACGCTTGTCAATCGGTCAAAAACCCAGGCTTATATTTCACTGCAGGTTGTAACAGCCGAAGGCGGACCCACCATCATGGAATATCCGGTATATGGAAGGATCAAGATCCAGGCGCCAATTGGGCAGTATCTGTATGTAGCCTGGGTCGGTGGACGAAAAATGGTTGGAGATTTTAAACTCCAAAAAGAAGACGATCTGGAATTACTTCTCTACCGGGATAGAGTTGAGGTCAGATAAATCCGGGCCTGGACGCTGCCTTACGGCAGTTGCAACCCAAGATCAACAAATGAGGAAACAACCTTCAATGAAAAGAAACCTGTCCATCGTTGGGGTGGCATTGATTTTGCTTGTGAGCGCGTGCTCACCCCAGGCGGCCCCCACCATGAACTCCCAGGATGTTCAGCATACTGCGGAGGCAGCCGCATTTACTGTGGTTGCGCAAACCCAGAAGGCACAGCCCACCAATACGCTGTTGCCTCCAACGGCTACTGTTACGCTGACACCTATGCCAACACTGACTGCCATTCCCAACTTGACCGCCAATCCGACGCTAGCCACCTCCTCCGCTAACCGCCCTCCCAACGATCGCAGAAACCCTGCAGCCCCATCCATATCGACTTCTGTTCAGACATCCCGGCCGACATCCGTTTCGGTCGATACTTCCGGTTCCTCGGCCGATGACTGCAACAAACCGCTGACCTCCTGGAAGGGTCCGACCGCGACCTTCACCATTAAAAATGAAACCAAGCCTCAGGGAGATATTGTTCTCTCCCTGTATGTTGTGACCCCTCAGGGTGAATGTGGCTACCTGACCGATGTATCCCACGGTCCGGCCGGGTTATATAGTGCTGGTGCATTTGTAAACGGCAAGAAAAACTTCAAGGTGTTTGGGGGGTTCCACATCCAGGAGGGAAGCTGGAAGATCACTGTTCGAAATGACAAAATTATCGCCATGGGAAGCTGCTATCCCAACTGCTAGAGACCCGGAGATATTGAAACAATGAAACGAACCATGAAACAACCAAGTTCCTGACAATCCTTTTTACGATTGCTTTGACCGTTAGTGCCTGTGCTCCTGCCGCCATCCCCACCATGAGCGCAGAGGATGTACAGTCCACTGCTGTGGCCGCTGCCTTTACCGTGGTTGCGCAAACGCAGGCTGCCATCCCGACAGCCACGTCCCTGCCCCCCACAGATACTCCTACTGCAACGCCCCTGCCAACTAACACTCCGTTGCCCTTGCCTACTCTGGATGGTACAGCAACCACCACTGCGGCTCTTTCTGCCTCGACAAGCAATAGCAGTTCGGGCGCTGATCCCTGCTCGAACCGGGAATTGTCCGGATCCCCCGAGGGAAAACCAACCATGATCCGGATTGCGAACACCACCAAAGCCGAAGTCACGGTTTCCTTATATCTCAACGAGACGGCGAGCCATGGGGAATGCGGTTACCGCTCATATGTGATCAAAAAGAGCAGTGACGTCACGATCGCAGACCTTGTCCAGGGCTGCTATAACCTGTGGGCCTGGAGCAACAACAACAATGTTCACGTCAATGGGGGCGGAAGCGGCTGCATCAACAACGATGATAAATGGACTTTCGAGATCAAGGAAGACTCGATCAAGTTTGTTGGTCCCTAGAGACTATTGAACAAGGAAGGCGGGTGTAGCCCGCCTTTTTGATTTAAAGGGAGATTTCTGGGCAGGCGCTATTCCGTCTGGGTCAATTGCGGGCCGGCTGCGAGAGTTCAATTCCTGACAGATGGATGCCACCCGGGCGTTGGTCAGCTTGACCAAATCGTTTACTGCCAGTTTAATGTTGAGGCCCCTCTGCCCGCCCGACACATGGATTTCAGCATGGTCCTGTACGGAAGAATCGATCACCACCTGAAAGCCTTTGTTGAGCAGGGCCAAAGGCGAGATACCTCCGGCTTGTAATCCGGTGAACTGCTCGGCCTCACGCTCCGTTGGTAAATGAACTTTTTTCTCCCCCAATGCTGCCGCCAGTAATTTCAGGTCTACATTCCAGGGGCCGGGAACAACCACCAGTAGTGCTTTTTTGGGCTTCTTCGCGGGTCACAACAATCGTCTTATAGACCACTTCAGGGGGACATTAAGGATCCTGGCGGTCTCCACGCCCCGAGCTTTTCGGCAGGCATCTCATAAGCACGATAGACGATCTTGCGGGAATCGAGAAAACGAGTGACATTGTTTATGGCAGGCATAAGATCATCCTGGTCTTATTTATTGCAATTTTACCCTACGCCCGGCAATACATATTTAATTTGGTAAAGCCATTATTAAACCTTTATGTAAGCCCTTGTGCATGTCCCTCTTCCGGGCCTCCCGTACGTAGTACAATAATTCCCATGAAGCCGACTACAAAAGCCATCCCTCTTGAAAGGCTGATGGAGCAGCTACCTGAAAATTATACGCTTGCCGACCGCGAGCTAATCCAGCGCGCCTACCGGGTGGCGGAGGAGGCCCACCGGGAGCAGAAGCGGCATTCGGGCGAGCCCTATATTCAACCATTGCCTGGCGGTTGCGACCATCCTGGCGGATCTGCACGTCCCTCCCGAAGTGGTTGCAGCGGGACTGCTTCACGATACAGTGGAAGATACCACCATCACCCTGCAGGATATCCGCCGGGATTTCGGCGCTGCGATCGCCGTCCTGGTGGACGGGGTGACCAAACTGACCAATTTCCCACGAGTCTCGCGTGACGACCAGCACGCCGAATCGCCCAATGGGAGTGACTCTGCCGATGGAACTGGGAACGGTCATAACGGCAACAACGGAGCGATCACTCTCGGGCGAAAACAGGACCTGGTCTCAGAGACACTTGCGAAAAACATTCCTGGCCATGGGCGAGGACGTCCGGGTCGTGCTCATCAAGCTGGCCGACCGCCTGCATAACATGCGCACTCTCGGAGCCATGCCCGAGCACAAGCGAAAGCGGATCGCCAAGGAGACGCTGGACATCTTCGCACCGCTCGCCAACCGCCTGGGCATCTGGCAGATCAAGTGGGAGCTGGAGGACCTCGGCTTCCGCTATCTGAATCCTGAAAAGTACAAGGAAATCGCCGACCAGCTGGAGGATCGCCAGCCAGATCGCGAGGCGCAGATCGAAGCGATCAAGCAAAATCTGGTCCAGCTGCTGGCAAGCAATGACATCAAGGCCGAGATCAGCTGGGCGGCCCAAACACATCTATTCCATCTACAAGAAGATGACCCAAAAGGGCAAACCGTTCGACCTGGTAAGGGATGTCCGGGCCGTGCGCCTGATCGTTCCAGGATATTCCCTCCTGCTATGCTGCGCTGGGTGTGATCCATACCCACTGGCGCCCCATCCCGGGCGAGTTCGACGATTACATTGCCGCGCCCAAAGACAACTTCTACCAGTCCCTGCATACCGCCGTGATCTACGACGACAAGCGGCCGCTCGAAGTGCAGATCCGCACAACGGAGATGCACCAGAACGCCGAGTATGGTATTGCGGCACACTGGCGCTACAAGGAAGGCACGCACCGCGACAAGAACTACGAGCAGCGCATCAACTGGCTGCGCAAGATGATGGAATGGCGCACGGATGTGAACGACGCCCAGGAATTTGTCGAGGGCATGAAGTCCGATGTATTCCAGGACCGGGTCTATGTCTTTACACCACGCGGCGACATCATCGACCTGGCCGCCGGCTCGACGCCGATCGACTTCGCCTATCATGTCCATACGGACATCGGCCACCGATGCCGGGGCGCCGAGGTCAACGGCAAGCTCGTCCCGTTGTATCAGGAGCTGAAGACCGGCGACCAGGTCGAGATCCTGACGGCGAAGCGGGGTGGTCCAAGCCGGGATTGGCTGAACTCAAACCTTGGCCTGGTGAAGACCCAGCGCGCCCGCTCCAAGATCAAGGCCTGGTTCAAGAAACAGGAGGATGAACAAAACCTCGCCCAGGGCCGCGCCACGCTGGAACGTGAATTCCAGCGGCTCGGAATACCGCCATCAATTATGAAAAAATGGCCCGCTGAGCTTGGCTTTAAAGTTCCCGATGAGATGTATATCGCCGTTGGATGCGGCGACCTTTCGGTGAACAAGATCATTCGCCAGATCGGTGAGACCGAGGCGACAGCCGATATCCTGGAAATCACCTCCCCGACGCCAGGAACCGAAGCAGCATACGGATGTTGTCGAAGTCGTCGGTCTGAAGGGCTTGCTTTCTACGATGGCAAAATGCTGTAATCCCATGCCAGGCGACCAGATCGTCGGGATACATCACGCGCGGCGCGGCGCAACCATTCACCGCCAGGACTGTCCCAACGTTCTGCATCGCAAGGACAAGGAGCGCTTCCTGCAGGTCGGACTGGGGGAAAGTGGAGCATACATTCCCAGTGCCAGTAACAGTCAAGGCCTATGACCGGCAGGGACTGATGGGCGATATTTCTACGCTCCTTCAAAATGAAGGGGTCAACATTGCGGATGTTTCCGTGAACATCAACCGCAGCCTTGCAGATCTCAAGCTGGTCGTGGAAGTGCGTGATATTGCCCAGCTCAGCCGGGTGCTTACCCGCATCGAAAGTCTGCCAAACGTACTGGAAGCAGCCCGCACCAAGCCAGGATAAGCACGCCGCTTGTTTTGGCGGCCGTCCTGCAGGGATGTTTCGAAAAAAACTGTACTTCTGCCAGACAACGAGGCAGTAAGAATTGAGGTGGGACAATTGGCAAAATTTCCCTGGAAAAATAATCCAAAAATCAAGTTTCGTGGTGTATAATCGCCGCCTTGAGAAAACATGTCATTGCTCAGCGTCAGATGAAGCGCGTGAGCGCATTCTCTCCCAGTTCCATCCCGTCAAAACCGAAACTCTGCCGCTGGCGGATGTATTGAACCGCGTCCTTGCGCAAAACGTGCAAGCTGCGGATGACCTGCCCTCTTCGATAACTCTTCGATGGATGGGTTTGCTCTGCGCGCCTCGGATGTGACTGGCGCAGCACCCGAATCCCCGCGCAGCCTGCGCGTGGTGGCCGACATCCCGGCCGGCATCCTCCCCGACCGTTGTTCTCGCTCCCGGTGAGGCCGCCCGCATCATGACCGGCGCTCACATGCCCGAAGGAGCGGATGCCGTTGTCCCCGTGGAAAACACAGACTTTGACAGCCGCGACGCCGGAACGCATGCACCTGAAGTTGTGGCCATCCAAAAGGCGGTAAAAGTCGGTGAAAATGTCCGGCGGCGCGGCATGGACATTCAATGCTGGGGATGCGGTCCTGGAGGCGGGCAGGCAGCTCAGACCGCAGGAGCTGGGACTGCTTGCAATGCTGGGTATCTCCTCGGTCACTGTGTATCACCGGCCGCGGGTGGCATTGCTTTCCTCCGGTGATGAGCTGGTCGATCCGGATGCGCCGCTTGAAAAAGGCAAGATCCGGGATTCGAATTCCTATACGCTGGCAGCGCCTGATCGAAAGCGCCGGCGCACAGCCATTGCGTCTGGGCGTCGCCAGGGATAACTACGAAGCGGTCCACAGCCTGTTTGAAAGAGCAGTATACCTGCGCGTGGACCTGATCCTTTCCTCGGCTGGCGTCAGCGTGGGCGCCTTCGATTTCGTCAAGAAGGTGATCGAAGACAGCGGAAAAATGGATTTCTGGCGGGTCAATATGCGGCCTGGAAAACCGGTCGCCTTTGGAGAGTACAAAGGAATTCCGGTTATCGGCCTGCCAGGGAACCCGGTTTCCGCTTTTGTTGGCTTTGAGGTCTTTGTGCGGCCAACCATCCAAAAGCTGGGCGGTCTGATCCGCAGCAGCAGGCAGATCGTTCGTGTGAGATGTGAGGAGGAGATCAATTCAGATGGCCGCGAAAGTTATCTGCGCGCCGAAATCCGTGAAGTGGATGGCTCGCTCGTCGCCCAGCTGACCGGTCACCAGGGCTCGGGCAATTTGCATTCTCTGGTGCAGGCAAATGCTTTACTTATTATCCCCGCTGGTGTAAAATGCGTGCCTGCTGGTCAGGAAATCATCGCCTGGATGCTTTGAGGGAACATGGAAAAACGCTTAAGACAAGTCATGATCGTGCTGGCAATCATTGGATTGCTGGTTTCAATTTACATGACCGTTTACAAGTTTACAAAAATTGAAGCGATGTGTATTGGGTCAGGCGGTTGTTCAGAGGTGAACGGCAGCCGTTACTCCGAGATCAATGGAATTCCGGTAGCTGTCTTGGGTATTCTCGGATATGCGGCGATTCTGGCCCTGCTTTTCCTTGAAAGGCGGCCGGGCTTTTTCCAGGAAAATGGAACCATGCTGCTGTTTGGCGTGTCGCTGCTTGGTTTCCTTTTCACACTTTATCTGATCTATGTTGAAGTTGCGCTCATCGGTGCCTATTGTCCATTCTGTCTCACCTCGCAGGCAGTGATGACCATCATATTCATTATTTCAGTAATACGACTGGCAAGACAACCCTAATTTGAGGAGGATTTGGATGCCCCGCATAAAATGTCATTACATTGATTGTGTGTTTCTGGACGAAGGTTATTGCAGCGCAGCCGCGATAGAACTCGACCCTGATACAGGCTGCGCCACCTACTCCCCAAGTGACGAAGCCGCCGCCGCGGAGGAGTGGGAAGAGGAAGAGGAGGAATGGGAGGAAGATGAAGCTGAAGATGAAGATGATGAATTATGGGATGAGGAAGAGGATGAGTTTTGACGCCTGATCTGATGGGCATACTTTCCTTCTACAAAAAGCTTTCCTGTCCGGGAAGGCTTTTTTTGTTGCCAGGCATCAGGCTCCTGGTATGCTATGCATCGGAAAAGTCTGCAAACCGATAGAGTAATACACCTGCCGCGACCCCCAGGTTTAAGGAACTGACTCTTCCCTTCATCGGAAGCGAGACGGTCACATCACAGGCAAGTATTTGCTCCCGGGAAAGACCCTTTTGTTCGTTGCCTAGCACCAGAACCCACGGCCTTTGGGGGTTGAAAGTTTGATATTCCACATCCCCATGCGCTGAAGTGCCGATTATCTGGCAGGTTTCCTGGCGCGCCCATTCCAAAAATTCCTGGAAGGAGGCCTGAATAACAGGCTTCCAAAAAATGGTTCCCATACTCGAGCGAATGACAGTTGGATGATACAGCTCAACGCTGCTGCGCGTCCCATCCGTGGAGTCGAGCAGGAAGAGCGCGTCAGCACCGACTGCGTCCATGGTCCGCAGAATGGTGCCAACATTGCCCGGATCCTGTGGAGAGACTAGCGCAACAAATTGTGTCCTCATTCGGGAAACGGCAGGCGGGTGATATGTTTCCAGGGTAATTCTCCGCTGGCGTACGATGGCCAGCATGCCCTGCGGGTTTTCCTTGTCTGCCAGGGATTCCATCACCTGTGGGAGAAACTGGCTGAGGCGTTGTCGGAAGACGGGTGAGCAGGTCCCGCGCAAACTCACTCGTGAGAAGCTCCGGGGCGTAAAGGACGGTTTCCACCTCCCAGCCGGCGGAGACCGCTTCGCCAACGTGATGAATTCCTTCCACAAGAAATAATCCGCTTTCAATCCGGCCCTTTTTTTGATGCAGGGCACGCGCCTGCTTGATCAGTGGATTGCCCATACTGGTGATGATCGGCTTATTCCATGTTCCTGCTTAAAATCGCTCTGGTTCAAAATCAATCCGGTCCTCTTATTTACCTGATACAACGTTCAATTTTCCAACCATCCCCGCCTGGACATGGCCCGGGATGTGGCACACAATCTCATATTCCCCCGGTTCGTCCGGGGCTGTAAACGTAGTATCTGCTGAGCCACCTGGCAGGATTTCCACCTGCCAGTAAACATTCGGCTTGTCCTGCTCGTTGAACTCGGTACCTGCAGTCTGGCCTTGTTTCATGATGACAAAACTATGAACAACTCCTCCCGTGTTTGTGGCATTCAGTGTGATCTCCTCACCTGCCGGCACGGTGAAAGTATTGGGTTGGAATTGGAAGTCGGTCATGGTTACATCGATTTTTTTGCTGGCTCTGGATGAATTACCTCCACAGGATGCCAGCACCAGACTGCCAGCTACGATCCACACGAACAGGATTTTTTTCATAATATATCTCCTCATTATGTTCACCCCTATTTTAATATAAAGCTTGTGGAAATATAACTTCAGAAATCCTGCAGCCGGTATGATATGATGAAGAACATCACAACGTAATAATGATACTCCCGAAGATGTGAGCAATGCCTATGGTTGATCTTGATCAATCACTTACCAACAGGTATTGGACGTATGCCCTCTGGCTGGCACTATTTACCATCTTTTACAACCTGGCTGAAGGTCTGATCTCCATTTACTTCGGCATTTCAGATGAAGCTTTGACGCTCTTCGTGTTCGGCGTGGACTCGTTCATCGAGGTTATGTCCGGGATCGGTATCCTGGCCATGGTGCTCCGCATTCGCCAGCACCCGGACACACCTCGTACGCAGTTCGAGCAGAGCGCCCTGCGGGTGACCGGCACAGCCTTCTACCTGCTCGCTGCGGGTCTTGCTTTAACAGCTGTTTACAATATCTTCAGCGGTCACAAGCCCGAGACAACCATCCCAGGGCTGATCATTTCCCTGGTCTCCATCGCAACTATGTGGCTGTTGGTTACCGGCAAGCGCAAGGTTGGACGGACACTCAACTCATCCCCCATCCTCGCAGATGCAAACTGCACGATGGTCTGCATCTATATGTCCATCGTTTTACTGGTGTCGAGCCTTATATATGAGCTGACAGGTTTCGGTTTCATTGATTCCATTGGCGCTCTGGGGTTGATCTATTTCTCCATCAACGAAGGCCGGAGGCATTCGAAAAAGCTGCTGGAATGGAAGATAGCTGCGCAGATGAGGATTGCGCGGAGTAGGCCTATTGATAAACACAGGATAGGAGCAAATCCTGCCTATAGCACGAATAGGTGAATTCCAGGCAAAGCCACAATTGAACAAAGAGATGCGGGATTTTCCTGGATCGATTCCGCCGATTATTAAAATCTTCCGACGGATCGCGAATCAGCTCAGTTGTATCAAAGCCAGGAAGATCCAATCAGATTCATAATAATCGAAATCTGGGATAGTATTGAATACGCAAAGTCCTCTCAAGGACATCCGTAAAATCATAAATAAGGATAAAAAATCGAGTGCAATGCACTCGATTTTTTATCCTTACTGCGGCTTCATCACCACTTTTACACACCCATCCACCTTATGCTTGAAGATCTCATAAGCATCCGGTGCGTCTTCGAGTGGAAAGACATGTGTCACCACAAACGAGGGATCGATCTGGCCGTTTTCGATCATTTCGAACAACGGTTTCATAGTAACGGTGGACATGCGTCTGTCCCATTTTGAGGGTCAGGCCTTTATTGAAAGCAGCGCCCATCGGAACGGCATCAATAAAGCCCCCATACACACCGGCCAATCGAGAATCGTCCCCCCTTTACGGCAGGCCAGGATACATTCCCGCAGGACATAGGGTCGATCCGTCTCCATGTCGGACTGCTTGCTTGAGCGCGATCATAAAATCCTTCGATACCATGTTTGTGCGCTTCCATGCCGACCGCGTCAATGCAACATCCGGGCCCATGCCGCCGGTCATCTGTTTCAAGGGTTTCGACCATGTCCACACCTTCATAGTTAATCACCTCTGCCCGGCCAAATTTTGCTGCCATTCAAGCCGCTCGGGATAGCGATCAATGGCAATGACGCGGGCAGGGTTAAAAGTCCAGGCGCTCTGGATCACAAACTGACCGACTGGTCCGCATCCCCAGACCGCGACGGTGTCCCCGGGCTGGATGTTTGCCTGTTCGGCTGCCATATATCCAGTCGGAAAGATATCGGTGAGGAACAACACCTGCTCGTCGCGGAAGCCGTTCTCGATCTTAAATGGACCTACATCCGCAAACGGGACACGGACGTATTCCGCCTGTCCGCCTGCGTAACCACCTGTAAGTGGGAGTATCCGAAAATCCCGGCAGGCGAGTGACCAAACATTCTTTCGGCCATGGATGCATTCGGATTCGAATTGTCACACAACGCCCACATTCCATTTTTACAGAAATAGCAATTCCCGCAAGAGATCGGAAATGGAACGACCACCCGGTCTCCAACATTCAGGTTCTTCACTCCACTGCCTACATCCACGACCTCTCCCATAAATTCATGTCCCAGAATATCTCCTTTCACCATGGACGGGACATAGCCGTCATAGAGGTGCAGATCAGAACCACAGATTGCCGTCGAGGTGACCTGGATGATCGCATCGCGCGGATTGATCAGTGTAGGGTCAGGTACATCCTCCACAGCTACGTTATTTATTCCATTCCAGCAAACTGCTTTCATGATGTCACTTCCTTCCTTTTACTTTTCTTCCCGGAGATCCAGGCAGGCGGATCGCTGGCCGGGAAGGATTGGGCTGAGGCTTCCTCGACAAGATCCTTGCTCCTGCATTCTCTCCGAAATGGACCACGTAAACTTCCTTGTTGCGACCGGAGGGCTGGCCTTCCACGGAGGCAATCTCACCGGCTTCCATCATCTGTTTAAAATGACGCAGGTCATCTCGTAACTGTTGGCCAGGTTCCTCACCGAACAGCTTTGCGATCGCTGCGCCCAATCGACCCTGCCGGCGGGTTGTACTGCATCGAAACATGGACAATGGTCCCGCGGCCGCCCGGTGCATTCGAAAAATGCACGCTCCCCGTGCTGTTCACCACGGAGCCAGGTAGAGAGCGCCAGGAGATATGTTCATTCTCCCATTCGTCAGTCATCTCGGCATCCCATTTCATCTCACGCCCAAAGGGAGCATTTCGCCACCCAGTGTGAACGCTTACCATCTGTCGCTTCATCTACATCCACACGCTGAAGGTGCTTCATAAAGCGCGGCAGATTTTCAAAGTTCCGCCAGATACGATAGATCTGCTCCTTGGGCAGATTGACCGTCACCGAATGCTGGACACTGGATCCCCTTGTTGCCCATCATGTGAGCGATTCGATTTCCAGCGCATGGTACAGGAAACAGTGACCTGTTGCGCCACGGTAGATCATGTACCCGGCATCCATGACCAAGGCAGGCCAATTTTCAAGTTTGGGCGGTGTGTCAGGACATAGTACATCCCTGCCAGCCCGGAAATAAGAGATACACCTCGTTCTCCCATGCCAACGATTGACACGGCAGAGATGGGCGGTTGTAATTGTGTTTCCATAGAGCTCTCCTTCTACTGAATCGTGATATAGAATTTTCTGAACTCATCGCCCTGGCAAGCGCACCCACTCTTAATCTTGGATCAGGTATGCCACGATCATCCTCCTATTCCTCTGCCAGGTTTGCTCCCTTGCAGAGGGCAAAAGCCCCAGTGCCGCGCTTCCCCAGGGCTTTTCAACACGGAATGTGCCTAGGGAAACCTAGGGATATTCCTAATGAGTACAACGAGCAAAGGGATGATATAATATGCGCTCCGTGATAAGTAGGAGCTAAGCAAATGACAGATAACCTGTAGTCCAAGTTGATTTTTAGGGCATTTACCCGCTGTGACTATTGAATTCCAGCCGAGGGCCTGCCCTCGGCTTTTGTTTTAAGTCCCGCCGGGACATCACCTACAGGAAGATTTATGCTTACTGCCCACCATATTTATAAATCGTACGGCATCCAGCCCGATTCTTCAGGATATCTCATTCAGCATCAGCAACAGCGAGCGCGTGGGCTTGATCGGCCCCAACGGCTGCGGCAAGACCACCCTGATGCGCATTCTGGCTGACATCGAGCAGCCCGATTCCGGGACTGTCCTGTGGACGCGTCCAAACCTGCGGATTGGATACCTGGCGCAGGGAATGGAGTTTGACGACGATCAGACGCTTCAAACGACCCTCAACCTGGCTCCCGTGACCCAGGCAGAGCTTGAAGTTGAGATCGCGTCCCTTGCCTCAGCCATCGCCTCCAACCCGGACGACTTACAGATCCAAACCCGATACGATTCAGCGCTGCAGCAGCTTTCAGCGATCAGCGATCAGCCGTCAGCGATCCTTGGCCCGCTTGGCCTGGCAGAGCTTCCCCTCGATATGCCGGTCAAACACCTCAGCGGCGGGCAAAAGACCCGGCTCATGCTTGCGCGGGTTTTGCTGAATGATCCGCAGCTGCTTTTGCTCGACGAGCCCACCAACCATCTCGACATTGAAATGCTCGAGTGGCTGGAAGACTGGCTCAATCGTTTCCGCGGCGCGGCGCTGATCGTTTCACATGACCGGGCCTTCCTGGATAATACGGTCAGCTCCGTCCTGGAACTTGACCCAGCCACCCACGAAATGAAAGTCCTATCCGGGAAATTACGCCGATTATCTCGAGCAAAAAATGGTCGAGCGTGAGAAGCAGGTCCAGGCCTGGCAGGATCAGCAGGATGAGATCGCCCAGCTGCGCTCTGCTGCAGCCCATATCCGCGGGCTGACCAAAATGAAGAAGGGCGGCAAGGCAGATGGCGGCGACAAGTTTGCCAAAGGCTTCTTCGGCAACCGCGCCACCAAGAACGTAGCCGGCCGCGCCAAGCACATCGAAGCCCGCATCGAGAAGCTTCTGGCCGAGGAGCGGATCGAAAAGCCAAAACAGAACTGGCAGATGAAGCTGGATTTTGGCGCACCGGTCGCACCAGTCGAAGGATGTGCTGGTCACAGAAAAACTGTCCGTTGGGTATGATAGACCATTACTTACTGATCTGAACCTCAATATCCGCGCCGGACAGCGCATCGCCTTGACGGGTCCCAACGGCATGGCAAAACCACCCTGGTTCGCACAATCGCAGGCAGGCTGGCTCCGCTGGGCGGCAGCTTAAAGCTTGGCATGACCGTCCAGTTGGGATACATGACCCAGGAACAGGAGATGCTCAATCCTGAATTCAATGCCCTGCAAACTGTACAAAGCGTGGCTCCCTTCAACGAAACAGAGGCACGCAATTTCCTTCATTACTTCCTCTTCAAAGGCGATGACGCCCTCCGTCCTACTGGCGCGCTTTCCTTTGGCGAACGCGCCCGCCTGCAGTTGGGATTGCTTGTCGCCCAGGGCTGTACCTTCCTCCTGCTCGACGAGCCTATCAACCACCTGGATATCCCCTCGCGCGCCCGCTTCGAAGAGGCGCTGGCCAATTTCAAAGGGACCATCCTGGCGGTCGTCCACGACCGCTACTTTATCGAGCGCTTCGCCACCGACATCTGGAACGTCCGGGACGGAAAGATTGAGAAGTGGTAAAAATCCCTCGCGCTCCCGCAGAGAGAATCGAGACAATGGTAGCGGAGCACAGACAAAGATCAAGCCCTTCAAGCAAATTATGAAAACCATATCTCCCACTCCCTACGCCGACGTCAACGAGATCATCGATCTCCTGCTCAACAATGTAAGGGATATCCTGATGGGCGAATTCATTGGCATGTACCTCTTTGGATCGCTCGCCAATGGAGATTTCGACCAACACAGTGATATTGATATCCTCTTCGTCACAGAACATGCGATTTCAGAAGAGGCTTTTAAAACATTATTCGAAACCCATGAAAGAATTTCCGCGATCGATTCTCCCTGGGCCATTCAACTGGAGGTTTCTTACATTCCCAAAGATGCCTTGTACCGGTTTGATCCTGCTACTAACAAGCACCCGCACATCGATCGCGGTCCGGGTGAGAGACTTCACATCATGCAGCACAGTGAGGACTGGATTATTCAACGCCACATATTGCGCGAGCGTGGTATAACGATATCCGGTCCCGATCCCAAAACACTGATCGCTCCTGTTTCCCCAGCTGACTTGCGCTGGGCAGTATTGGAGATTCTGCAGAATTGGTTTCGTCACTTCCTGGATGATCCACAGCAACTTCAGTCACGTGGATACCAATCGTACACAGTTCTTACGCTGTGCCGCATTCTATACACGTTTGAGCATGGTGAGATCGTCTCCAAACCTGCGGCTGCGGCATGGGCAAAACAAAACTTGAGCCATGAGTGGATTGGATTAATCGACCGAGCCTGGACAGGCAGGCAAACTCCAGGCCTGGATGCACAACCAGAGGATATAAAAGGAACGCTGGATTTTATCCGTTACACGCTGGAATACAGCAGCCCGAGCCAGAATCCGGCGCACCCGGTCTGACGTGTGAGATCGATCCACAAGCTGATAAAGGAAAGGTTCATCGTTGATAACCAACCGCCCGACAAACTACCCGGAAATAAATAAAATACTGGATCTGTTGCTTACAAGTGCATCCCAGGTTCTTGGCAATCAGCTTGCCGGCATGTATCTATACGGCTCCCTCTCCAGTGGAGATTTTGATCTGGAAAACAGCGATATTGATTTTCTGGTTGTCACCACCAGCACCCTCTCGGACAAGACCATCGCCGACCTGGAAACAATGCATCACCGCATCTGGAATAGCGGATTGAAATGGGCTGCGAAACTGGAAGGCTCCTACATTCCCAAACGGGATATCAGGAGGCATAACCCTCGCAGTGGGCCCTGTCCGACCGTTAATGAAGGCAGGTTCTACCTGGATACACGCGGGAGTGACTGGATCATACAACGGCACGTCATCCGTGAGCAGGGAATCGTTCTCGCCGGTCCGGATCCAAAGACCTTAATCGACCCGGTCGATGCCAGGGAGCTTCGCCGCGCAGTAAAGGGAGTTTTAAACGAATGGTGGTTTCCAATGCTTGAGAATCCCACCTGGCTGCGGGAGCATGGAAGCGAATACCATGCCTACACAATACTGACAATGTGCCGTGCCCTGTATACCCTGGAAAATGGAACCATTGTGTCCAAGCCGGTCGCGGCACACTGGGTACAGGGGAAGCTGGGTGAAGATTGGAGCAGGGTAATTGACCAGGCCATTCTTGCGCAGAAGCACGGCCCAGGGGATTTCCATTTGTACGGTAATGCCCTGCAGTTGATCCGGATTACCAGGGAATTGGCAAACTCATAACGCCTTACAGGCGGATAGTTTCCAAAAGGGAAAACAACAATCCATGACCCATAAGGTTCACCTCGACACCGACCTGGGTGGAGACATCGATGATCTGTGCGCGCTGGCCATGCTCCTCCGCTGGGAGGATGTGGAGATCACCGGCATCACCACCGTGGCGGAATCAGGCGGACGGAGAGCCGGGTACGTACACCATGTTCTAGAGCTGGAGGGCAGGCAGGCGATCCCGGTTGCGGCCGGGGCGGATGTTGCCCAGGGATATTATCGGTATCCTGAATTGGGCTACCCCGATGAGGAGAGATATTGGCTCGGGCAGGATCTTGCCTCTGCTTGGTCCGCTGGAGAATGCAATTCAGCTCTTGAAACAAAGCATCGAGCAGGAAGCCACGATCATCGCCATTGGACCTTTTACAAATCTGTATTTGCTCGATCTTCAATATCCCGGCATACTGAAGCAGGCAAACCTCTTTCTCATGGGCGGATACGTGTACCCGATCCGCCCCGGTTTCCCGAACTGGGGCAATGACATGGATTGGAACATCCAGGTCGATGTTCGATCGGCAAGACACGTAATCGAAAATTCCAATCCGACCCTCATCCCCTTGACCGTGACAGTCGAGACAGCCCTGCGGAGAGCGCATCTGGATGATTTGAGAAAGGCAGGCAGCCTCGGCGAGCTGCTCGCCCGGCAGGCGGAAGCTTTCGCCGGGGATGAGCAAAACGAAAAACGATTCGGTGAAACCTGTGATGGCCTGCCCAGACGACATCATCAACTTCCTGCATGACCCCCTTGCCTGTGCGATAGCGCTGGGATACGAGAACGGGATCGAGTTCCATGAAGTAGCGCTGATCCTTGAAGAGCATGGATGGTTTTCTTCATGAGAAAGTTGATCCATCAGGAAGGAAATTTCGGATCGTAACCAAAATAAATGGTCCTCGCTTTAACGATTTCTGGCTTGGTAAAATATTGAAAAGGTGAATTATGGATGCCGCCCGCTTCAAAATCATTTCGCCCAACGACCTGGACGACTACCGCGAACTTGCCGGGAACATCGCCGGAGATTCCTGGCCCGAGTTCATGCTCCACGACCCCATTGCGGATGAAAACTGGCATGAGCTATTCGACCGTTTCAACGAGTACCAGTTTGCTCTTCTGGACATTGAGACAAACCGCATGGCAGCCATGGCGAACAGCCTGCCATTTTTCTGGGATCATCCGCTTGAAGATCTGCCGGAAGGCGGCTGGGACTGGGTATTTCTGAAAGCTGTCGAGGGTCACAAAAACGGTGTCAAACCAAATATCCAGTCTGCGATTCAAATCAACATCCACCCGGATTATCAGGGCCAGCGATTGAGCGCCACGCTGGTCCAGGCGATGCGCGGGATTGGAAAATCCAAGGGCTTCAAAGATCTGGTTGCGCCGGTCAGGCCGAACCAGAAAAGCAAGTACCCGCTCACCAGCATCGACGATTACATCAAGTGGACCAATCAGGAAGGCCTGCCCTTTGACGCCTGGCTGAGAGTTCATGCGAGGCTGGGAGGCAGGATCATCAAGCCCTGTCACGAGGCCATGATCATTCGCGGTACGGCGCGCAGATTGGGAGACATGGACTGAGTTGAGATTTCCCCAGAGCGGCCAGTACTATATTCCCGGTGCACTCAACCCGATCGAGATGAATATCGAAAGAGATGAAGGGGTTTATATCGAGCCAAACGTGTGGATGGTTCATAAAGTAGGCTGAGATGAATTCGCACACTGCCATAACTACCCTTGTGTGGCTGATAGAAATGGCGTTTGATGGTGATCCGGTCCTATCGCTGCTGGCTAATCTTCGTGATCTACGCGAAGAAGATTGGACTCAGGTTCCCATTGGAGCAAACCGCTCGATTGCCGAAATTCTTGAGCATGTAGGCTGGTCGAAATGGATGTATGAGGATTATGCTTTTGGTTCGGCATCCATGCAGGGAGACCAGTCACCTCTGGTTCCAGCCAATGGAGCATCTTCCCGCCCGCGCCAGGAATTGCTTGCCTGGTTGTCAGAGGGACACAATCGCTGGCTGAATTCCGTCCGTAATCTGGCTGACGACTCAGAACTGGATCGCGAGCGGCTAACCAACTGGGGCGAGAGAATGCCTACGCGCAGGATCCTTCAGATCATGATCGCCCACGATTTCTATCATGCCGGCGAGATCAACCATCTCCGTGCGTTGCTGCAGGGTACGGACCGCTGGCCTTATTAATCCAAACCTGCGAAATCAGCCCCTGCCTCATATATAATGCCCCGGGTCACACACCTGCCACCTGCCTGATTTGCCAGGCAAATCACGGATTTATGCCGGGGTGCGCGGGCGGTGCCAGGGAATTGCGCTTCCCGTAGAGTAAATATGCGCAATTCGTGACCGAGAGGGGTATATAATTGCTCCATGAAAATCAACCGCGGGCTGGCGCTGCTTCCTGCCTTTTTTCTCTTCGCCTGCCACCCGGCCCCTCTCTCCACGGTCACGATCCTTGATAATGGAAAAACCATCACCCTCCAAACGGAGGAACGCGTCCCGTCTGTACTTCTTTCTCAGACTGCCATCGCTCTCGGCCAATATGATCATGTTCTTGCCAACGGGGTCTCTGTCCCACTTGATCAACCGATTCTTGACACACCGATCACCTTACAAACCCGCCGCGCTGTTACCTTAACTCTTATCACCTCGGATGGAGAGAAAAAATATCAATCGTCCGCTTCCACAGTGGGTGAAGGTCTGGCTGAAGGCTCTATAATGCTACGCGAAGGAGATAAGATCTTCCCACGATTGACATCGCCTCTAAGGGAAGGAATGACAATTACCCTCACCCCCACCCGGCAACTCACTGTGAATGTGGACGGGAACTCCATACAGGTCCAATCCTCGGCGGAGACGGTTGGCGAGGCGCTGGCAGAGGCTGGGACCCCGCTCCTCGGGCTCGACTACAGCGTCCCGGCGGAGGAGGAGCCGCTCCCCTCTGATGGCCAGATCCAGGTTGTGCGGGTTAACGAATCTGTCCTGCTTGCCCAGAAACCCATTCCCTTCGACAGCGATGTCCAGGCGTCCGCCGAGGTCCCACTCGACCAGACCCAGATCATCCAGCCTGGTGAAACCGGACTGAGCGTCCAGCGCATCCGCATCCGCTATGAGGATGGCAGGGAAATTTCACGGCTCACCGAAAACGAGACGGTGGTACGCCCACCCAAAACACGCATCCTTGGTTCTGGCACCAAAGTTGAGGTCAGGACAACGGTTGTGGATGGCCGGGAAATTCAATACTGGCGTGCCGTGCAAATGTATGCGACTTCCTATTCGCCATGCAGGTCAGGCACTGACCGCTGCTTTCCGGGGACTGCCAGTGGAAAAAGCTTGCAGAAAGGAATGGTCGGGATGCGCTCCGACTGGTATGCGGCGATGGGCGGCCAGCAGCTCTATATCCCCGGTTATGGTTTCGCCACGATCGAGGATGTCTGTGGCGGCTGCAAAGGCAAACCATGGATCGACCTGGGTTACAGCGACAATGACTGGCAGCAATGGAACTCATGGGTGACGGTGTACTTTCTTACGCCTGTACCAACAAATATTATTTATGATCTTCAGTGACCACCTCGCGCTGAGCGGAGCGTAGTGCAGTCGAAGCGCACTTTGCATGTTATGACCTCATTTCAAAAGAGTATCCTGGCATTCCTCGCAATCGTCGCTGCTGCCTTATTTGCATTCGTCTTTTGGCTTTACTCCGGCGCCTGGAACAAGCCTCTCGGCCCTTCCCTTCAACTTTCAACGGCCACCCAGTTCAAGATGCCCCCGACCTGGACACCTGAATCGATTGCCGGAGAGACATTTTCGTCCACGCCTGAAACGGTCATCAATGCAGTTCAGGCTGTTTCTCCTTCTTTAATTGCAGCCTCTTCACCGACAATTGCTCCTGCCTCCACCAACCCAGCGGTGACAGGCCTGTGCGGAGGACCGGCGGTGATGACCATCCTTGCCGTCGGAACAGATGCCCGCGGCAATAATTACACCTACGGACTTGGGGATGTTATTCGCCTCGTTCGTATCGATTTTGTTAACCCGAAAGTAACCGTTCTTGAATTCCCGCGTGACCTGTGGGTGGAAATCCCCGATATCGCCGATAACATTAGCGGTCAGGATCACGAAAGGCTGAACCAGGCGTATCTTTACGGCAACCCTGGCTTTGGGTATACCGACGACCCGGCCCATGGTCCCGGCCTGATGGCCCGTACCCTGGCCCTCAATTTTGGGACGAATATCGATCATTATGCCGCCGTCAATATGCGGACTTTTGAAAAGATCGTCAACGCAGTCGGCGGGATCGATGTCAATTTGCCGCAGGCAGTGGATGGCCGTACCACGGATGATCCAAATAAGCGCTTGCTGTTCGAAGGGGGCCTGCATCATCTGGACGGCACCCGTGCCCTCACACTGGCACGGATCCGCATCAAAGGTACATTTGCCCGGGCAGACAACCAGAACCGTGTCCTGTGCGCTCTGCGTGACAAACTGACCAGCCCGAAGGTCGTCACGAAAATTCCGCAGCTGATCGAATCCTTTCAGGGCGCGATCCAGACCGACCTGACTCCCGCTCAGCTCGGACAGCTCGCCTGCATCGGCACTCAGCTGCAGCCGGGCAATATTGCCTTTGCAAGCTTTCCCGAGGAATACTTCACGGCAACGCGCATGTATGACCCGGTCTTCAAGGGCAGGGTATTTATCTGGGACGTTGACTTCAATATCCTTCGTGACTACGTCACTCAATTTAATCAGGGCACATGGCCGGCCCCAGGTGGCACCAGGGAAAGCACAGATACAAAGGAGGAGGGAATTCCCTTCTGTCCATGAACGAAATCCCACCCATCAATACAGCCTACCTGCTTAAGAAATATGGACTGCGTCCCCACAAGGGCCTTGGACAAAACTTCCTCGAGGATCCGTTCGCCCTTGAAGCGATTGTCGCTGCAGCGGAGATCCAACCGGCGGACACCGTTCTGGAGATCGGTCCTGGCCTGGGAAGCCTGACGCGCTACCTGGCAGCGTCTGCCCGGGAAGTGGTTGCGGTCGAGCTGGACCAGCATCTGCTCCCGCCATTGAAAGCGGTCCTCGCCCCTTATCAAAACGTCCGGCTGATCCATGGCGATATTCTGGAGCTTTCCCCGGATGATTTGATTCAGGAAGCTGGGCTATGTCGTTGCAGCAAACATTCCTTATTACATTACCTCGGCAGTCATCCGCCATTTGCTCGAAAGCAGGCGTAAGCCCAGGCGTATTGTGTTGACAATCCAAAAGGAAGTCGCACAGCGTATCTGTGAAAAGCCCGGCGATATGAGCCTGATGGCCCTGAGTGTGCAGGTCTATGGAAAGCCGCGCATTGCAGCCCAAATTCCGGCGGGCGCCTTCTTCCCTGCGCCCAGTGTGGATTCGGCTGTCCTGGTGATCGATATTTACCCGGCCCCATTGATCCCACAGGAATATCTTGGTTCTTTTTTCAAATTGATCAAGGCGGGGTTCAGCCAGAAACGAAAGACGCTACGAAATTCATTATCTTCCGGCCTGGCCATTTCCCCCGCCGGCGCAGCGGACCTGCTGGAGCGGGCCAGCATCGATCCTCAGAGGCGGGCCGAAACGCTGAGCATCGCTGAATGGCAGCGACTGGTGGAAAAAATATAAGGATGGGCTTGCACCCATCTCTCTTGTTTATTTCCCGGCTTTGGCTTCCGACTGGAGCTCTTCCTTGTGGATATCCCGATAGTGATATTTCACATCCCAGATCCGCATGGCAGCTTCGAGCTGGATCTTCAGGGACATCTTGGATTTCCCCCAGCGCCGGTCCGCGAAATGGATGGGGACTTCTGCAATCCGAAAACCCATCAGGGAGGCAACATATGCCATCTCTACCAGGAAGATATATCCACTCGAGCGGATCCGGTCGAGCGGCATCGCCTGCAGGGCCTCGCGGCGCCACATGCGAAAACCGGTCGTCATGTCATGCAACGGAGAACGCAGGATCGTCCGCGCATAAAAGTTCCCGAAGCTGGAAAGTGCCTTCCGCCAGGCAGGCCAGCGATCGTCGAGCGAGCCGCCCTTGATATAGCGGGAACCGATCACCACATCGTTGGCAGCCATCTGGCGGGCCATTTCCGGCAGCACGGCGGGGTCATGCGAAAAATCTGCATCCATTTGGACGACTGCAAACGCTCCAAGCTCGAATGCCTTCTGGAAGCCTTCCATGTAAGCAGAACGCAGGCCCAGCTTCCCTGTCCTGTGCAGAACATAAAATTTCCCGGGATGCCGGCTGACCAGGTCATCCGCTATCTTACCCGTGCCATCCGGGCTGTTATCATCGACAACCAGTACACTGATATCGAGCGGAAGCGAAAATAAAGCGGAGACCAGCCTGGGGAGGTTCTCCGCTTCATTATAGGTAGGCAGAATTATGGTAATGCGCATTATTGGTTGTTCAAAAGATCCTTCTTTAGCTGCTCGACACTGGTGTAGCGACCATAGATGGAAGGAACTTCTTTAATTTGGATCGCAAGACGGTCCGGCTGATTGGCGGCGTTCTCACGATCCTTGATCGGATAGAAATAATCGAGTGACTGCTCGAGCCTCGACTTGATGCGCTCCTGGAAGGGCGGAATTGTGGCCGGAGAAACCACCACGACAAAATCAGTCGGGCTGATATGCCCAAGGAAATCTTCGGTCGACCCAATCTCCTTCATGGTGTTATGGACCATAAGGCTCACGGCCCGCAGGACATCGTCCGAAGCGACAAAACCGTAGGCTTCCCGGAATGAATCGAGGTGACTGACCGCGATATGGAGCAGACCCCAGCCGCTCTTATGGATGACCTCCGAAAGACGCTCATCCACCAGGGGCCCTTCGGGCAGGCCGCTGACCGGATTGGTCAGGGATCCCTGGCTGACGCGCTTCAGCGCATTCCTGACACGCAGCCTGAGCTCCTGTACATCGAACGGCTTGGTGATGTAGTCGTCCGCGCCGACTTCGAATCCCTGCAGGCGGTCAGCCCGCTCGCGCTTTTCGGTTAGAAAGATGATCGGGATTTCATGCGTACGGCGATCTGTGCGCACACGCCGCGCCACTTCGAAGCCATCAATATCAGGCAGGCGGATATCCAGGATCATCAGATCGGGCATGACAGTCTGGGCAGCTCGCACGCCATCCTCCCCCCAGTTGACGGTGAAGACCTCATAGCCCTGGACGCGAAAATAGGCATTCAGCATTTCCGCGACATCCAGGTCATCCTCAACGATCAGGATCTTCGATTTAACTTCTGCCACGTTCGCTCCGCCTGTCAGGCAATGGGTTCTTTTTGAATGACGAACTCGCAAACAGAGTCCCCCACCGCCACGCACTTCGATTCGTTCACCCGGAACTCATTGCCTCCAGAGACCCATTTGAGGGCCTCCTGGAGCAGCCCGGTGGCGATATAGCAAACCGGCTTGTCCACGTTCGTGCGTCCCCAGCAAACCGGGCACTTATGGATGGTCCAGATGAACTCGGAGTTTTTCTCCTCCACCGTGCTGTATTGGTCGCTCAGCTGGGAGAAGATCTTCGCAAAGGCAGGCAGACCGATCCGCAATTTGGACTGCAGAGGCAGCACCACAAATGCCAGGTCGGCTGCCCCGGCCAGGGCGCCGAAGTTCTTCAACGCGTCAGAAAAGGTCGCCCGTCCGGCACGCAGAGCCAGCCCCCGGCCGCCGCGCGGACCGTACATCTCCTCCAGGGCAACGCCGATGGCGGAGAGCTCTGCGAAATCAAATCCCTTATCAAGATTATCGGGTGGATAGTTCTCAATATAATTATTCAAGCCGCCAAGGTTGAGGATGGCATTCAGTCCATTCTTGCCCATCACCTCTTCCAGCGACTTGATTGTGATCAGACCAAATTTATTGGGGTAATAGTAACCGCTCTTTTGAACAGGACTCATAATGTGTGACTCCGCTTAGATCAGCTTTGCCAGATCTTCGGCGGCGCGGCGCATGTCGAGAAAGATCAGGCCAAGCTTTGCCTGTTCGCGCGCCAGCGCGGTAAGAACGGCCTCTTCGCCTACCGACATGAGGACGACATATCCCTTTTCCCCTTTAATATAGACCTGCTCGAGCGTACCACGCCCCAGCTCTGATGCAATTCTCTCTCCAAGGGAGAGCATCGCTGCAGACATCGCCGATACACGATCCTCTTCCACACTTTGGGGCAGGGCAGATGCGATGCTTAAACCGTCCACACTGACAACTGCTGAAGCTTCGATATCCGGCGAGGAGGCCTGAAGCTCGCGAAGACGGTCTACCATTTGTTGCGTCCGTGATTTAGACAAGACAACCCTCCCATATGGAATGAATACCGGTTGTACTCCAACCGGCGGGCGAAATAGTGAGTGCGGATAATTTAGCATAGGGAGAGGATTGTGTCAAGCCAGCCTGACAAAAGGTGGGCACCCGGCTTACAGAAGTGTATAGTTCACATGCTATAATGCACCCTTGCCAAATATGAGAGCGAAAAAGTACTTTCTTTATCTGATTGCAGGCATACTCTTTTCCAGCCTCCTGCCTGGATCCCCCGCACACGCCCAAGGCACGACTACAAGTGACGAACCGGACAGCGGAGCGGTGGTCTGCCCGCCGGGCGTTTACTTCGACTCCCCGGGTGACTGTCTGCCGGCTGGACCTTCCGTTTACCTGACGGAAATGGCCAGGCTCGGGCTTAACTTATCCTCCCCGCCCGTTGCAGGCATTCAGGCCGGATCCTGCGCTGACCCAGCTCCCCTATCGTTATTTCAAACTGGAGGATGATGTCGTCCCCATACTGAGTGGGCCAGGCGGAGATCCTGTCGGCCAATACCTGCCTGGGTTCGTTTATGTCTCCTACATCGACCGTGTGGAAGATAAGGGCGTTTACTACATGCTCCCCAACGGTGGTTGGATTCCTGGAAAGGGATCCCGTATTGGAGAGTATTCACTCTTCCAGGGGCTGGAGTTCAAATCGACTCCGGTCAACGCCTTCGCCTGGCCGCTGCCGTTTTATACCGACAGCGTTCCCGTCCATACCGCGCCCGGATTCAACGCGCCTCTCGCAGATCGAATCCTTTATCCGTACGTTGATATCGTCCAGGTCTATGACACCCAGGCTGCGGATGGCGTGGAGTGGAATCTGATCGGTCACGGCCAGTGGGTGGAAGGCGCGCATCCTGGCAACCGTCACACCAAACATCACCCCACCTGAAGGCGTGACCAACGGCCGCTGGATCGATGTCAACCTGGCTGAGCAGACGCTGGCCGTGTATGACAATAACCAGCTTGTGTTTGCCACAGTCATCGCAACTGGTCTCGAGCCCTTCTGGACCCGTCCAGGGTTGTTCCAGGTCTACCAGAAGAAGGAAACCGAGACGATGCGCAACAACGATCCGACGGATTATTATTATCTCGATAATGTTCCCTGGACGATGTATTTCGACAAGGCGCGCGCCTTGCATGGTGCCTACTGGCGCACAAGGTTTGGATACCCTCAATCCCACGGCTGCGTCAATCTGTCGGTGGGCGATTCGCACTGGCTGTTCAACTGGGCGCATGAAGGAGATTATGTCTACGTCCACGATCCATCCGGATTAACGCCCACAGATCCGGCACTTTATCCTGACTGGGCGTATTGACATGTAGATATCTGCATGGTAAACTCACGCCCGCTTGTCCCGCAAAGCGGGATGGCGCTGAGGCGCTCATTTGGAAATACTGGTCCCGTGGTGTAGCGGCCAAACATGCGGCCCTGTCAAGGCCGAGATCGCGGGTTCGAATCCCGTCGGGACCGCCAGAGTAAATCAAAAGAATCGATCCATAAAGGTCGGTTTTTTTGTTGTTTCGACCGGTTTTTGCAGGAAATTCAGCCCACTTTTCCTGTAACGTTGGCTCAAGTGACAATTCAACCTAGCGTTTCAACTTGATTTGTCCCATACCATCTGATACCCGTTCCACTCATGAGGCTTGCAATTATTATCGCCACGTGATATTATCACGCCATGATAGAGACTTTCGCTTCGGTAGAAACTGAAAAGATCTTTCACGGCAAAATCTCTAAAAAACTACCGAAAGATATTCAACGTACCGCCCGCCGAAAGCTAATCTATTTGGATGATGCAGAAGATTTACAGGATCTACTTGCCCCTCCAGGAAACAAACTCGAAAAGTTGAAAGGCGATCGGGCTGGGCAATACAGCATTCGCATCAATGACCAATGGCGAATTTGTTTCAAATGGTCAGGTAACAAGGCGAAAGATGTTGAGATTGTGGACTACCACGGATGAGAGAAAATAAGATGGATAAAACCTTATCTCCTATTCACCCCGGCGAGATTTTGCTGGAAGATTTCATGAAGCCGCTTGGCTTGACACAGTATCGTCTCGCCCATGACATTGGCGTTACTCCAATCCGTATCAGCCAGATTGTCAATGGTGAACGTTCCATCAGTGTCGATACGGCAATGCGACTTGCACGCTACTTTGGCACAAGTGCGGCGGTCTGGCTTCGTTTACAGGTTCGTTATGATCTGGAAGTTGCAGACCCTGAGTTAAGCAAACGCATCAATCGAGAGGTCAAAGTTCGTCAACAGCTACACATTCCACCCGGACCGTAAAGGCTGCTTCTTTCAGTTTGGGCTTAACACATATCGTTCGGCATGAAACATGAATATGCAACAGGCCGGCTCGAACATTCGGGGCTTTCTCATTACCGAATCCTGTCGATTTATTGCCCGGATCAAACCCCTTCCAGGCATCCTTCGTATTGCACTCCTGGGCTCACATACCCAGTTGAAAACAGATCCCAAAGATACAGATATTCTTGTCACTGTAACGAACGAAATGGACCTTGCTCCTCTCGCTGCGGCGGCTCGAAGATTGAAAGGCATTGCTCAAAGCTGCAACAAAGGGGCGGATGTCTTTCTGGCAAATCCTGAGGGACTATATATCGGTCGTATATGTCATTGGCGACAATACGGTCCGCACTTTCGCTCTTCATGCAATGCCCAACACTGCGGGCAGAGGATTTATCTTCACGACGACTTTGAAGACATCCAGTTAAATCTCCAACTGGTAAAGAATGTAGTGCACCCCTTAAATGAGACACAGGGCAAAAACAAGATAAACTGTGTTCGAGAAGGAGTGCAAGATGGCACGGACAAGAAGGAACTTTAGTGCAGAGTTCAAAACGAAGGTGGTGCTGGAGCATCATCAGTGGAAGCAAGACTACTGCGGATGTATGCCGGGAGTATAACCTGAAGCCAGATCTGGTCTCGCATTGGAAGAGCCAATTTCTGGCCAATGCAGCCCAGGTCTTCGAGAGTGGGACGAAAGTGGATCCGCAACAAGCTCGGATCGAAGAACTGGAGCGCCTGGCTGGCAAGCTGAGCCTGGAACTTGAAATGGCAAAAAAAGCCTTGATGCTCTTGCCCCAAGCAAAGCCACCAAGCAAGAACTGAGCCGGCAGATGAGCGAACAATACCCGAAAGTAGTCGTGTGCCGAGTGCTGGGTGTGTCTCGCAGCAACCTGTATCGCCGATCCAGTGTGGTGCCAGACGAGAAATTGGATGCAGCCATGAAAGACATCTGTGCTGAGTTTCCTTGCTATGGCTACCGGCGAGTAACAGCAGAGCTCAGAAGGCAAGGCTGGTCGATCAACCGGAAACGAGTTGCCCGTCTCATGAAAATGATGGGATTGCAGGCCAAAAAAGTGGTTCGCAAGCGACGGACAACGAACAGTGAGCATTCGTTTCCCCGCTATCCCAATCTGGTGGAGTTCCTGGTGGTACAGCGTCCGGACCAAGTCTGGGTGGCAGACATCACCTACATTCGTTTGAAACATGGTTTTGTGTACCTGGCGGTGATCATGGATGTGTTTACCCGTGCCATCCGTGGCTGGCATTTGGATCGTTCCTTGGACCAGAACCTGACACTCACGGCGTTGCAGAAAGCTTTGGAGACACATTGCCCGGAAATTCATCACTCGGATCAGGGTCTGCAATATGCGGCGACCGACTACACCAACTTGCTCAAGCAGCACAATATTCAGATCAGCATGGCTGAAGTCGGTGAACCTACCCAAAACGGATATGCAGAACGATTGATGCGCACCATCAAGGAAGAGGAGGTCGATTTATCTGATTACCAGGATTATTATGACGCTTACCAACAGATCGGGCGGTTCCTGGAAGAGGTTTACATGCACAAGCGTGTGCATTCATCTCTCCGCTACCTGACCCCGGCTGAGTTTGAGACCCAATATATTTCTGCTACACTTGATAGCAGAGTGCCCTTTTAGTGTCTACTTTTTTGGGGTCACTAACAAGAAGCCCTTCCCTTTAAGTATGGCCTGAAATCGTTGTCTGTGGAATGATTGTCATCGATCTCCTTGCTGCTCTTGACCAATTTCATTCAACTCATGCTAGCCGGTAAGTCGTCAAATCAATAATGAAAATGTTCGAAAGCAAAATGAGGGGACAAAGCAAATTAAAATTGTAATGTGTCAAAGTATTTGAGACAGATTAACTTAAAATAGGCAAAATGAGAATTCTCGGTAAAATACGTCATCATCAAGGATGATAAGATGACGGAATTGGTCACTACCATCAACACGGAATCTTTTACAAATACACATAAGAGAACAATTGTCTCGGCTTTGCCATACTTTCCTCGAAATTCTTGACACTCCCCAATGGACACTGAACAATCACAGAGACAACTGTATCTCATTCGTGCATTGTGTTCAAAAAAATTGGAGTTCGACTCTAGTACGCTCAACTGGCGCTCCATGAAGATTTCTTGGAGCGCCAGCTGCGTTTAAGTGGCGGGAAGTACCAAACATTGTTACCCAAAACTGGAAAACCTGAATTAGCGAGAGGTTCGAACACTCGGGACCGCAATGCGTAAGCGGCGGGGAGTACCAACCATGCTTACCCAAAAACTGGAAACCTGAATTAGCGGGGAGGTTCGAACATTTGCTTCATTTTTATGACGAATGACACATGAAATTCCAAAGGGTTGGATATATGAAATCTATTGTAAATGCCTGTCTGGGTGTTTTTTCGCCTTCATGATTGTGCCGAAATCGTCGTATGCAAAAGTCTGACCCGCTCCCCCGTACCAAATTACGTCCGCCTTCCACCCGGCCAGGCCTGGTTCACCGGCCGCGGCTCCAGGAACAGATCATGCAAGGGCTGCGCAGTCCGCTCACCCTGATTATCGCCCCTGCGGGTTTTGGCAAGACCACCCTGGTGGCATTCTGTGTCTATGGTTGTGGTATGACTGTGGCCTGGCGGTCTCTGGACAAGTATGACAATCAAGCAGGGCGCTTTCTTAACTATATGGTTGCAGCCTTGCGAGAGGTTGATAATACAATCGGGAACGAGGCTGCACAGCTCTTGGCGGGAATGCAGCAAGTAACACCTGAGGTGGTGTTGACAACGCTCATCAATGAGCGCCTGTTTGCGAATGATCTGTCTGGTGAATTATCAGCGCAACTCCGGGAGATTTCAACCAGACGTGGTTGGTATCTCGATCCGCCTGGTGCGGCTCTGTGTCAAGCAGGAACCACTGGACGCCCGCAAGCCCGGCCGGAGAGCGTGTCGGCAATGTTCGGATTCACGCCCGGCCTTTCTTCATAGTTCCATACCGCGCAGGTGATGTTTCAGGATCATCATCGTTGCAGTAACTTCTGCGGGTTTGACCTTGATCCAGCAGTCCAGCACGTCGTTGATATATTCGAGCGCCTCCCACAGCGCGACCCGCTGGCGCGACAGCGTGGCTCGCTGCGCGTACTCTTCCAGGAAGGCCTCGCCAATCGACTCCAGCAGCGCCAGCCGCTCCTGGCGTAAAGGCGCGCCTTGCAACGTGTTGTCGCTGGTCAGACCCACATCCTTGATCGCCGCCAGAAAGACTGCTACATCCAGCGCCGACTCGGCCATGCAAAACTCATCGAAGTCAATAAAGCCGATCTGCCGGCCATGAATCAGCACCTGCTCCGGCTTGAACGTCCCATGTGTCGGCACGGGCGCGCCAGCAGGTTGCGCGGCGTCGAGCGCCTCCAGCCGATCCAGCAGCGGCATCACGGCGCTGGCGAGCTCGGGAATAGGAACGACCAGCCGATCGACGATCTTGCGAACATCTGGGACACGATCCGCCCAGGTGACCACCTCGCCATAGTGTGCCTTCGAGTTATGAAACGCTGCCAAGCCGCCGGCCGCCTTGCGGACAAAATAATAGAGCTCGTCCAAAGCTTCGGGCGAACCGTTACTGAGCGCGGACTTGAGAACATCCTCAAGAATCCGCTCCTCGGCGATCGAACGCTGAAACAGCACCTTCAGATCCGGGATGTAAGCCAGCGGCTCCGCGATCGTGACCACATCGCCGACGGCCAGTGGTGATTGCCATAGCGCGCGCATCCCTTCGTAGGCAATCTGACCTTTGTTGCCGCGATACGTCTTCCCGATCACGATCGTCGGCCAACCGCGCCCCGCTAGATCGGAAGGATACTCCAGGTCATAGCGGATGGTGCCGCGGGTACCCGGCTTGTAGCTAAGCACATGCGGCGTACAGCGGTCGATGCGCAGATCGTGATACGACGGCGCGGCGGCGCGAATGCTGCGCTCCAACAGCTCTCGCGACTGCTCCGCGTCGCTGAGCGCCGGCATGGCTGCGAGCACGGCATCCGGCGGCTCGATCTCAAACTGCATACCGAGCTCAGGCACGGAGCAGCGCCACTCAGCCACCCCAAAGGCAGGTGGGTGCGGCTGCTCCTCAGTTGCTTCGCGTTGTATGCCCGGAGCGGAGAGCGTAGCGCGCAGCTGCATCGTCTGCGCGCCGGCCGATTGCGGGTCGTCGACCTTCAGCGCATAGACGCCGCCCCAACGACCACTTGTATCCTTCAGACGCATACGCTTGAGCTGGCAGCTACGCAGTACCAGATCACCTGATACAAATTCGGGGACATGCCGCGCCAGCGCGGCGCTCACAATCTCTGGCCGAGCGGCCGCATCCAGCCAGTCGGGCAGTCCAGCGATCTGCCACAGCTCGCTGGCGACTCCGCCTTTCTCCGCACCCTCCGACAGCCGCGTCGTGTCAGACATACATTGCTCCTTATTATCCTGGACTATGGATCATACTTTTCCTATTTTATTGAGTACTTGACCGGTTCGCTCGATCAATCTGCTTGTCGTGGTTGCCCATTCTTTTCGGAAGATCGGAACACGCCGGGCAACGATCTTCACCAGGATCAAGACGTGGAAGAATTTCGCCCGCCTCAGGCGCTCATCGAGCGCTTGATCACCCTGCTTCTCCCCCACATAGCCTTTGAGCAGCTCCGCCTGGGCTCCTTCGACTCCTGGAATCCCTTTCAACGTAAACCACCATTCGAGATCTGCCAGGAACTTTCCAAGGTCCAGAGCCGGGTCCGTCAGGGTACAGGTATCAAAATCGATCAGTGTTAACCCTTGTGGGGTCGTAAGCAGATGATCCGACTTAAAGTCAGCGTGGGTGAACGTAGGCTTTTCCTGGGGTAGGTGGGTATATCCTTCCTCTGCTTTATCGACGATCTCAATAATTTTGTTGTATGTTTCCGGCAGAAGGACCTGAATATGCTCACTGGCTCGTTTGACGACTCTGGCTTCCTTGCTGAACGTATTCTGCTTTAGATCGGCTTGCAGTATCTCTGGCCCGCTGTGAAGCAGAGCCAGCCCTCTGCCAATGGTTCGCAGTTGAGCTGCGAGCCAGCGAGGGGAACGGCTCAACTGGTAGGAGAGCGGAATGCCCGGAGCATGCGGATAAAAAATAACGCCATCTTGCGGGCTCATGGCCCTTGGCCGGACCCCCTGCAGCCCCTGAGGGTTGGCATCCAGCCAATCGATGACCCGGTTGGCGATCCCGAATGCTTTGGCAGTATCCTGAGCATTCGAATAGAGCTTGGCGTACAACCGTTGACTACGTCCTGAGGCGATCTCCGGCGAGTCAATTTCATAACGCAATACATGTCGCTCTCCGGGTCGGTAACGGATGGGGGTGATCGCCGGCATTCTATCCGGATCATCGGTAATGCCAAGAGAGGCAAACAGCCTGGCGGCATAAGATGCATTGCCCAAACGGACCAACTGCGGAAACTCGGGATCGAATGGCCAAATCTTAAGTTCCATCTCCCGCTCAGGGAGATTTCTCCACAGTTCACATTGGACAGGCATCAAACCGGATTGGTTCGCTTCCGCCTGCAGTTGATTCCAGTGCTCGGCCTGGCTACTCCCATCCAAATCTTTTTGCCAGGCAACGGCGAGGTGAACGAGTTCAGATGTCTGACCCGTACCATCGCGTACCAGAAAGTTGAAATACGCTAACAGCTTCCGTCCGGGCTTGTATTTCGCGCGAGTCAGATGAAAGGGACCCGCGCCATAGCCGGGGCGCAACATCCTCTGCACTTGATTTCTCACCTGACGTCGTGACGATTGTCCACTTAAGATTTCCTGGATCCCCGCCAGGCCGGCGTTGCCAGAGAGGAGTTCTTCTTGGTTCATTGCAGTTTGAGGATCTTATACGCAGGGAGAAAATACTCAAGGACAAACATAATGTCATTCAACTCCCGGACCTTTACTTTCGTCCAGGCATGCAAAATGAGAATGAAGAGTTCGAGCGCTTCGAACAGGGCTACGCGCTGCCTATTCACAGGCTTCGCACAGCCTTCATATTCATCCAAGAATCTTTCACTGACGGCGATCAACCGCTCGAAGCGATCTAAGCGTCGGCACTCTCGTCGATGGGTCGTATTGACCTCCATATCGTCGAAATCGACAGTAGCCATACCCGCTCGCAGGAACGCGCAAAGGAACAAGCCGAGATCTTTGGCAGGCTCTGCATTACAGCAAGAATCAAAGTCAATGAACCCTATCTCCCCCTCATACATCAACACTTGCGCCGGGCGGAATGTGCCGTGCGAGGGGACCGGTGGCTCCGGGTCTGAGCTCGCCTCCAGCTTGACTCAATCGGTTGACGAAGGGCAGGGCAGCTTGAGCCAGTTGAGGAATCGCCACTGACAATTCCTCGATCCATTCGCGGGTTTGGGCCATATCGTTCTCCCAGCCGTAGACCTTATCCAACTGGACACCAGACTTGTGAATCTCGAGCGAGTCCTCTGGCGGTTTTACACATGGCGTCTGTCAGTTCATCGAAAGCTTCTTTCGTTCCGGCTTTCACCGCCATGACCGTTAAGCTCTTAAGGGTTTTCTCCTGGCGAATGGGTCCCTGGATCATTACTTTCAACTCTGGGTCATATGCCAATGGTTGGGCGATTTTCACTGCTGAGCTGGACGACAAAGGAGATTCCCAGAGGGCTTTCATGCTCTCATAGGCATTCTGTCCCTTTTCCTTACGATAGGTCTTCGCCACTACCAGCTCCGGCCAGTGATCACCGGTATTTGCTTCGGCCGCCGTTGGGTAATCCAGCCGATAGACTATTGTGCAGCGGCTGCCCGGTTTATAACGGACGATCTTGGGATGGCTCGCCTGGATTTGCAAACCCTGATAAGCTGGAGACCCAGCTCGAATGCGGCTCATCAGGTATTGGCGAGACTGCTCCGGGTCGATGAGCATGTCGAGCGAGGACAAGACAGCCTCAGGCTTTTTCGGCCACAGTTCGAGATTGAGATCAGGGATGACGGCATGCCAATCGTTACTTCCGAGCGAATTTTCTACCAGGAGTGAACGATTCGCAGAGACATCCGGCGGAGAGAGAACCCCCTGAAGGTTGATCTCGCTCGTACTGGATTCGCCGGGTTTGCTGACCGTCAATTCGTAAAAGCCTGACCAATTTTCCCCTTGATAACGAATGTTGCTTGTATCACACTCGCGCAGGGTGAGATGACCTGATTGGAATTCAGGGATGGCGTGGGAGAGAGCCGCACAAATACGGTCCGGATCCCTGGCGGCCATCATCCAATCAGGTATATCCCGTAACGTCTGGAGTCCGTCCCAGATCAATGTGTCTTGTTTTTGATCGATAAACTGATCTGTTTCTGACATTCGATTCTCTCCTCAAGCAAATTAATAGTTTGCTTTAACCGGCTGCCTTTCATCTTTTCCCAACTGTGCAATGCCAGTCGGATCAGGCTGATCAATTCATAAATGGCGACTCGTCCTCTCAGGATGCTCTCATCCGGGATCCAAGCTTTGGAGACATCGATATAGGTGTCCAGGAACAGAGCGCATAAACGCTCGATCGCTTCTTGGGGCGAAGGGAGCATTTGGATCCTGATCCTTAATAATATTCAGCCTTTGGTATGCCAGGTAATGGCCCAGATCCTGGGCTGGTTCTGCCTGGCAGACTGGTATCAAAATCGACCAGGCCGCCATCCTTGCCTTCAAAGATCAATTGAGTGTAGGTGAAATCCCCATGGCTGAAACACAACGGCATGGCAGGATAGGCTTGTGCAAATTCAACTGTTTGGTTGATCCAGGGTTGATCTGCGCGCCCAGTTCAGGGAGGACCTCGGATTAGAACGTCAGCCTCTCCCGTAATTTGGCAACCTGCATCTCCAACGTGTTTTTCCGGCCCTAGCTTGATATCGGAGCCATGGAGAGTGGCTGCGATCAAGGCGCAGGTCCGAACGGTCCCTTCTAGCGTCACTCCATTTTCATCGAGGCTCGGTCCCTTTCCCATCCCCTTTCCATGTTTTCAACAATTCCTTAAAAAAGGTTTCCCTGGCAGAGCTTCCATCATCAGGAGCTGCAGAGCTGGAAAGTATCCTAACGAATGAGGAATACGGAATCGGTACGGGATGTCGGGCTTGAGCAATAGTTCTTTTAAGGCGGACATGATGGATACAGTCAAGCTGCCTAATCCATCCGGATCTACTTTTCCATACACAATTAGATTTTTGGAAGTTTGTGTCTCCAGCTGCCTGCCATCAATGGAATAGCGCAGAACACAACGTTTATAACGCCCATAATGAGCCAGCAGAAGACGTACCTCATCAATTGAGAACTCACCAGACAAAGCCTCAGGCAGAGTTTGCGCTAAAAGACTCGGCGATCGTAGTGGGATCTGTCGCATCCACTAGCGTGGGAATCATCCCGTCAACGGGAAATGCGGATAGAGTCATATTCAACGGCTCGACGATTGCGACCGGGTTGGCAAATGGCTTGATTTCCTGCCGATCCTTCATTCGGGCTGCAATTGGCATGAGCATCTGATCCAGATATGTTTGGCAGTCAGATAAGTCGCGGAAAATCCTAGCGTTGATCAAGGTATTGATAGTCTGCTGTTCGGTATTGTCCTGGATGGTCAGCTTGTATTGCATATTAATGTTGTGGTCTAGCAGGTAAAGCGCTTTTCCGGGGATGCAACCGACAATTGCATAACGACCATCCTTTGGATCAAGGAGCAGATCCTGCAAGGTCTGTTTCATCCGGTCTGCATCGAAGGCTTCAGCCAACGCAGGAATCTTTTTCTGGAATAAAGCGCTGCGGGGTAAATCATTATCCAGAACTCTGGATTAATTTTTCAATCGCTGGACTTGCCATAACTGTTTTAATCCTTTCCCATTTTTGGATCTGCCATCTCGGACACTGGGAGAACACTGCCACCCATCTCTCTTTGACCGGATTGCATGGCGTACAGGTTGGCGTACAACCCGCCCGCCCGGATCAATTCATCATGCGTACCCATCTGCTCGATTTCTCCTGCTTTAATTACGATGATCTTATCTGCATCACGGATCAAATTGAGCTCATGGGAGATAATAATAGTGGTCTTGCCGCTTCATCAATTTACGCAAAGCCTGCAGCACAAGGTCGGTTGATTCGGCATCCAACCCGGTGGAGGGCTCGTCCAGGATCAGGATCGGCGTGTCCCGGATAAAGGCACGCGCAATCGCAATCCGCTGGCGCTGCCCACCGGACAGATTCGAGCCCGCGCTCCCCTAAAATGGTATAGTAACCATCCGGAGAATTTGGAGATAAATTCATCTGCATTGGCATTTTTGGCTGCTTCGATGATTTCATGGCCGGTTGCATCCGGGCGTCCATAGGCAATATTCTCCACAATGCTGCCAGTGAACAGGATGGACTCCTGGAGCACCATGCTCATCTGGGCACGCAGCGATTCCAGAGTGTAGTCACGGATATCATGCCCATCAATGAAGATCTCGCCTTCATTCGGATCATACAGACGAGGGATAAGCTGGGCGATGGTGCTTTTCCCCGCGCCCGTATGCCCCACCACCGCCACGACCTGACCTGGTTGTATAGTAAAGGAGAGTCCGTTCAAAGTAGGGCGGGCTTTCGCATCTCCCTTTTTTTTCGTAGGATCGATGCTGGGGTACGAGAAAACAACATTGCGAAACTCAATTCGCCCACGAAAATGTTGGCGCGGTAATCGCATCTAGGCTTATCGTCCACCTCAGGCGTCAAATTTATCAGATCGCCGATCCTGTCCAAACTGGCGGTCAATTTACCAAATGTATTCCACTGGGCGATAAGTTTCTTTGTAGGTTTGAACATTGCATCGATATATCCTACGAATGCAATCACTTCAGCAGATCCCATGACTATTGGATTTTGACCTTGTATACCAACCATACTCCCACACAAATGACTACAGCACGTTGAGACGGCAGCCAACACACTCACCACCCAACTAAAGCGCGCCTGATAAGCCAGCGGCCTCCAGCGCGGCATCCATGGCTTTCTGGCTCTGGCCAGAAAAGAGAGATTGTTCGTAGCTGCCCTGACCATAAACCTGCACTACCCGGATCGAGGCCAGCATCTCTTGTGCGGCAGAGGCCAGCTCGCCTTCAGTGGAGCGCAGTCTTTTGCTGGCCGCCTTGATCCGGCCCGTAAAATAATTCGTGATCAGCGCCATCAATCGGGATAATTAATACAGCAATCAACGGAAGTAAGAACACAGCAAGTTCGCCACTGTTCGATCCACCAGTATTCTTCCAGGCAACAAAACTCATCCAGAACATCGTCATCAGAAAGGCAAAGAGGGTTCAGCGTACTGCCAAGAAAATCCGAAAGATTGGAAATGATGAAGTCTTCCACTGCAGCCACATCTGACGTTACCCGGGTGAGAATATCTCCTGTCCGGCTTTGACCATGGAATGAGAGTGAAAGTTTTTGCAGGTGGTTATAAAGGAAAACGCGCATATTGTAGCCAACCTTGCGACCACCCTGAGCAAGGTAAATCTCAGCCATCGAGTCACATAGGCTGTTGATCATAGTCATAACGATTAGAACTCAGTGCTAGAAGAACAATAGATTCTACAGGGAGGGAATACCAGTATCTATGCCCAGCTTTTTCAAAGGGCTTTGAATAATCGCTTGAGTTGGAAAGAGTGCTTGTATATCCTTAATCACATAACGAGCCACCTGGCCCAACAACGCAGCTGTGACTGCCTCGAGAACCAACATAGTCGCAGCCAGAATAAAGATCCGCCGAGAATTTCCCGAGAAGCGTGCAATAGAATCTCACCAGCGGACGGATATTCATGCGCGTTCGAAGAGTTTTTCACTGTCAGAAGATTTGCTCATTACTTCACCAATAAGATACAGTTAAACAGGTTAAACATAAGTTTGACTAAACAAAGTTTTTAAACGGTTCGCTGCCAGGGTGAGATCAAACTCCTCTGTTACCTTTTGCGAAGCTGCTCTGCCCAATTGCCTGCGTTTTTCCGCGTCATGCAGAAGTTCAATGATCCCTGAAGAAATGCCCTCAACATCATGCGGTTGGTATAAAAGCCCGTTCTGGTTGTTTTCAACCAGTTCGGGTATCCCGGCAACTGCGGTGGTAATTACAGGCAGGCCTACTGCCATGGCTTCGAGCAGCACATTCGGGATGCCATCCCGATCGCCATCCTCCGTTTGAACCGGCGTCAGGACAAAAAAGGTGGCGTTCTGAAACATGGGGATCAACTCCTGCTGCGTGCAGTCGCCCTTCAGCGTGACTTCGCCGTCCAGATCATGTTCATCGATCCATTCCCTCATCTGCTGGCAAAGCGGACCATCTCCATAAATGGCACATTCGAACCGTTCCCCGCTTGCTTTTACAAGCAGCAACGCTTGTAATAAATCCTGAAATCCTTTTTTCTCCACCAATCGCCCCACGGATAGGATGAGAGGATGCTTTGGAATGGATACCTTATCGGGGTCTAAAACTGGGTGAAAGTCTTTGAGATTCACACCGTGGTAGATCAGCGAGAATTTCGACTTATGTGCAGGCGAAATTCCGTTCAGGTAGTCCAAATTAGCGCGGCAGCAGGTAATCACAGCTCTGGCCCGGCGAAATCCGATCGGTCAAAACTTTCTCAGGTACCTGATAAAGATCACGGGCATGGGCCGTAAAACTAAACGGAATGCCAGTAATACAATGCACGAGATAGGCAACCAGAGTTGGATCATGTGCAAAATGGGCATGCAGATGATCGATTTTTTTTCCTGTTCTTCGCTCATTCAAAATAAGCATATGAATGAGGTGGATTGCCTGAAGAAAGCACTCCCAGCGGTTACTGGCCGTATAGCCCTGATCGATCCTCTGATTGGCCGCGATATAAGACAAGGAACGGATATATCCCGTGAAATATCGCCTGGCTACTTCAACATTTTCTTTAAGCATATTGCCAAATGGTCGTGTCTGTAGATCTTCATCCAAATAATGAACAGGGGCCTGAACCTGGTTTACTTGCCTCTGAACGATCTTCTCATGTGGATCGGTCAGGGCAAAGATCTGGATCGATACACCGATCTGTTCCAAGGCAAGGATCTCGTTCAGAATAAAGGTCTGTGAGAGACGCGGATAGCTTCGGAGGAGGTAGCCGATTTGCTTATCAGAGCGGCTTTTGACCATCGAGTTGCCCTCTTGATTTCTGCGAATTCATATACAGGTACTTCCGATTTCTTTTTGCGCGGACCTGGTTTTGGCACCCTCGAGGATTGTCAAGCCCTGTTCGATCATTAACCAGACCTGCGCCTGTTGTTCATCTCCTTCCGGCCAGGGGCGCGGACCACGAAATTTACATAACTGCTTGGCAATTTTGAGACAGGAGTAAATGTAGAAGAACAGGAATTTCTCATCCCAGCTGCCATCCTGTTTCCATGGAATAGGCATCCAAAAAGTGGTTTTGGAGATCTGTAAACTGCGCTGTATGTTCCTGGTTACGGTATGCCAGCAAGTAAAAATTGGCGCAAAAATGAGCCAGATCAAAATTTGGGTCGCCCAGGCGCATCTCATCAAAATCAAACACTTTCAGGCCGCCATCCATCAGGATATGCTCGTAATGAAAATCCTTGTGGATGGGAACATGAACGCTAAAGTCAAGTTCGGTTCGCCTTTGCGACCAGGTAATCTGCAATATGATTGGCTGCCTTGGTCTCTCTCAGGATATTTTTTAGAGATCAGTTCGGCCCATTCGCGTATGTTATCCACTTCATTCTCAACCTTGAATTCCTTTTCGAGCGGGAATTGGTGAGTATGCAATTGCGCCAACCATTTTCCGGCAAGCTCCATTGCGTGGATCACCTCCGGGCCGTCTAATGCGCGCTTCGCGATGTAATCGCCGAGCAATTTCCCTTCTGCTGGAATAAAAATGAGCATCGATAAATTTGGGATCACCCCTAATGGCTTGGGCACACCCTAATTCATTGTCATCACAAAACACTTCATCGTTCAGCGTTTTCATGACCTTGTAAGCCCGTTCCGATAAATACGGTTCAGGATAAAGCTTGCCATACACCGAGAAATATTTCTGGCATTCGATCTGATCCAGGTCATAGCGAATGACACCCCGCTTCCCTGGCTTATAAGCCAATAGTTTTGCCCGGTGGACAATTCGTGAGGATGTATCTGAACATATATCGCTTAGCATTGGCGAGAGATCAACATTCATGATTTCAGCGTTGAGCGCGCTCCACAATGCAGGAAATGGCTTGTCTTCAAATGTGCGTGGAAATTTCGTTTTACTGGTGGCCGTCCGCAGATGAGCAACCAACGTTCCCTTGAGGTCGCTGATGGTTCCTGCCTCCAGGTTAGCTCAAGTCTTCTGTAATCGCTGCAAAGGCGGCCTGGATCAGATGAATGACCAGGGGCCATTCCAGGTAGGTCAGGCTTCGAAAACGACGTCCGGCAATTTTCAGTAAAGAGGCTGCCTGGTAGACGGATAACCATCTTTCATCGATATCCGCCTGCACGCTCAGGTATCCTTCGAGGAACGCGCGCCCGGCGCGTTCGACAAATTGGGCATGTTCTGGCTGGCGGATCGCCTTCCAGCACAAATAAGCCAGGAAATTCCCAAGATCACGGGCCGGGTTTGCCCAGCAGTAGCTGTCCAGATCGATCATTGCCAGGCGGTCCCCCTGCAGGATGAATTGGTCTGTGCGCATCGCGCCATGACTGGCGACGGAATTTCGGTTCCTTAAAATGATCCACTTTGGTGATGATTTGTTGAATGACTTCTTCGATATTTGGTTGCCAGGTCGGCTCTTACCTTGGCCATGATCAACGTAAATTCATGCAGATCTGTCAGATCATCATAAACTGTTTTCGATTCACTCGGAGCGGTCGAATTATTATGGAATATACCCAAAGCACGACCTGCTTTAAACATCCAGCTTTCTCGCACGGCAGTCCTCATAGCTTGATCGTAAGCAAAATTCGTAAATTCAATGCCGTTCGGGACGGCAGATTGTAAAATCATTTCCATTTCCGGCCAGATCGCCACCGGCGCGGAGATTAACGGCATATCCGGATTCTCCTGGCTGGATTTATGAAGATCCATGAGCGTTTTCATGAGCTGTTCGGCGTTTCCGGAAAATGATTTCCCATAAAACATTTCTTTTCCGGAAGGCGTTTCACTGTATAGCGGATAACACAGTGCAGGCCGGGTTTATAACGAACGGGGAAGATTTCCAGCAGCTTGATCTGATCGCCTAGCTTCATAAGCCGGGCAGCTCAGAAAAGCGCCTTTGCATCTCACCCATATCCGTTGCCACGGTCAACCAGGGAAGTCGGTCGTCGGCTGTATAAATGCGTGGTAACACTCCTTCGGGAGTAAATTCCAGCACGCCAATGGTCGTTTCCGGAAGACTGTTGCCTTTCCAACAACCATTTCATACGTGGTCACGCAGCGGTGGGAAGGTCTGTATTTCAGATCCTGCAATTTCTTGATATTCAGAACTCCGGCCTGATCCTGCAATTCTCCAGACCTGAACAGCTTTACGTTCGAACAGGCTGGCGACTTCATCAAAATCAAACGCGATTGGCAAATCTGGTAATTGATCGTCAAAGTCGAAACGATATTCCATATAATTACTCCTAAAGACCGGTTATTCAAAATGAACTGAGCGCTTACGGTGCCATGTGTCACCGAGAACGTCCCTCAATTTCCTGCCCATTCGTGTCTTCGCGTTCACATTCATACTTTAACACTCCCTGCTCTTTGTTCGATTACCAGCCAAGAGAACAATCAAGCATAGGCTCATAATTATCTAATATCGTCCAATTACTTAACGGCAGCAAAATTCGAACCTCCCCCATATCCACCAAGGGCTAACAAGGTTTCAAATGCATAACGAGACGGATTTATCGTGACAAAAATAATGAAGGGAAAGATAAGATCCCTACGGGAATTAATTGCCCCACTGAAGAGCAGCTGTGGGATCGTGAATAAAAGCATCCAGCTAGTGATTGTCATCGGCTTTCTTGACAACGCCGAAGCCATCAGCCCCAATATTCCACCGATAAACGCAAGCAGAAAAAAGTGATTCAGAAGGGAGAAGAACCTGAAGTCCGCCAGCCATCCCTGTTGCGATGAAATGGATGATTGCCCAAACCAATCCCTGGTAAATCGCTAAAGTCCAACCAGCCACACTTTGGATAAAACGTACGGAAAGGACAATGAACTGGTTCTATTTTCGCGTTGGTAAACTGTCTTTTCCTTAAAGATTTCATTTTGGACCAACAAGCGGCAGTTAATAAAACAAGAGATACCAATATACCAGTGAGCGAGATCTGCATCACACAGTTCGGGGCCAATACAAAATCGACCAATGCAACAAGAGGTGGGATCGCAAGCATCGAAAACATCGATTTATCCCGCCATAGCAAACGAAAATTACGCCGAGGTCAGCAAAATGAGTTTCTGAAGAGTGCTGGCACGCGGAATGGCTGACGGCGGTAGTTTTTCTTTTGAAGCGTTTCTGAGTCGTAATCGCAGTAGATGGACAAGTCTGGAGCATAGAGATCCGGAATACCTGTTATCAAGGGGATCATCCACATATTTTTGGTATGCCTGGATCGGCCTTAAATCGCTTTGCCCATTCAATCCCTTCCTGTAGCTGTGGATTTGTCAGCATCTCAAGCGCTTCCTTGAGCCCAAAAAAATCTTTGACGATCCCTTGGGGAACGAGACCTCGAAAATAAGTAAAAGCTTCATCGGCTGGTCCAAACCAGGCCAGCAACCCTCCCGGTGCCAGAAAAATGACCTTATTGGATAATCCCGCGCTTTTGGCGCGCTGATCGGCCTGGATAATCGTGAGACCCTGACGAGCTAACGCCCGCAGCATGATCGTGATTTGAAGTTCCTCAAAAGGAGTAAGAGGATCAGCGGATTCGTCAGGAGGAGAATTCCCGGGTAGCTAATCAGCTCGACCGCAATGCCTACTTTTCGTTTCTCAGCCCTGCTCAGCGACCCAACCAGGCAGTCTGACGCCTGTGTTAAGCCTACCGTTTCTAGTAAGGTCCGTACCCTCTGCTCGCGATCATGATAGGAAGTGCGACGCGGCAAGCGCAACGTGGCTCCGTCTTGCAGAACTTCTGCCACAGTGAGGTTTTGTTGTAGATCAAATTCAGCCGGTACAAAACCGATAGTCGCACGGAACGCCTTCAGGTTCGTGTAAAGATCAATCCCATCGATAAGTATCTCGCCATTAGTTGGTTTCATGAGACCAGCAAGGCTCTGTAAAAGGGTGGATTTTCCTGGAACGCCTCACACCTGTTAATGCAATCAATTCACCCGGCTCGATGTGGAAGGATATATCCGAAAGCAAGCTCGCACCTGCACGTGTATGAATCGTTAGCCCTTTGGCCTGGAGCAGGACTCCTTTAGTTTAGGTGGCTTTTGACCATCACTTTCAGTAGCATCAGGCATGACGGCTTTATTTCCTTCTATTCATTTGTGCTTACCATTATCATTTTCACCATGGTAGGAGAATATTCGTCCGGTTTTCATACCCGGCTTTAAAAAATCGACCTCAAGACTACTGGCAGGTGAAATTAAACGGGCTGAGGATGGAACCTCGTTCTTTTTTGGAGCAAGGACTGCCAGGGTATGCTTAGCTGCCACAGCAGCCCCACTCAAATTGGGGAGAGCATTCGGCTTGTTTCCGTTGGGATGTTTGAGATGAGAAGAAATGCAGTGGGCCAGGTTATCTGGTGTGAGCTCATCTGGATCGATCATGTCCACCCAATGTTTATCAGAAAACAACCTGGCGCGTGTGCGCTGTTCCGCACTTGGGCCGGCGCGAGGAATAAGGATAGCCGGCGTTTTCATGCGCAGGATTTCAACGCTTGTGTTGTAGCCTGCCATAGCGATCACCAAATCAGCCGCTGAAATATAACTGATTAAATCGGTTACAGCTTCCATCATCTGGATGGGAAGATGTCCGGCCCGGCGTTCGAGATCGGCAATTAATTCAACCGGCATAAAAGGCCCGGTAATCACTGCCAAAACACATGGCTGGTCTTCCAGAACCTTTGGCAATGCTTCGATGAGAGTGCTCATCATTGAATAAGCATCTGCTCCGCCGCCTGCCATGACCACAATCAGCCGGGTATCGGCGGATTTACCTGCCAGGTACCTGGCGCGAATATTATAGGCATTCCTTTCATGTTCCAGGTTACTTACATACCCGCAGTAAAACACTTTCTTTGTTACACTCTCAGGTAATTGATATTTTTCGGCAATATCATAAACATCCTGCATGCCAAACACCAAAATCCGGGCGTAATAGCGTTCAATTACCTCAAAGGCCCCCTCCACCTGCCAGCGATTTATAGTTACCTCAGGGCTATCCAGGATATCCCGCAAGCCCAATACATTCTGGGTTGGAATTCCAGCCTGATCCATAGCCTCCAAGGCCGGGAGAAGCTCTCCCATTGCTCCATGCGGCATATGATCCACCAGAAACATATCGGGTGCAAAATTCAGGAGCACATTCCGGATTAATTCTTTGCGTAACTGAAGAATTTCCGGGAAAGATATACGTAGATGAGTTGCCTTCCAATTCCCAGGACTGTCTTTTGCAATGGACGGAAGTTTTACATAGTCATGATAGGGTGAAATGGGAAAGAACTGACCCAACTAGCGAGTCGGAAAACGTGAGGATCGAAGCTTCCGAGCGAAGACGGTAGATTTCCCAGGCAATCGAAGCCAGTACGCTGCATGTGTCCCAGGCCAAATCCATCTTGTGAATAAATCGCGATCCGCAAATCCTGCCCTGTTTCCATTGTGCTCTCCTCTCTTGAACATGGAAAACACTTTGACCCTGGTCTGTAATATTGGCAGCATGGATGATCATTTAATGAATTCCGATACTCACAAATAAAAGCGAGGTTCAAATTAGGAATATTAAGATGTTAACAAAATGTAAGTTTATTGTAATAATTAAGACCTTATTTGTCAATAATACTGATAGGGCAATCGCATTTGAAACACATTTGGCAGTTACCGCAAAAGATAAGCCACATATGGTGGCATAGAATATTCGAGTGATACCATATGTGGTCGTTATTACCGAGGAGAACTGCTTAAGGCTTTCAATTTCTAATGCGATCACCCCGACAATACTGAGTTTCCATTTATGGCTTGTTTAAAATCGAGGATATTCAGGTGCATCAGAAATACATAACTGTGAAGCACGATAAGAGCGCAAAGATACTGTTTTTTCCTTCGCAACCTGTGTCAACTTCGCAGATCGAAATTTTTCTAGACATTACTCTAAGCAGCCGTATGGTTCCATGAACTACTATGGTTTTCTCATTATCGCTTGACAAAAAGGAAAAAGTAGATCCTTCTCGGTAGAATTGCGAGTGGATGCAAGCAAAAAACCGAGGAGGATCTGGGATGCAGTATAGCATAGGGAAAATTGAACGAGAACTGAATGCTGGTGGTATGGAGTTTGAGAAAGACAGTGTGTATGACCGCTTCTGCAAGCTTACCGATCTGCGGGGCGTGAATGGAAAACGGTATGAGTTGGGAGCCGTGCTTACTAATTGTCGTGCTGGCGAAGTTAGGTGGGGAAGATAAACCGATGGGGATTGCAGAGTGGGCCAGCCATCGCCAAGAAGAGTTGATCAGGCTCTTATGCCTGAACTGGTCGAGAATGCCGCATCACAATACCTATCGTCGGATTATGGCGTACAAAGTCTATGAGCAGGAAGTGGTCAACTTGTAGGTGAATACAACCAGGGAGGCGAGCATGGTGAGGTGTATGCGCTGGATGGGAAAGCCAGACGCGGCATGCGCAAGAAAGACGAGGAAGGACAGGAGTATGGCTTGAGTGTCTATGATGTGGTCCAGGCGAAAGTGCTATCTCAAGTGGAAGTCGGACGCAAGGAAAATGAGATCGTCAAGGCCCCCAAAGCCCTAAAAATCAGTAGAAATCTCACAAAAAGTGATTACCGCAGATGCCATGCACACCCAAAGAGGCCTGGCAACTCAAATTCTGGAAGCGCAGGGCGAGTACGTGTTCCCGGTCAAGGAAAACCAGCCACAATTGTATAAAAACATTCAAGCTCTGTTTGCTCCCGAATATCCCAAACCAGGTTTCGGCAAAATCCAGACCGATTTTCTCACCGCCCAAAAAGTCGAACAAGGGACACACATGTGGACGGATTGAGACGAGAATCATCACCACCAGTGAAATGCTCAATGCGTATGCGGCTTGGCCTGGTCTAGCGCAGGTCTATCGCCTCGAACGCCAATTTCAATGGCGGCGCAATGGACGTTCGTACCGTACCTCTTGCGAAGTCGAATTCGGGATCACCAGCCTGCTCGCGCAAAGAAGCCTCCCCGGCCCATTTGTTGCACCTGCGGCGAGCGCATTGGGGCATTGAGACTGGCTTGCACTATCGCCGCGATGTCACCCTCAAGGAAGATGCCACCCGCATGACCGTCGGGAACACAGGCAAAGTCATGGCCTCCATCAATAATCTCATTCTGGCTCTCATCCGACAAGCTGGCTTTCACAATGCTGCCCATGCTCGTCGCTGGTTTGCTGCTCATCTGTCCAAGGCTTTTGCCCTGCTTACCACCCCCTTTTCTGGATTTTGAGAAAGCCATACATGAACTACTATTTTCACTTGTAAAGTCCTTGAGAAAAGTATATAATGTAGGTCTCGTTTCTCTTATTGACTTATTATTGTTAGCTGGGAATTTGAGTTATGCCAGAGTGGATTGGTAAAACAATTGGCAGGGTTCAAATTGAAAAACTTCTTGCACGTGGGGGAATGGCGGAAGTTTATTTAGGTACGCATCTCACTCTGGACCGCCCGGTCGCCGTTAAAGTCCTACACAGTTACATCGAAGAGGAGCCTTCTCTGCTTGAGCGCTTTTATCGGGAGGCGAAAGTAATCGCTGGCTTACGCCATGCTAACATCATCCAGATTTTTGATTTTGATACCTCCGATGGCCACCCCTATATTGTGATGGAATACCTGAAGGGTCCCACCCTCGCCACCTATCTGCGTCACCTGCACCAACGTAAAAAGCGCGTCCCACTCAATCAAGTTGCACAGCTCCTCAAAGGGTTGACCTCTGGCATCGATTACGCCCATTCCAAGGTGTCATCCATCGGGATATCAAACCGGGCAACATCCTGTTTCACTCCAAAACCGGTGAGATCCCTTTGGATCAACCCTTGCCCAATGATGCTGAAGCGATCATAACGGACTTTGGCTTGGTGCGAGTGATGAACGCAGCCACACTAACGGCCTCAGGCTTGATCAGCGGGACGCCGGCGTACGCTTCTCCGGAACAAGCGCGCGGTGATCAGATCGATCATCGCACAGATATCTATTCGCTCGGGGTTGTGCTCTATGAACTGCTGGCGGGCCGGGTTCCGTTTGAAGCTGACAATACGGTGATGATCCTGCATATGCACATCCACATGGCACCTCCCCCGATCCCAGGGATAGCTACCAATTTACAAGCAATCGTGGATCGTGCCTTGCGAAAAAATCCTGACGAACGTTACCAAAGCAGCCAGGAAATGGCGATTGACTTTTATCGTGCCATTGGCATGACTGCCCAAGCAGAAGATATTCCCCAGCCTCAGGTCAGCGCTGTGCCGATCAAGGAACCCGAAGAGCCGGTCGTTTCGTGGCTGCCGAAGCCGGAGCCACCACCGCCAACGCCAGAGCCGAAATCACAGCCAGTGCCGATTGTGTAGAAACCGGCCCCAAAGTCGAAGCCAGCCCAGTAACGGAGCCATCGCAAAAGCCAAAGCCAGTACCAGTAGCGCCAGAGCCCGCGCGCAAGGCTCAGCTGGAGGCCGGGGATGGATCGGTGTGGGATTTGTTTCTTTGGTTGTCATCTACTTCCTTGCGGCTTGTGGCATTCAGGCTCCCACCTTTTGGGAGAATACCCTGCATCAACCGCGTGTTCCCTAGCGACACATACTGTACCTATTCCAGCCGCCTCGGCCAGACCGAGCCATTCCGACTGCACCGAAATGGTGCCAATACATGCCGGCACGTATACGGTTGGAAGAGATCCGGCGGACGAATACTCATGCGGCCTTACAACAGATCGAGTTGAAAAGCTTCTAGATTGATATATACCAGACGACAAATCAGAGTATCGGGAATACCTTACAACAACTGGCGCTTCCAAACCAATCGTCTGGCCTTCCTCCGCCTGGTGAAGGAAAAACACCCTGTAAGGGGGATTACATGGGAACAAGCAGATATTTTTTGTAAGTGGAAGAATAAGCGATTGCCTACAGAGGGCAGAATGGGAGGTCGGCTGGACGCGGGAAGAGTAATGATCTCGCCAAACCTCCACGGCTTTATCCCTGGGGGACGAGGCTTTCCTCAGCGAAACCAGTTACCTAGTGATAATACGTATGAGTGGCAATTTCTCGAAATATAATTTTAATGTCAGTCCGTTAATGGTATATGCCATGGTGGGGAATGTATACGAATGGGTAGGAACACCGTATGACGGCCTCGATCCACAAATAAAGATTTTGCCGGGGGGAGCCGTGGCAACAGCCTCAGGATTTAGCTTTTCGGATGATGGCACCCAAGGATGATTATGTCCAGTACGCTGGCATCCGTTGTGCGGCAGATAAAGTCAGATAAAGGAGGAATTCATATGAAACGCCAGTTGATCATCCGTTCGAATTGGGCAATGCCAACGTCCCTCCTCATCATATTTGCTCTTGTAGGATGCCACGCCCGCGCCAACACAAGCACCAGCGGCTACTTCCATGCCCGAGGCCGACTCTTAACAGAAGTATCTGCTACAGCACCGGCATCTGCTTCGCCCACTGCGGGTGTTGAATCAAAATGGCAGCTCCGCCGCCGAACAACGGCAATCCTATCCAATATCAGGATGATTTCACCAATAAGGGTAGCGGTTGGCCGAAAACCAAATAGGACACTTATCTTTTTGGCTATCATGAACCGGATTGGTATGAGGTCCAGGTTGACACATCCCAACACTACAGTTCCGATTATTCCGGTGCCCCAAGACAAGAAGTACAGTTTGGGAGTAACGCCACCATCGAACTGGATGTCAACACATTCCCGAGAAAGACTGCCCCGGATGGTGATTTTCGTTATGGGCTCGTTTTCCGTCGTTCAGGCGACAACTATTATGCCTTTACCATCTCACAACCCACGAAAAAATGGTATCTGCTCTAAAATTCTTCCACTGGCTCAGTGGTTTTGAAGAGAAGGGAGTGATGAGCAAGCATTCACAACCGAGGCCAGAGATGATCACCTGCGGGTGGATGCCAAGGGTCCCGATTTCTTCCTTAGTATCAATGGGCGGCAGGTGAGTCAGGTAACCGACCCCGACTATACTGAAGGACAGATTGGCTTTTATGTCCGGAGTATCGATAGCAAACAAGCACATATCCATTTCGATCAGCTCATTATTCGAGATTTCGAGGCACCTCCTCCAGGATCCGAATTTCCTATCCAATATCAAGATGATTTCACCAATAAGGGTAGCGGTTGGCCGACAACCAAAATAGACACATATCTTTTTGGCTATCATGAACCGGATTGGTATGATGTCGAGGTCGACAATCCCAACACTATAGTTCCGATTATTCCGGTGCCCCAAGACAAGAAGTACAGTTTGGGAGATGCCACCATCGAACTGGATGTCAACACATTCCCGACCAAGACTGCCCCGGATGGTGATTTTCGTTATGGAACTCGTTTTCCGGCGTTCAGGGGACAACTATTATGCCTTTACCATCTCACAACCCACGAAAAAATGGTATCTGCTCAAAAACTCTTCCACCGGACCGGTGGTCTTAGGAGAAGGGAGTGAAGAGAGCATTCACAACCGAGGCGAGAATGATCACCTGCGGGTGGATGCCAAGGGTCCCGATTTCTTCCTTAGTATCAATGGGCGGCAGGTGAGTCAGGTAACCGACCCCGACTATACTGAAGGACAGATTGGCTTTTATGTCCGGAGTATCGATAGCAAACAAGCACATATCCATTTCGACCAGCTCATTATTCGAGATCTGGCGCTGGTTTATAGTTGTACTATCAATGGAGGAACAGTAAACGTGCGGAGTGGACCGGGTATGAAATATTCTCAAATTGAACTCTTATCGAATGGTGATACTGTCAAAGCACTGGGAATTGGCCCTAACCAATGGATCGCAATAAACTTGGAAGGCAGTGACAAACCAGGCTGGGTTTCCTATCCTACAGCTAAAGCATTTATGTCTTGCACTCCGACCGTCGATGTCTTTCCCATCGTCAGTCCATAAATAAATCGCAAAAGAAAACTGGCTGATAACTTGCTGCATAGTTACAAAAAAAGGCACTTTCCAAGTGCCTTTTTTTGTAACTAGAGTTAAGCCTGATCACGCCCCTCAGGTAAAAAGGATGGCATGGATACAAAGGTCTTATGGCGTCTTGAACTCACACGAAAAATTAATTCAAGTGGTTGAATTATGCCTCTGTGAGAGAATAGAAGTTGTGTCAAATAGCCCCCTGCCCTGCGGGGATGGGCAAAAAGGCGGTACTAGGAAAACACACAGATTTGGAGAATTTTCTCAACGAACCCCGTGTTCCCTCTAGTAAAAATACAACCTTCATGATCCAAAGAACAACCTCATCAATTCCCAATTCTTATTCAAATCGTACATGGCGATTCCAACCAGGAGCAGGCCGCCCAGAATATTGATTTCCCGGCTGTAACGGGTAAACAGAGCGGTCAGCTGGCGCTGGTATACGCCTGATAGCAGAGAAAGCACCAAAAGGGGCATGCCAAGCCCAATCCCAAACCAGAGAAACACCCATAATCGATTGGCCGCTTCACCTACGGTCAAAGATAAAGCAAAAACGCTGACAACCAAAGGTCCGGAGCAGGGAATCGCAATCGGGCCATAGAGAAGACCATAGGCAAAGGCATTCAAGTAGGCGTGCCGCAGCGCCGGTAATTGGATTTGGGGCAGGGCTTTAAAAGGATTGCGGTCCAATAAAAGCATAATTCCGAGCAACAGGATCAGAGATCTGCAATTGGAATGACATACACCAGGACACTGACCAATCGGCACTGCCAGCAAGGCGATCAAGCCTCCCAGAGCAACCATCATGGTCAGCACGCCGGCGAGCACAAAAAAACCGAGATAGTATCTTTGTCTTCCCACCCCCAGTTCGCTTTGACCGCTCAAATAGGCCAGGAAACCGGGGTACAACGGCAAGATGCAGGGGCTGGTTGTCGTGAGAAGGCCCAGCATAAAGGATGGGATCACAGTGTCGAACATCGATGCTCATTTTGACAGATAAGGCTCAACGATCTTCTGTAAGTGTTTCTACATCTTTTATGCCATAATCCAATTGGTGAACATTCCCTTCGCGATCGATGACCAGCATGGGCGAGAGCGGCGGATTCAAATATTCGGCACTGTACAGGTTCCCGAGCGCCCGCTCCACTAAAAGGGGCGCGACGGCAAAGTGCCAGTCGAAGCGGTAACTTGAGGCATATTCCTTAAGCGTAGCCTCGTCTTCGTGAGAGTCAACATCCAGGGAGACTGAAATGAGGTCGTCCGGATTTCCAAGCGCTTCGTGGAGCTTCTCCACCTGGGTTGCCTGGATAATGCAGCTAGGACACCATATCGCTATCGTTTCAAGCAATACAACCTTTCCGGAATAATCATTCATGGTAAATGTTTCGCCGGTTTGGACATCCGTCAACTCAATATCGAACCAATCTGGCGTGGTAGTCGCAGCAGCAATTGCCGTCGCTGCATCAGCAGGGACTGTCCTTCCAGGTGCGCAGGCAGACAGGAGCATCGCAAGACAAGGAAACATCAGCAAAAAGCGATAAGGGATCAAAGTCACGATCGCCTGTATATCGCAGTAAAAGCAGGTACAGGCACCATATTTCAGGAGTGCTTTCTTCTCATATAGAACACGCTTTGAATACCGATGAAGATCAGGGTCAGCACGCCCACACCGATGCGGGTCCACCACGAGCTCAAGGTTCCGTTGAATTGCAGGATGGAAACGATCGTGCCGTTGATCAGGACCCCAAAGAGGGTGCCGACCACACCGCCCACACCGCCGGTCAACAGCGTACCCCCGATCACCACCGAGGCAATGGCATCCAGTTCCATGCCGGGGGCATAGCCGCCATAGCCGGAGAGCAGCGAAATACTCCAGACAATCCCGGCCAGGGCGGAACAAAAGCCGCTAAAGGCATACACCGTGATCTTTGTGCGCCCGACCGGCAGACCCATCAACCTGGCAGATTGTTCATTATTGCCAATCGCATAGACTGTGCGGCCGAAGCGTGTGTAATAGGATACGTAAATGACCACGATTAAGAGCAGCGGGCCGATCAGGGAAGGAATATACACATAGGCCTTCGCAAAGAGGGGAATATGCACTTTCGTCAATGCCAGAAACCGATAGGTGACGTCCTGGATGGGTAAAGCTTCCAGGGTGATGATATAAGCCATACCGCGCGCAAAAAAGAGGCCCATCAAGGTCACAATAAAAGGCTGCACTTTCAGAATAGTGAATAATAGAACCCAGGGTAAACCCAAATGCGATACCCATTAATAGCATCAGGGGCATGACCAACACCGGGGCGGCTCCCTTTGCCAGCAGAGCGGCGGAGGCAGCTGAAGTCAGGGCGATCATGCCCGCCACGGAAAGGTCAATTCCTCCGGTAATGATCACAAAAGTCATCCCAATGGCAACAATCAACAGGCTGGCTGTGTTTATGAACAGGTTAAAGAACACCTGCGGTTTTTGCATGGCAGGATACAACAAGCCGCCCATGATAAAAACCAGAATAAATATCGTGATGGTGGTTAACAGGGGCGCATGATTTACCACGAACAGCTTAATTCGTTGAGCCATATCAGGATCCTCTGAGATCGAAAATTCTGTTCAATAGACGACGAGAGTAATCAGAATAAAGCAGGATCACCAGCAGGACGAGTACTGCCCGGCCGGCCAGCAAGGCATTGGCCGGTACGCCAAAGGTATACATGGTGATCGTGAAGGTCCAGATGATCAAGGCGCCCACCACGCTGGCCAGCAGGGAAAAACGCCCGCCTGACATCAGGGTGCCGCCGATGACCACGGCCAGGATCGCATCCAGCTCATAATTGAGGCCATTGTTATTCCCGTCCGCACTATGGACGTAGGAGCTGAGGATCAGCCCGGCAATGGCCGCGCAAAAGCCTGAAAAAACATAAACAAATAATTTGATGTTCTTTTCGCTGATGCCGCTGTAATAACTGGCTTTTGCATTGATCCCCACCGATTCGATGAACAGACCAATCGAAGTTTTGCGAACCAGGAACCATGCGAATAAAAATACAAGCGCCACGATATAGATGGACACGGGCAACCCCAAAATAAACCCGTTTCCAAAGAAGAAGTAGGGTGTGTAATAGATGGTCATGATCTGGCCATTTGTGATCAGCTGGGCAATTCCACGACCGGCCACCATCAGGATCAGGGTCGCCACCATTGGCTGGATCCTTGCTCTTGAGACCAGGAGCCCATTCCACAGACCGCACAGGGTGCCGGCTCCCAGAGTGGCAAGGATGATCAACCACAGAGGTGTGTTGGTGGCATCCTTGGTCAGGATATCGTTGGAGATGAGTTTCGTTCCCAGGGCCGGGTTGATCAACACGGCGCCCATGGCGGCTGAAATGGCGATCACCGCGCCAACGGAAAGGTCGACCCCTCCGGTGGCAATCACCAGCGTCATTCCAAGCGCCACCAGCATCAACGGAGCGGAATTATTGAAAACGTCAACAAGATTCCCATAGAGATGCCCATCCAGGATCCCGATTTTAAAGAACCCGGGAGCGAAAATGGCATCCACAATCAGGATCAAAGCCATGGCAACGAGCGGCCAGAAGAGGCGATTCTCACGAAAACGTTTGAGCAAGGGAACGTTGTTTTTCATAAATTACCTGCCATGGTTTGAATAATCGTATGATCATCCACATCGCCGGAGTATTCGGCAGCCTTTTTATGGTCCCGCATGACGATAATTCGGTGACTGGTGCGCAACACTTCCTCCAGTTCCGATGAAATGAACACACAGGATTTACCTTCTTCAGCCAGATCCAGGACCAGTTTTTGAATTTCCGCCTTGGCGCCCACATCGATCCCGCGGGTGGGCTCATCGAGGATCAAAACCTGTGGATCGGTGGCAAGCCAGCGAGCCAGGATCACTTTTTGCTGGTTGCCGCCACTTAATTTTTAACCAGCTGGTCCGGGGAAGGCGTGCTGATCCCCAGGAGCTGGATATATTTATCTGCGAATTCATATTGTTTCTGGGTGGGCATAAACTTGAACCATCCATAACGGGCCTGCAGGGCCAGAATGATATTTTCACGGATTGTCAAGATCACCGACGATCCCTTCTGCTTTGCGGTCCTCAGGGCATAAGGCAATTCCATTTTTTAGCGAATCCAAGGGCGAAAAATGATCGACCTTCCTGTCGTTCAGCGTAAGAGTTCCTGTATCAGGCGTATCAATGCCAAAAGTTAAATTGGCCATTTCGGTGCGCCCTGAACCCAATAAGCCGGCAATCCCGACCACTTCGTTGGTGTAGAGCTCCATATCAAATGGTTCAAGCGAGCCTGCGCGGCCGAGTCCTTTTGCTTCCAGTGCAAGTTTTTTATCCCCTTCTTGTTCTTTTGTGAACCTGGCTTTTGACACCTTATCCAAATCTGTGATGCTGCGTCCAAGCATTTTGGCGATCAATTCAAAACGCGGCAAGGAAGGCGTACTATAGGTACCAACCAGCTTACCATTGCGCAGTACCGTGATTCGGTCAGAAACCTGATAAACCTGGTCAAGGAAATGAGTTATAAAAATGATACCGATGCCTTCGCTCTTTAATTTCTGCATCACTTCAAAGAGTTGATTCGCTTCATTAACATCCAAACTTGAGGTTGGCTCATCCAGGATCAGGATTTTGGCAGATGTGATTTCAAGCGAGCGGGCGATTGCCACCATTTGCTGGATGGCAACCGAAAAATTTCCCAGGGATTGGGTTACATCCACATCGACATCCAGCCTTTTCAAGGCCTGCGTGGCGTAGGCATACAGCTTTTTCCAATGAATACCGCCGAAATGATGAGGCTCGATGTCCGAGCATGATATTTTCGGCGATGGAAATATTGGTGCACAGGTTGATTTCCTGGTAAACCGTGCTGATACCAATTGCCTGTGAATGCTGCGGCGATCGCACCTGGACCAGGTTGCCGTCGAGCTCGATCGTGCCAGAGTCTGGGGTTTCCACTCCAGTTAGCACCTTAATCAAGGTGGATTTTCCGGCCCCATTCTCGCCGACCAGAGCGTGAATCTCCCCTCGCTTCAGGGAGAAATCCACATTCTCCAAGGCGCTGACGCCCGGAAAAGTTTTGGAAATATCCTTCATGGTCAGGATAAAATCATCAGAATTTGTCATTGGGTCTGGCCCTCAGCAGGGTTTGGTCTTTCTTTTTTTGATGAGAAGCGGCGTTGTAGGACGCCGCTTCTCATTATTTAACTCACATCAGTGGATTGTCCCGAGTGTCCCAAGGCTCAGGTACAACGTGGCTGATTTAGTACTGGCGGGACGGCAGCAGTTCTGCAGCCTTGTCGGGATAGAAGACACTTTCGTTGGTGAGAACTTCCTTCGTAATCTTTTCTCCGTTCATGAGCTTCAGAGCCAACTCCATGGTCTGCGGTCCAAGTAGAGGATTGCATTCAACATCTGCATCCAGCCACTTATCGATCATGAGCTGGAAACCACCGCGTGTGCCATCGATGGAAACCATCTTGAGGTCACCGGGTTTGATGCCAGCAGCCTTGATGGCTTCGACAGCGCCGATGGCCATATCATCATTGTGGAAGAAGACGCCATCGATCTGGTCGCCATATTTCTTCAAGAAGGCTTCCATGACGGGCTTGCCTTCAGCACGGGTGAAGTTACCAGTCTGAGAGTCAAGGATCTTGATATTGGGATTGAGTGCCTCGCGGAAACCCTTGGCACGGCCGACAGCCGCACCGGAGCCCGTGGTACCAGAGAGCTCAAGAATATTGCCACCATTGGGCAGCAGTTTATTGAATTCCTCGGCGGATCTCTTGCCTTCGATCTCCATATCAGAACCAATGTGAGCGGCATACATGGAAGGATCGGCCGACACGGAGCGGTCCACGATGATGACCGGGATGTTGGCGTCTTTGGCTTCCTGAAGGACAGCGTCCCAGCCGGTTTCAACCACAGGAGGCAGGGCAATGACACTTACACCCTGCTGGATGCAGGAGCGGATGGCGGAAATCTGGTTTTCCTGTTTCTGCTGGGCGTCAGAGAAGATCAATTTGACGCCTAATTTTTGAGCAGTTTCCTTGAAGGAAGCGGTGTTGGCCGTGCGCCAGTCGCTTTCTGCACCAAGCTGGGGATAGCACAAAGTCATATCGCCATAGGTGAAGGTCTTATTTGCCGCAGCGGGCGCTGAGGTGGCAGCGGGAGCTGCCGGGGCGCATGCAGCCAAAATCATGGAAGCCAGCACAATCAGAAATGCAATTTTCTTAATCATCTTCTCTCCTTGTGTTCAGGTGGTTGATTTTCTCTTGAAAGAGATTTCGACAGGTATATAATCTGGACACGCGAGGGATGAGCCCATTTGTGGGTTCATCCCTCGTCTGGAAGTGCCTGCCTGGAGACGCCAATCACTGGACAGGTACTTCTTCTTTTTGGATTGATTTACGATTTACACCTCCTTTTCTTTTTTGCGTAGTGAGCTTTGACGTACAATCAATGTTGGCGGCAAAACAATAGATTGAGGCTCAACTTGTTCCAACTCTTGCCAGCCCGCTTCAATAATATTGATGATTTCTGCAACAGCCAGCTTGGCAATTTCATATTGATCCTGTTGAACAGTTGTTAAAGGTGGAGAGAAATATGCAGAATCAGCAATGTTATCAAACCCAACAATCCCAATATCTTCAGGGATACGCAAACCCTTTTGGGCAGCAAACTGGATAGCACCCAATGCCATTTGGTCATTCCCGACTAAAGATCGAATCCATGTCTGGATATTGATCCAATAATTTTCCAATGACCTGTGCCCCGCTGGCTGATGACCAGTTCCCCTCTACAGAATAGCTATCTTTTATTGGAAGCCCTGATTCCATCAAGACATCTTTCCAGGCTGCCATGCGTTGACGTGCCTCCCACCAATCCAATGGCCCTGAAATATGCCCGATCTTCCGATATCCCTGGTCAAGCAAATGAGCCATTGCCATTCGCCCGCCAAGATAATTATCGATGGCGACAACAGAGATGTTTTTTCGCGGCTCCATCGTGAGATAAACAAGCGGAATTTCCATATTCAGTGCAGACTTATCCACCCAGGCATGGTTTTCCCCGACTTCTGGCACCGCCCAGATAATACCATCTACATGGTGTGAAATTAATGCCTGGAAGATCGGCTTAATATTGTTTTCATCAAAACGGGAAAGCTCTTTTAACAACAGGGAATAGCCAGCTTCTTCAGCTGCGGCAGCAATTCCACTGAGTGTGCGGGAGGGGCCGATATATTGCAGACCAGCAGTCACCACCCCCAAAGTATGACTACGCTGGCGGATCAGGCTACGAGCCAGGGCACTGGGCTGATACCCCAATTCCTGGATGACTTCTTGAACCCGTTTTCGGGTTTCTGGGGAAACATCTGGTCTTTCATTGATAACACGGGATACTGTCTGGGTCGATACCCCAGCTACAGACGCAACTTCTTTAATGGTCGCACGCACTGTCTTTTGACGCATTGTACTCCCGTTATCGTTCCCGTTATCGATAACGGGAACGATAACATTCTAACAAGGGCCTTTAGATGCGTCAAGGTCTTTGGCTCACCAATTTTTTACTATAGGTTGGTTACCGGATCAAAATAAGGTAGGCAATCCTAAAGCATCGGCAGCAAATACTCATAAGTACTGAGGAAAGCCTTTGCTCCTTCACGGGCTGAACGCGCAACGCCAGATCCTCGTTCCCAAGTGTCCATTTCCTCCGCCAGCGGCATATCGCACTCGTAACAGGCATGACAGGCCTGGATGTCCTGGCCTATGGCGAGCTTGATGACCCGGCGCAGGGACAATCTAGAAATCGTCGGACTTGGAACGCAGGTGCAAGGTCATAAACACCACGTCCTGTGTTTCTCCATCGGGGAAGAGGAAATAATCATCGAGGGTCGCCTGCGATTTGAATCCCAACATTTCGAAAGCTTTGACCACTTTTGTCTGTTCTGCAAGGACTTCTGCAATGAGTATGCTGATGCCCTGCTTGCGCGCCAGGTCAATGAGCACGCGGATCATCTTCATGCCCAGGCCGCGCTTTCGGAAATCCTTCGCCAGGAAGAGACGCACTTCCCCAATATGGCGCTTCGGGCCCTCGCCGAAATGAATGGATGCGCTGCCCACGACCCGATCCTTCACAAAAGCCAGGACCGGCAGGACTTTGCCATAGTCGAGGTGCTCGCACCAATCCCGGACCACGCGCGGATCCTGGACGTAATGGCGCAGGTAACGCATATCCTCGTCACCGATGGCGGAATAAAAATCCATCAGGTGCTGATAATCCTCAGCATTCATGGGGCGCAAAAGGATATAGGCCCCGTCCTTCAATGTGGTCATGTCACGAAAATTTTTGATTTGATCAGGAAGCATGTTCTCTCCAGAGGCGTATCAGATTTGGTGCTACTTCCTTTGGCGAAAGAAAGACAAAGGTGACAACCCTGTCCTCAAGATTGTCACCTCACAAACTAAGCGGGTACCTTCTCGATCTCTGGTTTTACAAATCCTTTTGGTAAAAGGTCTGCTTCCGTGACGATCCGCGGGACGACGTCCTCCCAGCCGACCGGCATGATGTGCAGGCCATGAATTCCCTGCTTGCCCTTGATCCTCTCAACCAGCTCGAGGGCAATCCGGACACCCTCCTCCTGAGCCCCCTGTGGGCCGCCTTTTGCCTGGGCATCGTCCATGCGTTTGATAATCGCATCCGGCACATAGACGCCAGGCACCTGGGTCATGTAGTGGGTCATCTTGGCGCTCTTGAGCGGCGTGATACCCACCATAATGTAGACCTTGTCCAGGATGCCGCGCTTGGCAATCTCGTTCAGCCAGATCTCCATGCGGTCCGGGTCGTAGACCAGGTTGGTCTGGAAGAACTGCGCGCCGGCATTGACCTTCTTTTGCTCGCGCAGTGCCTGGAATTTCGGATCGGAGGCAAAGGGAGAGGCTGCCGCACCGAGGAAGAACTTGGGCGGGAATTTGATCTCGCGGCCATCCAGGTAATGACCCTCATCGCGCATTTTCCGCAGGATCCAGATCATCTGGATGGCATCCATGTCGTTGATGTCCATGCGGCCGCGCGGCTGGGGCGCCAGTATGGGGCTGTCACCGGTCACACACAGCACATTGCGCACCCCCATGGCGGTGGCGCCGAGAATCTCACCCTGCAGGCTGGCGCGCGTGCGGTCACGGGCGGCGATCTGCATGACAGGCTCGGCACCGTTCTCCACCGCGAATTTACTGCAGGCCCAGGAAGTCATGCGCGGGGTGGCGGAGGCGTTATCAGTGAAGTTGATCGCCGTTACATAGGGCTTGACCAGGTTGATGTTCTCGACCAGTTTCCTGGTGGACATGCTCAACGGCGGGGCAATCTCGCAGGCGACAACGAACTCTCCCGCCTCGAATGCCTTCTCCAGTTTTGAAACTGGCTCGGTATACCCGGGGGCGTGGTACTGGTCGTCACCCTTCCACCAATCCGGCTGGCGGACACTACGGAAGATCAAGTCCCAGGTCTTGTAGCGATTTTCACCCTGATCGAGAACCAGACTCTTCATCACTTTGCCGGTGCCATTCTTGCGAATGCAAGTGACCACATCTGACCAGGTCTCTTCCCCGACTTTTTCCCAATCGAGCGGCGGGAGGACCTCGAGAAGTTTTTCCTGGCGTCCCATCTTGTGGGAGCGTTCGTAGATCTTGTACCAGATGCAGGGACGGGTCTTATCCACGTAGCAGTGCTCCGGAGTCGAGCCGCCGCACGGGCCATTGCGTAGTCCTTTCGGACATTCCATCGGGCAGATGAAGGCAGTTTCCTGCAACATGCAGTTCCCGCACATACGGCAGCCGAAGAGCGGACCTTTGATGATGTATTCGAGATCCTCCATCAGCCTGTGGCTGAGAGGTTCCTGTTTGAAGGGGGAATAAGCCGGCTGCCAGCGTCGACCAGGGGTAAATATTGGCATGTTGGCTCCTAATTCATTAGATAAGAATCTGCGTAGATCACTTTATTGAGCAGGATCTGGGTCGTCTTCCAGATTGCGGCCTGATCCGGGTCCGCCAGGTCGAAGTCGGCCATCTGGGGTTCTTCCCCGGTACAGACTCTGTCTGCAATCTTATTGTAGACAGCCGCAAGCGGATTACTAGTGTCTTTTGTCTCTATCCAGCGGATGACATCATTCTGTTTTTCATCGAATGGGTTGGCGATCATCATCTGCAAGCCGACGCCCATCAGCATGGCGAGGTAGACCCGGTTGATGAGCGGGCGGTTGTCGTTCGGGACTGCGTTCGAAACATTGGAAAGCCCGACCGAGATCTGAGGAGCGGGGTCCCAGGCGTACTGCAGCGTCCGGACCGTTTCAATCAGGTGCGGGCAATATTGCTGACAGCCGCTCACAGTAAGTACGAGCGGATCGATGACGAGGTTCTCCATCGGGAAGTCGATCTCCATCATATGCGGGATGAGAGTCTCAACAGCGATGTTGACACGCGCGATCTGCTTCGACAGGGATGCCCTCGGACCGCATAGTAAGTGCGATCACCCTGGCGTTATACTTCTTCGCCAGCGCGGGAATTTTCTCCAGGCGCTCGGGTTCTGCCGATGTGGAATTCAGGATTGGCTGTGCCTTGGTGACTGTCTTTAAAGCTGCCTCCATCCCGTCCACGTTGGTGGTATCGATGGAGAGCGGTACATCCACCACGGTCTCCACGGTTTCGACGATCCATGGGAAGACTTCCGCCCAGTCCTTCTTACGCGGACCGAGATTGATGTCCACTGCCTTTGCACCGGCCTCAACCTGCCGGACAGCCAGGTCCATGAAGAACTCACGGTCGCGACTCGCAAGCGCCTCCTTTACCTTTTCAGAGATGATATGAATGTTTTCTCCGATGATATACATTTTTTCTCCTTTCGAGCAACAAGTACATACGTACACATCTTTACCTGTTTACTCGTCTATTTATTTACTTATGTGCCCATTTCTTCCAACGTCTGTACGACACTTGGAAACTTACTCAAATCCGTATGCGGCAGGAATAGAGCTGATGTGAACGCGTCATAGAAGCTGTTATCTGCCGATAGTTCCACATAGGTCATGCGTGCGGCAATCTCTTTGATCCGCTCCCGGCTCTTCCAATCCAGCAGGGCATAATAAGCGCCCTTAACGGATGTATTGCCGAGGAATTCAAAGCGTGACCATTCCATGTCGGGGAGCAGCCCGATCTGAACTGCCTTTTCGACATTGATGTATTTGCCGAACGATCCGCCGATCAAAACCTTGTCCACGGTCTCAAGCGGGATGCCGACATCCTCAGCCAGGATCGAGAAGCCGGCATAGATGGCGGCCTTGGCGCGTAGCAGGTTATCGATGTCGACACGCGTGATGACAATGTCCTCGCCCGATTCGGTTTCGCTTCCCCAGGCGACAACATATTCGCCTCCATGCGATCCTTCGCGGACCCTGGGAGTGTCCGCCGTTAAATTGATATTGCCTCCCTTGTCAATGACACCGGTAATGAATGCCTCCGACAGGAGCGAGATCAACCCGCTTCCGCAGAGTCCCTTTGGCCTGCCCCCACCGATGACACGATAGGTTGGCTCGAGGGATTCGGTGTTGATCCAGACTTCCTCGATCGCGCCGGTTGTTGCCCGCATCCCATTGACCACGCCCGCGCCTTCAAAGGCCGGGCCAGCCGAGCACGCACAGGTAACCAGCCAGTCGCGGTCCCCCAGGACGATCTCTCCATTGGTGCCTACATCCAGGAAGAGAGTCACATTTTCTGCCGTCTCCAACCCAGACGACAGCACACCGGCCGTAATATCCGCGCCAACATAACTTGCGACGCCGGGCAGACAATCCACGACCGCATCGCTGTTTGTGCTCACACCAACTTCGCGCCCAGTCATGAGCGGCGGATGGTTGACAGCCGTGATAAACGGCGAGAGCCGGATGCTCCCAGCAGGGATGCCCAACAGCAGGTGGATCATGGTGCTATTGCCGGCGATGGTCATCTTGACCACCTCGTCCGGTGTTACTTTGCCCTGCGGCATCTTCACTCGCTTGCAGGCCAGTTCCAGCAGGTTGTTGATGGTATCCAGCACGCGCTGGCGCAGTTCATCGCCGCCGTTCCTGCCTGAGAAAATGATACGTGAGATCACATCCTCACCGCGGGCGATCTGACCGTTGTATTCCGAGGCCTGTGCCCGGACCCGGCCGGAGATCAGATCCACAAGCCAGAGTGTGACCGTTGTGGTGCCGATATCGACTGCACAGCCCCACAGCGGCGAGTATTCATCCAGCAGGCCGGGCTTTAGATCGATGAGGCCAACTGCCTGGCGGGTTTCACCACTCTGAATTGCGTTGGTAACATCCACAATGGCCGTGACATTCCAATCGCCCTCACGCACAATGCCACCTATTCTTTGCAGGAGGCCCAGCGAGCAGGTCACATGCTCGAAACGGTGCTGCAGCCGGAGAGCCGTTTGCAGGCGCGACCAATCATCGGTCTGGTCATCCATGCTGGGCGGAGTCGAACTGGACGTAAATGCGTCGTACGGTTTGATCCTCAAGGTATTCATATTCCACCGGCACACTGACATCTGCCACCACGCGGTCGGTGGTCAGCCGCCGCTCGATCTTCTCCTGCGGTGGGACAAATATCGCGACATCGCCCTCCACAACCGTCTGGCAGGCAAGTGCATAACCTTGCTCAATATCCGCTGAAGAGAGACGGACTGCGCTTCGTCGCCGGACACTTCCTTCCATCACCTGGACAGCACAGCGCCCACAGCGTCCCTGCCCACCGCACGGCTGGCCAATCTCAATGCCGGCAGCATGCGCTGCATCAGCGAGCAGCGTATTGGTGGGGACTATTACAACGATGGGTGTTGCATTGTCCGGTTGGGTGAAGGTGACGATGTGTTCCATGGATGAGGAGATAGACAAGTAAACAAGTACGCACTTGTTTACTTGTCTACCTGTTTACCTAATTCAGTGCCTGCTTCATAAAGGCGGGTAGATCTACTGCCTCGCGCGGGCCAACACGGATCTCCCAGCCGGGAAGTTCCTCTTCCACTTCGCCGGAAAGGACGGCAACATGGCCGGGCAGGACGATGCGCTTGTGGCTAACCTTGTCCGCAACATTGAAGCCCTTGATGGCTTTCGCGATCCGTTCGGCGTCGAACTTGCCTGCAGCCCAGGCGGTCAGCACGGACATGCCTTCTGCATCCGTAACCACCAGCCAGGCGGGCAGACCGGATCCTTCGACTTCATTGGCTACTGCAAAGTAGGTGATGCTGAAGTTGGTCGTGACCAGCACCGGGCTGTCCGGCTTGGGCGAGTTGATCTCATACACTCCAGGCTGGACCTGGATCGGTTTCTGCGGGTCGGTGTAGATGTTCTCGCGCAGGACAAGCAATGGATAGACCAGCTCAGGTGCAAAGGTATCGATCACCACGAAACCGGCGTACTTGGCAATCGCCTGGGCCGCATACACGGCTTCCTTGTCAGGTCCGTTTTGGGCGGCGAAGAAAATGGTGGGATAGCCCAAGCGGCTTGCAATTGGCTTTGAGTGCCAGACGGCGCGCCTGGGTGGAGCGGGTCAGCCACTCGCCCAGATTCTTTCCGCCGAGGTCGAGCACCATGTCCTCCACGCCTTTGGCCTGGATCTTGGGAGTCAGCTCAGCGAGCGCATCCAATGAATCTCCTTTCACCACCAGCACAGCTTTGTGCTTTTTGGCGATATCCGCCAGGGCTTCGTAGTTGGATGAATCGGCAGCGTAGATCAAGGTCGCTTCTCCGGCGAGCAGGCTGAGGCTGGAGTTCGAGAGCCGCAGGGTCGTTTCCGATCAAGATGAGCGGACGCCTGGTCACGTCACGGACTGCTTTCACAGCAGCCGGCAAATCCCCATCTGCTTCGATGGCAAATCCATCCAGCGAAAAGTCCATGCCGACATAATTGACCTTATAGGCATCCGCGGTCGCAACCTTCTTGGCCAGGTCCGGGTCGCTGGCTTTTACGCGCAGGAACAGACCGGGTTTGTTGTAGAAGGTTTTCTCATGCCGGTACATGCAGACCTCGTTTCCGACCTTGACTTCCTTCCCATCGGATTTAAGAGTAATCAGCCGGATCGGCGGCGCGGCGGATTCCGCGAGCTGTTTCTTCGACGCTTCCGAGACGTAGGGGCATGCACCCAGCTCGACCTGCTTTGCAGCCAGCTTCATCGCGAAGGCCAGACAGGTGGGGAAACTGCATTCCTTGCAGTTCGTTTGAGGTAAGAGTTTGTAGATTTGGATTCCAGAAAGTGCCATGTTGATCTCCTTAGGCCGCGGCCATCAATTCATCGATGGAGTCCTTGATGCGCCGGACCGATTCGGGGTGGCGCAGGACGACAATATCCGCACCCGATTCGACCAGGGCGATCGCGGTCAGCGTTTCCCAGTTGATTGCCCGGGCCTTCCAGTCGCCCCATGCTTCAGGGACGCCTTCGCCGACCTTGGCTTCCTTCGTCTTCCAGGCTTCGAAACCAGGCGTGACGATCATCGGGAATTGAGTCATCACATCACCCTGTAAGGCAGCCAGCCGAAGGCGTTCCATCACGGAATAGCCATACTCGATCCCGTAGCCGAGCGCACCGGTGGTCGGATCCATCAGGATGCGGTCCTTCGGCATGCCCATGTCGCTGATCAGGATGTTGAGCTGCTTCGAGAGGTTCACATCCATGGGCGCACGGGACTGCACCAGATGACCGTTGGCCATGGCAGTCGCGACAATTGTGCGGTAGTTCTTATCTTCACAGACGCCGAGCACGAGCTTCTCGCCTTTGGTGGCTTCGGCAACCGGCGACCAGCAGCTCATTATCCTTCTCCGCCTGGCCCGGGCCCCAGACGAGGAGGGGAAGTCCGCTCGCTTCGAGCACGGATTTGACGGCTTTCACCGCATCATCGACCGAAGTCCTCAACGGTCAGGGTCAGGACGAGCAGGTCGGCTCCCGTTTCCTCGGCCTTCCTGGCCCATTGAGCAGGATCCTTCATCGCCTCGCCCCAGGCTTCCACCAGCAGCGGGGACCAATCCTCGGGCGTGCGGGACTTGAGCTCGATGGCAATGACAGGTTTATTGGGTGTGGGCGCTTCGAACTGCAGATAGGGCATGGTGGTCTGTCCACCCAGCGTAATGGATCGGGCGCGCGTGCCGCCCTCCGCCGCTGTCGCACCGATGGTGATGGCCTTGATGCTTCCGGGCCATTTATCTTTTGGAATTTCGACTGGCATGTGTGACTCCTTGTGTGTCAGGTATTTCGTTGTCAGGTTTCAGGTTTTGAACCGCCAAGACTGCAAAGTTCGTGAAAAAATTATTTTTCTTCCTGGCGCTCTTCGTATGATTTGTGCTTAACCTAATCCTGCTCTCTTGCGTGCTTCATCTCTTCTTGCAATAAACTGTTCGATCGGCGATTTCCGTTCCGCAGCGAGGCCCAGGTCCTTGAGCTCGCTCTCGTCCTTCGCCGCCACGTGACGGAGGATATGGCGGTAGGAGATAAAGGCCGCAGGATAGATAATTCCTGCGGAGTTGTGCATCATGTATGCAATTCGGATCCCCCTGTCCTTCATCATTTGGGCGGCTACCGTAAGAGGGATATCGGCTCCCAGCTCAGGCACGCCTTCGCTCATAATGGCTTCGGCCGTAAGCTCTTCCAGATTCTCTCTTCCGTATGCCGAGACCAGTTCCTGCTCACCGACCACTCCAATGCCGTGGCCCTCCGCATCCAGCACACACATCGCTTCGACATGATGCTCGAGCAGAAAACGAGCCACATCCCTTGCAGGCGTATCATGCTTGCAAGTAGGAACACCGACGGTCATGAGGTCACGAACGAGTTGAGGTTTCATGTTTAAGATTGAAAGTTGGAAGGTTGACTGCAAATTAAACCTGCAACTTTCAACCTTCCAACTTGAGACATTTAGAACATCGGCTCCATCGCCATGGCAGGATGGTTGTGGGCTTCCAGCCAGGCAAGCAGGTCATCGACGTTAGTAACATTGCGCTCGTCAGCAATCTTTTCGAGCAGCTCGGGGTCGCCTTCGCGCTCACAGACGGCTTGGAACTCATCTGACATGGTCTGCTTCAACACGGACGACATCCAGACTACGCGTTTGAAGCCGCCATCCGCAGAAATGAACTTCGGGCTGATCAGGTAGAACTTGCCCACGCCCATCACGCCCGGAGTCTGCATGCCACCGCCGGCAATGCCCGCCAGCGTGGAGAAGGTCATGCCGGCCGGGGTCATGGAGGTGTCTTCGCGCGAAACCACCATTACGCCGTTTGCTTCCGGGATCAGCATGACAATGCACTCGAAACATCCACAGGCGGTCATCGGGTTTTCCATGATGGAGTACATCGATACTTCCTGCACCACACCATGCGATCCGACCGCGGCATAGTCGTTCGTGCCCTCCCAGTATCCCTTGCGATCGTCGAGCTGCCTGCCAAGCTTGATCGGCTGGTTCGGGCCGGTGGGATTGATGCTGAACGAAGCCTTGCAGTCCAGCCAGTTATAGGCGCCGCACAGGCCCAGGCGTTCGGGCGAGACCACACAGACATGGTTCGGCGCAAACGACTGGCACAAGGTGCAGGAGTAGAACTCCTCCACCTTATTATCGGTCAGGTCGGCGAGACGCTTGTTGCGGAAGTCATACGCAGCACGTGCTTTATCCAGCCACTCGGTATGCAGAGCGGGATCAGTGACAATTGTGATCTGGACCTTATCCACAATGGCGCCGAAGTCCTCGTGGAAGCGGGCATGCAGGATCTTGCCAAACGATTCAAGGTTGAAGCCTTTATCGGCCGCGTTGTTCGAGATGCGGATCCAGGCGATATCGCGCTGGCCGACATGCTGCACGCCGCTTGCGCCGTTCACAAAGTAATGGATCTGCCGCTCCAGCACAGGCTCGAAATCCTGCTGCATCTGCCGTCCCGCCACCTTGATGACGAAGCCCAGGTCCATGGAACCTTGTGGCGGAATGGCGGAGAAGTCCGGTCCGATCACTTCGATCTTGCCATCCGTGACTTCATCCAGCTTGGCCATTTGCAGGAATTCAAAGGCTCGCGAATGCTTGCCGCCAAATTCCACCCGCAGGTCGGCTTTGCGGACCACTTCCCCTTCGAAGGCAGATCCGTACGGGACAGGCACATCCACGTTCGAGACCTTGACCTTGACGCCGCGTACTTCGATACATTTCTGCACCAGTCGTTCTGCACGCTCGAGATCATCCCTGCCATCGATCTGGTTGAAAGGCATGGAGACAACATGCTCATAGGTTGTGACACCTGTAGGCAGGATTTCAGGAATGACCGTATCCGCAATGACCGGGAAGCCAAAGTTGATCGCGCCGGCGGCAGCGGCATATTTCAGATCGTCCACTTCCCCCAGGGCCAGCACGAACGCAAACACGCGCTCCTTGTTGTAGAGCAGGATTTCGCGTGACATGCCCGGCTTCATTCCGCCGAAGGTCAACGCAGAACGGGTGGCAAAACCAAGGGCATAGATGGCAGAGATCGTGTCGGTCCCAAATGGAACCGTGTAGGTATCGTAGCCGAGCTCTACGCCTTCTTCCATGCAGTTGGTGGATGATGCTGCGTCCATTAACGTTGCCGGAGAGGAAGGTCAGGATGTTGCGGCGCTGCAATTCGCGAACGATCTTGACCGCCACCTCATTCGATTTCGCGCAACCGACGATCGCCGCGAAACCAGGCATACGGCCGTCCACCAGCTGGATGCCCCACGAGCGAAGCTGAATATCATCGATGGGACCATTCAGATGACCATCCAGGTTATTCCCATCGCCTGCGCCGGCATCCGGGCTGGTGAAGGAGGTGCCGCCGGCAAGTTTGAATCCGGGCATGGGTTCCGGCTGAAGCCCGTACACAAAGCGAACTGCTTCAATGGTCTCCGCCGCAAGGAGGGTGGCCATGCCCGAGTCTAGTGTTTCGCCAAGGTAGGGAGTCCATTTTGAGAAAGCGGGGATGGGATGCAGCAGGTCACGCGCATATTTCAGGATGGGTTTCAGCTCACCAAGCTTCTCGACCGCTTTGCCGGTCATACCGAGAATCGTGGGCAGATAATAAGCAGTATTTGGGAAGGAAACCGGGGTATCGGCACCCTTATCATTCAGCGCCCGATTGAGCATCAATTCGGCTTCGGTTACCAGCGCATTGGCGCCGCGCATCGCACGAGTAGCAATGTATTTTGACATGTCTGACTCCTAGTCCGCGGCCACGCCGTAGATCGCTTCGCGACGTTGCTCGAACGGGAGTTTTTCCAGCTCGAGCATCTTCGCATCGCCCGAGCGGCCGAACTTATTCGGATCCCATTCAGCCAGGCCAAGCGCGGCCCGTTTCTTATCGATGTGCGCCAGGGTGGCTTCGATCATCTTTTGCGGGTTGGGAATGAACTCGAGCTTGCCGCCGTAGAGTTTCTCCCAGCCCTCGCTGATGTACTTGAGCACCGCGTCGCTGTCATTGACCCGGTCCGGCATGCCACTGATCGGTGAGGCGCCGCCGAAGATTACGTACGCACCGGAAGCTACACAATAAGCGGCAATTGCCAGCGCCTTTTCACTCATCCATTCAGGGGCGAGACCTACGGCAGGGATCTGGTCGATATCATCGCCGAGGCCACCGGTTTCGACCATCTGGGTCAGGACCGTCAGGATGCGGGTATTGTCCACGCACGAGCCCATGTGAAGGACTGGCGGGATGCCGATGGTTTCGCAGACTTCCCTTAAGCCGGCACCAACTTCTGTCAGGCCAGCTTCTCCGAGGAGGAGTCCCAGTTTGCCGGCCGCGATCGCGCCGCAGCCCGTCTGGACCACAAGCACATCCTGCTTGAGCAATTCCTTTACGACCAGGTTGTGGAGATAGTCCTGCGATGAACGCGGGTTGTTGCATCCCACGATCGCTGCCACGCCGCGGATGCGGCCTGAAATGATCGCGTCGTTCAACGGGCGGAAGGAGGCCCGGTACGAGCCGCCCAGCATGTAGTTGATGTATTCATGCGAGAAGCCGGGGATGACGCTTTCCTTGATCTGGGGAATTCGCACCTTGGCCGATTCGCGGTTCTTGAAGTTATCGATGGCAACCTTGAGGATTTGCTTGGCGATGGTCAAGGCCTTGTGTTCGTCGAATTCAATATGGGTTGCACCTGTGATCTTGACTTTTGGCGACGTGGTGATGATCTTGGTATGGAAGTTCTGTGCCAGCCCCACCAGCGCCTGCATGATGCACTGTACATCCACCACCATCGCTTCGACCGCGCCGGTCATGATCGCCAGTTCCTGGTGCAGGAAGTTGCCTGCTGCCGGGATGCCCTGCCGCATCAGGATTTCATTGGCGGTACAGCAAATCCCTGAAAGGTTTATGCCGTGTCGCACCGGCCGCTTTGGCATAGGCAATGATTTCCGGGTCCTGCGAGGCGGCCACGAGCATCTCGCTCATGGAGGGCTCATGCCCGTGTACGACCACATTGACCATATCTTCCTTGATCACGCCCAAGATTGGCCTCCCCCAAAATCGGGGCGGGCGTACCGAACAGGATATCTGAAATGTCCGTGGCGATCATCGAGCCACCCCAGCCATCTGCCAGTGCTGTCCGAATGGCGTGGTTCAAGATGTGGGCCGGGTCCTGGTCGTCACCGATGTGCGTGCGATGGAGCGCCTCCACGACTTCGCGGTCGACGCCGCGCGGCCACACTTTTTGGTCACGCCAGACCTGTTGTCGTTTTTGGGTGCCCGGATGGCTGGGATAAGCTTCGCCACGCTGCTGTCCGAATTGAGCAATATAAAGATCGGCCAGTTCATTGGCGATCTCTTCGGGCGAGCGGCCTTCGACTTTGATGTCATACTTTCGATGCGACGATCCGCAGCTTGGCAACATCGCGAATGGAATAGCCTTCCGCCTCACGATTGGCAGTTGCCTTTAGGAGGAAGGCCATATCGCGCCCATGGTCCGAATGGGCCGCGCTGCCGGCTGCGATGGCACGCGTCAGGTTGCGCGCCTGGATCGTGTCCAGGGTGGCGCCGCATACGCCCACGTCACCGCTCTTCGTCAGGCGGCAGGGCCCCATGCCGCATTGCTTGCAGCACATCCCCGCCCCACCGATGTTGCAGGGAACCATGTTGTCGGCACGCGTGAACGCCGTTCCGATACCAAGTTCCTCTGCACGGATCAGCATTTGCTGTGCGGCGGGGTCTGTCGAATATTCGTTGATTGCCCGCTTTTTAGCCATTGTTCACCTCTTCATCCATTTTCACCCGGCCAATACCCGGGCATTGCCGGAGCGGGCGTCCCTGAGAGGCCACCGTTTGTCCGAAGCTCATCGTATGTCTTGATTGTCTCGTAGGTTGCGGTATGTCGAAAGAAGGGTTTCTGGCCATCACCTTGTTGAGCTGCAGTCCCCATCTCAATCGGTATGGTCCATTCTCCCAGATACCCGGCCTCGTCCAGCTTGACGGCTATTTCCAGGTCATTGATCTTTTTCTCGTCATAAGTGACTTCCACCACCTGGAAGGCACTGCTGGCATATACATTCATAACCCCCTCCATTTCCAATAAAATTTTCCGCACCTCTGTGACATGATGATCCGCGTAAAGTGCTGGAACCTCAAATGTTTTGGTCTCCATTTAGACAACTCCTGAAATTGGATGGATGCACGTCTGAAGACACTCCTAAGGCTATAGACTCGAGTGCCAGCCTATTCTAGCATTGCGAGAATGTTCCAAATTGTGCAAATTGTCATCATAAAATCAGATAAACGTACCTATGATGGTTTATTTCATCCGACAGCAACGGATATAATGAAAGCAGCCTGAACCATGCCTCAGTTTGGAAAAAACTGGAGACCGACCCGCTCCCCGGAAGCTTCTGCAAAGTTTGCAGAACGCGTGGATGAACTGCGGTCGGCGCTCCTGCTCCTTGACCCGGACCTGGTCGCGGCTCGAAGCGGCGCGGCCTACCTGACGCTGGGTCCCGGCCGCGGCGAGCTGCATGTTCCGTTCTGGGGAAATGTCTGCATCCTGGCCTGGCCCGAGCTGACCGGCTATGACCATCATCGCCGAACCTCTGACAGATTTTCAACTTGCGTTGCTTTTCCATCATCTGCGCACCGCCGATGGAATGCCGGTATCCGGAAAATGGGTCTCGTTTGCTGACCTGCCGGATGGACGTATGTACAATGCGGCGTTCCAGGGATACAGCGGCGATGAGCTGGTCAAAACTTTTGGATTGGACCTGAACGCATTTCGGGAAGCCTGCTTTTCTGCAGGTGGCCAGCAGGCAGACCTGGCCAGCGCATCCTACATTTTTCAGCCGCTGCCTCATGTCCCCCTGTTGGTCACCTACTGGCTCGGTGACGAGGACTTTTCCTCCTCCTGTAAGATCCTGTTCGACGAGTCTGCCTCTCATTACCTTCCGATCGATGCATGTGCCATCCTGGGAAGCATGCTGGTTCGAAGGCTGATCCATTCCTGAATGTGGCTAAATAGAGGAAATCTGTCACTATTTAGCATGGGGGGGAGATTGTAGAATAAGAATAACCACAGTCAACAGCTTTAGCAGAGATAAGGAAATTATCCATGAAACTTGCCATTACTGGAAAAGGGGGTGTGGGAAAGACCACTTTAAGTGCCCTGCTTGCACAGACCTATGCGGATCAAGGCCGGGACGTTTTAGCCGTGGACGGGGACCCAAGTCCCTGCCTGGCTGGAGCCCTTGGATTCCCATCTGAAGTGCGTGCGAAGTTGCACCCGATCGCGGAGATGGACGAGCTGATCGAGGAACGGACCGGCGCAAAGCCCGGAACGGTCGGCGGCTTCTTCACTCTCAACCCGCGCGTGGACGATATCCCCGAGCGCTTCAGCGTCCAGCACCGCGGCGTGCGCCTGCTCGAAATGGGCAGCGTGGACCTGGGCGGCTCGGGCTGCATCTGTCCCGAGTCGGCCATGCTCAAGACGCTCTTCACCCATCTCCTGTTTCGCAAGGATGATATCCTGCTGCTCGACATGTATGCGGGTGTGGAGCATCTTGGCCGAGCCACAGTGGATTTTGTAGATGCCATGCTGGTTGTTGTCGAGCCCACCCGCCGCAGCCTTGGCACTGCGGCCCAGATCAAGAAGCTGGCCAACGACATCGGCCTGATGCGCCTGTTCCTGGTGGGAAACAAAGTCCGGAATCAGGATGAGATGGGCTTTCTGGAATCCGAAACGCCCGATATACCACTGCTTGGCTGCCTGCCCGCCGACCTGAAAGTGCAGGAGGCAGATCGGCTGGGAATTCCTGTTTACGATCACGTGGAAGATTTGAAGATGTCCGCCTGGCAGATCGCCAGTGCTCTCAATGAACTAACCAGTGATGAGGTGATGGAATGACGATCACAATTGCGCTCGCAGGTAAAGGCGGGGTGGGCAAAACCACCATTGCAGGCATGGTCATCAAATACCTTGCCCAGAACCAACCCGGCAGCATCCTGGCAATCGACGCCGACCCATCCTCCAATTTGAACATGGTTCTGGGACTCGACCTTGAATGGACCGTGGGCGAGATCCGTGAAGGGATGCTCGAGCAGGTCAAGTCATCCCTGGCGCAGGGCGGCGCGGCGATGGGGACCATGCCCGGCGGCGCCAGCAAGCGCGAATACCTGGATTACCAGATCCGCTCCTCGCTGTCGGAGGGCAACCGCTTCGACCTGATCGCCATGGGCCGCGGTGAAGGGCCGGGATGTTACTGCGCCGTCAATCACAATCTGCGCGAAGTGATCGAACTCTATGAGCCGCCATTATGCCTATGTCGTCATCGACAATGAAGCCGGCATGGAGCATCTCTCCCGCCGCACCACGCGGGATGTCCAGCATCTGTTGATCGTCAGTGACCCGACCCGACGCGGCCTGGTCGCGGCGCAGCGCATCGCCGATATGCGCAAGGAGCTCGATATCAATGTCGAGAATGCCTTCCTGATCCTGAACCGCATCCCGGGCACGATACCTGCTGAGCTGCAGGCGTTTGTAGAAAAGATGAATGTGCCCTTGCTAGGCACCATCCCTGCGGATGAAAATTTGTCCATGTTTGAATTTTCAGGCCGCCCGCTGGTTGAATTAGGTGACAAGTCCCCGGTCTACCAGGCTGTTGAAGAGATGATGCGCAAGATACTGGATAAAAGCAATGCTGTTCCTTGTGGCGGAAGGCAGCGAATTGTCAAGTAATTACCCGCGCTTCAGAATATCTCCTGTCTCTGCAAGTACTTCAAAGACCCGGTCAGCCACTTCGATGCTGGTGGATCCCAACCCGCAGGCAGGAGCGATCAAACTGCGGCCCGCAAATTCATCCACCCGGATGGTCACACCGCGCGCCGCGGCTTTATCAACGATCAATTGGATACCGCTTCTCAAACGTTGTGCCAGCCCTTGCGCAGTTTCGCTAAAGATCTGTGTGTTATTCGGTATTACTCCCCAGCATATGCTGCCACCACGGTCGAGAAAGTCCCGCAGCTCCACCGGGTACAGTGCCAGGTTCTCGATAAAGCCGTAGGCATCCAGGTTAAGGATATCGACCTTCGTCCCAAGTAGAACACCCCAATCGGTATTTGCGCAGCAGTGGATCCCGGCTCAGCGCGCCTTCCGCATGGATGGAGTCAAACACCTCATCAAGATAGGCGATCACCTGTTCCCGGCTCAAACTGATAAACGCCGAACCATAAGCCGCCAGATAAGGCTCATCCAAAAAGAGAATAACGTTTGGCCGAACGGCTTTCAGCTGCCGAATCTGCCAGCGGGCATTCATCGCCATGTTCTTGACAATTACATCGTCCAGCATTTCGATATATAGACCAGCGCGGAGGTCCTGGTCGGTCACTGTCAACCCAAAGGAGACCGGTCCTGTCACCTGTCCTTTTGCCCATTCTCCCTGTGTGTTCCGCAATGTCTCCAACATCGCAAAAAAGCCACTGGCGTACCCACTGCGCAGTGCAAACGCATCTACACTCCCGGCCAGGACCGGTGTATAGAAGGCTTCCAGGGTATCGGTGTAGTCCGTCTTTGTGTCGAAGAAGATTTTTTCCTGTACGGCATCCTCACAGATGGCGGGTAAAGAGGGAGAATACTGGACATACATGCTCTCCCGATAGGAACTGCGAGGCAGCTGTGGCCAGGCAGGCACATCCAGAAGACTTGCCAGTTTTTCGGTCAACCCAGCAATGGAAGGATAGGGAACACTACCTACGTGCGTGGTGAGGAAGTTGAAATCTGTCATGGCAGCTTACAGTATAAATTGAATGTAGGCGAATATCAAATGAAGATCATCAGCATTCGATGGTATTACGGCAGCTTTCAATTCGTACGAACAACCAGGTGGTGAATGCTGCCATCCCGCTGGAATACATGCCTGCTGTTTTCCGAATCCATGATGTAGCCATTGACCTGGAGAATACTGCCGTCGTTGAAAAATATCTGGATGCACCTGTCGTCTGAGGCCTGGAGAATGATGGGCACCTGGCAGATCGAATATGCAATCGTTCCTGCGGGGAGATCCATCTGTTCTCTTTCTCCGGCAATATTCCAATACCCAAAGGCGGAAGGATTGACAAGGAATTCCTTCCTGTCCAGCAGCAGAAAGTCAAAGGAGATGCAGCCCTCGGTCACAGAAAAGCCCAGCTCCATCTGGCGGGTCAGGATCTCCTCCTTGACCATTCCCGACATCCCCGGCTGCCTGGCTCCCTGACCCTTTGGCGTATGCGAGTAGGGATCGGTGGGAAATGCGCCATATTCATCAGGTGACTTGTTAAAACTTAACCCTTTCCGAATATCAGCATATTTTTCCATCAGCGCCAGAGTGACGGATCCGTCTCTTGTACGCAGGATCGTTTCCTGGACCGCCAGGAGAAGCTTGGACACCATGTGCCAGTAAATACTACCAAGCCCTTCATAGGCGAAGAAAGTCCCGGAGCGCCCAGTAAACTGGTTGTGATGAAAGACGTCCTCGAACAGGACTTTGATCTTCGCAGCATCCTCGCCAACCAAATCGCAATACTGGGACTGCCTGCTTAGCGTTTCAAGAACACGCGTCACATCTTTAATGTTATGAATCCTGCCGCCGAAGTGGAAGTTACCATCCTCATCCCTGACGATCAGGGATTTTTCCTGATCCTCCACCAGTTTCGCAACCAGCGGTAGATCGCGGATCTGCTCTGGCGTCATGCAATTCTTTTTGAGGAATCCAGGCAAAACGCGATCGGGGTAAAGGAGATAGCTATGCTGGTCGGGGCGATACAACCGGCTTTGCCGCAAACATTCAAGCAGAGTGATGCTTTCTTCGCCGGAGAGCATTCCTGACGAAAGAACTGCCACCTGGCCCTCCAGCATTTCATCCAGCCGGCTGATGCAGGCAAGCCCGTCCTCCAGATGGAGGACATTGTAGGCATGGTACAGGTTGTCGCTGCGCTTGTTGGCACGCAATGAATGTTCCACATACTGCCGGGACAAATCAAGGAAGGCAACCAGTTCCGGGACGGATACCTGGGTGGATGCGCCCGAAAATCCACATGGAATAATAATTCCAACGATAATCGCTCCCTGCCTGTCCGAGCGCATCCATAACGGCGCGCCTTTGTGTGTCACTAAACGAGCCGTGGAGAATGTCACGGAACCGGCTCAGGATATGGGAAATCCGGGAATAGAAGTTTCCAACTTCTTCACTCAATTCAACAGTATCGATGTCTGCGTGTTCGAGCAGGTCTTTATAAAATTCAAGAGTCCGCCGCAGGTAGCATAGCGTTACAACAGACAGCCCTTTGCCGACCAATGCGTTGTTGGCATCATTCCACTCGGGACGCTGGGTACTCATCCAGATCCCGCCTTCCGGGACCAGGTTGACCAATTTGGCAAGCAGCAGGATCAGCAGTTTTTCTGCCAGCGTTGTATGGAGCACGCTTCCATCCGGCGATAATGCCAGCTTCCCATCCGTGCCGAGTTGCTCTACCCGCGCATGGATCTCCGCATCCAGATCCCAGTTGAAGTCAATGGTATTGAACGGATCCCTGAGGAGCTCGGGATATGGTTTGATCCGGTAGGGAACATTGGCATGACTGAATACAGGTAGTGAAAGAAATGTTTGAAGCCTGCCGGGATGCATCCTCGTACTGATCTCCATCAATTTTTGGAGGTAAATGATCTGGTGATCGCTCCAATAACCGATGTTCGCCCAGGGATTATTGGGTTCCGGGCTTTCCCAATCAATCCCTTCCCTTGTGATTCGATAGGGGTTATACCCATCGGCCGTCGTGGCGTTAATGAAGGTACAGATCATGCTTTCAACGTATTCGGGATAGGACCAGGCGAGGGCCTCCCAGTTTTGGAAGATATCGCGCCAGTTGCCTTCATAGCCCAGCTTCAGAGAGCCATCCTCCTTCTTGATATCGATCGCAAATCGATTCCACGGCCGGCTGGGATCGCCATGCCGCCGGCTGAAGGACAGCGGAAGGTAAGCATGGACCAGGCGGATCAGATCCTGCGATCCGCTGGCAGTCGCTCGTGCTTGAAGATCCAGGATATCCGTCTGGGGCGGAAGGTTGGAAAAAAACTCCCGGTGTTGAGTAAGGACTTCACGATTACGCACAGCAATAAATTCGACAAAATCCCGCGAATACAGGCGATACTGGTCTCCAAAAATACCACCGCGCATGGCGTTGAACATCACATTGGCAAAATGGTGGGCGGTACACGGGCGATCCGCGGAGACCTGCAGCCCATCCGCGCTGGCGACAATTTTTTCCAGGCTGGCATTATTGGCTGCAATATCCCTCTCCAGAGCGGATTGAATTGCCAGGCGCTTCTGTCGCAATTGATTCGATTGGGTGACAATCCTCACGCTATCCTGGCTGACATCCGCTACAAGGTGCCAGGCGCGTTCTTCACCCGGAATTAACTCCAAAACAGCTTGCACAAAATAGGCACAGCGCTGGCCGCGCACTTCCGTTTCCATCGCCAGTTCCGCTCCCATGCGGAAATGATCGAGCTGGGCGGAAGATAGAAGGTAACCGGATGGCTCAAGTCCCAGCTGCATCACGGTTGTTGCCAGGAGCGATTCGCTCGGCTCTGCCAGATCGGTCAAGGTGGAGTTTAAAGAAAAAATTGCAAGACCAGTCTCAGGGTCCAGCTCGCTGCGTTTGTAGGCGTCCAAAAGCGGGCTGAAAGTATTCTGGGTCAATGAAGTTACATTGGCAGGCAGGATATTTTGAAGGCCATCCACAAATTCAACCCGGCAGGATGAATCGCCTGCATTGACCAGCCAGGAGTGTTTAACAAAGCCAAACACATCACTGGTCCTCCAGGTATACCGATAGGTCAATCCCAGGCTGTGATTGATTTCTTCAAAAAGTATGGCGGTCCCGAGTAGATTTTTATAAAGATTTCGCTGAACACGATAGCTGCCCCGGTTGTGTTTGGAGAACGGTTCCCACAAGCTGGTCTGCTCACCCCGTGTGACCCGCAGGATGGACTTGCCACCCGTATTCTCATAATTCTCAGACAGCTTATCCTCGGTGTAGTAAGGAAACAACGCCTGTTCGGCGCTGACTCTTCCGGCGGAAAGCCCGCCGGTGGATGAAATAAACAGCCAGTGGTTGGAACTGCTGATGATGCTCATAAAGAATGGTTTCATGGCATCGTAATTTTGGATCCGATAATAGACCTCCCCCAGCATGTGAACATATTCTCCCTGAATGCACTGCTCAGGCAGCTGTTGATCGGACTCTCCGATGAATAATGAAAGGTGTTCCGGATTCTTCATTGGAATGCGACTCCATCTTTGTGAAAAATGATTGAAATTCCGACCTGTGTTCGGAAAATCGATACTTATATATCACCAGATTACAATTTTGGCTGTCATGGATTAGTAATCAGTAAGCCGGACAAAATCCACTTCCGCCACTACAATGATCCGACAGACCCCTATGGAAGTATGGATGATAGGTCGAGCAGGATGAATCGATACTCTCCCCTCTTCATTTAATGGACATACCTCAGCAGATCCGCGGCAGCATCTCTCCGGGCAGCATATCCACAAGGCGCGTGCCGCCGATGGCTGTTTTCACGTGAACCCGGGATTTCCCCTGGTCGATCACTTTCCCGATCACGACCGCCTCGCCGCCGTAACGCGTCTGTTTCATCACACTTAATATTGCTTCCGCATCATCCGCTTTCACAAACGCGACCAGCTTGCCCTCGTTCGCCACGAAGAGCGGATCGAACCCCAACATTTCACAGGCAGCCCGCACCTGAGGCTTGACCGGGATTTGGGTATCCTGCAGCTCGATCATCACATTCGATTGTTTCGCGATCTCATTTAACGTGGTCGCCAGCCCGCCGCGCGTTGGATCGCGCAGAACATGGACTTCGCCCGCATCCAGCATGGCACGGACAAGATGGTTCAGGGGAGCAACGTCTGATTGCAGATCGGTGGTAAAACCGAGACCTTCCCGCGCTGACATCACCGCGATGCCATGATCTCCGAGCGTTCCCGAAATAATAACGACATCCCCAACTTTCGCATTCGCTCCGGAGATATCGGTATTCGCCTCCACCAGGCCGATCCCGGACGTGTTGATAAAGAGCTTGTCCGCCCCGCCTCTCTGGACGACCTTGGTATCCCCTGCTGCGATAAACACACCCGCCTCTGTCGCTGCGTCGCGCATGGATTGGACCACGCGTTGTAATATCTCAAAGGAAAGCCCTTCCTCCACGACAAAACCACAGGTAAGTGCATACGGCTTCGCACCAACCATGGCGAGATCGTTGACCGTCCCACATACTGCCAGCCTGCCAATATCGCCGCCCGGAAAGAATAAAGGCGAGACAACATGCGAGTCGGTGGTGATGGCAAGCCTTTGACCGTTGAGGTTCACCACTGCTGAATCATCCAGTGCGCGCGGCGCGGCCTTACCCAGCTCCGGTAAAAAGAGGCGATTGATCAAATCATGACTCAGCCTGCCGCCCGAGCCATGACCTAAAACAATCACATCCCGGGGGTGGATGGGAACCGGGCAGGTATAGCCTTCAAAATCCAGTTCATTATCCATTGGGAACCAGCTCTCTATGATAACGATAATATGCTGCGCAGGCACCTTCTCCAGAAACCATCGGCGCGCCGAGCGGACTCTGCGGTGTGCACAGCGTGCCAAAAGCCGGGCAGTGCGGTGGCTTCTTCATGCCCTGCAGGATCTCGCCGGCGATGCACAAGGGTAATTCCTGGGTGATGATCTCACCGACGGAGAATTTTGTCTCGGCATTAAACGCTTCGAACTCAGGTCTTAAACCTAATCCGCTTTGCGGAATGTTCCCGATACCGCGCCATTTTCGGTCCACGGGTTGGAAGACTGTGTTCATCACCTTTTGTGCGGGAAGGTTGCCTTCAAAAGTCACGGCGCGCTCATAGGAATTTTGCTACCTTCGCCTGGCCTGTCTCCAGCTGCCTGACGGCGGCCAGCACCCCCACCAGCAAGTCGACCGGTTCAAAACCGGTGACGACGATCGGCACGCGATATTTTTGAGCAATCGACGGGTACTCGTGATAACCCATCACCGCACAAACATGCCCAGCAGCCAGGAATGCCTGCACCCGGTTGTTCTTCGCACTCAGGATGGCTTCCATGGCAGGCGGGACACAGACGTGCGAAACCAAAACCGAGAAATTCTGAATGCCAAGCCTGCTGGCCTGCTGGACAGCCATCGCATTTGGAGGCGCGGTTGTCTCGAAACCGATCGCAAAGAATACCACCTCTTTTTCAGGGTTGTCCTGGGCGATCTTAACCGCATCCAATGGCGAATAGACTACGCGCACATCGCCGCCTCTGGCACGCACGGAAAACAGGTCTTCAGCCGAACCTGGGACTCGCAGCATATCGCCGTAGGAGGTGAAGATCACATCCGGCCGCGCCGCGATGGCGAGGGCTTTGTCGATCTGTTCCAGAGGCGTCACGCAGACCGGGCAGCCTGGCCCATGGACCAGCTCGATTCCACCGGGCAGCATTTCATCCAGGCCGTGATGCAAAAAGGCATGCGTCTGCCCGCCGCAGATTTCCATCAGCACCCAGGGATGCGTCACTACTCTGCCAATCTCGGCCAGGAGTGTCTTGACCTTTAGAGGGTCACGATATTCGTCAACGTATTTCATGAAAACCTTTAGTTTCAACCAGTATTTGTTTCGAGCTCATCTTCGAGCGCTGCCATTTCGCGCAGCATTGACAGGGTTTCCAGGGCTTCCTCCTCATCCAGCAGGCTGATGGCAAAGCCAACATGGACCAGGGCATACTGTCCGACTTCGGCTTCGGGCACGTAATCGAGACAGATCTCCCGGGATACACCGCCGAAGTCCACGGTGCCCATGAGCGGGAATCCCTCTTTTTTAATCTCAGTAATTTTTGCGGGAATGCTAAGACACATAGGTGCCTCCATTCAGTACTTTAAACCCTGCCACGACTGCCTGCCCTAGTGCCAGGCCACCGTCATTGGCGGGCGTCTTTTGGTGAGTGTAGACGATGAAATGATTCTGGATCAAAGCTGTACGCGCCAGATCGAGCAGGACCTGGTTTTGCCAGACGCCGCCAGAGAGTGCTACTTCCCTGATTCCATATTTAGTGCGCATTTTCTCGCTGGCCTCCACCGCCATACCAGAAAGCGTCCGGTGGAAGCGCGCACCGATCCAGCCGGCAGGCTTCTGATTGCGGACATCCTGTGATGACATGCCTGAGCAATTCTGCCAACTCGAATATTTTCTCCATCCATTTCAAATGGATAGGGACTTGCACTCTCCAGGTAAGGCTTCGACTGCACCTCCAGCTCCATGGCAGCCTGCGCCTCATACGTGACCTCGTTCCGGATGCCCGCCAAACAGGCAACTGCGTCGAACAGGCGGCCCATGCTGGAAGTCTCGGGGGTATTCAATTTTTTCTGCACCTGTTTGCGGACAACATTTACAGCCTGGGAGTCAATAGTCTTCAGGAACGGCAGGTCTTCAAGCTCCAATCCTAATGCTTCGGCATATCCAACCGCGATACGCCAGGGGAAATGGGTGGCGGCGTCCCCACCGGGGAGCGGTAGATATTCCAGGTGGGCAACCCGCTCAAAGTCCGCGTAGGAGGCGAGCAGCGCTTCCCCGCCCCAGATCTTTCCGTCGGTCCCATAACCGGTCCCGTCGAAGGACAGGCCGATCACCTTGCGATCTGCCAGGCTATTATCGGCCATACAGGCCGCAATGTGCGCATGATGATGCTGGACGGGAACCCGGGGCAGGTTTGTTTGCCCTTCTGCATAACGCGTTGTGAAATAACCGGGATGCATATCATGGGCGATCAATTCCGGCTTCACTCGGAACAACCGGCTGAGATGCTCCACACCCTGCTCGAAGGACTCATAGACTTCCACATTTTCCATGTCACCGATGTGATGACTGAGAAAGGCGTAATGCTCGCGGGTGAGACAGAAGGTATTCTTCAGTTCCCCACCAACTGCCAGGGAGGGAGCCAGATCGAACGGCAATTGCACCGGGTATGGAGCATATGCACGCGATCGACGCAGATAAATGACCGGCGGCTGCTGTTGCCCTTCGCCATTGGCATTTTGCCAGTGATCGACCCGCACGACCGAATCATCACAGCGGATGTGGATGTCACGGTTATGGATCAGGAACGCGTCTGCCAGGGGAGCCAGCCGTTCGAGCGCATCGACATTCTCTGTGGCGATCGGCTCCTCACTGAAGTTGCCGCTCGTCATCACCAGCACCGGCGGGACAGGTTCTCGCTGCAGGATGGGATCGGTTTGGTTCAACAACAAGTGATGCATGGGTGTATACGGCAGCATCACACCCAGAGTATCCATATCTGGCGCGACTGAAGGGGCAATGCCAGCCTTGTTCCTTCGATCCAGGAGCACGATCGGTTTTTCGTGGCCGTTCAACACTGTCATCTCAGTCCGGTCCACGAAGCAATATTGGCTGATGGTTTTCACATCCGCAAACATCAGGGCAAAGGGCTTGCCTGCCCGGCCTTTGCGCCTTCGCAGCTCGGCAACCGCGCTTTCATTCGTCGCGTCGCAGGCCAGGTGAAAGCCTCCCAGGCCTTTTATTGCGATGATTTTACCCTCCCGCAGGAGCTTGCGCGCCTTCACAATAGCCGACAAGCGCATGTCGATATTTACGACTTTCGAGGAAAAGTCCGAGGGCGCCCGCAGCTGGACAAACGGCCCACAATCGGGACAGGCCACCGGCTGGGCATGGAAGCGCCGATCCGTCGGATCTTCGTACTCAGCCCGACAGGCGTCGCACATGGGGAAGTCTGCCATCGTCGTCGCCGGTCTGTCATAGGGCAGATCCTTGATGATGGTGTAGCGCGGTCCACAATTGGTGCAGTTGATGAAGGAATACAGGTAACGGCGGTCGTTCGGATCGAGCAGCTCGCGCTCGCAGTCCGGGCACAGGGCGACATCGGGCGAAACCGGCTGGAAGGCTCCCTCCACGCTTTCGGATTCACGGATCTCGAAATCTGCAATTTCATCCGCTGCTTCCTCCCAGGCGGTTACCTGGTCGATACGCGCAAGAGGCGGAGCCTCTGTCGACAGCGACTTTGCAAACGAGTCGACCTGCGCCTGCTCGCCCTGGAGCACAATATCCACGCCTGCCGAAGTGTTGCACACCGAGCCGCGCAGACCGAGCCGGGTCGCCAGTCCATACACAAATGGACGGAACCCGACTCCCTGCACGACCCCCGTTACATGGATGTGCCTTGTCACCGGCATGGCTTACTTCTTCTGGCTTTCCACCTGATTTACCAGCCAGTCCGTCCAGGCGTCCATGCCTTCGCCAGTTTTGCTCGAAAGTGCAAAGGTCACTACGCCGGGGTTCAGGACTTCGACGCCGCGTTGGAAGTATTCCATGTTGAACGGCACATAAGGCAGCAGGTCGATCTTGTTGATAATGAGCACCTGCACGCCGCGATACATGCCGGGATATTTATATGGCTTGTCATCGCCTTCCGGGATGGAGGCGATCAGGACGTTCAAATGTGTGCCGATCTGGAAATTTGCCGGGCAGACAAGATTACCCACGTTCTCCACGAGGACAAGATCGATCTCACTCAGGGGAAGAGTCGGGCAGTGCATCTGCCAGCATGGGCGCGTCGAGGTGACATTCCCCGCCGGTGTTGATCTGCACCGCGGGCAAACCCGCTGCGGCAGCCTTTTCCGCATCGATAGAGCTGGCCAGGTCGCCCTCCACCACACCCAGCTTTAAGCGGCCATCCAAAGACTCAAGCGTCTTTAAGATCAGGCTGGTCTTGCCTGCGCCGGGAGAGGCCATAATGTTAATGGAATAGACACCTGCCTGGTCGAGCAGCAGGCGGTTGCGTTCCGCCATGCGGTCATTGGCGGAAAGGATTTTTTCAACTACAGGTATTCTCGTGGTCATCTAATCTCCAGTTTACCCTCATCCCCGGCCCTTCCCCCGTTAGGGGAAGGAAGTCCAGTCCCCTCTCCCGAAGGGAGAGGGTTAGAGTGAGGAATAATTATTCAACATCAATGCTATCAACCCGGAACTCTTCGCCCTTGGTAATGCGCACAAAACCGCTCCCACAGGAGGGACATTCGAAGGCCTGGTCGGTGGGCTGGAAGACATGCCCGCACGTCCGGCAGGTCATCTCGCCAGGGATGCGGTTGAAATGCAATATCGCTCCCTGGGCGATCGTCCCGTCGGCGATCATGTCCCAGTAGAACTGGACCGAGTCGTCGACGATGGAGGAAAACTGCCCGATGACAAGATTGATATCGGTAATTTTGACTACGCTGGCTTCCTGTGCGTGTCGCAGGCAGATATCCAGGATGCTTTGGGTTACGGCTAATTCATGCATGGCTTTCGGTCTTAATTAAACGACCTTTTGGGATATTAATGGAGTGAGGAAAGTCATCCCATTTATGGATAACTTTCCTCTGATTTGGCAACTTGATTATACAGGTCAGGACCGATTTTACGGCCTCAAACCCCCTCATCCAGGGGAATCGGTTATGCCTCTTCTCCGGGAACAACAATATCGAGAGCGCGGGGCACCTGGGAAATGGTAACCGGCGTCGTCCCCACCTGTTCCCCATCACCCTGGACCACTTCATGCAGCTTTTCCCTGCCTGATTGATCTGAAAAATCTTTACCAGTAACGTGAGATTTTATTCTCTCGTTAATATATATGCAGCACAATTTATTTGTATCCCAACCAAAATCCGATATTTGGGCCGCGATTTACACTTTAATAAACGACAACTGGCTGCCTTTTGATATACAGAATGGAGAGAAAAATGAGTGAAAGAGAATACCAATCAACCAGCAGTGGAATTAGCTTTACCGCCCTTTTGATCGGTGGAATGATCGGCGGTGCGATCGCCTTGTTATACGCACCCAGGTCCGGCCGGGAAACGCGTGAGTATCTCATCAATGAAGGTCAGGAAACAGCGGACCGGATCATGGACTCAATCCGGGATGCGCAAGTCCGCCTGGAAGCGATGAACCAGGAGACCCGGGAGCGCCTGCAGCGTCTCCAGGTGATCGCACAGGAAACGATCGAAGAGGAAAAACAGGTCTTCGAAAAGAGATACGGTCAGGTCAAGGATGTGATCAGCGAGTAAATCTTCATCACTTTTTTGTGATGGTGGAGAAACTGGATCGCCACGATCGGGGAGCACGAAGTGCACCTCTCGGTCAACTCTGGAACCCTGGAGCGGGTGCCTGCATATCATAGGGCCGGCTGAGAATCCCAGACAGGGGAATTAACAAACTCCATCTCGAAGGTTTATTCATAAGAACTTTAGGTTTTTATGTTAAAACCTTCGGGACGTTTTGGTTAAAGAAATCTCACGATTTCCATATAAAATTGGTGCCATGATCCAATTCTTTTCCGCGGACTACAATGGCCCGGCATTTGAGTACTTTGGAGCCGCCCACCTGGGCGCGCTTGTCTTCCTCATACTTCTGAACCTGTATCTGCTCCGCTTCAGGTATGCTTCGGACAGCACCAAGGGAACGATCCGCTGGATCCTGGCCATCGTGCTCGTGGTGAATGAAATTGCCTGGCACTACTGGAACTTTATTTTCGGTTTGTGGACCATCCAGACCATGCTGCCTCTGCACCTGTGCAGTGCGCTCGTCTGGCTGGGCGCATTGATGCTGATCACCAAAAATTACCGGATTTACGAGTTTATGTACTTCATGGGTATCGGCGGAGCCATCCAGGCGCTGGCCACGCCCGGGCTGGGGATCTATGGCTTTCCCCACTTTGCCTTCTTCCAATATTTTCTCTCCCACGGCCTGATCATCACATCGGCTATTTACATGACCGTGGTGGAAGGGTTCCGTCCCACCTGGAGATCCATGGTCAGGGTGTTCGTCTGGATGAACATCTATGTGGTAATCGTCTATTTCATCAACAACGCCATCGGCAGCAATTATCTACTGATCAACTACAAGCCTGCCACCCCGACCCTGCTCGACCTGCTTCCGCCCTGGCCGATCTATATTGCGTACATGGAATTGATCGGAATTGCCACGATGTTTCTGCTGTACATCCCTTTCGCGGTCAAAGACTGGCGGGAACGTTATCTTCTGAACCGCGATAACGAGTCGCGCCTGAAAAGCATTTCAAAATAAGGTAAAAATATTAATGCCCGGCCGACGGCGGATTCGCCAGATGCAATGGAAGGAAAATCCGTTGGATGGGGAAAACTGAATTTACGGAACGAAACCCCTCATTTCCGAAAACATAATTGAAGTCAGTTGGGTAGTATTACTTATAAAGGAATTCTAATCCGTCGAGCAACTTGCGAAAGGTGATCTCAAAATTGACGCGACCCTGCCCATCCGAAAAATCAAGGACTTTGCCCGCCATTATCTGTGCCACCCATCGATATACCATGGTTCAAAGATATAGCCGAGAGCAGCCAGTTCCGCCCTGCTCTCATCCTCACACCAGGCTTCCCGGTTTTTAATTCGTTGTGCGAAATCCTGATAAATTTTTCGTGCCAGTTTGTTCTTTTTCCCTTCTGCATTCCATTCGACACTCCCATGGTATGGCTTGACATTTCCATACTCCCTGAAAAGATCGTCTATATCTCTTTCTGACATTCTGGCCCCTTTCTTCATTGTTTTTTTCTTATGCAGCCGGTCTCATCGCCTTGCCGCAGGATTTGACTGGCAGTTTACTCTGGAATATAGTTTGTCGAATCTCATGACTGTTTGGATTGACAATAGTTACCGCCCGGAGAGTTTTTCATCGACATTTCCTGAATGCAAAGGGTCCCTGTGGAGCGCGATCCTTGAACCCGGAAAATATTCTTTTCTATTTACCAAAATTGCCGATTTATTATGCGTAAAATAGCCGCTGACTCGTTTACCGGCCCAAGCATATGATTTTCGATATTCTGGAATGAACGGCTGATTTTCCTGAAAGAGTATCCAATCCCCCGACGAACGATTTTGATCCAGGTCTGCCATGCTCCAACCCCTTCCTGTGGATGCTTACTTTGATGGTACCAATATTCTACAACAAAAGCGCCTGGACGCTGTACAGTAATAACCGAAAACAGACTACTAAATTGCGGTAAAATACATCCTGCCGGGGCGATGGCGGAATCGGCAGACGCAACGGACTTAAAATCCGTCGGTGGAGACACCGTGAGGGTTCGACCCCCTCTCGCCCCATTTTCTTAATTGTCATTGCGAGTGGCGTCATGGCGCCACGTGGCAAATTCCTGTTTCAAGGGATTGCTTCGTCGTCCTACGGGCTTCTCGCAATGACATTTGTATATGAAAGGTGGCCATGTTTTTCACCCGCCAGCAGTTGGAAGAGATCGAGGATAAAGGTCTTGCACCCTATGGGATGCGCAGCCGGGACTCGAAGGGACGCGCCTATCTCGACAACGAGCCCCAATACCGCACCACGTTCCAGCGCGACCGGGACCGGATCCTGCACACCACCGCCTTCCGCCGCCTGGAATACAAGACCCAGGTCTTCATCAACTACGAAGGCGATTACTTCCGCACCCGTCTCACCCATACCCTGGAAGTCGCCCAGGTCGGCCGGACGCTGGCCCGCGCCCTGGGCGGCAACGAAGACCTTGTGGAGGCGATCTGCCTGGCGCATGACCTGGGACATTCCCCCTTCGGTCACTCCGGCGAAGTGGCCCTGGCCCGGCTGATGAGGGATCTCGGCGGCTTCGACCACAACCGCCAGTCCCTGCGCATCGTCACCGAGCTGGAAAGCGCTACCCGGAATTTCCCGGGTCTGAACCTGTCCTGGGAGGTGCGCGAAGGCATGGTCAAGCACGAGTCCGAGTATGACATCTCCGACGCCCGTGAATTCAATCCCGATCTGCGCGGCAACCTCGAGACCCAGATCGCCAACGTGGCGGACGAGCTGGCCTACACCACCCACGACCTGGACGATGGCCTGCGCTCCGGGATGATCACGCCCCACATGCTGGACGGCATCGCACTCTGGGAGATCCTGCGCGAGACCTACAAATGGCAGGGACCCAGGTCTCGACGACATCGAGCGCCACCGCATGATCCGCCAGCTGGTGGGCATCCTGGTCACCGACATGGTCGAGGCCACCGATCGCCGCCTCCGGGAAAGCAAGGTAAAATCCGCGCTCGATGTGCAGAAACTGAAGCACAATATGATCGGTTACAGCGAGGAAATGCAGAGACGCAACCGCGAGCTCAAGGATTTCCTCTATAAAAACCTGTACCGGCACTTCCGTGTGGTCCGGATGCAGGTCAAGGCGGAACGGATCATTACGGACCTATTCAATGCCTATCGCTCCGAGCCGCTCATGCTGCCCGATTCGGTGCAGACCTACATCGATAAACGCGGCCTGGAGCGCACCATCTGCGATTACATCGCCGGGATGACCGACCGCTATGCCATCGAGGAATATCAGAAACTATTCAATCCTTTGGAAAAACCTTAGATCTGAGGTACACAACATGACCCACCAACCGACTTACCTGACCCCGGAAGGGGAAAAAAAATTGAAAGCCGAGCTGGCCGAGCTGACCGGTCCGCGCCGGGAGGAACTCGCCAAACGGCTGCGCTCCGCCATCCAGATGGGCGACCTCTCCGAGAACGCCGATTATCACAAGGCCAAGGAAGACCAGGCTTTCCTCGAAGGCCGCATCCAGGAGATCGAAGCCGTGCTGCGGACGGCGATCATCGTCGAAAAAACAAACAGCGACGTGGTCACCGTCGGCTCGCATGTCACCGTCCAGGAGGATGGATTTGACCCGAAACCTATTCGCTGGTGGGCGCCAAGGAAGCCGATCCACGCAATGGCAAGATATCCAACGAATCCCCGATCGGCAGAGCGTTGATGGACCATAAAGTTGGCGATATCGTGGTGGCTGAAACGCCGGGCGGACAGATAAAATTTAAAATACTGAAGATTGAATAAAAAAACGTCCCGAAGGCTGCCTATGCATATTTTGGTTATCCATGAGAAAACCTTCGGGACGCTTTGATTAAAAAAGAGACCGCTAGTTCGCGGTCTCTTTTTTAATCAAGATTAGTTATGCGCTGCGCGGCCAGACGGCGAGCTCCAGGGTGATGCGCTCAAAATAACTATTCTGGGGAGCCGCACCGGTGCCATATTCCATATCCACAACCGTTGCCAGCAGCTGCAGGGTCTTTGTCTCGAGCAGGACCTGCTCCCGAGGCTTGACAACGATCAGCTCACCTTTCGGCTCCAGCCGGGCACGGATATTGGGATCATTATAGGCATGTTCCGACATCAACACTTTGGTGGCGGTCTTGATATCGTTCTTGTCGAACAGCCAGACCTCCAGGGCAGCAACTTTCTTCGGTTCGCCGACCCCGATCGTTTCCGAGACGCCAACACCGTACTCGCCCAGGAATTCTCCACCGGCTGTATCGATGCTGAATGACTCGTCATACAGGTCATCGCCGAGGACATAGGTGGTCATGGTCTGGGTGATCGGCTGGGCAAGGCCAAGAGACTGGAAGTCGGTCCGTTCAGCCTGCTTGCTGACTTCAGTTCCCTGCATGACCGGTGTGACCGGACCCGTGTTCTTCCGCAGCAGCCTGTACACATAGTAACCGCCGACGCCCAGCAAAATCAGCAGCACGACGACCGCGGCAAAAATGAGCAGCTGGCTCCCCGTGCTCGAGCTCGCCTCTGTGCCCGGAGGCGCCACGACAATCGGCTGGCCTGTCACACTTTGCACCATTTGTCCAAAGCCCTGGACGTCTGCCGGGGACAGGTAACCAGGGTCTGTCAGAAGATAGCTATAGGTGCGGCCGCATCCTCACCCAGGTAGTTATAACGCTCCATGGCCAGAGTTGGTATTGCCATTCCGGTAATAGGAGTCGATGGTCATCCGCAGGTAATCCTGCTGCAGGTCTGTACGCAAGGCATCCGGTGTGGCATCGGTATATTGTACGGGCCAGAGTCCCCAGCCAATGATCAGACCGAGAAGCAAACCCAGTATTACGCCCAAAATGAGCATCGCTCGTTTATCTTGCATATAATTGCTTTGTCATCGCAGTCATAGCTTCCATGGCTCATTCCTTTTTAATGAGATGTTCTCTTTATTATATACCATCCCTTGTACAAAACAACATTCGAAAGTACCAGAAATCTGCTAAATGAGCTTCCATTAAATACAGTACTCGCTCAGAATTCGCTTTACCGGCACCGTTTCATGAACCTTGAATCTCACGTGAAAAGGCGGCTTCAAAACCTTCACGGGTATAGTCCGGGAAGATATCCTCACGGGAAGCAAGCAGCTTCCGGACCTGGCTGTCAGACTTGGGGACGAACTCGATCACCAGCCATTTTCCCATCTCGGCAAAGAAGTCGGCCAGCTGCAAAAGCGGGACATTGTTCGAGATCGCCAGGTGATGGATGACTGCCAGGGCCAGGGTCAGGTCTGCCGGGCCGCGCCCGCCGAACGAATCGCGCTCGCGGTTGGCCCAGCCGATCGCCGGGCTCGGGTTCGTCAGATCGAGCAGAAGAGGCAGAAGGCGCTCGTTCTTCTCGGTCTTCACCTGGCGGTAATTTTGCTCCACCGCGGCCGGGTCGATATCCCAGGAGATCACCTGCGGATCCCATGTCTCGCGGCCACGCGGCTGAAGACCCCGTTGTTGGCGCCCAGGTCCCAGACGATGGCTGGATGGATGCGGTCGGTCCATTCACCGACCAGCTGTTTTTTATGCTCGAAGGCCGCGTCGGAATAATTGGTGATGTCGTAATAGTTCCCCCACTCGGTTCCCCCGGGCTTCCAATCCAGTTTCTTGACGGTTGACTCGAGGCTCTCGATCAGACCGGTCATGGCCTGTTTGCTCATCGAGCCACCGCGTGACTTCACTTCCTCGCCTGCATACTTCTTCTGCGCACTCGCATGCAGATGGATGTGGGTCATCAATCCAAAATTGAGATGTGTTTTCCAGGGCAGCAAGCTCGCTGGCCAGGTCAAGCGGAACACCGTCGATGTATACACGCAGCAGCTGGCTCAGGCGGACATCCTTCAAGGCCATCAAAGCCAGCGGCGCCAGGAAATGCTGGCAGAACTGGCGATAGGCAACCCAGGGCTGGCCTTCCTTGTATAGCTCGAAGGAGAGAGTATCGATCAGCGTGGCCTTGCCGCGCACAAACTGGATGTTGTAGGCACTCGCATCCTTCAGCGACATTCCCAGTTTCAAGGCACGCTTCTGGATCGACAGGGTGGCAAGCGCAGCATCCTTCAATTGGCCGAAAGACCACTCATAGGGATAGGAGATGAAAGGCACGCGCTCCGGCTGGATGATCTTGAAACGCTCACCGGACTCAGCCTCCACGTTGTCCACTTCGATATGCGGGATCAGCAGTTTCGCTTTGACCAGCTTTTCATAAAGACCCGATTCCATCAAGCGCACATATTCCTGCTCATACTTGCGGTTGACCTGCCGATAGAGCACATCGTCCCGCTTGAAAAGGAATCCGCTTGGGTCCCGGAAGGAGGCGGAAAGCTGTCCGCTATTCTGCTGTCGTCTTCATCGTCCTCATCTTAGATTTTGGCTTGGCACCGAACAAGGTTTTGATTTTTCCCCAGGATGCCCGCAAGGCAATGGCAAGACCCAATGCTGTGGCGATCAGCAGCTGGATCAGAAAGCTGCCAGACCCAGGGTCAAGATAAGGAAGGGGTGTGAAGTGCATGGTTGTTCTCCTATTCTACGGTTTCAGGAACAACAGCTTCCAACAGGAAGGTTTCCTGGCAATTCGTACATTGGGCCTCACGTTTATTGGCAATGACAAGCAGGCCACCGCATTTTGGACAGGGCGGTTTGATCGGCCGCTTCCAGGAGGTGAAATCGCAATTGGGATAATTCTCGCAGCCGTAGAAGGTGCGGCCCTTGCGGGTTTTGCGCTCCACCAGCTCGCCGCCATCCTTGGGACAGCGGATGCCGATCTTTTCGAGCCACGGCTCGGTATAGCGGCAGGTGGGGAAGTTCGAGCACGAGATGAATTTCCCAAAGCGCCCATAGCGGATGACCAGCTCGCCGCCGTCCTCCGGGCATTTGCGCCCGATCGGCTCCGGTCCGCTCTTGGTGACCGGCATCTCCTCCTGCGCCTTTTTCAGATCCTCAGCAAAGGGATGGTAGAACTCGTGGATCACTTCCGTCCACTCGGCCTGGCCGGAGGCGATCATATCCAGGTCCTCCTCCATGCGGGCCGTGAACTGATAATCGACAATATCCGGGAAGTATTGCATCATCAGGTCATTGACCTGCATGCCCGATCTCGGTCGGGATCAGGCGTTTGTCCTCCCGGACCACATAGCCGCGCTGCTGGATCGTGGAGATGGTCGGCGCATACGTGGAGGGACGCCCAATGCCATCCTCCTCCAGTGCCTGCACCAGCGAGGCTTCCGAATAGCGCGGCGGCGGCTGGGTGAAATGCTGCTCAGGGATCAGGCGGACCAATTCCTGCTTCTGCCCCTCTGCAATGCCAGACGGGATGCGGACATTTTCCTCATCCTCCTCGGTTTTGACATCCTCGTTCTTCGCCTCTTCATACACAACCAGAAAGCCGGCAAATTTGACCGAGAACCCGGAGGCCCGCAGGAGATATTCATGCGCGGACGATTTGCCGGTCACTTCGACCTGCAAGGTGTCATAGACCGCAGCTTCCATCTGCGAGGCGACGAAGCGCTGCCAGATCAGGCGATACAGCTTGAACATCGCTGGCTCGAGATATTCCTTGACCTGCTCCGGCTCGCGCATCACCGAGGTCGGGCGGATGGCTTCATGCGCTTCCTGGGCGTTGGCAGAGCGCGTTTTATATTGGACGGCTTCGGCGGGCAGATAATCCTTGCCATATTTGCCGCTGATGTACTCGCGGGCTTCCTGTTGTGCCGAGGCTGGAGACAGATGGTCGAGTCGGTACGCATATAGGTGATCAGACCGGTTGTGCCGCCACTGCCCACATCCTGGCCTTCGTACAAGTCCCTGCGCCAGAGCCATCGTCCGCTTGGCGGTAAAGCCCAGCTTGCGGGAGGCTTCCTGCTGCAGCGTGGAGGTGGTAAACGGGGCGAGATGGCTTGCGGCGCCGTTCGCCGCGTTTGATCTTGGTAATGGTGTAGGCGGCGGTTTCCATATCTTCCAATATGGGCTTGACCGTCATCTTCATTGGAAAGTTCCGGATCCTGGTCATCGATCTTTGCCAGCTTGGCAAGGAAGGTGGATTTTAGCTTTTCCGGCTGGAGCTCGGCGTGGATGGACCAGTATTCCACCGGGACAAAATTCTCGATCTCACGCTCACGCTCGACGATCAGCCGCAGCGCCACCGATTGGACGCGTCCCGCCGAGAGGCGGCCGCGCACCTTCTCCCACAGGATCGGGCTGATGCTGTAGCCGACCAGCCGGTCCAGGATGCGGCGCGCCTGCTGTGCATCCACCAGATCCATATTGATGTGACGCGGGTGCGCAAACGCTTCCTTGATGGCCGGCTCGGTGATCTCATGGAAGACCACCCGCTTGGCACGCTCCGGGTCGATCTGCGCGGCTTCAAGCAAATGCCATGAAATGGACTCGCCCTCCCGGTCAGGGTCGGTGGCCAGGAAGATTTCCTCCGCCTTTTGGGCGAGCTTCTTGATCTCCTTGACCACTTCCTTCTTTTCATTGGGCACGCGGTACTTGGGCGCGAAGTTATTATCGATATCCACCGATAACTGCGACTTCAACAGGTCGCGCACATGCCCCACCGAGGCGCGTACGGTGTATCCCTTGCCAAGGAAGCGACCCACTGTTTTGGCCTTCGCTGGCGATTCGACGATGACCAGTTTCCCATCCCGCTTTTCCACCTTCTCCGGTTTTGGAGGCGCTGTCAAGCCTTCATGGGCGGGTCTTCGCCCATCTTATAAAGTTTTGTTCCACACACGGGGCAGGTGCCAATCGTGACAGGCGATCCCTTGGCATTGAAATTCGCCACAGGATTCAGCATCTCACGTTTGGTCTTGCACTTCATGCAATATGCTTCCATAAATCAACCTTTATCCATGTCATTGCACACTTCACGGGGGCTGTTCGAGAGTAAAACTTAGTGGCAGTCCATCCGGCAAAGAATCAACTCAATGACAGTGTTACAAATAATTCTCCTGGTTATGTTTTTTTAGATGTTCGACCACATCCCGCACTTTCTGTGACTGGTCTGTTTTGCAGATCATCAATACATCGCCCGTATCCACAATGACGGTGTCATCCAGGCCAATGGTAACAATCAGGCGCTCATTACTGTTCCCATAGATCAGCGTATTATGGGTGTCCAGCATCAAGTGCTGCGCGTTCATGGGCACATTGCCGTTGAAATCCGGGAACAGCACCTCAAAGAGCGAGTCCCAGGAGCCTACATCGCTCCAGCCCAGCCCGCCTGCCGGCAGGACTGCAACCCGCTCGGCCTTTTCCATGATGCCATAGTCGATGGTTTGTGATTTGATACCCGGCCAAAGCTCCTGGAGAGTCTCCTCCTGCCTGGGTGTATTCCAGGCATCTGCGATCTGTTCAATTGCAGAGGAAAGCTCAGGCATCTGCCTTTTGATTTCAGCCAGGATCGCATCCGCCTTCCAGACGAACATGCCGCTGTTCCAGGAGTGGTCCCCTGAGCGGATCATCTGCTCGGCGGTGGCATGATCCGGCTTTTCCCGGAAGCGCTTCACGGTGTATACAGGATACTGGTAATCGCCCTCGAGAGGCTCACCCTGCTCGATATAACCATACCCGGTGGACGGAGAGGTGGGTGTGATCCCCAGCGTAACCAGGTAATCCTTCGCTGCCACCTGAAAAGCCGTCCGGATCAGGTAACGGAACAGGTCCTTGTTGCGGATGAAATGGTCGGCCGTCAAAATTGCCATCTCCGCCTGCGGGTCACGCTTCTTCAGGACGGCAGCCGCTAATGCTACCACAGATGCCGTCCCACGCGGCTGCGGTTCAAGGATGTAATTTTCGTCCGGGATGGCCGGGGCCTGCACCTTCATCTGGCGTGCCTGCTCTGCGACCGTCACCACGAGGATCCGCTCAGGCGGGAATAAATTTTCAAGCCGGTTCACCGTGCTCTGGAATAACGTCTCCTGTCCCAGAAACGGCAGAAGCTGTTTTGGGCTTTCCTTTCTGGAGACCGGCCACAAGCGGGTCCCCCCGCCTCCCGCCATGATGACTGCATACGTATGTTCCATATCCACCTCCTATGTTGAATAATCGGACTGTTCTTCGCGTACAGCGACATAATTCATGCCGCCTACCTGGCGAACCATCCCTTTGAGCTCCATGAGAGCCAATGTTGCGGATACCTTTTCGATTGGCAGCTCGGTTTGATTGCGGATCTCATCGACATGCAGGGGCTGAGGGCCAAGCACATTCATCAGGCGCGCTTCTGTTTCGTCTGCAGGGATCACTTTTCGCGCAGCCTGATGCTCTCCCATGCGTCTCAGGTCCAGGGCCTGCATGAGATCATTGATACTCAGCAGGGGCAGCGCGCCCCGCTGGATCAGCTTATTCGTGCCCTTGCTTTGAGGCGCAAGTATACTACCGGGAACTGCAAAAACCTCGCGTCCCTGTTCCGCAGCAAATTCGGCGGTGATCAAAGCCCCACTGGTTTCCCCGGCTTCGATCACGACAACTGCCAGGGATAACCCGGAAATAATCCGGTTGCGCGGCGGAAAATTGGAGGCATCCGGCGGCGTACCGGGAGCATAATCGCTGACGATGGCGCCGCTCTCCGCCATCCGTTCCGCCAGCTGGCGATGTTCGGGCGGATAGATTTTATCCACACCCGAGCCCAGCACACCAATTGTTCTCCCGCCTGCCTTTAGGGCGGCCTGGTGGGCAATCGCATCCACGCCGCGCGCCAGGCCGGAAACCACCGTGATCCCATTGCCCGCCAGATGGGAGGCCAGCTCTTCCGTGATCTGCCGTCCATATGGTGTCACCTGCCGTGTGCCGACGATTGCCACTGCAAATAGATCCTCAGGCAGGTAGTCCCCTCGCAAATATAGTACGGGCGGAGGCTGTTCGATTTCCTTCAATCGCTGGGGATACGCTTCATCCTCCCAGGTCAGGATATTGATGCCTTGCGACTTCGATCTTCGCCCATACCTTCTCGAGGTCCACCTGGGCGCGTGCCTGGACGATCCGCTCGATCAGTTTCAAGCTCAGCCCGGCAGCCGCCAGATCAGCCGGCGCAGCCTTCCAGGCAGAACTCCAATCCGCCGAAATGCTGGATCAAAGCCTGCATGCGAACTGCGCCAATGCCCTTGATCAGGTTAAAGCCGACCCAGTATTTCTTCTCGTCCATAAAGAATATTTAGTCACGCTTCCAGCGTGACTTACAACCCATCCAGCAGGTGAACGCGTATGGAACGGCGGCCAGTGTCGACGCTCCAGGATGACCGGCGGGATGGCGGGCAGTAAAAGGTCGCGCCCCGATCCATCCCTGACTACATAGACATCGTTCGCACCTGTCTCGAGGATCTCCACCAGCTCCCCAAGCAGCTGTTCATTCTCATCCACAACCTGGAATCCCAAAAGTTCATATTGGTAGATTCGGCCGTCCGGCAACTTGGGTGCTTCACTGGCTTTGATATATACCCATTGGTTGCGGAACAATCCTGCCTGCTCGGGAGTGTTAATTCCTTTGAACTTCACGAGCAGTCCCGCCTGATGTGGGCGGACACCGGCCAGCGTGTGCGGCTTGTGCTCTTCGCCAATGAGCAGTTTCCGGCCACTTTTCATCCGTTCGGGGAAATCGGTATGCAGGTCCATGACCATCTCACCTTGCAGACCGTGCGGGCGGCGGATAAATCCAACCGTCAAATATACAGGCTCGCCGTCTGGCGAGCCTGAGAGTTCTTTGTGATCTGCCATTATTCTGGCTCTACCACATCGAGCGTGGCTTGTTTGCCTTCCCGTTCCGCCGCTACCTTGAGAAGCGTCCGAATGGAATTGGCCACCTTGCCACCTTTCCCGATCACACGCCCCATGTCATCCTTCGAGACGCTCAATTCGATGCGCACCCGGGAATTTCCTCCCGTTTCACGCACCTGCACTTCTTCCGGATGGTCCACAAGGGCCTTGGCAATATATTCGATCAGGTCTTTCATAATCTTCTTCCCTGCTCCCCTTCCCTTCAGGGAAGGGGCCGGGGGTTAGGTCAATTACTTTCCCGTCTTCAGAGACGCACCGCGCTTGGTCTCCGCTTCTTCGGCTTCCTTCATGAGAGTCTCAACCGACTCACCCTTCTTGAAGCGATCGAAGCGTTCCAGGACACCGGCGCTCTTGAACACCTGAGCAACAGACTCGGTCGGCAGGGCGCCGTTCTTCATCCAGTTGTAGGCACGATCTTCCTTGACATGGATTGTTGCCGGTTGTGTGCGTGGGTTATAGAAACCAAGAATTTCCAAAAAGCGACCATCACGGGGTGACTCTTTATCAGTCGCCACGATGCGGTACGTGGGTTGGCCTTTGAGACCAATACGACGTAAACGAATACGAACCATCTTGCTTTATCTCCTTGAAATATTTTGCGTTTCAGACAGGCATAGAGAGGTTGCGGAAAGGGCGCATGCGGGCTGAAATCACAGGCGCATATTTTACCACGTTGTGAGAGCAGGATCATCTCGTCCTTAAGTTGGAAGTGTAAATGAGATCCTGCTGCCCTGCCCTATTTCGCTATCGACCCAAATTTTTCCACCGTGGGCCTCCACCAGGTATTTTGCAATGGACAACCCCAACCCCATCCCGCCAGAATCGCTGGATTTGTAGAAGCGGTCAAAGATGTGCGCCAGATCTGCAGAAGCGATTCCCGGACCGCTGTCCTGGACAAAAACCGTTACGGTTCTTTCCCCGCCGGTCACTGATTCCGTTAAACCGACCACAATTTCCCCGCCGTCGGGCGTGTAGCGCAGTGCGTTCGAAAGAAGGTTTGTTAGCACCTCGCGAATACGCAAAGGATCGACGTGAATCGCCTCCACATCTGCAAGCCGGACTTCCATCCGGATATCCTTCTCAGTTATCAGTGTCTCAAAGCCGGAGAGGACTTCCCGGATCAGGGGCGCCAGATCGACAGGCTCACGCCTCAACTGCAGGGAACCACTTTCTGCCAGCGCCATCGTGCGCAGATCATCCACCAGCCGCGAAAGGATTTGGGTCTCCTCCAGGATGGACTGGAGTCTCGCTTCATCTGCGGGATACATGCCATCCAGTATTCCTTCCACGTTTCCCTGAATGACAGTGATCGGTGTTCGCAGCTCATGGGATACATCTGCCAGCATGGACCGGCGTTGCTGGTCGTTGACCTGCAGCCGCTCCACCATGGAATTGAAGCCCATCGTCAGGGAGCGGACGCCGCGCGGGCCTTTCTCTTCGACACGGACGGTGTAATCCCCTTCTGCCACTTTTCCGGAGGCATCCACCAGCTCATCCAGCGGGTTGAACATTCGTCTGAAGTTCATCGCCACAAAGATCAACATGACAATGATAAAGGTAAGGAAAATCGCTCCAACAACAATGACAAAATCAAAGAAGGAGGAATTGGGTGTCAGCCCGTGGGAGAGCACCCCGTAAACCACCCCGGCGATGGCGGCAAAGATCAGAAAAACAAATACATTAAATACGATGAACAGGCAGCCCATTCTGCGAAAGAAGGGCCTGCCACGGCCGTGTCGCCACCGCTGAGGAGGCCATTCTTCATTTTCAGGCCACCACGGTGGACGAGGCCGGTTGGAAAATCGGGAATGAGGGTTCATAATTTCAATTCGCCCTTCGACTGCGCTTATTTATCCGCAAACTTATACCCGACGCCATAGACAGTCAAAATATACTTCGGCTCACCGGCCTTGATCTCGATCTTGCGGCGGATATTCTTGATATGCGCATCGATCGCCCGCTCATACGATTCGAACGCAACGCCATGGATCGCATCCAGCAGCAGAGCGCGGGTAAAGATGCGACCGGGTTGGCGCGCCAGCGTTGCCAGTAATTCAAACTCCGTCGGGGTCAATTCCTCGATCGCCCGATTTTCTGCTGTCACCCGCATGCGCGGCACATCCAGCGTCAGGTCCGCGACACGGATCATCTCGGAACCTGCATTGGCGACATTCTCAATCCGCCGGAACGCCACACGGACGCGTGCGACCAATTCCTTTGGGCTGAAGGGCTTGGTCATGTAATCGTCGGCACCCAGCTCAAGGCCGATCAATTTGTCTGACTCGTCCGAGCGGGCAGTCAGCATGATGATTGGGGCGTTGGAGGTTTTGCGAAACTCGCGGGTAAAGTCCAGCCCGTCGAGCTGCGGCAGGCCAAGGTCCAGGACGACCGCGTCCGGTCTCTCGGTCTTTGCCAGGGAAAGAGCTTTTTTTCCATCATATGCGACGATCACTCCAAATCCCGCACGCTCCAGGTAATCGCGCAGCAGCTGGGTGATCTTCGGTTCATCGTCAACGACAAGGATGGTCTTCATGCTGTTATTATACGCTGTCCGTTTTATATCCAGCGCCGGGTGCGCTTTAAATAGGATCGATAATCCTTTCCAAAAGCAGCGGCCAGTCGTTTCTCTTCAGACAATATGTACCGTTGCTCTGTAAGAAGGACAAACGCGAGGATCCCGAGAAGAGACGAAAGTGATCCAAGCAACAACCATGCACCAATTAACATGAAAACAAAACTAAGATACATGGGATTTCGGCTGTATTTAAACCATCCATCCGTGACAAGCTGGGAAGCCATTCCCAGATGGTCAACACTTGTGCCACTTTGTCTGAATTGTTTTTCAGCACCAAAAGCAATCACAAGGCCAAGTATGATAAACACAAGGCCGATAATGAAAAGTCCCCAACTGGAAATCCACTGGATCGGGAAAAGCCAGTACAAGGCCATCATTCCGAGCAGACAAGCCAGCATCAGAGTTGGAGGTGTTATCTTTCTCATCGTTTCGTAAATTCCAAAAGGGATCGAGATGCCCATCGTATGATGGGCATCTCATTTCTACTGCTACGATTCTTTCTTTTCCTCAGGCGGTTCCCCATGGGCCTTCTTATGCCATTCCTCGAACATCGGTGGGACATCTCCATCCCCGCCTCGTCTCCATGGACCATGATGGTATCCCCGTCCCCAACGCGGGCCCCAGAAGAGGACACGGAACGCATGAATGGCGAGGAAAAATAGGAAAAGCGGGATCAGGATGCCGAAACAGCCAAACCCAAATCCCCATGGACGATAGAATGGCATTCCATAATAAGGATATGGATAGGGTGCAGGCACACTTTGGCCCGAGGGTGCCTCAAGGGTGACCGGTGAACCGTGGGCGACGCCCGATTGATAGGCAAAGAAGGCAATGCCTGCGATAGCGGCGACCAGCACCAGCACCGCGATGATACGTAAACCAGTATTTCTGCTCATGTTCTACTCCTTGGTTTGAACTTATGTCTGAAGTATAGGATTCGCTTGTGAATTGATTGTGAAGTGAGCAGGGATGAACAAAGTTTTTCGCCTTGACAGCCTAGAATGGCTGTTCTACACTCGGACAATCCCAATGCCAGCGGAGAATTAGCCTATGATTACCAGGCCCATAGGGAAGCGCCAGACGAAACAAAATTATTTTGCCAGTGGTGGATTAAGCCGTCGATGAACGTTAATAAGCTGCTGCAAGCGGAAGAAGCCTTCTACAATCGATATCCAGGCGGATTTTCCAACCCGGAGATGATCGCGATTCGAAAAACTCACAAACTGGATAAAATGGTCGAACTGGCCCAGGACAGTTTTGCAAAACGGAATTTCAAGCTTCCTGATCTAATCATCGAAAACATGATCAAGGTGATCACCCGCTCCTCCCTCGTGTCTGTGTTCGAAAAGCCCAAATTTCGGGATTTTGCCCGCGAGCTCCCCCGGGAATATCGGCTGGCCCTCGCCCAGGGGCTGGATGAGCTGTTGCATGGAAACGAACAGACCGGGTTCGAGACCATGCTGGCAATCCTGCGGAGCGGAAAACTGGCAAAGTGGTCCTTAATGACCATCTGCCAGGCTTACTATCACCCGCAAGTGGAAGTCTTCGTAAAACCAACAACCGCCAAGGGGATTATCGATATTTTTGAGCTGAAAAATTTGCAGTACAAACCGGCACCAACCTGGGCTTTTTACAGTGAGTACCGCGCAACGATCAACGAAATGAAGACCCTGGTTGACCCCTCCTTATCACCGTTCAATATCGCATTTACAGGGTTCCTGATGCGAAGTATCCACGGGCAATATTAGAGGAATTATGGATGAAATTATTAGAACAAGCATCATTAATATCCGTTCCCAGGATAAAGCTCTACAAAATCAAGCCTTTACGGATCTTCTTAAAGCCACCGACCAACCTGTGGATTGGGCGTACGAGGTCTGGGATGAGCTGGTGGAAGACTTAACCCATGCGGACAATCATGTAAGGGCAATTTCTGCCCAGATCCTCTGCAACCTTGCCAGGAGCGATCCAAAGAAGAGAATGCTCAAGGATTTCGAAAAGCTGCTTACCGTGACGAAGGATGAACGCTTTGTCACCGCCCGTCATTGCCTGCAATCTTTATGGAAAGTAGGTATTGCCGGTAAAAAACAGCAAAAGGTCTACATGGAAGGTCTGGAGCGCCGGTTCAAAGAATGCGTTACCGAAAAGAACTGCACCTTGATCCGCTACGATATCCTTCAGAGTTTTAGAAATGTCTATGATCTGGTACGGGATGAGAATATCCGAGAGAAAGCTCTTGAGCTGATCGGGATGGAGGAAGATCTGAAATACAGGAAGAAATATTCAAGCCTGTGGCGGAAATGAGAATTACCGTAGTGCCGAATAATTTACTTTACTTTTTGTTTGAACTTCAGCCTATAAATCCATATAGAAAGAAAAGTTACACATGTGAACATTCGTGAGACAAGCGGTAATTCATAATATGGATTACACCGATCTTCCCATCCCGCACATAAAAAAGAAGGTCACGCTGCAGCGTGACCTCGTTGTTTTACTACCTGAACAACCTTCCCAACCCTTTTCCGTCGGTCTTCTGCATCATCTTCATCAGCTTCTGTGTCTCCCGGAACTGCTTGATCAGGCGGTTCACATCCTGCACTTCCATGCCGCAGCCGGTGGCGATGCGTCGTCGCCGGGAGGCATTCAGAATGTCGGGATCGCGGCGTTCCTTGCGGGTCATCGAATTGATGATGGCTTCCGATTGCTTGAAGGTTCTCTCGATCTCCTTGGGATCCACCTGGCGGGCAGCCTGGCCCAGCTGCCCGGGGAGCATGTCCATGATCTGGGCGAGCGGGCCCATCTTCTTCATTTGCTTCATCTGGTCGAGCCAGTCCTCAAGCGTGAACTGTCCCTTCATCATGCGGTCCGCGGTCTGCTGGGACACCTGCTGGTCGAAGGCAGCCTCGGCTTTTTCGATCAGGCCGATCATGTCGCCCATGCCCAGGATGCGGGAGGACATGCGCGCCGGGTCAAACACTTCGAGCGCGTCGAGCTTCTCGCCTGTTCCGAGGAATTTGATCGGCACCCCGGTCACCGAGCGGATTGAGATCGCCGCGCCGCCGCGCGAGTCGCCGTCCATTTTGGTCATCATCAGACCGGTGATGGAGACGTTATCGCGGAAGCCCTGGGCTATGTTCAGTGCCTCCTGACCGATCATCGAGTCGACCACCAGCATTGTTTCCACCGGCGGGACTTTTTCCACGATGGCTTTCAGCTCGTTCATCAGCTCCGCGTCCAGTTGGGACCGGCCGGCGGTGTCCACGATCATGATGCCGTAACCGCCCTTTTCGGCCTTGTCGAACGCCCGCCGGACGAGCTCAGGCGGCTTTACATTGAGATCCGCCTCGACCGGAACATCGATGCGCTCGCCGAGCTGCTGCAGTTGGGTCACTGCGGCGGGACGATACGGGTCACCTGCAACAAGCATTACCCGCTCCCCTTTCGAGCGCAGCAGCCGGGCCAATTTTCCCGCGCCGGTTGTTTTACCGGACCCCTGCAGTCCCACCATCATGATCACATGGGGTTTTGGACCCCTCAAATTCAGTGGAGCAGGCTCTCCAAGTGTTTGGATCAGTTCTTCATTGACGATCTTGATCACCTGCTGGCCCGGGTTCAAAGCTTTTGACACCTCCGCGCCGATCGCCCGCTCGCGCACACGGGCAACAAACGATTTGACGACGCTAAAGTGCACATCTGCTTCGAGCAGGGCGAGGCGCACCTCGCGCATTGCCGCATCCACATCCGCCTCGGAGAGCTTTCCCCGTTTGCGGAGCTGGTCAAAGACCTGGTTAAGTCGATTGGTTAGATTTTCAAACATATACGTTTGTGTAGCAACGGCTTTAGTCTTTCAACGACTGAAGACGTTACTACAAGCACATCCTTTTTCAGAGTAGGCGAAGATTGTAGTGTGGAAGCAGGTGGAGGTCAAGAGAGAACCGTGATCTTCATCCGGCTCTGCTTCACGCGCATGCACCTCCCGAAAGAGCACATGAAGGTCTGCTTGACAATCCCCCTATCCCAAAGTAAAATTCCGCACGCTTAACAACAAAATATCTGGCCGAGATAGCTCAGTTGGTAGAGCACGCGACTGAAAATCGCGGTGTCCACAGTTCGATTCTGTGTCTCGGCACTCTCGGCTTGATGTTGGAGCCGGAAACGCGGGCGTAGTACAGTGGTAGTACGTCTCCTTGCCAAGGAGAAGGTCGTGGGTTCGAATCCCATCGCCCGCTCAGTTGTTCATATGGCGTCGTGGCCAAGTGGTAAGGCAAGGGTCTGCAAAACCCTCACTCAGGGGTTCGAATCCCCTCGACGCCTCTTAATTACAATTTTGTTGACGCCGCAAGGCGTCTTTTTAATTATACTGTCACAGAAGGATGCAGGCTTTCAACTATAATGAAATTGCCTGAGGTCCAAAACAGCCGTTATTCATTCAGTACAAAGTTGATCTTACCGATGAAAATCCTTTACGTCGAAGATGAATTTGCCCATGTAATTCTTGCACAAAGAACCCTTGAAGAGAGCCTCCAGCATCCATTCAAGCTGCTTCACGCCGAGACAATGGCTGAGGCGTTAAGAGTGCTGGGTAATGAGCCTGATATCGACCTGGTTCTCAGCGACTTGCGCCTGCCGGATGGAACCGGGTTGGATCTTCTCAGAAAAATTCGGGAGAGGGAAAAGGCACCCGCGGTCGTACTCGTAACCGGACAGGGCGACCAGGAAGTGGCCGTGGCAGCCCTTAAAGCGGGCGCCGCTGATTATCTGGTCAAGCAAAGTGATTATTTGCTGCGCCTGCCGGTTGTTATCAGTAATGCCATCGCACAAAACCGGCTGGCTATAGAACAGGAGGCATTGCGCCAGGCGGAGGTTAAATACCAGACCCTGGTTGAACATATGGCTGCCGTCGTGTTTCTGGAGAAAGTGGACAGCGGTGGTCCCCCGCTTTACATCAGTCCCCGTATTGAGGAATTGACGGGCTTTTCGGCAGACGAGTGGTATGCCAGCCCGAATATGTGGCTGAGCCGCCTGCATCCCGATGATCGGGAAAGAATCCTGGCTGCGGACGCCAATTCCACCCGGATGGGGTCACGGTTCTTTGAAGAATACCGGCTTCTTAAAACGTGACGGAAGCGTAGTTTGGGTCAAGGAAGACACCAACCTGATTCGTGACAAACATGGGGCACCGCTCTACCGTCAGGGAATCCTGCTCGATATTACAAAGGAGGAGGCGGCCCTCGAACTCATCCGCAAAAGCGAAGAGAGGTTCCGACGTATTTTCCATGCTTCACCCATTGCCACCTGTGTCGTCCGGGTTGACGATGGCAGGTTTATTGATGTAAACCAATCCTACCTAAAAATGGTTGGCAGAACCTTCGATGAGTTGTTGAACGCAACCTCAATCGAAATTGTTTTGTGGAAGGGTGAAGGAGAACGAATTGCTTTCGTCGAAAATCTGAACAGGAATGGAGCCATCCAGGGAGTTGAATATCAAGTAAAAGATGTACCTGCAGGTCCAAGAGATACACTCGCGTATTATGAATTGATCGAACTCGGCGGGCAGGTATGTGTCCTGGCAATGTTTTATGATGTTACTGAGGAAAAGAAAGCTCAAAAGGCATTACAGATCGAACGCGATTTTGCCCTTCAAGTCCTCAATAACATGGGACAGGGACTGACAGTCACCACGAAGGATGGAAGGTTTGAGTACATTAACCCTGCGTATGCCCGCATGCTAGGCTATGCTCCGGAGGAAATTCTTGGAAAAGTGCTTCCTGATTTCACATCCGAGGCGGGCCGCAAGAAATTGGATGGCAGGAAAGCCTTCAGAGAGGGAATTACATCCACATACAAATCAACACTTTTAAACCGGGATTCCCAGGAAGTCCCTGCCCTGATCACGGAGGTCCCTCGCCGGGAGAATGACAAAGTCACTGGGACGATTGCAGTCATCACAGATCTCACGGACCGCAAAAAGACCGAGGAGGCGCTGGCACGACAGGTCGAAGAGCTGACCATTCTCCATTCGGTGGCAATCGCGCAAGCCGAAAGCGGATCAGAGGATGATGTACTGGACAAAGTAACAAGGATCATCGGTCAGATCTATAACGAACTTTGCGGGTTTCTCCTTCTGAACGAGAAAGGCGATTGCCTTACTCCCCACAATTCCTATATTGGCGCCAACCTACCTGGCTGGCAGGACCGCTTTCCCATTTCCGCAGGGATTACAGGAAAAGCAGTTTCCGAGGATAGGATCATCCGCATCGGCGATGTCAAAATGGAAACAGAATACATTTCCATTGCTGCGGATATTCAAGCCGAGTTGTGCATCCCGATTCGTGTAAATGGACATATCATCGGTGTCCTGGACGTCGAAAGCAGAACACCGGATGCATTTGGGGAAAATGATGAACGCTTTCTTAATACCATTTCCAGCAGCGTAGGCACAGCACTGGAGAGACTGCGCTTCTTTAAAGGAGGAACAGAGACGCTCCAGGGAACTAAATGCCCTTTACTTTGCGACGAAGTCACTGGCCCAGAGCCTCAAGCACGAGGTGATCGCCGAAAACCTTGTTTCAACCATGGACGAGCTGCTCGGCTATGAATACGCATCCCTTTACCTCCTCGGCTATGAGGGACGACAATTGATTCCAATCGCCATCAGTCAAAAAATGCGGCACCTAAGAGCTCATGAGAGAGTAGATCAGCTGCCTGATCAGGAAAATGTTTGGTTGGGTCAGGGAATCATTGGATGGGTGGCGCAGCACGGGCAGCCCATACGCACCGGAGACGTTGAGAGAGAACCACGCTACCAGCGTATACTTAAAGGCATCCAGTCCGAGCTCTGTGTTCCGCTGGTTGCCAGAGGCAAGGTGATCGGGGTATTAAATATTCAGTCTATGAGGCCGGATGCCTACGGTGAAGATGACGAAAGTCTCTTAACAGCCCTGGCTAATTCTGTCGCCATTTCACTTGAAAATGCACGTCTTTATCAGGAGGCACTGGAGGCAGCAGAACGCCGGGCAGTGCTACATCGAATCAGCCAGGATATTGTTCGATTTGGCCAGGATTTCGAACAGATCTACATCACCATCCATGAAGCTGCAGGGAAATTAATGGCCTGTGACGTTTTTATAATCTCTCTTAGAGATGATCTGACACATTCAAATATTGCAGTATATAGCGTTGAAGATGGAAACCGCTACGAACCGCGGGAAACACCTGCACACCTGGGTTTGGCTGCCGCTGTAATTAATGAAGGTAAAAGTCTCGCCCTGAGCAACGAAGATGAAGTCGAACAATTGGGTGTAATTCACTTCGGTACTTCCAAGCATGCCCAGTCCCTTGTAGCGGTTCCGATGAGAATGAGCAACCGGATCATTGGCATGATCTCAGCACAATGCTATAAGCCGTATGCGTATGGGGCGGAAGAACGGGCGTTGCTGGAAATGCTCGCTGCCCATGCCGCAACAGCCATCGAAAATGGACGGCTGTTCGAGTCCGAGCAGAAACGCCGCCAGGAAGCGGAAAATCTACGCCAGGCAGCAACTGCCATTTCGTCGACACTCGACCCAGATCAGGTTCTTACAGAGATCCTCAAGGCATTAAAGCATGTCATTCACTATGACCACGCAAGTGTGTTTCTACACGAAGGAAATTGGTTGAGAATGGCTGTTTTCCAGGGGTTCCCGGAATCCCAGGATTTGATCGGCTCTAAATTCCCGGCCAGTGATCAGCTATTTCAAGAAGTAAAAGACACGCAGTGCCCAATCATTATTGAAGATGCTCAGGAGGATTCACGGTTTAAAAATTGGGGGGACACGTTTGATGTCCATGGCTGGATGTGTGTTCCTCTGGTGACCCGCGGACGGGTCATGGGGTGTATTACCCTGGATAACTTTAAGCCGGGAGCTTATAGTCAGGCAACGATCGAGACCGCGATGGCATTTGCAAACCAGGCAGCTGCAACCCTTGAGAATGCGCGCTTATTCCAGGAACAGAACCGCAGGTCCAAGATCATTGAGGCGCTGGCAGATATCGCAAATGAAATTGCAACCACAAGAGATGTAATCTCTGCCTTGGATCACATTACGCAGCGGGCTCTTTTCTTATTAAACGCAAATCATGTGGCGATTTATATCCTTCATGACGATAATACGACACTCAAGGCAATAACCGCTCATGGAACCTATCGAAAGGAAATTTTGTCCCATACCATTAAAGCGGGAGAAGGTATTACTGGCAATATCTTTCTTAATGGAAAACCGGAAATCATTCATGACATGAGCGAAGATACGCGCAGGGTCTCCGTTCCGGGTACTCCCGAAAAGGATGCGTTAACGGAAACCCTGATGTCTTCCCCCTTGATTTTGCGGGGAAGAACCATAGGGGTCATTAATGCCTGGAGGCTTAAGGAAAAGGGCATGTTCAATGAATCTGAATTGAACTTCCTTGTCGGGATCGCCCACCAGGTGTCCATCTGCATCGAATCAGGACGCCTTTTCCAGGAAACCATCCGCCAGGCACAGGAAGCGGCCGCTATTGCCGAAGTCGGCCGGGACATATCCTCCACGCTCGATGTGAATGTCGTGTTGGAAAGAATTGTTTCCTATGCAAAAGACCTATTAGCCGCCGAGACCAGCGCAGTATTTCTTACCGAAACATCCAGCTCCACTTTACGAGCGATTGCCACTTTGGGAAAGGATTCTGAAGAGCTCAAAAATCATTTCCTGCCCATTGGCACAGGGATTCTGGGAAATATTGCCCAGCAAAATGTAGGTGAAATTGTTAACGACACTCTGAATGATTCCCGGGCTATTACTGTACAGGGAACGCAGGATGAGCCTTTTGAGCATATCATGGGCGTACCCATCGTCCTTAAGGACAGGAACACCGGCTTGCTTGCCGTTTGGCGGTCAGGACTGGGGACAGATTTTGCACCCAGGGAGCTGGATTTTCTGACAAGCCTTGCCCGGCAGACTGCGGTTGCCATCGAGAACGCGCGGCTGTATGACGAGACTCAGCGCCGCGTAAAGGAGCTTGAGATCATTAACCGTGTCTCCACATCCATGCGCATGGCGCAATCGATGGGAGAAATGCTGTCCATATTATTGAACGAAACGATGGCCATCCTCGACACCACGCATGGTTCCGTCTGGATGTATTCTCACACATCCAACATGCTGGTTCAAAAAATTGCCCATGGAGCATCGACCCAGGTTGCCCACACCTCCCTTAGTCCCATTGATGGCATTGTCGGCCACACATTTTCCAGCGGACAAAGGTATATTGCCAGCGATATAAAAAATGATCCCCTGCTATCCAACTTGAATCGTGAAAGTGTCAATCCCGGGCTGACAGGTATTTTTATTCCCATTCAATCCACAGCCGGGCCTGTTGGCGTCCTGAGCTGTCGCGATCAAACAGGGCAGCCAGCTTTCCGAGGAAATCAACCTGCTCACCATCCTTGCTGAAATCACCGGGAATTCCATCCATCGGGTTCAATTGTTTGAGCAAAGTCAGACGCAGGTCCGCAGGCTCACGACCTTGCGCGATATAGATGCCGCCATCACCTCCTCCTTCGACTTGCGCCTGACCCTCAACATTCTGATGGACCAGACCCTCAATCACCTGAACGTCGACGCTGTGGAAATAGGCCTCTATCACCCGGATATTCAAAGCTTCACATATCTTGCCAGCGCCGGTTTTCAAACTCCAAGCCCCACGCGGCCCCAGGTGCGCCTGGGCGAAGGCCTGGCCGGGCAGGTCATTGTAAAACAATCCATTCTGCATGTTACGGACTTGCAGAATGCCCCGGAGACAAGGAACGAACCATTGATCCGGCGGGAAGGGTTTGTCACCTATATTGGTATTCCACTTATCGTAAAGGGACAAATCAAAGGTGTATTCGAAATATTCCATCGCTCCCAGCTATCCCCCACGCTGGACTGGATGGAGTTTTTACACACGCTTGCAGGACAGGCAGCCATTGCTATTGACAGTTCCCAGTTGTTCGAAAATCTGCAGCGATCAAACCAGGAGCTCCGACAGGCGTACGACACCACCCTGGAAGGCTGGGCAAGGGCTCTGGAGCTGCGGGACCGGGAAACAGAGGGCCATACACGTCGCGTCACAAAATGGACAATGGATCTTGCACGGTTCATGGAAGTAAGCGATAAGGAATTGGTGAACATTCACCGGGGAGTTTTGTTGCATGACATTGGCAAGATGGGAGTCCCTGATCACATTCTGAAGAAGACAGGACCTTTGAATGAGGAGGAATGGCGGGAAATGCGGCAGCATCCAGTATATGCCTATAATCTTCTTTCCCCGATCTCCTATCTGCGCGGCGCGCTCGACATCCCCTATTGTCATCACGAACACTGGGATGGCAGCGGTTACCCCCGCGGGTTAAAGGGCGAGCAAATCCCCTTGTCCGCGCGGATCTTCTCGGTGATTGATATCTGGGACGCGCTCCTGTCAGACCGTCCCTACCGGAAGGCCTGGCATTCCGACAAGGTTTCCCAATATCTCCATGAGGTGGCAGGCACGATCCTGGATCCGAGTATTGTGGATATCTTCTTCAAGATGATGTCCTCCCAACGTCATCAAACGGACTGACCAGCTGGTCAGTCCGTTTGTTTCACTTCACTCGCAGAAACTTTCGCTTGCCTACCTGCAGCACCCCCGGATGTGGGAAGGAGAGGTCACCGCGCTCGATCGTTTCGCCATCCAGGCGGATCCCTTTTTGATCGAACAGCCGTCTTGCTTCGCTCTTGCTGGCAGCCATCTTCGCATCCAGGATGACATCCATGACCGTTTGACCGCTTTTTAGGTCATATTCAGCCATTTCGTCCGGAACCTCCTTATGCTGGAAGGTGCGCACGAACGCCTCCTCCGCTTTTTGGGCATCTGCTTCGCCATAAAAGACACCCGTGATCTCACGCGCGATCCTCATCTTTGCATCGCGGGGATGAATGGTTCCTCCGGCGATCTCGTTCTCAAGTGCTTCGATCTCGTGCGGTGACCAGCGTGTTGCGAGCCGCATGTATTTGCCCATGGCCATATCGGGTATCGACATGAGTTTGCCGTACATGTCCTCAGCACCCGTGTTGATCGGCACGATATTCCCGGTGGATTTGGACATGCGCTGGACACCGTCCGTTCCGGGCAGGATGCCGGTGACAATGCCAACAAGCGGCTTTTGGCCCATCGCCTCCTGCAGCTTGCGCCCGGCGACAATGATATTGAAAAGCTGGTCTGTGCCGCCCACCTGGACATCCGTTTGCTGCGCCACCGCGTCATATCCCTGCATCAGGGCATAAAACGTTTCGTGCAGGTAGATCGCCTCGCCTTTTTCGAGGCGGTTGGCAAAATTTTCACGTGCCAGAAACTGCTGCACTGTAAAATTTTGTCCCAGACGAATGAGATCGAGGAGCGAGAGCTCACTCAGCCACTCCCCATTGTAGCGAATCTTTGTTTTATTCTTGTCGAGGACACGGTAGGCTTGTTCTGCATACGTCTGCGCATTATGGGCAACCTGCTCCTGGGTCAAAATGGGACAGCGCCTTGTTCTTATCCGAAGGGTCGCCTACAAGCGCCGTGTAGCTCCCGATGAGGAATGTCACATCGTGTCCCAGATCCTGGAACTGGCGCAGCTTGCGCATGGTGATCGTATGGCCCAAATGCAGGTCGGTGGATGTTGGATCGTAGCCGCAATAGACGCGCAAAGGACGGCCTTCCTTTTCAGCGTCCAGCAGGCGCTGACGCAGCTCATTGGTCATCGCCTTCTTGAGTTCCTCATCACCGTATTCCGTCCCCAGCATCAGGAGCTCTACCTGTTCATCGATGTTCATTCAAACCTCCACCTGTCCAAAAATTTACAAACAAAAACGCGCCCGACGATGGGCGCGTTCTGAACACACCACCGCAGAGTCTACGTGTGGGTGTAATAATAGATTTCGCCAGCAATCTTCAAACTGAACATGCCGTAATTATACAACATCACTGTCCAAGATTGAAGGTAAATGACCAGGGACCTTTGACTGTGTAAAACTCGTCGCTGAAGACCATCTGCTCCGCCTGCTCCTGCGTCATCGTATCCGGCTTGCTTGTGATCTGCATGGACTGCACCCCGTTGACATCCGAACAACCGAGAGTGATGGCAATGCCGCGTTCGTTGAGAGCCTGCTGGATCTTGGGCATGTAGATCGAGCAGTATTCCTCGGCCCGCGGAGGGGCTGCAATGGCATCGATCGTAACAGCAACATTGGAAAGATCAGCATCGGGCGGAACGTTTACGAATGACAGGGTATCGCAGCGCTTTCCGGATTGGCCACCGGCCGGTTCCTGAACACTCAACATGGTTGTGCCAAAATCAGAAATGGCTGTGCCCGCATACTGCAGGCTTGCTCCCCAGATCGACCAATCGGAGGCGTTCAGCAGGGTGTAGCAAACATCCACATTGACCTGTTTGCCATCGCGCCAGGCCTGGTCGGCCGTGACTTCAATTCCGTTTGTTTGCTGCATCATTGTGACAGGCGCCGCCTGCATGGTGGGATAGGACGGGTCGATATAGGCAGTCGGCAGCGGCTGTTCCGTTTGCTGCGGTACAAATGGAGAGCAGGCAGCCAGGAGTATTGTGAGCAATAAAATGGTTCGTTTCATTTTTCTCCAAATTTATTTTGAATAGATTTCCTCAAGCGCTTTTTCGATCACTGGGAATTTGAATTCAAATCCCTCTTCGAGAAGCCGCCTGGGTTGGGAATAGCGTCCCTCAGTGATCAGAACGCTCATCTCGCCCAAAGCCAGTTTCAACAGAAATTTTGGCACATGGAACCAGTACGGACGGTGCAGGGCTTTGGCAACTTCACGCATGAATTCCGCATTGGAGGTGGGCGTCGGTGCGATCAAATTGTATACGCCCTGCGGACTTTCGCCTTCGAGCAGGAAGGCCATCGCACGTACAGCATCCATAAGGTGGATCCATGGCATCGCCTGGGTGCCATCTCCAAGCTTACCACCGAAAAATAAGCGTACGGGAAGAGCCATGAGTGGGAACAAACCTCCTGTTCTGGCCAGGATCACCGCCATGCGGGTAACAACACGACGCACGCCCAGAACTCTCCACAGATTGGGTGGCAGCCTCCCACTTGACCGTCAGCTGTGCCAAAAAATCGTCCGCGGCGGGAGTCGATTCGTCGGCGATGCCTTCTCCACGCAGGCCATAATGGTTGATGCCCGAGACCTGGAGGAAAACGCCTGGGCGGCGCGATGCAGCTTCGATGGCGGATACAAGCGCAAGTCCCGGAAGGACGCGGGAGCTTTCGAATTTTTCCTTTTGACGCCTGGTCCAGGGCCAGTGTTCCAGGCCAAATCCCGTCAGGTTGACCACCGCGTCCATTTCATTCATGCGATGCCCCCAACCCTTGACAGTTCTTCCATCCCATTGAATTTGGCCGGCATGCCTGGGTATCTGACGGGTCAGGATGAAGACTTCATGGTTTTCCTGCTTGAGCAGGCTTCCCAGGGCAGTCCCAATGAAGCCAGACCCGCCTGCAATAAGAATGTTCATTTTCCTCCTAGCCAGGAAATTTCAGCGGCTTGATCGGCATCCCAGAACTCTATAATTTAGCACATTTGTTCTATTTGTCAAGCAGTTTAAATCACTATCCAGCTGGGGATGCGTTCATCCACCCGGCATTTCTGTAACAGCTTCATGACATGTACATTAGACTATTTTCCGAATTCAGACAAGAAGCAGTATAATCCTGCCTGTTATGGAGGCAGAGTAATGCACGATCCTGTGCTGGTGCTCAACGCCAATTTCGAACCGATCAATGTTTGTACCACGCGTAGGGCAATCGGCCTGCTCCTGGCGGGCAAGGCGGACATGGTGGTGAACGGGCGTGGACACATCCGGACGGTGAAGCAATTGCTGCCACGTCCCTCGGTCATTCGACTGGAGGCCCAGGTTCACCGACCGCGTCCCCATGTCAAGCTGACCCGCCGTGAGGTTTTTCGCCGGGATAATTATACCTGCCAGTACTGCGGCAAGGGCGACGGCGGCCTGACAGTGGATCACGTCATCCCACGCCATCTCGGTGGACAGCACATCTGGACAAATGTTGTGGCGGCCTGCCCCCACTGCAACCACCGCAAAGGTGGACGAAAAGTGGAGGAGGCGCACATGCGCTTGTTGCACATCCCCAAAGAACCCCCGGCCAATGCTGCCTATATCTTCGGCAGGCATCTACAGGAATATCAAGAATGGGAACCGTATATCAGCGGCTGGTAAGCCCTCGATCGATCAAAAACTCCCCTTATCAAGGGGAGTTTTTCATATCTCGATGGTCATAAAATCTGTTGCAACAATGATCTCGCCTTTATACGTCCTTCCTGCTTCTGCGACGAGATTCCCGTTTGCAAGGCGCCCGGTTGGATAGTGGATCAAATAAAGCTTTCCGACCTCAGCCCGGGTTGCAATTTCACCCGCCTGCTCGGCTGAGGAATGACCATAGCTTGCACCGCCGGCCTCATGGATCAGGATATCCGCCCCACCGGCAAGATGGACCGTCTGTTCACAAGGTTCGGTATCACATGAATACGCCAGGGTTTTGTCGGGTAGCTTACATTCCACCCGCAGGCCGATCGTTGGGATCATGTGATGGACGGGTGAGGAATAGATTTTGAATTCCTCCGAGTCCATCACGAACGCCATCTCGGTCTGAGGCAGTCTGAAAAAATCCCACCGAAAAAAAGTTGGGCCATTCCGCCCAGCCGTAAAACCCCATCAATCCTTCGAGGCGATCCAGGGTGTAATGCAATCCGTAGATATTAAGGGGCTTGGTGCGTCCCAACAGCCACATATCCATCAACAGCAGGGGAATGCCCGAGACATGATCCGGATGAAAATGAGTAATGACAATATCGGTCAGATCATCCAGGTTCACGCCTGCCTGTTCGAGCCGTATAATGGGATTGCTCACACAATCCACAAGGATGGTGCGTTTCCTGCCGAGAATTACCATGTGGGTATTTTCATGGTCCTTGGATGGCACTGCATTGGATGTACCAAGAATGATGACTTTGGGCATTGGAGTCTCTTGATTAAAAATATGGGAAGGCCAGCTTGATCAGTTGTGGTGTGACGTACACTTCTATCAGGGCAGCCACTGCCAGGAGAGGCAGCACCAGCCCAATGAACACCCGGGACCAGTCTGCAAGGGAGATCAACAGGACCTCTCCCAGGCTTTTTTCTGTCTGCGGTGTTACGAGCTTGGCACCAATATCGAACATGGCGGCTGTTGCCAGGAATACGGCTGTCAGCTCAAAAATCCCATGCGGGAGCACACCTGCACCAAAGGTAAGCAGGGGCGAATATCCAACGAGGCTGGCCGCGCCCAACACGCCCCCCACGAGGCCCATATTGCCAATGAACAATACCAACCCGAGGGTGGAAAAAGAGAGCAGACCCAGCAGCAAAAAAGCAACTGTCGTCCGCGCATTGTGTAGGAACAGTATCGGGGCAGGCAAACGCTGGCTCATCTCATCCAGGTCGGTCAGATTATCCGCCACGAATGTCCGAATGGTGGTAACCCGCTCAGGAGTAAGGTTCAAATGAGCCGGTACGTATTTGACCACCCAAATGTAGCTTGCAATCCCCGCAACGACCGCCAGGACCAGGACAATCATCAGCGGCTTGCGGAGCTGATGCAGAGTCTGTGGGATTTCATGACGATACCAATCGGGTATCGACTTCGCACCACCTATCAAGCGCTCAAAGAATTTCCGCCGGGTCACTTTAAAGTTCAGGGTATCAATCTCACGCCCCAGCAGGTATTCCCGGCGGAAATGTGCCAGACCAAGGCGGACCAGCAAACCCGATAACAGAATAACCACTATGATCACCAGCCAGAGGACATCTTCGTTGCCCCAAAAAATGAGTACGGTTTCCGCCTGTAAAAGAAATGCCACTGGCACGATGACAAAGGATGCCAGAAGACTCGCAGCGCGGACTGATGTCGCCTGGATGGAAATAATGATGGCAGCACTGACCATGAATACTGCGTGCGCAAAGGTTAGCATGAGTATCAGGGACAGCATGTACATGTTCGGGAAAGCTACATCGCGGCGTGCCAGCAGGATCAGATAAATCAGGATCGATCCGCAGCTGAAAAGCAGCGGGGTTGTCACCCCAACGAGAAGCTTCCCCAGGTATAAATGTTTGTCCTCCAGCGGAGAACATAATAAGGGCTCAATGGTGCCGCGCTCCTTTTCGCCCACGAAGGATTCAAGAGCCACCACGAGGGTGAAGGCAAGCGGGAAGAACCCGATCACCAGCACTACAAAGGGGATCAGGTTATCGAGGATCAATCCGCCGCCAAAACGGTTCATAAAACCAATGGCCTGGCGGGTCGTGCCGTCTGCAACTAACGGGAACAGGGAGACAAGCAGAATCATTGGCACAACAATTCGCCAGTCCCGGACCTGGTCGATGACTTCCCGGCGAGCCACCAGCCAGATCGCTTTCAGAGTCACGCTGCATAGGACAACTCCCTGGGCATCGGCCATGGTCTTGAGATAGACATGTTCCAGTCTTCGTGGAACTTCCTGCAGAGAGACGAGCGGCGCGTTATAGGAGGTGAATATTTTAACCAGCGCTGGATTTGCAACCTGGGGCGTTTCAACCTGGAACCGTAAACGGCTCCCGTTTGTGGAGGTGAGCGTCACTCCCGGAGGCAGATGCAGATCGCCCGCATCAAAGTCACTTGCAAAAGTAGCCTCATATTCCACGGGACCAAGCACCTCCCGCTTCAATTCGTCCAGGGTGCCGTTCAGCAATATCTTTCCCCGATAAATGATCGCAATCCGGTCGGACAGAGCTTCCGCTTCGGCAAGATTGTGGGTGCAGATAATGATCGACCGCTGGCTGGAACGCAGGCGGATAATTTCATCCCGCACCAGCCGGGCAGATTCTGGATCCATGGCGGAAGTCGGTTCGTCCAGCAGCAGGACAGGCGGGTCATGCATCAAGGAGCGCGCCAGGGCGAGTTTCTGCTTCATTCCCTTGGAATATTCCCCGGAACGCCGCCGCGCGGCCTCGGCCAGTCCAAAATATTCGAGCAGATAGGCGCTGCGCGTTTTTCGGGCCTGGGGGTCAAGGCCATAGACCCTTCCAAAGAAATCGAGATATTCCTCCCCGGACATGCGCATGTACAGACCATGCTGCTCCGTCAGGACGCCGACATTGGAACGGACCTCGCTGCGGATGCTTCACCACATCATATCCCGCCACCGATGCCCAGCCGCGGGTCGGCGCCAGCAACGACGTCAACATGCGGACCGTGGTGGTCTTGCCTGCGCCGTTCTGTCCGAGCAAGGCCAGAATTTGTCCGGGCTGTACAGTCAGGGATACGCCATCCACCGCCCAAAAGTTATTATTAAATTGTTTGCTCAGATCATTCGTTTCTATCATGTTTGCCTGGCCACTGGAAACAAATCCAGCATAGCATATACATATTAATGGGTCAATAAGACAACAGTCCCTATGAATTATTCAGCTTGCGGTGCAGCAGCAGGGACGATGACGCAGGAAGAGTGCGGTGGCAGCCGAAACCGCCACAACTGCCATGAGGGTCTGGTTAATATTTATCCCCCCGACCCTCGAAGCATCGAGGCGCAAAAAGTCCAAAAGGAAACGGCCTGTTGGGTAGATGACCATGTACGTCAGGAAAATATCGCCATCCTTCAATCGATCCCCATATCTCCATCGG
>CAVVPC010000032.1:0-35613 GCA_963750005.1 uncultured Chloroflexia bacterium
TCTCCCCGTGTGGACATGTCCCTCTCACTGCACCTTTGGAACGAAAAACCGCTCGGCTGGCTGGGCATTGCAGGCGGACCCGTTATGGCAGGTGCGGAAATCTTCACGATCAGGGTCACAGGCAAAGGCGGGCACGGCGCCATTCCCCAACAGACCATCGATCCCGTTGTCGCCGCAGCCCAGATCGTCAACGCCTTGCAGACCATCGTCGCGCGCAATGTGGCTCCGCTGGAAACCGCTGTCGTCAGTGTGACAACCATCCACGCGGGACAGCTTTCAACGTGATCCCGCAAACGGCAGAGCTGACGGGGACGATCCGCACCTTTGACAGCGGAGTCAGGCAAAAGGTCGTGCAGCGCTTCGAGCAGATCGCGCGCGGAGTAGGCGAAGCACTGGGCTGCCAGGTCGACGTGGACGTCAAGCGCATGACTCCTGCCCTCATCAACGACGAGGCAATCTCGTCCACCGTGCAGGCTGCCGCCCGGCGCGTGCTGTCCGAATCGGATCTTGATTCCTCTGGCTATATCACAATGGGCGCTGAGGACATGGCCTTTATGCAGGAAAAGGTGCCGGGCTGCTATTTCTTCGTCGGCTCAAACGACAAGGCGCGTCACCTGGATTACGGCCATCACCATCCAAAGTTTGATTTCAATGAAGAAGCATTGATCCGCGCTTCCGCTTTAATGGCTTCGGCGGCCATCGATGTATTGAATTCCAAATAAGCGTCCGGAACTATGCTGGATTGGATTTCGTTAACCGGATATGAAGAAATTATCAATACGGTTCTCTTCTGGACCCTGATCCTGTCAGCATGTTCCTCAGGCGGGTTCCCTACTCAGGCTCCCCCTCCCACAGACGACACGCCAGCTTCGATACCGGCCGCTGCATCTCCAATAGAGTCGCCAACCCCGGTAATTATCCCTGTTTCCACGACCGAGGTTCTGCCTCCACCGAAGCGGATCGCCACGCTTTCGACTCCTCACATCGACCAGGGTCCGGATGGTGCAGCCACGGTTCCTTCCACCTCTCCGCAAGACTGCGGATATCAATGGGCCTACCAGGATCTGCCCGAGCTCTCCACGGAATTCCAGCAATCCATTCAAGCCCTCCAGCCCGGAGCCCAGGCGAGTGCCTTTGGATTTGGGGAAAATTGTGTCCGTTCGGATGGATCGGCAACTTACATCCCCATGGAAACGGATTTCAACATAACGTTACCGGTCAGTGACCTCACCGATCCTGCAGCACTCGGGGAATGGATCCTGAAGGTCATGCAGGTCATCGAGAGTATCCCTCCCGACCAGATCAGCGGTCCGCGCCCCGGACGGGTCAGCATGCTATTTGAATCGAACGGGCAGCGACAGGGAGCCAATTTCTATATTGATCAGTACCGTGCGCTGCCTGCGGGTCTCAGCAACGCGGAAATTTATCAGGCTTTGCAGTCTCCAAAATAAAGTTTTGAAGTGCAGAAGTTTGTTCCTGGCTTCTCATGCCGCCTTGTTGCAGCTTGGCATTTTTATTCTTGACAAACTCAAATCCTGGTTGTATACTACGTTTAGTAAATACTAAACGTACATAACAAATAACCATGACCCAATCACTCACCACAATCAAAACAGACTTTACCGAAGGGCTCAGCCAGATCAGCCGGTTCTGGGGCTTTCCCAAGGGAATGGGCGCCATCTTCGCTGTACTGTACCTCTCCTCCACACCCCTCTCGCTGGATGAGATCGTCCAGGAGACGGGTCTCACCAAGGGTGCGGTCAGCACCGAAATCCGTTCCCTGGCCCGCATGGGGCTTGTCCACCGTTCCACCAGGCTGGGAGATCGCAAGGATTACTATGAGGCCGAGGCGGATTTCTACGCAGCCGTTCGCTCCATCCTCAAGGAACGGCAGAACAGCGAATTCGATCGCGCCGTCCGTTCAGTCAAGGAAACTCTCACTACGATGGAAGAAAACTGGGTGGAGAATGAAGAATGGAATTTTGTTTACGAACGCGTACAGGCACTCCAGGAGTTTTTTGACGCGATCGATACCCTTACCAAGGCAGTTGTCCGTCTGGAGAGCCTGGGATTTTCGAACGTGACGAAAATTTTGAAGGTATTGAAGTAATCTCGCGCTGAGCGGAGGGATCATATCCCGTACGCAAAGTGTGCTTCGATGATGTCATTCTCAGTTCAGGTGGTAAGGAGTTAAACATGAAAATCGCAGTTACAGGTGCATTCAGCTATTCCGGAAAATATATCACCAAACGATTACTGGAACGCGGCGAGGAAGTCATCACCCTGACAGGGCATCCGAACCGCCCCGACCCATTCAATGGCTGTGTCAAAGCCTACCCACTGGATTTCGACGAAGCTGGTATGGCCGGCAGCCTGCAGGGCGTGGAGGTGCTGGTCAACACCTACTGGGTGCGCTTCGACAAGGACCAGAATACCCAGCCGCGCGCCGTGGAAAATACCCGCAAGCTGGTCAATGCTGCCAAAGCTGCCGGTGTCAGGCGCATGGTCCACATCAGCATCACCAATCCATCCACCAGCTCTCACCTGCCTTATTTCTCGGGCAAGGCGGCCAATGAAAAAGCGGTGATCGAACTCGGGCATGCACTACGCCATCCTGCGCCCCACCGTATTGGTGGGCGATGAGGATATCCTGATCAACAATATCGCCTACCTGCTCAGGCGATTCCCATTCTTCCTCCTTCCGGGAAACGGCTCATACAAATTACAGCCGGTCCATGTCGATGACGTTGCTACCCTGGCAGTCGAAGCCGTCTACAGCCGGGATGATTACATCATCGATGCAGTCGGTCCGGATATTTTCACCTTCCGGGAAATGGTGCAGCTGATCGGCGGGAAGATCGGTGCCAGGCGGCCGCTGATCCCCTTCCCGCCCCGCCTGACACTGCTGGCTGCCCAGTTCATCAGCCTCTTCGTCAAGGATGTGGTCCTCACCCCGAGGAAGTGGATGGCCTCATGGCCGGTCTGCTGGTGTCCAAGGATCCTCCCCTCGGCCGGACGCACGTCTGGCCGACTGGCTGGAGGCAAACAAATCCAGGGTCGGTGCAGAATATGCTTCGGAGCTTAGGAGGCATTTCTCATGAAAGCAAGGACATATGTGCGTTTATCACTTCTGATCCCACTTTTGGTATGGGGAATCTGTCTTCTCTTTTTCATTGTCGCAAGCGCATCTGTTACTGAACCTGTGTCAATCCTGTCAATGTCCGTATTCGAGTGGATCGGACGATTTACTGCTTTTTATGTGTTTGGGATCATCGGGTGGATTCTCCCCTATATATTGCTGGCCCTCCTTCTCCTCTCCTTGAGCTTCATGTGGGAAACGAGAATCCTGATCAAGGTCTATGCATTTTCACCGATCGCCATGACACTCTTAACACTTGCATTTGTGAATTTGCTGGTACTCTTCCCGTGGGATGGCACAACTTCAGCTAATCTATATGCAGGTTTTCAGGATTTTACTTCCATAAACCTATTTCTGGCAGTTGTTATTCTGGCATGGAGCTACATTTGTTTCGGCATCGGAATTGGTGTTTATAAGCTCTTCAGCATTTAAAGGTGATCAAGGACGAACTGAAACCCAATTCGGAGCCCGTATTAACGAATAGTTAGGGAAAAACGATCAATATCGTAAACGATTCTCTTCGATGGGGGTTGAACGATTTACCCTTAGTAAAAGCGAACCGGCCAGCAGTTCACTTTAGAAGAGATATTTATAGGCAGACGATGACTATGCAGAGGTGGTTATGCACGTCCTGCTGCCCCGTTTTTCAACCGATTTCCACCACCCCGCTGCATTTAGGACTATCCATACACCCATAATATTCCTTCCCCACCTTTGATCCACTACGATGGATGCGCAGGACCATCATCCGGCCGCAGACGGGGCACATCGGGACCGAGTTCGACTTTGGCCACCGCCCGAAGCGGTCCTGTTTCCTTCACTTTTTTGATCGCCTGCTGCAACAGTTGCTCCAGCTCGTTTTGTGAGTAGCGCTCGCTTGAGGGAATGTGCACGAGCGGCAACCTGGCGCTCAGGAACAGGTCTTGCATGAACTGGTCCACATCCCGCGTCTCGTTCCTCCCGACATGTTTCACCAGCTCGATGCCGATCGCAGGCCGGAGCGTAACCGGCTCGCACAGCAGGAAATCCACATGCTTGCGAAAGAACTTGTTGAAAAAGTGGACATTTTCATTGGGACGCACGATGTAGAAAATGTCGTTCAACGCCACCTTCGGGCAGATCACATAATGCCTCCCTGCCATGCTTTTCAGTACCCTGAACAATGCCAGTTCAGGGGTCGATAAAAATGTCTCCCGCAGGCGATATGGCGACCGCCCATCCTGATCCCTGATCTCAACCGGCTTCTGATCTGTCATATTTGTATTCCCACATCATTATAGGACAAAGACTCCCTGCTGACAACACTCTGAAAAGAATGACAAGTTGCATGCGCAAGAAAGACGAGGAAGGACAGGAGTATGGCTTGAGTGTCTAGATGTGGTACAGGCGAAAGTGCTATCTCAAGTGGAAGTCGGACGCAAGGAAAATGAGATCGTCAAGGCCACCAAAGCGCTGAAAATCAGTAGAAATCTCACAAAAAGTGATTACCAGCAGATGCCATGCACACCGAAAGAGGCCTGGCAACTCAAATTCTGGAAGCGCAGGGCGAGTACGTGTTACCGGTCAAGGAAAACCAGCCACAATTGTATAAAAACATTCAAGCTCTGTTTGCTCCCGAATATCCCAAACCAGGCTTCGGCAAAATCCAGACCGATTTTCTCACCGCCCAAAAAGTCGACAAGGGACACACTTGCACCTGAGGTGCAGTGCAGGTGTGGACGGATGAGACCAGAATCATCACCACCAGTGAAATGCTCAATGCGTATGCGGCTTGGCCTAAAAAAGGTCTAGCGCCTCGAACGCCAATTTCAATGGCGGCGCAATGGACGTTCGTACCGTATATCTTACACGGTCGTATGTCCGTCGTAATGCATCAAGGAGGAGAAGGTGCTACAATTACCAATTGTGCAATACATCACAAGGAGACTATATGAACATCAAGAGAATTGTTTTGATCCTAATCGGCGGGGCAGTCGTGCTTTTCCTTCTCATTCAGTTGATCCCATTCGGTCACACCCGGACGAATCCATCCGTGGTATCCGAACCCAACTGGAGCAGTCCGCAGGCGCGGGCGCTCGTTAAGGAGCACTGCTTTCAATGTCACAGCAATGAAACCAATTGGACCTGGTACGCCAATATCGCCCCGGGTTCGTGGCTGATCGCAATGGATGTGATCGAGGGAAGAAACCATTTCAATTTTTCGGATTGGAAAAACAACCCCGGCGAATTGGATGAAATGGTCGGGACGGTCCAGGACGGCGAAATGCCCCCCATTCAATACTGGATGTTCCATCCCAAATCAAAAATGAATGCCCCGAAGAAACAGGAATTGATCGACGCGCTGAACAGCTCTCTTCAATAAAGGAAAGTAGACTTTTAAGGGTCCTTTACTCCACGCACACTGTACACCCTCCAGTCAGATCATATGCAACAGGAGGGTGGTATATCCCAAATTTTACTGGACAAGCTACGCCTACGTGCCAGCGAACACTGATTATTTCAGCTTTCGATTGTGAAAATTTGACATATCACAGCCTTTGACTGTACAATACTTATATATAATGCCCCGGTCACAAATTGCGCTTCCACCGAATAAATGGCGCAATTTGTGACCGTGAAGGGTATAGAATACAATTGGCTGCCAGCACGACGATCGCCAACATGTCATGGCTCTTGAACATGGATGAGTGTACCGCCTTGGAAAGTCGCGTTGAGCGCCTCGCAAAGGCTTATCCCAGCCTGAATATCTGTCCAGTGGGATTTGTTCCTTTGGTCTTCAACCAGTGTTTCCGGAAGATGCCCAACCACACAAAACCGGCCCGCCGGTCGAAAGGATATACCGGTCTGGAAGGCTGCATAGGATAACAGATGAAAGCCCGTCATCGACAAAAGATTGCAAAGAAAAATTAAAGTCCATAAACTCAGGAGACCCATATGTCAATCGTAAACGCAAAAGAGATCATGGTCGAAGCACTGAAAGGCAGATACGCCATCGGTGCCTTCAATATCACCGACCTGCTTCAGTTTGAGGCGGTGATCGATGCCGCCATCGAAAAGAAGGCGCCGGTTATCGTGCAAACGTCCGTGAAGCCATCCCAGTTCCTGGGCACCCATATGATGGTGGCCATTTATCGTACCCTGGCCGAGACAGCACCGGTACCGGTCTGCCTGCACCTGGATCACTGCACCGATATCGACTATTGCAAGAAGTGCGCTGACGCCGGCTATACCAATATCATGATCGATGCCTCCAAGCAGCCATTTGACGAGAATATCCGCCAGACCAAGGAAGTCGCCGATTATTGTCACAGTGTCGGCAACATCTCGGTCGAGGGCGAGCTGGGCACGGTCGGCGGCGTGGAGGACCAGATCAAGGTTGCGGAGGATGAAGCGCAGCTGGCGAATCCCAAACAGGCCGTCGAGTTCGTCGAGTGCACGGGCGTGGATATCTTTGCTCCCGCCATTGGCACTGCCCATGGTGTATACAAGACCAAGAACCCAAAGATCGATTTCGAGCGCCTGGCCACCATCAACAAGATGCTCAACGGCGATGGGATCAAAACTCCGGTCGTCGTCCACGGCGGAACCGGTCTGCCTGAAGATTACATCAAGAAGCTGCTCGAGGCCGGTGGGGCAAAGTTCAATGTCTCGACCGAGCTCAAGCACACCCTGATCGATGCAAAATTCGAATATATCAGCGCCCACCGCGATGAGTATGATCCTGGCAAGCTCGATAAGTTTGTCCGGGATGCGACTCGCAAGGCCGTCATGCACTGGATCGACATGCTCGGATCTGCTGGAAAGGCATAAACCATGAAAGCCATTGAAGAATACTACGTACCATGGGTCAAAGGCATTCCGATGTATGTGTCGGATCATATTGAAAAAGCCTGGAGGGATCCCTCCCTGCACCGCATGATGTCCAATGAGAATCCGCTCCCGCCCTCGGACAAGGTGCTGGAGGCAATGATCAAATATGGGAAGATGGCGAACCGGTATCCCGACCAGGGCCTGGTGGTCCGCACCAGGATCGCCGAGATGAACAACGTGGATGGCCCCGGCAATGTCATGATCGGCAACGGTTCCAGTGAAGTCTATGACAATATCTTCCGCATGTTCATTGCGCCGCGGGGATGAAGTCATCCAGCACACGCCCTGCTTTGCGATCTATCAGCTCCGCGGCACATTGCTGGGAGCAAAGATGGTCTCTGTGCCCATGGTGTACAAGGATCATCTGATGCACTTCGACCCGGATGCGATCCTGAACGCGATCACCGATAAGACCAAGATCATCGTGATCGCCAATCCGAACAACCCCACCGGCAATTTCATGGATGCCGAGCATTTCGTCCGGATCGCCGAGACAGGGATCCCCTTCGTGATCGACGAGGCTTATGTTGAATATGCCGGCCTGGGGATGTCGCAGGTGCAGCTGACCAGGAAGTATAAGAACGTTTTGATCACCCGCACTCTTTCGAAGGCATACGGCCTGGCCGGCATGCGCTTCGGATACACCATTGCGGATAAGGCAGTCATCGGCCAGATCGCCGGCTCGCTCCTGCCTTGGAATGTGGGCACGATCCCGATGTGGGCGGCGCTGGCGGCTTTCGAGGACCGGGAGGGCCTGGCGGAACGTGTCAAATTCAACAATGAAGCGGTCGATTTCATTACCGAATCGCTGAGCATCATCCCCGGCTTTGTCGTCTTCCCCTCCAAGGCAAATTACATCCTGTTCGACTGCGGTGAAACCGGCAGGACAGGCAAGGAAGTGCTTGCGTATGCAGAAACAAAGGGCATTATCCTGCGCGGTGAGAGCAAGAAATACGGCAGTGATGGCTGGTTCCGTGTCACAGTTGGATCAAGAGAGGAAAACCAGCTATTCGTGGATACAGTGCTCGAATTCTTCGGATTGAAAAGATAAACGGGTAAACAAGTAGACAGGTAAATACGTGTACACGTATTTACCTGTCTACCTGCAACAGAGGAAACCATGACAAAAATAAAAGCAGCGTTCTTCGACCAGGACGGTGTGATCATCGACACAGAGCGGGATGGACACCGCGTGTCGTTCAACATGACCTTCAAGGAATTCGGCTTCAGCGACGAATGGGACGTGGACTATTACCACGAGCTGCTCCAGATCGCGGGCGGCAAGGAGCGCATGAAGCATCACTGGAAGACCAAGGGGTTTTCCAGGCCGCTGACCGAAGAGGAAATAGACAGCCTTGTCAAGGAAATGCACAAACGCAAGACCGCCCTGTTTGTGGAATTGATCGAGACGGGCAAGCTCCCCCTCCGCCCGGGCATCCACCGCTTCATGAAGGAGCTCATGGAAGCCGGGATCCAAATCGGCGTATGCACCACGTCCAACGAGCAGGCCGCCAGGGCGATCACGGAGAAGATCCTTTCGGATATCAAGTTCGACATCGTGCTCGCCGGCGATGTGGTCAAGAACAAGAAGCCCGATCCAGAGATTTACAACCTTGCGCTATCAAAGCTCGGACTTGCACCTGAGGAATGCTTCGTGGTGGAGGATTCCAAAAATGGTGTGAAGGCTGCAAAGGCTGCCGGGATCAAGACTATTGTAACGACCAACGGCTACACTGAAAAGGAGGATGTGAATGCAGGCGATGTGATCGTCTCCTGCCTGGGTGACCCGGACGGCGAGAAGGCCGTGCTCCGCAAGGGTGACCTGGCTGGGTTCGATGGCGTGGTCCATGCCCGGCAGTTGATCGAGTGCTTTGAGGAATAAAAGTTGGGCAGTTTACACTACTTAAAGCCTTGCGAGGGTTTGAGATCTTCGCAAGGCTTTTTAAATTCCAAGTTTCTCCAACAGCTTTATTTCCTCTTCCCTGCTCTTCACCTCCCCATCCAGCCTGGCGGCGCGGAGCTGGTGGAGGATTTCGGCATAGAGCGGTCCTGGTTCCAGGCCGCGTTGTTTCAAATCGTCTCCGTGTGAGAATTGGCTTGATCTTTCGCCAGGTCACCAGATAGTCGCGCAGGGCAGGTTTCGAGCCTCATCAGATAGACTGCGTACACGGAGATGGAGGGGATTTCCTCGAGATAAAACGTCCACTGGCTGGGTTTCCAATTGACGTGGGAGGGCAGCTCGGCAAGAAGCCTGGATGACCGCCAGTGCGGACTTTGTCAAATGCCCAGGGAAATCAAGCCGTCTGGAAATGACCTCAATATCAAAAGCCGAGAGCGGCATCAGCCACAAAATCCATCCCAGTGTCCGTTTAAAGGAAAGGATATCGGGAATGGTGATCTCGCCAAATTCCAGCGGCAGGATATCGATAAATGGCAGCTGGAAGTTGGCATGCTGCAGCGAGGCATGGATGGGACGAAGCAGGTCCAGCTCCGCCAGGCGGTGCAGCATGGCCGAGGGAGTTCTGCTCCTCGAAGATCAGGTCGAACTCATGGCGAAGGCGTTCGCCGCTCAGCCGGGATAGCACATCCCAGGATTCAGTCATTGATCAACTTCAGTGTCTCAGACTCAATCTCAAAACCATACCGTCCCGCGTAGCGTACGGCACGGAGCATGCGTGTTGGATCATCCACAAATGATCGGGGGTGAAGGACCCGGATCTGACGGCGTGCCAGGTCTGCCTGCCCGCCAAGCGGATCATGCAGCTGGCCGTAATACCTGCCGTCCAGGCGCAGGGCCATGGCGTTGATGGTAAAGTCGCGGCGGCGTAGATCGTCGTCAATTGTCGAGCGTTTTACTGTTGGGAGCGCGCCCGGCTGGGAGTAGGTCTCGAGCGGGCGGAGATCAGGTCCAGAAACGGAGGAAAGGCGGAAGCCCCCAGCAGCGGGACATTCAGGCGCCTGAACGTCGTCTCATCAAGCGTCCACGTGGCTGTGCCAAAGCGCGAATGGAACACCACCTTGCCCGCAGTATTTCCTCAAGATGGATTCGGCGAGCCTGCGGGCGTCACCCTCCACAGTGAAGTCGATATCCTTGATGGAGCGGCCCAGCAGGAGATCCCGGACAGAGCCGCCCACAATGTAAAGCGGCAAATCCAGCCGCTCGGCTTCCATCCGGACGAGACGGATCAAGGCCAGGGATTCGGCGGTCGAAGAGGAGTCGAGCCGGTCGGATAGATTCATGGTAGATCGTCCATCTAATTTTACCTGTTAAACTCTGGTATCGTACGAGCCGGAAATTCAGGTATAATGTGCGCCATGATCCACAGGACTGCTTTGCTTGTGTTGAACCCGCTCCCGTCCCCGCGAATGATGCAAACCTGCCAGGTCTGGATAAGGTTCTGTTCCGCGTGGATCGGACGGCTCCCAGACTCTGGCGAGCCGTTTTTTATTGCAACCCCACCCGACCTCACCCCAACCCCTCTCCTGGAAGGAGAGGGGAGTCAAAAGGGAAAGATGGATATAAAACAGCTTACTGAAGAGATGCATAATCTGGTCCGTTCGAAGGGCTGGTACGAGGCGAACAGCAAGCGGCCGCAGACGCCGAGAAACCTGGCGATCTCGCTGGCGGTGGAGACGGCGGAGATCCTGGAGCATTACCAGTTCCAGGAAAATGCCAGGGATAAACAGGAACTGGCCGGTGAGCTGGCGGATGTGGCATTGTATTTACTGCAGCTTGCTTCGGTTACCGGAATTGATCTCGAAAAGGCGATTTTGGACAAGATCGAGGTCAACAAGGCACGAGAATGGGATGTGGAAGAGTCGAAGGATCAAAAAATCGATGTTTGATATTCGATTGCGTTGAACGGGATAAATTATGAGAGTATCTGTTTTTGGCGGGTCACAACCCAGGGAAGGCGATCAAGCCTACACCGAGGCGCAGGCGCTTGGCAGGCTGCTGGCCGAACGCGGACATACTGTCCTTACCGGCGGCTACATCGGCGTGATGGAGGCTGTCTCCACGCGGCGCGCACGAGGCCGGCGGACACGTCATCGGCGTGACCTGCGCAGAGATCGAGCGCTGGCGGCCCCGTGCTGCCAACCGTTGGGTGAAGGAGGAGATCAAGAGGGAGACGCTCATCGAGCGGCTGCACACCCTTATCCATGAATCGGACGCGGCGTTTGCCCTGCCCGGGGGCGCAGGCACGCTGACAGAGATCGCCCTGATGTGGAACCTGATGATCGTGGAGTCCCTGCACCGGAGGCCGCTCATACTGGTCGGAGGCGGCTGGCAGTCCACGTTCGACCAGTTCTTCCGGGAGCTCGACTCCTACACGACCGCACCTCAGCGCGAGATATTACAGCTTCGCCAACGATGTGCAAACTGCTGTGAAGTTGCTGGAGGGCAGAATCGGAGAAGAGACTGGAGAATAGTCACTTCCCCTCACCACGCCTCTCCTCTCCAATCATCTAATCATCTGATCATCTAATTTCTGGAGTAAAAATGGCTGAAGAAAAATTGACATCCCGTGCGGAAGACTTTTCAGAGTGGTACAACCAGCTCGTGATCCGGGCGGATATGGCAGATTACGCGCCCGTGCGCGGCTGCATGGTTGTAAAGCCCTATGGCTGGGCACTGTGGGAAAACATCACCTCCTTCCTCGATACAGAGTTCAAGAAGACGGGTCACGTCAACGCGGCATTCCCCATGTTGATCCCCCTGTCGTTCTTTGAAAAGGAAAAGGAACATGTGGAAGGTTTTGCCCCTGAGCTCGCTGTGGTCACCCATGGCGGCGGCGAGGAGCTGGAGGAAAAGCTGGTAGTGCGCCCCACGTCCGAGACCATCATTGGTCATATGTATTCGAAGTGGGTCAAATCGTGGCGTGACCTGCCCATCCTGATCGTGCAGTGGGGCTCGGTGCTGCGCTGGGAACTGCGCACCAAGCTGTTCCTGCGCACAGCCGAGTTTTACTGGCATGAAGGTCACACCGCGCATGCCTCTGCTGAGGAAGCCAAAGAGGAAATGTATCGCATCCTGGATATCTATGAGCGCTTCTGCTGGCAGGAAGCCGCCATCCCTGTGATCAAAGGGACAAAGAGCGAGACCGAGAAATTTGCCGGTGCGCATACCACCACGTCGATCGAAGCAATGATGTGGGACAAGCGCGCCCTGCAGTCGGGCACCTCCCATTATTTCGGCACCAACTTTGCGAAGGCGTTCGAAATCCAGTTCCTGAACAAGGAGAACCAGCTGCAATTTGCAGAAACGACCTCCTGGGCAATCTCCTCGCGCATCATCGGCGCGATGATCATGGTGCATGGCGATGACCAGGGCCTTGTGCTGCCTCCCCGTCTGGCGCCCATCCAGGCGGTCATCGTTCCCATTTATAAGAACGACGCTGATAAGAGCAAGGTCATGGAAGTTGCCGACCGGGTCTTCCTGGAGCTCAAGGCTGCAGGCATCCGTATCAAAATGGATGACCGGGATAACGTCAGCAGCGGATTCAAATTCAACGATTGGGAGATGCGCGGCGTCCCTGTCCGGGTGGAGATCGGTCCCAAGGATGTGGAAAAGGGATCGGTTGCGCTGGCCCGTCGTGACCGGCCCGGCCGCGAAGGAAAGACCTTTGTCTCCCAGGCCGACCTTGCCTCGACCGTCAATGGACTGCTCGCCGAAATACAAGCTTCGCTCCTCAAGCGTGCGACCGAATATCGGGATGCGAACATCCACGATGTCCGAACCTTTGACGAGCTGAAGGAAGCAGTCAAGGATGGCTGGGCGTTTGGGTATTGGTGCGAATCGCGTGAATGCGAAACCAAAGTCAAGGAGGAGACCAGGGCCACCACGCGCAACATTCCTTTCAACCAGCCCGAGGAGGAAGGGATCTGCGTCGTGTGCGGCAAGCCTTCGAAGCGCAAAGTCTATTTTGCAAAAGCGTACTAAAAGTATCAGGTGTACAGGTGTCAGGTATCAGGCATTGGAAGCCGAAAACCTGATATCTGATACCTCGCACCTGGCATCCGGCTTCAATGCCTGCAATTGATCTTGCCCGCCTGAAAAAACAAACCGCGCAGCTGGCCGACCTCTTCGACCAGCCCGCCGACTTCCTGCGCGTCCACCGGGATATCCTGGATTTTTATGTCAATCGCAGCCTGCGCAGCCAGAGTGTGGCGCCCTCCTCGGTACTTCCCACCTACCACACCCCCATGGTTGTACTGCATCAGATCGAAAATGAGCTGGGCCCCGTTGCGGAAAAACAGCCCATCCAGGCCCTCGAGCTGGCAGACGCCCTCTGGGACGAGGGCTGGCTGGAAACCCGGCTGCTGGCTGCCTTCCTGCTGGGCAGGATTCCTCCCCAGGAGGAACGGCTGCTTGCCCGCCTGACAGCCTGGACCCAGGCCGTCCGTGACCCGGAAGTCCGCGCCGCCCTCCTGACCACCAGCCTGACCCGCCTGCGGAACGAAACACCGGACCTCTTCCTTGTGCTGGTCAAGGAATGGCTCCATCCCGCCCGCCAGCGGATGTGGTCGAACGGCATCCAGGCGCTTGTCCCATTGATTTCCTCTCCCAATTATGACAACCTGCCTCCGATATTTGAGACCATAGAGCCAGTTTTCAAAGCTGCCCCGGCGGCGTTACAATTCGATCTGCAGGAATTGATCACCGCCCTGTACCTGGCTTCGCCCAGCGAAACGACGTATTTTCTCCAGCAAGTGGTGAAGGGTACTCGCGGCAATCTTCCATCGGTCGCTCTCAGGAGGATGATGCCTGAGCTGCCGCACGAGCTTCAGATCAGCCTGCGCGAGATCCTGCGCGAAGCCAGGTAAGTCGCATCGTTCCGTCACTGAGATCAGAAAGGAGTACCCCATGCCCATCGTAAGAGGAGTTATCGGAGCCATCCTGCTCTTCCTCGGACACGAACTCAATTTCCTTTTCGCTGGTGCGATGGCTGCGCTGCTTGGCTTTCGCCTGATCCCACTCCTGCCGCCGCAATGGCCGGGCTGGGCGGACTACGCCTTCATTATCGGGCTGGGTGTGATCGCTGCCGCTGCTGTCCTGCTCAATGAGCGTGCGGGATATTTCATCTCAGGCTTTCTGGCAGGCGGCTTATTGCTGGTGGAATATTATGCACCGGATACGCTTACGATCCCCTTGCTGCCCTTCGTTGTCGGAGGTGTCATCGGGGCACTGATCATCGGTATCTTTACGGACTGGGCTTTGATCCTTGTGACAGCCGCGATCGGCGCCGCATACATCCTGAACCTCTTTATACTCGATCCGATGCTTGAGATCCTGATCGGAGCGGGGCTCTTTGTCGTCGGGGCACTGACCCAGGTCGTCATCATGCAATCCCAGAAGCACGCCGAAAGGTAGCAAAATGATCGAACCTGGCCGGTTACTCTATGTCCATGGCAGTGAAAGCGACAGCAACAGCGGGAAGGCGCGCCAGTTCCGCGAATGGTTCCCAGGTATGGTCACGCCCGATTTCAAAGGTTCTTTCGACGAGCGGATGGGCCAGCTGTACGAGATCCTCTGTGACCAGGCAGGCTGGACTCTCATCGGTTCCTCGTATGGTGGTCTGATGGCAACGGTGTTTGCCCTCGAGCATGAAGCCCAGGTACGGAAGCTGGTCCTGCTCGCTCCGGCCCTCATGCTGGATCCGCTCGATCCCCTTTCGAAGCCGGGACCGATTTCCGTTCCGACCATCCTCATCCACGGGACGCTGGACACGGTCGTGCCTCTCGAGCCGGTCCGTGAAATTGCGGAAAGGCTCTTTAGCAACCTGACCCTCTACAGCGTGGAGGACGATCACCGCCTGCACAAAACCGTCAATGAACTGGATTGGAATTCGATCCTGGGGTAGTATAAAAGCCTTGCGAAGGTAATCACAAAGGCATTTTTGATCACTACATAGTGCCTCCTACGGATAATTTACTTTACTGTATGTTTGAATTTCAGCCTATAAATCGCTGTGAAAAGTAAAGTAACTAATGAGACAGGCGGTAAAAGCATCCTGGATCTCTCCACAAAACCTTCCCGAGGGTAAATTCATAAAATATGGAGGTTGGATTGACAGGACTGATCAGCGTCATCCTGGGAGCTGCTTTACTCTTTGCCGGGCGCCGGCTTTTCTGGCTGTTCGTCGGGGCACTCGGATTTATTGCCGGGATGCAGCTGGCGTCCCTGATACCGCACATTTCCGAGACTACAGTGTTGCTCGCCGGCCTGATCGTCGGCGTGGCTTTCGCCCTGCTGGCCATCTTTCTCCAGAGGCTTGCCATGGGCCTCGCAGGCTTTGTGGCAGGCGGGTTTATCCTGACAACACTGGCTGCCAGGCTTGGAATGGAGAGTCTTTCCAACTGGGTGGTTTACATCATCGGGGGCATTATCGGCATTATCCTGGTCATGCTGCTCTTCGACTGGGCCCTGATTATTTTTTCCTCCATGGCCGGTGCAGCCCTGCTCCTGCAGTCTTTTTCCACCGATACCCCCGCCGGCGTATTGATATATTTTCTGCTGGCACTGGCAGGGATCATTATCCAGGGCGGGCTGATGCTGCGCGGCACACCCCGCAGAAGAAGGTAGGGAAACCGCATATGGCCATCCGACAACAGATCTACTGGCATACGACAACCCAAATGCGCGGCGCTTCAAACCTGGTACCACTCCCCGATCAGGTGGATGTTGCCATCCTCGGCGGCGGTTATACCGGCTTGAGCGCCGCACGGACCCTGGCAATGCAGGGCGCAAAAGTGGCCGTACTGGAAGCCGAGACCATCGGCTGGGGCGCAAGCTCACGCAATGGCGGCATGGTCCTGACCGGCCTTAAGCTGGGGATGAAGACCATCCAGGAACGATACGGGCGTGAGCTGGCAAAACGGCTGTTCCAATATTCGCTGGAATTCGATCGATACGGTGGAGAAGATCGTACAGGAGGAGAAGATCGACTGCGGCTTTGCCCGCAACGGGCATCTATTGACTGCCAACAAGCCAAAGCATTTCGAGGTGCTGAGAGAGGATGTCGAATTCATGGAAAAGGAATTCGGCCACAAAGTCCGCCTGGTCGCAAGGGAGGACCAGCGGGAAGAGATCGGCACGGATCTCTATTACGGAGCACTGCTGGATGAGGTCAGCGGGGGGCTGAACCCGGCCCGGTATGTGACCGGCCTTGCTGATGCCGCCGAAAAGGCTGGGGCGGCGCTCCATGCCCGGGCACGGGTGAACGGGCTCGAGCGTAGGGGAGGCCGCATTGTTGTCGAAACCGAACGCGGCTCCCTGACTGCGGAATCTGTTTTAGTTGCGACCTCCGGCTATACGGGGAATGTAACGAAGAGACTGCAGAAGAAAATCATCCCGATCGGGTCCTTTATCATCGCCACAGAAAAGCTGCCCGACGAGCTGGCGCATGAGCTCAGCCCGAAAAACCGGATGATCTTCGATTTTAAACATTATCTAAACTATTTCCGCCTGTGGGAGAACCGCATGATCTTCGGCGGCCGGGCTGCCTTTTTCCCGGAAACGGTGAACACCATCCGGCGCAGCGCCGAGATCCTGCGCCGGGAAATGATCCAGGTATACCCGCAGCTTAAGGATGTCCCGGTCGAATACGTCTGGGGCGGCACACTCGATTTTGCCTTCGACATGATGCCCCATGTGGGGGAATTGGATGGCGTGTATTATTCACTCGGTTACGCCGGGCATGGGGTGGCGATGGCAACACACCTGGGAAAAACTGTTGCAGAAGCGATCCTCAAAGGGAGCATAAAGGACCACCCGTTTGCATCCTTTGATTTCCCCGGGGCACCGTTGGGACTTTATAATGGCTTCCCCTGGTTTCTGCCCCTGGCCGGAGCCTGGCACAAGATTCTGGACTGGGTGGAGTAAAAAGGGGTTAGCGATCAGGAAATAAGGGTCAGAATGCAAAAACCTTGCGAAGGGTTTACTGACTGTAAACTTCGCAAGGCTGCTGTTTCGCGTGGAAATATAGCTATATCACTACTTACAAAATGGATGGAATTATTTGCCGGCGGCGGTTGCTCCGCTCTTTTCAAGCAGGGAATTGATCTCAAACAGGGCTTCTGTTATGGAAACGTCTTCCACGACCGCCCATTCCTGGCTCAGCACACCTCGGATCGCATCCAGAAGGGCTGGAATGGTTCCATATGCCGGCTTGTGGGAAACGAAGGCCGATAGATCGCGAACCACCTCACACTGCGCCGCGACCGTCCCCTGCTTGAGACGTGCCACCACTTCAGACTGGCGTACCCGCCCATCCTCGGTAAGACGCAGTGGCTGGGAGACGAGTATTTTGCGACAATCGGCAATCTCGCTTCTCGTTGCCAGGCCGCGCAGTCCTGAGTTGGGAAGGTCAACCGGCACCCAGACGGTACTGCCGCCCGGAATCGAAATCTCGTAATACCGCTGGATTACCCCCCGCTCAAATTCACGGTCCTCCAGCCCAACAATGTACCCCACTCCATGCTGTGGATGAACAACCTGGTCACCAATCCCGAACATCGAGTTTGCCACTATGTTAATAGCGACGTTTGTTTGTATTGTTTCGGTTATTGTGTCCCTGACCCTGGCGGTTCCCGCCGCTGCCGCTGCGTTCTTCGCGCGGACGGGCAACGCTCACTGCCATTTGACGCTCATCCAGGGTATACCCGTTGAACATGCTGATCGCCTTTTGTACTTCACTCTGTGAGCTCATTTCTACAAAGGCAAATCCCTTGGACCGCTGCGTTCCGGGTTCCTTGATTAATGCAACTGACACCACGCTTCCGGCCTGCATAAACAGCTCGCGTAAGCCTTGTTCGGTGGTTTGATAGGACAGGTTTCCGACATACAATTTTGCTTCCAAATCCAGCTCCTTTACGGCCGCCCGTGTTTATAATGAATAGCCGCCAGACCCAATATAGGGTTGACGGCAATCCGGGCACGCTCGACCTTTTATAAGATGCCTTGATTATATCACGCCTGACCGGGCTCGCCTGGAGCCGCCCGTATGGTGCATACATGGGGATTTCCATCGACCCACCGAATGAGGTGGCATTACCGTCAGGCGGCCGGTTCTGTTGAAGAATGTCTCCATTGCGAAAGCAGAATTCTGATAAGTAAATGGGAATATATCGAAGCAACTGCCCCCATGCGCGAGGGCGGTAAACCGGTTCATATGTATGTTAATAGTGAAGCGTACCAGTTGATAGCCAGTATGCACAATCTACTCCCAATTTCTCCCTGGCCGCTTGTTCGTAGTGCTCAATGTCTTCAGGGGTAAGCATATCTTTCCATCTGCCATTTACGCCTTTGTGCATGAAAGTTTCTGCGCCTCCCTCAAAAAGACTTCCCCCAAAAGGAACGCTTTGGGCCGCATGTGCTTTCATGTAATCAAAGGAACAATGTTCAAGAATTGCATCCCACTTTGTCTCATCGATTGCAATATCAAGAAATGTGGCTATTCGTCGAATTTCGCCAGGCATGTCGCTCTTGAGATTTGAAAAATGTAAAAGCATCACATTCGGCAGGTCTTTGATCTCCCACCATGACAGAATGTGGGTCCAATACGGCCACCACGGGTATCCATCCTTCGTGAGCCAATCCCGAAAGTACTCAAGCACGGATGATGGTGCCTCTCCCAAAGGAGGTCCTACTCGCTCTGGCACACTATCAATAGCTTGAATGACTTCTTTTTTCAAATTTCGATGATGATTGTATAAACTCCAGAGAACATCCCGCCCATCTCGACCGATATAGATGTATTTCGCTTTCGGTGAAAACACAAGTGTATCCACAGGAAGGTGGCTCTTTATAAAACGACGATGAGTCTGAGCCTCTACGATTTTCAATCGTTCATTTTTGGATGGGAACCGACAGTCAAGCCAGGGGGACACTTCGGACACGTTAATATGTCTGCCCCCATCCATATTAACTGCGCTACGATCTGCTGAACCCAGGTTGTTCCAGATTTCGAGTAGGCATTTATGACGATATCATCATCACGATATTTGAACTCATTCCAGACAGTCGAGTCCAATAAGTGATGCCAATGCTCTCGTTCTTTAGTTGGGTATTTACCCTGTTTTGGTTCCATATTCCTATTCTACAATTCCAGTCTTTTTCTGCGCCTAACGGCCTGCCTTAGCCGCAAGTGGGTGGGATGAGACAACGCCGCTTTGACGGAACCAACTTCAAGCCACGCAAATTGCCCAAAAACGTGCGCAAAGTGCCCACGAGTCGCCCGGTTACATCGGTTGCCTGCTACCTGGCAGCCTGACCCCTACCAGGACTGGACTCTGCTTTGCGACCAGTGAGCAGACGATGACTTTTCAGAACACACCACGCTTGGTGGGCGGCTTGACTGGGTCCAGGCACAGTTGCCTTTCAATAGAATTCATTAACCCGCTGACTTGTTCCCTGCCGGTCTGCGCTGCACCAGCACCGCACACACCAACGACCACACCGCACCCGTGAGCCAGACGCCTGAAAACACGAAGGCCACCAACTGGGGCGAACTCATGCGCGACGGCGAAGCTGCGTAAAGCGCTCCCAGCGCGAGCGCCAAGAACCCAGCCGCATAACCAGAGATCAGCACTCCATCCCACCAGGCACTGGACCACAAGACCACCCCTTGACGTGTCGTCTGGCGAATGTGACGGATCGCCATGAAAACAATAACCAGAAAGGCGAGAAACCCGATACCCCAAGGAAAGATACTTATGGTGGCGGTATAGCCCGCGAGAGCGTAGTTTACAAGATGAGGAATTAGCAGAACCACGGCTAAAATTAGCGCCGGCCTAAGATACGTTGCGTGAAACTGGGATGTAACGCAGGCATGTTAACTCCTTTCTATTCAAGCCAGCCAAGCCAAAACATTCGGTCACTAAAGTTGTATACTCCAAAAATAGCGAACAAGCATCTGCCAGCCCAACGGCTGGCGTTATGGCGGCTGGGGAGAAAAAAGCTCACAATGGGAACCTGCCAAACCTCAAGAAACTGCGCAAAAAACGCGCAGAGTCCCAGCCTTCCAGTATGTGTGCGTGCAGCTCCGGAGAACGAGAACATCCTCTTTCCCCAAAGAAACAGAGGCGCAATGGGAGTATACTGCTGATTGGCAGGTACATAAGCCGTACAAAGCAGTGGAGACGCGCCTGATACGCAGTCCCGTGGTGCACCTTGGTTTCCGGTCAGGATGATCCATTCCCTAGTGGTGGCGCGAGTACACCTTCGCGCCACCCCGATTAGAATGCTATAACACGTAAGGGACCGGGTCTGCCCTCGACAAATGACTAAGGCAGGCTGGCATCGTTTTCGAAAAGTGGTGCGATGCTTTTTTCGGGTAACTTGCTAGCAGATTTCTCCTCGCAATTACTCTACATCTGTTTCTTAGTAACGCTGTGTGGGGCGCAGTTTTGGATTTGATCCCATCTATGTACAGCCTTTTGTCCATTGATCTAATCAAATCTTCGAAGTCCTCCAAGCAGGCCGGTAAGCGAACGCAGTTCACCATAGCCCGGAGCCTCCGCCCCAGGCCGGTCAACCGGTTGAAAACCGACCGATTGGCGATATTATTTCTTAATATTTATTAGCGCGGTAAAACGCTGTATCACACGTCAAACGAATTCGACGCGCCGAGGATGAGCGATCTAAAGGTAAAGCCTATTACTCTGCCGCTCGCTTCATAAGGAGAATTCGGTCTTCCGCTGCGCTTCGACCGATGGACCTTCCCAAAACCGCATCGATCCGGGTCTGGTAGACTGGGCGCTGAGGTTTTAACCAGTCCAGTGGGTCCTAAACCTTTACTGCAAATCGGCGCAGGCAATCCGTGCCCCGTCCACATCATGAATGACAACGGACTGCGCTTCTGGTCGGGCGCTGAAATCGTTGACGGCGTGGCCGTTGCCGTGCCCGCTGGCATCGGTGTTGAAACCAAGCCAGATTTCGTTAAAGGCATCCGCCGGCCCGCCGACCACGTTCTGGTAATGGCCGCCCCCGTTATTGACGGCGCACGGCATATTGTGAACATGCGCCGGATAGGTGGTGTCTGGCGCCAGACCATGGACCTCGACGAACGTCAAGGTCCGGCCGTCGGCAGTACGGACCATTTGGGCACGCCCGGAGATATCATAACCCCCGCCAAGCCGGCCGCAAAGGTATGAACTTCACCCTTTGTGACCTGCGCGCTGCTGGGAACGGCAGCCCCAGTGCCAGTGATGATAACTACTAGACTTAACAGTACAATCGTGGCCAAATGCCTCCTGCTGAACCGTTTCATGGTTACCTCCACTCTAATCTATTTTTTTCACGGCGGAAAGACTGCTTACATTTCCGCCCAGTAGTTATTTTTATTATACGCTTTTTCAAAAAAACTGCAATTTTAGGAATTTTTTCACATGGATGAGCCCCCAACCCGCCCGGTTTAATTTCCCCTCTCCACCTGCTGGACTGTACAACAGCTTCCCCTGATCGAGATTATTGGTGGGTAGATGGCATAAAGTATTGAATTCGGATGGAATAGGACTATAAACCTACCGCTTGTCTCACTCATGTTCTACATGTGTAACTTTACTTTTTTCATGGATTTGCAGGCTGAAATTCAAACATGAAGTAAAGTAAATTACGCGGCATGCTGCAACTGCCTGAAGATCCCTTCGATATTATCTATCCGGAATTCTATGTAGCGGTCGCCGGGGATACTGCTGTTTTGACTATAGAGTGCCATGCCAGCCCAATGTGGATGTTCAAATTGTTATACTTAATATCTAAGGCTGTTAGCCCTCATAAATAATTTTGTGTACCCATCCACCTTTGCGCCGACGAAGATGGATTTGAGTGCATCGAGAAATTGTTGTTCGTAAGGCTTACTTTGCTCCGTAAAAGGTATGCCATGATTGTATCAAATCTCGCTGCCATTAAAATCGCAGAATAAATACAGGCAATTCGTTTGCAATCAAAAAAACGACCCGACCGAGCCGGAGGCAGGTCGAGCCGTCCATGAGGAAGGCAGGGAATTGAAAGGGTATATACAAATATGTTAGGGAATTCTTCCCATATAATAGTGATGAGCCGGCTCATCTTTGATCCATTCCGTCTCTGTGACGGGAGCACTCGCATCTTTTGAATGGAAAATATTAAAAGCGCTTGACCCCACCGGAGGCGGGTCAAGCAGGTATGCAAACAGGCGGGACCGATTACGCCTTCAACTGCTTCGGGCCATCCAGTCGAGCAGCCAGCGCCAGGTGCTCTGGTCCGTACGTCCCACAGGTACTGGCAGAAGGGGCGTTGTGGGAATGCTGACGGGTTTGCCGCGATAGGCGTCGGCAATCTGTTTGAATACCCGACCCTGCTCTTTGATCTGGTTATCGGTTGTGAGCAGCCCCAGGCCATACTCGAACGGATGGAACTGGAAGCGCCGGTCCACATCATGACTCGCCCACCATGTGAACCAGCTCACTCCCTGCTCCAGTGCGCTCGTCACCGCTTTTTCCAGCCAGTACGGAATATCTGCTTCGGGCATTTCCTCCGAACAGACCCCGAACTCTTCCACCCAGACCGGTTTTTGGGGCGACTGCCCGAACGACGCGGACCAGGGCCGCCATGCCGGACGCCAGGCGCGTGTAGGGATCGTCCAGATGTTTGCCATATTTCCCGGCCTCAGTCCAAAACGACCAGCAGTGGATCGGCACGATGGCCTGCTGGGCCACAAGGGCGCCGGGTGAAAAGGTATTTTCCGTGAACCACGGCCCGTGATCCACACCGTTGACATGCACGCGGCCGGGACAGAGTGCCTGCATCCGGCCGAAAACACGCTCCATCCAGGCATCCCCGTCTGCGAGCGCGGCGTGCCAGTTACAATTGATCTCGTTGCCGATATCGAAACCCATGAAATTCCCATGTCCCCGCATCCGCCCGGCGACCCCATCCAAAAGGAAATCCTGGACTTTCGCCCACTCCGGCGAGGTGTAGAAAGGTTCGTCTTCCAAAAACGGAGGGTTGAAATGATAGCCACTCAACCAGCCGGTATAGAGCGTGACCAGCACATCCAGACCGCGTTCTGCCGCAGCAGCCAGGATTTGCTCCAGGCAATCCAGATGCCGCCCGCTCAGAGCCGTTGGATTGGGCTGGAACCAGGGCCAGATCACCATGACACGGACATGGTCCGCACCCAGGGCCGCAACTGCATCGAGATCACGGTAGATACTGTCAGGATCCCAGTCGTTGTAGCAGTAATACCAATTGCGAGACGGCACGTAGTTTACGCCAAAACGATTGCGCAATAAAGGCGACGGCTGGCTGGTGTCCGAAGAAATGGTTGCTGTATTCATAATTTCTCGCAATTCGTGGGCAGAGTATTCTGAATTTCGTTCTTTCCATGGATGGTCCCGGGGTTGCCGGACATCGGTTGCACGGCGCAAATCCTGATCAGCGGGGCTTCCTTAGTCCGTTTTTGAATGGCGCTATTTATGTAATGAATGGCGGATCCATGAAAATGTAATTTTCATATTGACCCAGGGGTTTATCACTCATGAAATGCTCCATAAATGGAGTTGCATGGCAGCCACGCTTGAGTACATATTCAACCGCGGCCGTGTTGATCATGGGGATTGTAACGAAGAATTCGTCGAACACATCGTCGACATATTTTGTCATTTCGCTTTCCACATGCGCCAGTGCGGTGTGAAAGTCGTTGTTATGGAGCATCGCAATTGGCCCGGCCCGGTTACTCACGTAACTATAACCGACGACTTTTCCGCTGCGGCGATAGAAATGTCCATGCCGGTTTTGGCTTAACCAAATATGGTCCACTTCCCGTGTATATCCCAGAATAGTTCGATCGATTGCGTTAAGAATTGTCAAATTCTCAGGGGAAGCACTGAACGGCTCAATTGCCAGATCAGTTTCAAATGGAACAATCTCTGGTTTACGCCCCCAGTCATAGATCGTGAAGCGGATCTTCACCCCCGACTTTAGGTATCTGGTCACAGCACGCACGTCAGGAGAGGCGATAATCACTCGATTGTTTACGCCATCGGAGGGAAATGCCGATTTCAAGCAAACGTTTTCCAACTCCCTGGGATTGCTTATCAGGGTGTACGAAAAGTTCAGATAATTGCCGTATGCCATCCCGCAGGATCGAACGAGAGAAACCGATGATCTCGCCTCCCTCCTCTGCTACCCAGAATTGGTCGGCAGTTTGAGCAAGATGTTCGGTATAAGCCCGGAAGATCTCAAAGTGTGCTGAAAAGCTTTCAGGATTTGGTTTGTCTTCAGGAGTAGCCAATTCCAAACTTTGGTTGAGACGGTGCAGAGCAAGTCGAAACACAACAAAAGCACTAAACAAGTCCTCGCGCGTTCCCGGGCGGATTTCGATAGTCATGGTCATCTTCTCTAAAATTGTTTTTGAAATATTTGCAGAAGAGCTCCTGATCCTGTGGGAAAGCCTTCGCAGGGCTTATGGTTTTTCCGGCGGAACCGTCAAAAATTCCCAGGCCAGGGCATGGGCGATCAGGATCAGCCCGCACAAAAGCAGCGCCTCCAGCTGGAGTGGCGCAAGTCCGATCAGCCTGGCCAGGCCCGGAAAGAGGGCAAAGAAAAGCACCAGGCCGTACAATGTGGGAACCGTCCAGCTATTTTTACTGAAGGCGCCCTTCGGATTTGCCGCACGGGTGAGGCCGATCAGCCGGCTTGAGAAAACAATCCCCGCTCCCGCAGCGATAATGAAAACAGCCTGCCAGATGATATGAGTTGTCCCGCCGATCTGGGCAGCCAGGCTCATCAAGCCCGGGATCAGGAACGAAGTGTAGACTCCTCCCGCCAGGCGGCGGGCCGCTTCATTCGCCAGCCACTCCGGCTTGGACTTGACCACCGACCACCACAGACCGACCAGGGTAAAACAGGTGGCCGCTGTGACAGCATAGAATGTATTAATATCCATGCTCCTCCGTTCTCCTTGGGTGAATTGGGCCAATTCTAATCCCTGTCCGGAAATTTTGATAATTTAAATTCCTCTAAAGGCAAAAATAATATTTCGCCCTTCCCCCTGCTGAGGAGGCCCAATGAAACTGCCCTCGCAAGTCATTTGAATTCAACCAAAGTACATACAAAAAGTTTACTTAATTGGGAGACAAGCGGTAGAATAACCGCAAATGATATCCAAATCGTTCGGCAGAAGGAGGCTGTTTATGGTGACAAAGGCAAATGGAGACGTGACGGAGCTGGAAGGGGAGGTCTATTATCCCTCGAGGAGGTCTGCGAGCAGGCCATTCTCAAGGATTGGGATGCCATGGCGGAAAAGGCCCGCCAGGACCCGCTCGGCTTTTGGGAGGCGGAGGCCAACCAGCTCGAATGGTTCCAGAAATGGGACAAGGTTCTGGACGATTCGAACAAGCCCTTCTTCAAGTGGTTCACCGGGGCCAAGGTGAACATCGTCCACAACTGCATCGACCGGCATCTCAAGACGTATCACAAGAATAAGCTTGCCTTGATCTGGGAAAGCGAGGATGGCAGGCTGCATCAGACCTATTCCTACTATGCGATGAACCGTGAAGTCAGCCGGATGGCAAACATCATCAAAGCCATGGGAATCAAAAAAGGGGACCGTGTCACCATTTACATGGGCCGTGTACCCGAGATCGTATTTGCCATGCTGGCCTGCGCCAAGATCGGGGCGATCCATTCAGTGGTATTCGGCGGCTTCTCGGTCGATTCGCTCCAGGGGAGGATCGATGACAGTCAATCGAAACTCGTCATCACCATGGATGGCAGTTACAACAACGGCAAGGTCGTCGAGCTCAAACGCACCGTGGATGAAGCCATCAAGCGCTGCCCGTCCGTGGAGAACGTGATCGTTGTCAAACGGATCGGGCACGAGGTCCCAATGGAATTAAGCCGCGATCATTGGTATCACGAATTGCTGGCGCTCCCGATCGCCAACGGGAAATGTGCCACCGAAGTGATGGACGCCGAGGACCCACTCTATATTCTGTATACGTCAGGCTCAACCGGCAAGCCCAAAGCCATCCTGCACACCCATGGCGGCTACATGGTTGGCACGTATGCCACACTCAAATATGTGTTCGACATCACAGATGAGGACCGCTGGTGGTGCGCGGCCGACCCCGGCTGGGTGACCGGTCACTCGTACATTGTCTATGGTCCGCTGCTCAACGGCGCCACTTCGTTCATGTTCGAAGGCGGACCGATGTTCCCATATCCGAACCGCTGGTGGCAGTGTGTCGAAAAATATGGGATCACGATCCTGTACACGGCGCCCACCGCCATCCGCGGGCTGATGCGCTTCGGCGAAGCCTGGCCCAACAAGCACGATCTCTCCTCCCTGCGGCTGCTGGGCTCGGTCGGTGAGCCGATCAACCCGGAGGCCTGGAAGTGGTACTACCGTGTCATCGGCAAGGAGAAATGCCCGATCATGGACACCTGGTGGCAGACCGAGACCGGCATGTTCATGATTACCCCCACCCCCACCGTCCCGCTCAAACCCGGCTCGGGCACGCGTCCGTTCTTCGGGCAGGAAGCCGAGATCGTGGACGAACAGGGGAACCCGGTCCCGGACGGAAATGAGGGCTATCTCGTGCTGAAGAATCCCTGGCCGGCCATGCTGCGCACGATCTATGGCGACCCGGACCGCTATGTCAGCCAGTACTGGTCAAAGCACCCTGGCAAATACACGACCGGCGACTCCGCCAAACGCGACAAGGACGGCTACTTCTGGATCATTGGCCGTGTGGACGATGTGATCAAGGTCAGCGGTCACCGTCTCGGCACGGCCGAAGTGGAGTCGGCCCTTGTCAGTCACCCCGCTGTGGCAGAAGCGGCGGCGATTGGCCTGCCGCATGAAGTCAAGGGACAGGGCATCCATACCTTCGTCCTGCTGCGGACAGGCTTTGTCCCGTCACCGGACCTGGCGGAGGAACTGCGCCAGCACGTCGCCACCCACATGGGACCGATCGCCCGCCCCGAAGCCGTCACGTTCGTGGACAAGCTTCCCAAGACCCGTTCCGGCAAGATCATGCGCCGTGTGTTGAAGGCGCGCGCCCAGGGACTCCCGGAAGGGGATGTGAGTACGTTGGAAGAGTAGAGAATAGAGATTAGTAATGGGGTGCCCCGCTGCATGGATAGAACTCCAAGTGGCGGGGTGTTTTTGCTCAAATCAGAGACGGCGTATTGCTGTAGATATCAGGTTATGACCCTGCTGATAATTGCACACTTTTGTTCATGAAGCCATGTATAATTAACTTCAATGGACAACACAACTTACGAAAATGAGGTTCTCCAATGGCGGGCAAGGAAGTATGATGCTCTTGTCCGTGAGAATGGCTGGCTGGCGCTGGCAGGATTGCACTGGCTCAAGGAGGGCCGAAACCTGATCGGGTCGAACCCGCTTTGTGAAGTCAGCCTGCCTGAGAGCGCACCCACCTTCCTGGGGGTGATCGAGAAGAAAGGTAAAACGGTCCGTTTCCAGGCGACGGAGGGGGTGCCGGTTGAGATCAATGGTAGGCTGTCAGGGAAGGCCCTCCTGAAATCGACCCAGGACGAACATCCGAGTTTCATCACCTGGAACAAAATCCGCCTGGCGCTGCATGAGCATGCCGGCAGGTATGCCATCCGTGTCTGGGACAATACACAGGAGGAACGCTTCGCCCTGCCACCCTTGAAATGGTTCCCGATCAACAAAGACTTCCGCTTCAAAGCGCGCTACACAGCCTACCCTGAGCCCAGGGCCTCCGGCCAGCCAGACGTATTTGGCGATACCGTCGAGGATCGCCTGGATGGTTACATTTCCTTCACCTTTGATGGCAAAAAATACAAGCTCGACGTTACAAAGGTCAGGGACGACAAATTGTTTCTAAAGTTCAAGGACCTGACCAGCGGCCGGGAGACCTACCTCCCAGCCGGTATCTGTACACCGAGCCGGTCCAGGAGGGCAAAGTTATCCTGGATTTCAATTTCGCCTATAGTCCACCGTGCGCATTCACCCCCTATGCCACCTGCCTGTTTGCACCCGTGCAAAACCACATTCCCTTCCGGGTGGAAGCGGGGGAAATCTATAAGGACTGAAGCGCTTTCCTTCACATCCCACCGGAAGAACGTAACAAAACTGTAAATTTTTTAAATATTTCCCTCAGGTATAATGCCTCTCATGAACAACGACGAATACATACACGGCATCACGAAATGGCGGCAGGAGATGGATGCCAACCTGCGCCGTGAAAATGGCTGGCTGGCACTGGCCGGGTTGTACTGGCTTCGCAAGGGGACAAATGAGATTGGCTCCGATTCCGGCGCGGATATCCTGCTGCCGCAGCGTTTCCCTGCAAGGCTCGGCACTTTTGAGTTCGATGGCAATAATGTCACCTTGGATGTCGAGGACGGTACGAATGTCGAAGTCAATGGCACGCCGGCCCAGAATGTCCTGCTGGATGCAGACCAGGAGGATGTGCCCAGCTTTATCACCTTTGACGACATCCGCATGGTTGTGGTCCGGCGCTCGAAGGGAGTGGGCATACGTGTATGGGATAACCGGCGCGAAGCACGGCGGACCTTTCCGAGCCGGCAGTGGTATACCGTCAAACCGGAATTGCGCGTCCCTGCCATCTATACCCGTTATGAGATCCCCAAGGTTGTGAAGATGCCCGACATCCTCGGCGCGGTCCTGGATGAGCCCATGCAGGGGTTTGTCTCCTTCGAGCTGAACGGGCAGACGCATGAGCTGATCGTCGAGGAGCTGCCCGATCGGCGTCTCTTCGTCCAGTTCATGGACCGGACCAACGGCAATCCGACCTATCCCTCCGGCCGCTATCATTATGCCGATTCTCACATCAAGGGCAGGACATTCCTTGATTTCAACAAGGCCTACAGCCCGCCCTGCGCCTTCACGGATTATGCCACCTGCACCTTCCCCCCGCAGGAGAATCATCTCAACGTGGCGATCGAGGCAGGAGAAATCTTCCCGGGACAACATTCATAACATGTAAACAGCCCGAGCCTTAAGGCCCGAGCTGTTAGTATGTCGGTCATCCGCCTGCCAGATTTAACCACCAATCCGGAACCCAGAAGCTTCCCACCCCGAACCAGTAAACAATTACAAGAGCCGTCACCCATATAAGGATGCTGAAAGCGATCAGCAGCATAATCCCGCCAGTGATACCGGAGCTTGGTCAGCCAGGTACGCGGCCCCTGCCCGAAGCAGCGCAGGTCCATGGCATTGGCCACATCCTCTCCGGTAAGGATGGAGTTCATCGTCACGGGCACGATCAAGGGAGCCGTGCGAAGCAGTTGCTTGAAGATGCCGCCACTGCTTTCCACCTCATAGCCCGCGCGCCCGCTGCGCATCGACCGTGACGCCAAAATCGCGCGCAATGGTTGGCACATAGCGAAAGGCCAGCTCCATCGAATAGGCGAATTTATCAGGGAAGCCCAGCCCTCGGAAGGTTACCCCATACAAGCGTGGATCCATCGAAAAGGGGATGATGACAAACACAGCGGAGATCCCCCCGATGCGCAGGATCTGGCAAAACGCAAACCACAGCCGCTCATAGGTCAATCCAAAATGGAAAACCCAATCGGTAAAAGGGATGGGAATGCCGTTCGGCCAGACCAGGTGCCCACCCTCCGGGACCACTCCCCCTGCCCCGCCGCCTGTCAGGATGGTATTGACCACGATCATAACCAGCAGCAAAAATCCAACAAAGCTCCAGGCACGCCGCGTTTCACTCCATGGCACGTTTGCAGAAAAATACCATAGAAACGCCAGGACAAAGAGAACGGCAAGAAAACGCGCATCCCAGAACAGGGTGGCTGTAAAAAGGAACAGGAGGGAGAAGATCCAGCGAGCGCGTGGATCAAAAGAACTCCATCAAACTATTCCGAAAACGATAAGACCAGGTAACAAGCATGGTTTAGAGTTGAGTGCAGGTCAGAAACCTGCACTCAACGATCATTCGTAACTTACCTTCCGGATCGCGAGACCACCGCGTCGTACGCGATCATCAGGATGGGAACCAGGATCAGCCCGTTCACCAGGTTTGCAATGGCAGACGGGAGGAAATTCCCATAGATCACCGTTTGTATATCTGCGCCCGAAACCCACATCTCCGAGATGGAGGCTACTGCCATCCCTACCAGCACGCCAAGAATAACGTACAACTCCGCCTTGAGCAGGGTGGAGCGTGCCTTGAAGCTGGTGAAGGAGAATGCCATCAAGCCGGCGACCAAACCCATCAAACCATTCCCGATATCCCACCAGACCCAGAAGCCATACCCGGAAATCAGGTCGCTGATCATATTGCCCAGGAAACCGGCGATGAATCCAACAATGGGACCGAAGGCGATACCAAAGAACAGCGGGATCGCAACCGCAGGACGGAAAGACACATTTCCTGCACTTGGCAGTTGCAGGAAATTCGTGGCAATACTCAGTACGGCATAGAGGGCAGCGCCGATGGCGGCGTATACCACTTCACGGGTTCCAAACTTCCAAAGCGATCTCTTTTCCATTTCTTCCTCCTTGAAGAATAAGGTGAATTTGGCATTGCGGAAAACGGCCTTCCGCAAGGGCATCCATGAGATTTAACTCAGGAACTGGCCAAGAGTTTCGGCGCGGTGGAATCTGCCAAGGCGGGGATAAGCTTCAATATTGGCGCGCAGCAGGGACGTCGGCAGGATCCGGAATGGCGTAACGTCGCCTCGTCCTTTAGCACTTCGTAAGGTGTACCGTCTGCCACCAGCTGGCCGCCATATACAAGCAGGACACGGTTGGCATACACAACGGCAAGATCCACATCGTGCGTAATGAACAAAATGGAATCAAAACCCGGCATCTGGAGAATACCGTCCATGAAGGCCATGTAATTCCAGTAGTCCTGCCCGGCCGTCGGCTCATCCATCACCAGGATCCGCGAGCGCATGGCCAGGATGGCCGCGATCGAAATTCTCTTTTGCTGTCCGAAGGAAAGCGCCAGGGGCGGCGTTTGCATCTCTTCCGGCAAGTGGACCGTCTCGATCGCCCATTGGACATTTTTCTCGATCTGGTCCTCGGGGATCTTCAGATTCTTCGGGCCAAAGGCCAGCTCATCTTTGACAGTCGGTGCAAACAGCATTTGCGTGGGACTTTGAAAGACATAGCCAACCGTGTGAGCAGCCTGTGCAACACTGATCTGACGGGTATCTTTACCTTCAAGTAATACCTGTCCCTGGGTGGGCTTCAACAGGCCCAGGGCATGTTTGACAAGCGTGGTTTTTCCAGAACCATTATGGCCCAGGATGGCGACCACATCCCCTTTTTTGACTTCGAAATCGATCCCTTTGAGAACCTCAGGGAAATCCTGCCGGTAACGAAAATGGACATCTTGAAAGCGAACCAAAGACTCATGTTCGATCCTCTTCCGGCTTTAAGGCTGGTTCGGAAGGCGTTTCTTCTCTGTGTTCGCGTGTACGTTCCATCACCACCTCAGCCGGAAGCTTGATGCGCGTATAGTCCACAACCTTCATCAAGCCCTTCACATCGCCGAGATAGGCAACCCTGCCCTGCTCCATGTACATGATCCGTTCGGGGTGAATGGCGAGCACATCCTCCACTCGATGCTCAACGATCATCACCGAGTAGCCTTCATCCGCAAGCTGTCGAAAGGCATTTAACGCCTCATAGGCGAGACATTGGATCGAGACTCGCCAGAGGCTCGTCGAGCAGCAGGATTTTGGGCTCCATCGCCAGTACACCGGCCAGGGCGATCTTCTGCTTCTCCCCGCCGGAGGTGCCAAACGTTTCACGGTCCCTTAGCGGCAAAATCCCGAGACGATCCAGCGCTTTCTCGACACGCGGGGGTGATCTCTTCGCGCGGCAAGCCCAGACTTTCCAGCCCAAAGGCGACCTCATTCAAAACGTAACTGCCTAGGATTTGTCGCTCAGGATCCTGCAAGAGTGTCCCGACTGTTTGCGAGATTTGCGACATCGGCATTTCCTTCACCGATGTCCCAAACAAACGGATGTCCCCCGTCATTTCACCACTGTATGTGTTGGGAATAAGTCCATTGATACAGCGCATCAATGTTGTTTTTCCACATCCACTTGCTCCAGCAATGAGCAGAACCTGTCCCGGTTGTACTTCGAAGGAAATATTCTCGATTGCCCAATCTTCACGGCGGCGATAACGGAACGACAAATTTTCAACACTGAGTGGGGAAGCAGACATGGCGGTGCTATTTTACACTGAAAATCACATCAACTACTTCGCCCACTTTTGCACCCAGTTTTTGGGCGGCATTGCCATTCACAATTGCAAACTCAATAAACTCCTCGCTGTCAACCACAGCGATCAATTCACCCGCATGCTGGTGTCCATAGGAATTTACAATGCCATTCACCTCGACATCGTTCAGGCGGAACAACACATGCTTCGAATCAGGAAGCAAAGAGATGGGCAGATCGGTGGTCAGATTTCCGAAAGTGTCGATCGAAGTAACATGGGCAATCCAACCTGTATCTGTCTTCTGTGGATTGGCAGCTCGAGGCGGACAGGGTCACTGAACGGCGTTCCCAATTCATGCAGCGAGATACCATTTGCCAGATGGGCGGCAACCGGTGAAAAAATGTCCCTCCCGTGAAATGTACGGCTGATTTTTGGCAGCCAGAATTGCGGCCGATCCAGATGGACAAACTCGATTTGTTGCTGGTTACGTTCGGCATCTTCGATCAGTGGGGTTAACAGTCCATTATCGGGGCCAACAAAGAATTGGTCACCGAGCTGCGCTGCCAATGGTCGCCGCCTGGTCCCCACGCCCGGATCGACCACATACACATGGATGGTCCCTTTTGGAAAGAACGGAACGGCGCGCCACAACGTATAGGCACCTTCCTGGATATCCTGTGGAGAGACAAAATGAGTAATGTCCACGATCCTTGCTTGCGGTGCGAGGCCATAAATTACCCCCTGCATGACACCTGCAAATCCACTGCGGAGTCCGAAATCTGTTGTGAGTGTAATGACTGTCATGCAGTTTCCTTGTCAGCATGAAGTTTGTTTTTTTTGAAATCAGCATTGGCGTGGGGTGATATTCTGGCGCCCGGTCACTGGACCAGGATGCCTGGGGCGCCATCACCAGGCCACAGAGCAGGATCAGAGCACGGTCATAGTTGACCCGCCAGCCGGCAAAGTCGCGCCACGCCTTTTCGCGGTCCGCCTTCAGGGGCAGACCGCGGCAGCGAGCTGATCGAGAACTTCGTCAAACTCTGCGCGATCCACACAAATGGGAACTTCGGGATAATGCGGTTCCAGGGTTGGGAATATCGAAGTAGCTTGCAATGCGGCGAAACGCCAGGAACCCGGCACGGATGGAAAGCGCGGCAGAAATTTCGTAGGGGATGTCAATTGAGGACAAAGTGATGGAAGCCGCGTCCAGGACAGCGCCGGCAGCCGTCACCCAGGAGTTCTCCGCCCTCGGGGAGCGGAAAAAGATCAACGCCGGAAGGGTGGTATAACTCTCCTCCACATCGGCAAACCAGGCCTCCCACACCTTCCAATAATCCGCCAGTTTCTCCAGCCCCTGGTTGCGGTTAAAGCGAAGCAGCATCTCCAGCGCGGAAGGAGGGCTGCCCGCCCGCACTTCCAGCATATTGACGACCTGCTCCCGCCGGGAGAAGGCCGCGTAGAGGGTCGGTAGATAAGCAATCAGCAGGGCGACCAGGATTAACCCCAGCATGGACTCCGGAAAACTCAAGCAGATTCACCAGGAAAACACGGTTTGACTCAAAACCAAGCGTGAGAAGAGATAAACCACTCAGGCGGACCGTGGAGGAAAAGGGTCCCATCCCTAACGCCCAGTACATGGCTCCGTAACCAAGCATGATCAACACATACCAGGTCGGGACAAGAAGCATCAGCCCGATGGGCGCGTAATAGGCCATGATCGCATCCTTGCGCGGGTAGGTCCTGGCAAAATGGAGAATGAAATCGAACAGCCGCCGCAGGAGCCCAAAAACGATCCGGTTCAACTGGCTGCGTGCAGCCCGCGGAAGGACAAAGGTGGATAGAGCTGAAGAAAGGGTAAGAAGTACAATCAGAAGGCCAGCAAGGAAGGCCAGAATTTGAATCAGTGTTGACATTTTTTGATTATACTGTGCAGAACAGGGAATTTGGATAGTGCTATACTTGGAGGCGAGAGAGAACCTTATGCCAATTTTATACATGATTTTCCGCGGAAGTAACGAAACCACCCTTTAGCTGGCGAAGGTGGAAAGAAACAAGAGTGAAAATTCGTGAGTATCCGGGCCGTTGACGTCTTTGCAGCAGGTGTGCTCGGGTTTAGCCTGATCTGCATTGTTTCGGCAGCAGCCCTGGTAAATCCCAATAGATCTGAAGCCTCTGATTTCCGGCGCAGGATGTTGTTGATTTGCCTTTTCCAATCCCATCAATACTGCGGTGGCTCTGACCGCGGTGGAGATCTCCGAATACATCCCAACGCCCACTCCTACATTCACACAGACCTCCTTCTCCCACAGTCATCGCCTCCGTTACCCCGACCAAACATTTCGTAACCTGGACCCCACTCCCCCCCACCCGAACACGGGAGGGAAGGTTTTCTGCCACTTCCACCCGCGTTCCATCACGAACACCGACCAGGATTGTGTTACCCAGCCCCACCAATATACCCATCCCGCCGACAGATATCCCACCGCCAACCGATACCCCCATCCCCCCTCCAAACATACGCCTGAGCCGCCGACCCATACCCCCCTCCCCCCTCCAACAGATACGCCTGAGCCACCGCCCACGGACACTCCGCAAGCTATAAATGGCCAACCCACTGGAAGGATTCCTTCTCCATTGGTACCACCCTAAAGAAAAAAATCCCGCAGCCCGGGTTGGATTGCGGAATTTTCATTACTCCAGGTGTCGAGTAAAGGCTGTTTCCAGCTCCTCCTGGCTTGTATAGCCCACCCACTTTTCAAGCATTTTCCCATTCGCATCCAGCAGATAAAGTTCCGGCTGGGAGTAAAAGCCCAGGCTGCGTTGGAAATCGAAAGTTTGAGGTATGATCCGCGTCGAGAAAGGAGAATTGGATCCTGCCGAAATATTTTGCTTCGAGCCCATGGACCATGGGCGCCATCGAGCGGCAGGTAACTCAGGGTGAAACGGAAAAATTCCACCAGCTGCAGCCCGCCTGAAGCCAGGCTGACAGTCGTTGGGTCCGTGGCATGCAGCTCCGGGCCACGCGTGTGGCAACGGGGAACGGTGAGGGAACCAGCGCCGGCGACCCAATCGTGGCCTGTGCGGGAGGAAATCCGGGGTGGGTGTGCCAGCTGGGAAGTTGGGCTGGGCCCAGCTGCAGTCTGTGAAGCCGCCGGGGCGCACGCAGCCAGTAAAACAGCGATCCAGAGAAGAGTTGGGAAGAAGCGGATTTTTTTCATATGGCTGTTCGTCAATATGTATCTCAGTCCCTTTATAACCTAAAATTCTTACCAAACTATTTAAACAAACCCATATGACCATATTGGGGACCTTAAACTTTGACTGTATAAAAATCCTACGCTATACTAGGTTTGATTTTCAGCACCATGATTTTGCAGTTGATGGTTGTTCAGCAGCAAAACTAT
>CAVVPC010000033.1:0-65691 GCA_963750005.1 uncultured Chloroflexia bacterium
ATCTCCTGGCGGTACAGGTCGAGGTCTATATCCATGTAGGGAGTTTACATGAGGCAGACACGGCTGTCAATTTGAAAAAGACAACAAAGCCTGCACCACTCCGGACCAGACTGATCTGGAGTGGCAATCGCCTACGGAAAGGATCGGTTTCGAAATAAAAAACCCGCACCAATACCCCCTGGTGCGGGTCTGATGTGCCTTGTGGAGGAAAATGAAGGGCAAGGCACATCCCTTTCGCTTTGTTCTCTGTTGGTGCGTCAGTCAGCTAACGTTCAGGAAGTAATTGGTCGCATCCTGCTCCTGGATCGCAGATTTTTTAAAATTGTACGTGCGCCGAAAACAATCCAGGTGATAAGGCGTCTGGGCTTGAAAGGCCACGGTCCAATCAGGATGCCGTTGGTAAAAATCTCCTGCAGCTTCACGATTTAGCGCCAAGGCCCTGGCGTTGATATTTGAAACTACAGGGCTGGCCAGCGACAGTGAGATGATCACGATCACGAGGAGGAAAAGGTTTCGTAACATTTTTGCTCCCTCACTTAGAAAACATAGAAATGGAAGAAATAGTGACCACTGAACACCCGATAAAGCCCATCCAGGATCCTCAAAACCGGGGGGGCGATCACATGATCGTTCGCCATCCAGATAAAACTGGAGCTGATCATGAGGATCAGGATCCCCGCCAGACCGCGCCATAGGGCCGGGTTCGCAAGCACATGGTTGATAGAAGTTCGTATGTTCATCGGGTATTTCCTTTCTCCACTGCTTTGTTCTATATGCTTATAGTGTAGACAGTCCCCATCCGTCAGTGTGTCTGCGAGCGTTTATTCAGCGTGTTTTTTTCACTTTTCCGGGATATTTTTCAATCTTACGGCCCCCATCCGGCGTACTTCTCAGTTCAAAATTAGGCAGGTCTCCTGCAAGGCAAATTCAACCGCCTGTTCCATGGTCATCAATGTCCCCCTTTTCCAGGCCTTTTCCAGGTCAGCCAGGTTTAACTGATCCCGTCAAAATAGACAGGTTCCGCTCACGCTCCATCCGGTCCATGTGCACCAGCCGGATATTCCTGGATTCCAGCGTTTCCACCGCGCCAAATAATTGTGCAGCGCGGGTAAATTTGCCCTGAGCGGTTGCAACTCCTGCATAGGCCGAAAGACTGGCAATGGTCCCGCGTACATCCCCCAGATCCTGGTTGATCGTCAGGCTCTCCCTGCAAAGCCGGGTTGCCTCTTCAAACTCACCACAATACCAGGCAAGCTGGGCCGGCGTCGGACCGTATAGGCAAGAAAATTCCTATCCTGCAGTTCCCGAAGAGCCTGGGCACTTCGTTCATAGTAATTTCGGGCACTTTCCAGGTCATTGAGATGGAAAACAACATCGCCTAGGAAGGTCAGGGACCAGATATATTCCTTATCATGAAGGCCAAGTTCCTGGAACAGATCCAGGCTTTTCTTAAAAAAGAAGTATGCATCCCTGTAGCGGCCTTCGGTGATTCCAATCAAACCAAGGTTGCACAGCGACTGGGCGATGATCAGCTTGTCGCCCAATTCATTGCCAATGGAGAGAGCCTCCTCCAGTCTGCCGCGCGGGTTTGCGGGAATCACATCCGCCCAATACAAAAAGCCCATCGCATTCAACGCTTTTGCCCGGGCCGGGGTTCGGTCCATTCCCTCCAGCAACGGAAGGGCATGATCCAGCTGCTCCTGCCACTCGCTCCCCAACAGACTGCGGTTATACCAGAAGTAAAACAGGGAAGCTGAAAGGCGGAATGCCATTGTGGCCTGGTGCGAGTGAATGGACCACTCCATGGCCACACGGATTTCATCCAATTCCTCATCCAGAAGCCTGTGATATCTCACGGAGTCGGCGCCAAACGTATTTTGTTCCGCTTCCTCCGCCAGTCGGACAAAATAATCGAGGTGCCGGTTCCGCAGTTCCAGTGTTTCGCCAGCCTCCTCCGATTTTGTGCGCGCATATTCACGGATGGTCTCCAGCATCCGATAACGGGTTACAGATGACGGGGACCGCTCGACGACAACCAGCGACTTATCGACCAGGCGGCCCAACAGGTCAAGGATTTCGCCGCGGCTGATCTCGTGAAAGGCGCAGACAGCTTCGGCACCAGCCAGTGTAAAACCAGCGGCAAATACAGACATCCTGCCGGAATAGGATCCTCTCAGGTACGGTGAGCAGGTCATGGCTCCAATCGATGGTGGCACGCAGTGTTTGGTGGCGAGGCAGTGCGGCCCGGCTGCCGGTGGTCAGAAGAGAGAAACGGTCGTCGAGCCGGCTGGAAATTTCCTCCACGCTCATCATTTTCACACGGGCCGCGGCCAGCTCGATCGCCAGCGGCATACCGCTTAGACGCCGGCAGATCTGCACCACCGATTTTGCATTTTGATCGGTCAGGCTGAATGAAGGCTGAATGACTTTTACCCGTTCCAGGAACAGCTGTACACTTTCAAATCGATCCAGATTCCGTACTAGACAAATCCAGATCAGGCAACGACAGGGAGGGCACATGCCAGGCTGCCTCTCCAAAGACATCCAGCGCTTCCCGGCTGGTTGCCAGGATCTTTAAATTCTCACAGCTGCTCAGTAGCCCGTCCACCAGCTTGGCACAGGCTGATACCAGGTGCTCACAATTATCCAGCACAAGCAGCATTTGCTTTGACATGAGATGATTAATCAGCTGATCGATCAAGGGCTGGCTTGGACTTTCGGTCAGTTCCAACACCCTGGCAACTTCCGTCGGCACGAGAAAGTCCTCATTCAAGGCCGGCCAGGTCGATCCACCAGACGCCATCTCTGAATTCGTTCAATAATTTGCCGGAGGCCCGGATCGCCAGCCGCGTCTTCCCAACCCCACCCGATCCGAGCAGGGTCACAAGACGGTTCGAGCTTAACAGATGGATGATCTCATCCACTTCCTTTTCCCGGCCGATAAAGCTGGTCAGTGGGACAGGGAGATTGGTCCTACGGGACCCGGTTCGCTTGCTCGCGCACATGGGAAGGCGGACCCCGTTTCATAGGTCTCTTTCCCGGCTTTGAGCTTTTCGTACAGAGCGCGCGTCCGTTCGGAGGGCTCAATGTTAAGTTCCTTCAAGGATTTGACACAGCGCTCATAGGTTGCGGCCACCTTGGACATATCCCCTTTTGCGGCATGGGCACTCATCAAGGCCCGATAGGCCGGTTCCGGCTTTTGCCCCAGCTTGATCCAGCGTTCGCCCCACTCCAGGATATCCAGCCAGCGTTTCTGCTCCTCCAGCAACGACATCAGGCGCGCCATATGATGCTCAAAAATGGAAGCTAAATGCTCCCGTTCAAACAGCACCCATTCATCATAGAAACCCGGAAGCAGTTCACCCTGATATTCTGCCAAGCAGTCATCAGTTCGTCGGCAGACGCAATTTCCTCCAGCTTCTCCAGAGCTTTCCACATCCAGCCAGTAGCGGGAAGAGGCGTTGAAGCAGACCGACAGATCGTCCGTAAGCAGGTATTCCGCTTCCTGGCGGGAAGCGCCTTCCGGATCCGCCAGAGGGCGTGGCGCAGATTATTCCTGGCGGTATCCTCCAGGGAGTCGGGCCATAACATCCCGGCCAGTTTTTCACGGCGATGAGAAGTCCCTGCGTTCAAAACGAGATAGGCAAACAGAGACTGCGCCGGGCGCGAGGCAATACTGAGCGCTTTTTCCCCATCCTTGATGTCAAATGTCCCAAGCAGACGAATTTCAAGCATAATCGTCCTTTACCTATAATTTGGATAAAGTATAGCAGGTTAGAAGGACAAAAACAATCACAAACCAAAGCGCAGGGAAACAAATCTATTGAATAAAAATGCCATCTCTTCAGATTGAGATGGCATCTCATTGGATCATTGGCCTTGATAATAGCGGACGATGCTGCTTATGAATTTCTCGCTGTGATCCTCACCGGCATTCCATATTTGGGACGCATGGTAATCGCCATTTTGCCCTCATCGGATTGTTCTGGCGACTCGGTCAGGTCATATTTCTGCACCATCATCGCCAGCAGCAATTGACCTTCCATCAGCGCAAAATGATTGCCGATGCACATATGAGGCCCGGTCAGGAATGGCATATAAGCATTGCGGTTCAGAGAGGCTTTGTTCTCCGGCAGGAAGCGTTCGGGACGGAATTCGAGCGGGTCCTGCCAGTACGCAGGATGGCGATGAATATTGCGGATGACAATCGCGACCAGGTCACCCTTTGGAATGGATGTCCCGCCCAGCTCGGTCTGCTCGAAAGCCACCCGCACCGTCATCGGCACAGGTGGAAAGAGGCGCATCGTCTCCTCGATCACCGCAAGGGTATACGGCAGGTTCGGTAAATCATTCGCCTGTACGGCATGACCCAAGAGCGTCCACTTCCGCCCGGATTTTCGCCAGCACATCGGGATGCTTGTTGAGCGCGTGCCACGCCCAGGTCAGCGCAAGAGCCGTGGTCTCATGACCGGCGCCGTAGATTCCGGAGACCTCATCCCGGACTTGTTGATCGTTCATCCTCTCGCCGGTATCGGCATCCTGGGCCTCGATCAGCATCTCCAGCAGATCGTTTTTCCGCTCGCCTCTGTGAAAGAGCTGCACGGCGCTCGCGGATCATGCGGAAGAGATATTCATCCAGTTTGGCGCGTTCGTCCCAAAACTTCCTATGGGAGGGGACGATCTTCCAGCGGGCCGGTAAGGCAAACGGATTGCCGACGCGCCCGGCAATAAAGTCGAGGGCTGAATCCACCACGCTGCCCACCCGGTCCACTTCCTGTAATATGTTGGTGCTGAACATCGTGCGGTTGATGATATCCAGGGTCACCAGCTTCATTTCCCTGGTCAGTTCAACCGTTTTATCGGATGGGAGCTGCGACCAACGCTCCAGCATCGCTTCCCCGGCAGCCTGCATCTTGTCCCCCATGGCGGTAATGTTCGAGCGGTGGAATACCGGCTGCATCATGCGGCGCTTTATCAGCCAGCTCTCCCCATCGATGGTGATCAGGCTGAGTCCTAAAATATACGTGAGTGGCGTGCCGCCTTCAAATCTTTGCGAGCGCCGAAGGAGATGCTTTCGAGTCGTCAAGGCTTCCTGGGCGAGCAGAGGATCGGAAACCACATGCATCGGCATGGGACCAAGTTTGGTGACGAAATGGTCGCCGTGCATATGCCAGCTGTGTTCCAGAAATGTGAGCGCATCGCGACGAAATTCCCGGAAAACTCCAAAAATGGGTTCTCCCTTATAAACAGGGGGAGTTTTTTGATTACTTCTAATCGTTGCTTCCATAACCAATATCCTTTATAAGAGGGGCACAGTTCCAACTGATTATACTGTCAGAGAAATTAATCTTTTAAGAGAAACCATGGGAAACAAACTCACACCCAAAGTCATCCTGGAAGGCACACGCCTGACGTTCAAGACAGAGATCGCCTTCGAGCTGAACGAGCATCCACGGGTAGTGGGGCCTCGCAAATATCGCTACCACTCGCCGCTGATCTCCGCCGAATGGTGCACGTTCACCAATTATCCCTGGGGACGCGGGCCGATCAACTTCGAGCCGCAGGAGGAATCCCTGGCGATGGAGACCTACGCCACCTGGGTCCGGATGTTCGAGCTGCAGAAATATTACTCCTGGATCGTGGACCGCTTCCACATTTCAACCCAGGCATATCAGAAACAGGCCTATAACAAGGATTATGATTTTCGCTGGCTGGAAGAGCGATTGCTGCCGCTCAATTTTCGGATCGTTTTTTGCACCCGCTCCCCGGAAAGCTTTGCGACCGCCCGGGAGGAGAGATTGAAGGTCTCGGGGAATCCATCCCAATACAACGACTTAAGTCCATTCCTCCGCGAGCAGGAGTTGATGCACGAGCTGGTCGCGAAATCCATGCTGCCCAGCCTGACGCTGGATATTTCAGATAACGATATCCCGGTGGCTGTGGAACGGGTGGCAGACTGGCTCGAGCAGTCTGGCGGACTCTACATGCCAGACTAATAGGTTTATAATTACTCCCAGAAAGTGAGGTGTCTATGCACGAAAAGAAAAGTCGTTTCGAGGATGAGATGCCCGAGGAAGTCCGTGAGCACTTTAGAGCGGCACGCAAGGAATTACGCGAAAGCATGAAGGGATTCCTGCCGCCTGGGTTTATCGAGCACCGCCAAAAGGCACGCAAGGAAATGCTGCTCGCCTGGCGCAGCTTGATCGACTCGGCGCTGGAGCGGATGGATGAGAAAAAGGAAGAAGAGGTGGTTTAATCGTCTGCCAGCGCCGGGATGGCGCTGGTTTTATTAAAGGTTAACCAGCTCATGCCGCCGGTAACGGCGGGATGAGCATTCATCAAAGGTTTTATCGCCAGGGGGAGTGTCCTCGCGAGAAGAAGAACATCCACAAGAGCGTCACTGCAGAAAGGGCCCAGAAGATATAACCCAGGGTCATGTCTCCTCCCCGGTATAGGGTCACACCTCCAATGAGAAAGGCTGCAAATATAATGCTCGCCGTCAGACGATTCACCGAGCTTTCCAGGTGATACATCTGGCGGTTGACCTGGGGAGTGTTGACCGTCAATTCGCCGCGCTCCAACCGTGTCAGGACACGACCCGTCTGGGCAGGCAGGGCGATCAATTCCCGGAACAGATCCCCTGCTTCATCCAGCAATACATCCCAGGTGGAGGTACCTTCCTCAGTGAGAAGCTTTCGGGCGTAAGGTACAAGCTGGTCCCACAGGTTGAACTGTGGGTTAAGGCCGGTGCACATGCCGGACAAAATCGCAACGGTTCTTCCCAACAGCAACAGGTTATGCGGCAGTTGGAAGGGCATCTCATACATCAGCTCGCGGAACTGCATGGCGAACTGGTGCATCTCGCGGTGGTCCACGCTGCGCAGCTCATTCATCGACATGCCCCAGAAACGGTCGAAGATCTGGGACTCGGCCTGCTCGATCAGCTTTAGATCGGCTCCCGGGAGCAGGACGTCCAGGGTTTGAAAAGCTGCGACGACTTTGGATGCATCCCGGGTCCCAACGCCGATAAGCAATTGCCGCAGGCCTGCACTGATGTTTTCAGGGACAGTTCCAACCATGCCAAAGTCGACAAAGGTCAGCCGCCAGCTGGCTTTTCTGTCCTCCGTGGCGGGGATGGGAGTCACAAACAGGTTGCCGGGATGCGGGTCGGCGTGGAAGAAACCGTCTTCGAAGATCTGCTTGAGATAGGTATCCAGCAGGACTTTGGCAACCTCGCCCCGGTCGATGCCTGCAGCCGTGATCGATTCGTAATCGGTGATCTTGATGGCATACACATTTTCCAGGGTCAGGGCACGCTTCGTGGTCAGGGACCGGACGACGCGCGGGACATGGATGCGCTTCCGGTCGGCAAAGTTTTTCTGAAACGTCTCGGCATTCCCGGCCTCGGCCAGATAATCGATCTCCTGGTGGACAGAGTCCTCCAGCTCCTTCACCAAGGCAGGGACATTGACACGCTTGCGGATGGGTTCATAGTGCATGATCCAGCCGGCCACGCGGTGCAGCGCGGAAAAGTCCACTTCGATCAACTGGTCGATAAACGGCCGTTGGATCTTGACAACGACCTCCCGGAAATGCTCTGCTTCGGCCTCAGCGGCCAGCAGCCGGGCGCGGTGCACCTGTCCCAGGGAGGCGGCTGCCAGTGGCTCCGGCTCGAAGCGCTCGAACAGCTGCTCGAGCGGTGCACCCAGCTCGGTTTCCGCCAGTCTGCGGATCGCTCCAAAGTCCTCCGGCGGCACTTCATCCTGCAGGCCTGAGAGCTCATCGGTCACCTCCGGGGGCAGAATGTCCAGGCGGGAGGAGAGGAACTGTCCGACCTTGATCATCACTCCACCCATGCGGATCGCCATCGCCCGAAATCGGGCTGCCAGCTCACGGGATCTCTGCGAACGGGTCCGGCGGGAAAGGCTGCGAAAACCGATGCGCGGCAGGATGAGCTCCCAGTAAATGAAGCTCAAAATGCCACGGGCGAAGAATGTGAGGATATAAAAGTAACGGGCGCGCAGGCGGGATTTCTGCATTTGGAATGTCTCCAGAATTGGTGTATGGATTGTATCACCGCCAAAATCTCATCTGCGTGTAAAATTGCAACCGGACGGTTCGTCTTGCGCAGAGATTTAGCGGTAGAGTATCTGGAGACCCAGGTATGTCATTCGACAAAATTGTGGAAGCCCTGATCAAGGAAGCGCAGGAGCGCGGCGAGTTCGACAATCTGCCCGGCAAAGGCAAGCCGATCGACCTGACCTCGTATTTTGAAATGCCCGAGGAGGTACGCCTGGCGCAATCCGTTTTGAAGAATGCGGGTATGACCTCACCCGAAGTGCAGCTTTTGAAGGAGATCGCCGAGCTCCGCCAGGTGCACGAGGCTGTCACCGATGAAACAAAAAAACAGGAGATCCGAAAACAGATCCAGAAGAAGCAGATCGAGTTCAATCTGATGTTGGAACGGCAGAAGCAGCAGAGGAAGGCAGGCTAGGGATTGTGTTAATGTTATGTTAAGCGAACGGGGGTCTGCTTTACAAATCGCCCATCCCCTGCTATACTCGTGGTCGTTGGATTTGACTTTCATGGCGTACGGACGCCATTTGTTCGAGAACAATCGCATGTGATAAAAGGCGTCACCCCCGCGAGCAAGTCAGCGTGGGTTTTTTTTATTAATACCCAAACCCTTTCCCATGGGACGAGGGAAACCATATAGACCTTTACCGCCTTTTGGCGGAAAAATAATCTTTTTATATAAAGTGAGGAACAAGAACCTTGAGTAAGAACGGAAAATTGAAGATCATTCCCCTGGGTGGGCTCGGGGAAGTTGGCAAGAACATGACCGCCTACGAGTATCAAAACCAGATTTTGATCGTGGACGCGGGCATCATGTTTCCGCATAATGACATGCTGGGGATCGATTACATCATCCCCGATTATGAGTATTTGCGTAAAAGAGCCCACCAGGTGGCGGGAATCGTCATCACCCACGGGCATGAGGATCACATTGGGGCGATCCATCATGTCCTGAACGATATCCCTGTTCCAGTATATGGCAACACCGCTGACCATGGGCCTGATCGAGGTCAAGCTGGCGCGCAACAATGCCGCCAGCAAGGCCATGCTCAACACCGTGGAAGCCGGCTCGACGATCGAGATCGGTCCATTCAAAGTGGAGTTATTCCATATCTGCCATTCCATCCCGGATGCGGTCGGGTTGGGGATCACATCCCCGGCCGGGCTGGTCGTTCACATGAGCGACTTCAAATTCGATCATACCCCGGTGGATGGCTGGCCTACTGACTACGCGAAGCTGGCAGATTTCTCCAGGCGCGGCGTCGACCTGCTGCTGTCAGATTCCACCAATGCCGAGCGCCCCGGCTGGACCCCATCCGAGAAGGTGATCGGTCCAGCTCTGGACAAGGTCTTCGACGAGGCCCCTGGCCGCATTATCGTGGCGACCTTTGCCTCGTTGATCTCGCGCATCCAGCAGGTGGCCGATGCCGCCGGCAAACATGGACGCAAGATGGCCCTGGCCGGCTCGAGCATGATCGACAACGTCAAGATCGCCCGCAAACTTGGGTATCTTGATATCCCGGACAATGTCCTGGTGCCGCTCGAACAGGCCCTGCAAATGCAGGATCACAAAGTAGTATTGATGTGCACCGGCTCGCAGGGAGAACCTTCCTCGATCGTGGGCCGCCTGTCGGCCGGGACCAACCGCCAGTTCGACCTGAAACCCCATGATACGGTTGTCCTCTCCTCCCATCCGATCCCCGGCAATGAAGAGACGATCAGCAAGACGATCAACCGTCTTCTGCGGCGCGGTGCAAATGTGATCTACGATGCGATCGCCCCGATCCATGTCTCTGGGCATGCCAGCCAGGAGGAACAAAAGCTGCTCCTGAATCTGATCAAGCCGAAGCACTTCCTCCCCATCCATGGAGAGCTGCGCCAGCTGCGCCGCCATGCACAACTGGCCATCGAAGTTGGCATGGCCGAGGAGTGCGTGATCGTCGTCGAGAACGGGCAGATCGTCGAGCTCTCAGGCGGACGGATCAAGCTCGGTGAACGCATCCCGGGCGGCTACGTCTTCGTCGATGGACAATCCATCGGTGAGGTGGACTACGACATCATGCGCGAGCGTGAAAAGCTGGCCCGCAACGGCATCTTCCTGATCGATATCAGCGTGGACGATTACAGCGGCCGCCTGCTGCACGACCCAGAGATCATCACCCGCGGCTTCGTCTCCCCTGAGGATGCCGACAAGCTGCTCCCGGAGGTCCGCCGCAGGATCATGGATTTGGTCAACGGCGGTGGGTACGACAGCGAAAAGGACATCGCCAACACAGTCAAATCCTATTTATATGAGGAGACCAAGCGGCGTCCCATGGTGCTGGTCACCTTGAGCAAAGGTAAACCTGTACGGGTCTAAAATCCCCATTGAAATAAGAACAGCCCGGTCAAATGACCGGGCTGTTTGCTTTATTGCTTCACTTCAAGACTGACGAATGTACCGGAGACGCTGTAGGCGGGACCCAGTTTCCGGTATCCCAGGAAAATATACTTCTGTGCCCCGGAAACTGTCACTTTCTTAAAGTTATACACACCGGGCACGGAGGCAGTTACTGACGTTGCCGAGTAGGTAAACGTAATGGTATACCCATCCAATCTGGTCGACGGGGGACGTGTTGTCCACCGTTCTATAGTTGTTATAGCTCAACATTTGCAATATCTTTTGCTTCTTCACATTTCCGGCAGGAATGGCCATCAATACTCCACTGGCATTCAAATCCTGCTTTTCATAGACGCCCATCAAAAGATCAGCCTTGTTCAGCTCCTGCAGGCTTACCTTGACCGTCACGGAACCATCGGTACCGGGCAGAGGCGCAAACAGGCCATACACCTGGGATGTGGAATTCCTGCCGTCATCCAGGAAGTTCAGGCTGCCATTATTCGTCGCAAAATAATAGATGGGTTGTTCCCAGCAGCCATTTCCCAGGGGAACCGGTTCAAGTACGGGCGAGCCATATGGCTGCCACAGCGTACTAATGCAGTTCTGGGGCCAATCCTGGCCGAGCGAGACTGGTGTGGGCGTTGGCACTGGGCAGTATCGGTTGCCGGTGCAGGAGTGGAGGTGCGGTTCCGGGAAGGACGGTATCCGTGGGCATGGCAGTCGGAGGGATAGTCGCTGTGAGAACCACCAACGTAGGTGGCAGCGCTGCTGTGGAAATAATTGTCGCCGTTGGCTCAGGACGGAAGGCATTCGCCAATTTATCCGCGTTGGAAATTGCTGCGACGATGGCCGCGCTGAGAAGGCCAATGATCGCCAGGGTGATGGTCGTGTCGAATTTTTTTGGTGATCCTTTGTCTGCCATGATTGTCCCAATCCTTCACCGGTACGAGGTAGTTGAATTTGAATGTGTCTAATTCTAAGTCATATTCCCATCACATTCAAGAGCCTGTTCCCTTTCGTAATATGTTTGCGATCTGGCGGTCTATTTTTCCCATGGGATACCCGTCCAGGTCCTCCAACAGGACCCATTTAAAACTCCCCCCTTGCGGCTCAGAGGCCAGCTCACAACGATAGACATATTCGGAGACTGTGAAATGGGTATACCCGTGATGGACAACCGCCAGCGGGTCCCGGACGTTGCGCCGCTTCGCGCGCAGCCGCAGGTTATATCCCGTTTTCAAAGCCTGGGCCAGCCCCTCGAGCGGATCCCCGCTCACGCGCCCGTTCGGGAACTCCCACATCCCGCCAAGCAGTCCCTCCGACGGGCGCCGGGCCAGCAGGACGCTGCCTTCCCGCAGCATGACTCCCGCCGCGTGGATATGGTGTGGAACCGCCTTCTTCGGGGATTTTACCGGCCGCAGGTTTTGAGTCCCGTTTTGGCGCGCCTGGCATATCTTCATCAGCGGGCAGATCAGGCAGCGCGGATTCCCGGGGATGCAGATCGTCGCCCCCAGGTCCATGAGTGCCTGGTTATAATCCCCGGCCTCCCCTCTGGGAAGCTGTTTCTCCGCCAATTCCCACAGGAACTTTTCCCCCTGGGGTGTATCGACCGGCTCGGAGATATCGAACACCCGCGCATACACCCGCTTGATATTTCCATCCAGCGCCGGGACATCCATGCCAAAGGCGATCGAGGCGATGGCGCCCAGTGTGTATCGCCCGATGCCGGGCAGATTTGCCCAGCTCATCGAGATCACGGGGCAGATGCCCGCCGTACCGTTCAGCGACGATCCCGGCGGCTTTATGCAGGTTGCGGGCGCGGCTATAGTAGCCAAGTCCTTCCCAGGCATTGAGAACATCATGCTCGCTGGCATCCGCCAGGGCACGGATGGTTGGAAATAGCTTCATCCACCTTTCGTAATAGGGGATGACTGCTTCGACGCGCGTCTGCTGCAGCATGATCTCTGAGACCCAGACGGCATATGGATCCACCGGCTGCCGGTCGCGCCAGGGCAGGGACCGCTTGTTGAGACGGTACCAGTGAAGGAGGGTGGTAGAGAGGCGGGGTTTCATCCGTGGAAATAAAATCACGGAGCCATACGCCGGGCGGGCGGCAGCTCCGTGTTGAAAGTCGATGTGCAGACTGCTCAATCTAGAATTGGAATCCGCCGCGGGCCGGAACGATCTTATAGGAATAGTTCTTGACGTAATCGAACAGCTTGTCCTGCAACAGACCCCAGTCGCTTGAGTTCAAGCACCTGGCGTGCCTGGGCCGCGTTGCTGGCCAGCAGTCCCACCTGGATCTGCGGGTAGGAGCCGTAAATGGTCGCCCAGGCTTCGGCAGGCTGCAGTCCCAGCCGCTGTACACCAGGGATGAATTCCCCGATGATGAACTCGAAGTATTCCTGATCGCGTTCACCGGCGATATCCCATGTCAATAATACTTTTACTGCCATTTTTTCCTGTCCGTGGCCCTGGATCCAGAGCCTGTTCAGCTTTTTTGATAATCCAGCACCACAACGTGTGTCTCGTTGGGAAGACTGCTGCGTGACACCTTCAGGGAAGGCTGGGCATCGGGTTGGGAGAGACCCATCTCCTTGATGAATTTATTCAACGTATCGAGAGACACCGTCGCGGCAGGCGTCGAGTAGTGCATTGGGATGACCAGGCTCGGCTCGATCAGGCTGATGACCTCCGCTGCCTTGGCCGCGTTCAACCCGCCGCCTCCCCCAACCGGGACCAGCACCACGTTTACAGTGCCCAAGGATTCGATCTCCGACTGGGTGGGGGTCACATTCAGGTCGCCAAGATGGGCGACCGTGATGCCGTCATAATCGAATACATAGATCGTATTGCGGGGCGTTGAGTCAGTATTCTTTTTTTCTTGCCCGAGCTGCCACTGTCCGACTGGACGCCGGTAATGAAGACTCCACCGATCTCGAACTCACCCGGTCCGTCGATCACATGGGATACGCCTTTTACCGCATCCGTATTGCTGTGGCCGGGCGCGGCATGACTGACTGTGACAATATCCGACTTCAGCCGGAGCGAGTCATAGCCAATGGATTTGTTGTCGTAGGGATCCGTCACCACAGTGGCGTAATTGCGCTCCGTGAGCCGGAAACAGGAATGTCCATACCAGGTAATTTCCATAAGTTTTTTATTGTCTCCAGATCAGATATTATACCCGGTGTTTAGATGGTCTTTTGGTGTCCAGTCTGGTGTTCATCCGCAAGATTTGCCAGGCAAATCTTGCGGATGCAGTACAAGATCATCCCCTTGTGGGACTGCCGCCGGTTCAAGGAGGTTATTGTATCGTGATCTTCCCTTTCACCAAATCGTCCACGAACTGCCAGCGCCTGGTGCTTTTATAATCTCCATTTTCCGGATAAAAATACTGCCGGTAATACGTCCAGTTATCCACTCCAAAATATTTCGATTGCCCGCCATCGGGCAGCAGGTACCGATCGATGCGGGCCCTGGCCCAGGAGGATAGATCATTCCCGCGTTCCCAGCCAACATACATCGCAACCGCCTCGGCAAAATCCTCGACGCGGTTGAACATCCAGTTTGAGCCGCTGGGTTTGTCACCATAGAAATAGCCCGCTGCATTGCAGCCGGGTTTCCTGCCGCGCCGGCCTGGCTTGTCCTCCTGGTCAAACGGCCCGGAGTCCGGCTTCCCGATCAATCTGGTCAGAATGCCCGTAAATTGACTGGTGTGCCCACCTGTATAAGACTCCAGGAGACGGGACAGCTTCCAGCCATAATTCCCATCCCAGGCGTGTGCAAACTCATGGACCACGGTCCAGGCGGAGAAAGTCTGCTTGATCGAAAGACTGACGCGGTGGGCAAGCGCTTCCCCGCCGTGCGTGCCCAGGTCCTCCCGGTATACTTTTACGCCGCCGGTACATTCCCCGACCCGCGGCACTCCACCCAGGCATTCCGCAAAACAAGTCAGGGTAGTATAGAGTTTCTCCAGCTCTTCCTTTGACCACGTCCCTGCCTGCCAGGTCCCGGTCTCGTCGCCCCAGTCCTTCTGGATATCGACCTGGAACATGGACCTCAACACTGTCAATTTCTCACCGGCGTATTGTGCTTCTGAAAGATTCATTACAGCCTCCTTTGGTGACAGGAATCCTTGCGAAGGTTTATTCGAACAGGGAAATAACGCAACCTCAGGCACCTTCGCAAGGATTTGACATTTAGCGATGTGCCTTAACTCCAACCTGCTGGCACATATCCAATACAGGACAGGTGGAACAGTGCGGCAGACTGCCGGTGCAAATATGTTTTCCAAACGGGACAAGCAGGCGGTTGATCTCGATCCAGTAGCGCTTCGGAAGTTTCGCCTCCAGCGCGACCATCGTCTTCTCTGGCGTGGAGGCGGCTACATATCCCCAGCGGTTGGTCACCCGGTGGACGTGGACATCCACGCTGATGAACGGCTCCCCGCAGGCAATCCCCAGGACGAGATGGGCGCACTTGGGTCCCACGCCTGAGAAGGACTGCAGAACCTCTTCATCGCAGGGAAGCTCGCCGCCAAATTCAGTCACCACGCGCCGGGCCATCTCCAGGATCTGGACCGCCTTACGCTCGTGGAAGGTGGACTGCTGGATCAGCGCATCGATCTCCGCCGCTGACAGTTGACTCATCTCCTGCGGAGTCCCGCGCCCTTTCAAACAGCCGCCGCGCCACCGGGATCGTGACCTCATCGAAGGTGCGGATCGAGATCATGCAGGCGACCAGCTGCTCGAAGGCCGAGCTGAAACCAGCCTCGGCCAGCTCGAACATGGCGGCCTTTTTGTAAGGCTGAATGGCCTTGTCGATCAGCTTCGCCGCGCGGCGGATATCGAACGGTTTTTTCTCCATACCGGTAAACTTCAATCGTAATCAGTATACAACTATTAATCCACAAAATCGAGTACCCAACGCAGGGCCATCAGAGCTTGCTTTCGGAATGTTCAACCTTCCAGAGGTGCATACTGATTCAACTGCCGCTGATGATGTTCTTGAGGATATCACCACCCAGGCCGGCCAGGCCTTTCTGCTCATCGCCCGACTGCGAGAAGGTAATCCCGCGCTTGATCCGGTCCACCAGGCGCGAGAAGGGCAGGCTCTGCAAGTAGACCTTACCCGGGCCGGTCATCTTTGCCAGGAACAGACCTTCGCCGCCAAAGAGTGCATTCTTGAAGCCGCCCACGAACTTGATATCGTAGTCCACCGTGGTGGCAAAAGCGACCAGGCAGCCTGTATCCACCCGCAGGGTTTCGCCGGCAGCCAGGTCCTTTTCGATCACTGTCCCACCGGCATGGACGAAGACCAGCCCATCGCCGGTCAGCCGCTGCAGGATGAAGCCTTCTCCGCCGAAGAAGCCGGCACCCATGCGCTTCGTAAAGGCAATCTCGATGTTGGTGCCGCGGGCCGCGCACAGGAATGAATCCTTCTGGCACAGGAGCTGCCCGTTGAACTGATCCAGGTCAAAGGGCACGATCTTGCCTGGATACGGTGCGGCAAAGGCCACCCGGCGCTTGCGACTGTCGTTGTTCAGGAATGTGGTGATGAAGAAACTCTCCCCTGTCAGGGCCCGTTTGAACCCGGAGAACAGGTCGCCGCCCATGCCGGTCTGCATCTCGATACCGTCTTCCATGTACGTCATTGTCCCGACTTCCGCGCGCATCCCTTCGCCATGGTCAAGCTCGATCTCCACCAGCTGCAGGTCATTGCCAAGGATCTGATAATCAAGTACGTCTGCCATCAGTTTGCTCCTTTAGTCAAATATACGAATAGGAATAAATAATTTTACTATGATGGGAACCAGTGCAATTACTTTCTGCCATTCACTTCGATCAAATTCAGCTCTTCCTCCCCCAAAGGTGGGATAAAATTTCCGGTCATCCGACTGCCATGGAGATTTATAGATGACCAATTCAAAAACATTACCCTTCCTTGAAGCTATCTTTGCTGTCATTGTGTGGGGCGCTTCATTTATTGCCACCAAGATTGCCTTGCGTGATATTTCACCGGTCACTGTGGTGTGGATGAGATTCGCCATGGGCGTGGTCATTCTGGGAATCGTGGTTGGTATACGAAGACAATTCTCCCTGCTGAATGAAAGGGAATGGCTGTATTTTGCCCTGCTGGGATTCCTGGGGATCACCTTCCATCAGTGGCTGCAATCCAATGCGCTGGAGACCTCGGAAGCTGGCACCACTGCCTGGATCGTGTCCACGACGCCGGTGTTCATGGCGCTGCTTGGATGGATCGTATTAAAGGAAAAGCTGGGCTGGGTCAAGACCACTGGAATTACGTTGGCTTTCGTGGGCGTCCTGCTTGTTGTGTATGATGGGAATTTCCGTGCAGTCTCACTGCGCAGCTTTGGTAAGCCGGGGGATATTTTGATCCTGATCAGCGCCGTCAACTGGGCAGTGTTCTCCGTCCTTTCGACGGCGCAGGCTTGAAGACACATCCAGCAACACTCATGATGTTCTATGTCATGTCATTTGGCTGGCTGTTCACTTCAATCCTATTTTTCGCAGCTCGAGGTATTTCCGAGATCGGCCAGCTGACTGTCAACGGCTGGACGGCAATTACCTTCCTAGGGGTCTTCTGTTCGGGCCTGGCATATATAGCCTGGTACGATGCGCTCAAGGCCCTGTCCACTGCGCAGACGGGCGTCTTCCTGTATATCGAGCCGCTGGTGGCTGTTGTTGTGGCGTTCTTTGTTTTAGGAGAGCAATCATAGCCGCCTCGCTGGTGGGAGGAGGTATCATCATTCTGGGAGTCTGGCTGGTGAATCGTTGATCGGGGAAACCGGGCATGTTTATGAACCAGACCGATTTCGGTAAAATTATGACAAGCCTCACCATTAACTTGACGTTAACAAAAAGATCGGGAGTATAATCGAATCACTATATTCCCACGAAACGGAGGCAAGATCATGGCTAGTGTAACGTTCGATAAAGTCTCTAAGAGATTTGGGGACGTGACCGCCGTCAACAATTTGAACATCGCTGTTGACGACAAGGAGTTCCTCGTTCTCGTCGGTCCCTCGGGCTGCGGAAAGACCACCGCTCTCCGCTGCCTGGCCGGACTGGAAGAAATTTCAGATGGGGAAATCAGGATCGGCTGACCGGGTCGTCAACGATGTCGCCCCGAAGGACCGTGACATCGCCATGGTCTTCCAGTCGTACGCCCTCTACCCCCACCTTTCCGTCTATGACAACATGGCGTTCGGCCTCAAGCTCCGCAAAGTGCCGAAGGAAGAGATCAAACGCCGCGTGGGCGAAGCTGCCGATATCCTCGGCATTCGCGACCTGCTCGAGCGCAAGCCCCGCCAGCTCTCCGGCGGCCAGCGCCAGCGTGTTGCGGTGGGACGCGCCATCGTCCGCGAGCCGAAGGTCTTCCTGTTCGACGAGCCGCTCTCGAACCTGGATGCCAAGCTGCGCGTGGCCATGCGCGCCGAGATCAGCAAGCTGCACCAGCGCCTGCAGACCACGTTCATCTACGTGACCCACGACCAGATCGAGGCCATGACGATGGCCAGCCGCATCGCCGTCATCAACAAGGGTGTTCTGCAGCAGCTCGATACTCCGCAGAACCTGTATGACCATCCGAACAATCTATTCGTGGCAGGCTTCATCGGCTCTCCGGCGATGAACTTCTTCCCCGGTACTCTCCGCCGGGAAGATGGCAAGCTGTGTGTGGACACAGGCGATTTTACTCTGACGATTCCTGCAAACAGGGCCGCGCCCTTTGAGAAGGTCGTAGGCAAGGATATTATCTTTGGCATCCGCCCTGAAAACATCCATGATTCTGCCTTCGTCCCGCCCAACATTGATGTCTGAAAAGGTTCCAGTAAAGGTGGATGTGACCGAGCTGATGGGAAATGAGATCTTCCTCTACCTCGTCAGCGGAAAGAACACCTTCGTTTCCCGCGTCGACCCCGCTCCAGCCTGCGCGTGGGCCAGCAGGCGGACGTGGCCTTCGACATGGACGCCGTCCAGATCTTCGATGCCACCACCGAGGAAGCCATCCGCTAACCCCGGTCGAAAGATCGATTTATTCAGGCTGGTCACTTGACCAGCCTGAGTTTTTTAACTGTAAAGAATTCAAGAGTTGACTTTGTTAAAACTCTTGATAATCTGATGTTTTGTGCTACACTTGCGACACTGTAGACGCTCTCGGGCCTCCCAACGCAGGGTACAACTTGTCTTCTTTCTACTGGCTTCCAACGAATCATAATGTTAGGAATTTTAACAAACACGCTGCAGTGGATCTGATCCGGTTCGCTGGCAAAGGATTGTCGCGTACAGATCTTGCCGAGGAAATGGGGATAACAAAGGCGGCTGTCACCATCATCATAAATGATCTCATCGCACATGGCATTATTATCGAAACAGAAAGCCGGACCACATCCAGTGGCCGGCCGCCTATCGTGCTTGAAATTAATCCAAATCTAGGTCTGGTTGCGGCCATCGATATGGGGGCCATGCACCTGAGTGCGGCGCTGGCTGATTTTTCAGCCCGTATTCTTGAAGAAGTTGAAATCCCATTTCGGATCGCCGCTGGGCCTGAGAAATGCCTGGAAGAGGCAGATCGAATTTTACGGGAGCTCCTGGCGAAGAGGGGCCTCACACCTGCCGATCTTTCCGGGATTGGCATCGGAGTCCCGGGTCCGGTGATCACGGAACAGGGAACCGTTATGGCGCCGCCGATCATGCCAGGCTGGGACAGGTTCCCCATCCGGGCAACCCTGGAGGAACAGTGGAAAACGTCCATCACCCTGAACAACGATGCCGAATTGGGCGCCCTGGGTGAATGGGCGTATGGCGCCGGGCGCGGGGAAAGGAACCTGGCCTTTATAAAAGTAGGAAGTGGAATCGGGGCCGGCCTGATGATCAACCGTCAAATCTACGGTGGGACGACAGGCTCGGCTGGCGAGATCGGCCATCTCACAGTGGATGAGAATGGCCCTCTTTGCGCGTGCGGCAACCACGGCTGTCTCGAAGCGTTTGCCGGTGGACACGCCATTGCCTCCCAGGCTCGCAGCCTGGTGGCCTCCGGAAAACGAACCCTGCTCTCGGAAAAAGATCTGAATTCCCTGACCGCGCAGGATGTCGCCGAAGCGGCGCGACGCGGCGACCTTCCCGCCCAGGAGCTCATCAAGCACTCAGGCAGGTATATTGGGATCGCCATTGCCGGCCTGATCAACCTGTTCAATCCAAGTACGGTGGTCATCGGCGGCGGTGTAGCCCAGGTGGGCGACCTGCTGACGGCTTCGATCCGTCAGGCGGTCCGCGAGCGGTCGCTGCGGGCCTCGGAACATGGTGTCAAGATTACGACCGCCATGCTTGGGCGGCGCTCCTCCTTAATTGGTGCCCTGGTTCAGGCCATCAACCTCGCCATCCACGAGACCATGGAACATAAAAGTCGGGGCGGCCGGAACCACACTTTAGAAATTGAACAGGAATCAGAATTCAATATAATGAAGGAGGTGATTGCAAGCAAGGATTAAAGTACCTATAATGAGTTAATTCAGATATCCGTCACAAAATTCATATCGTTCGATTAGGAGAAGAAGAGAAATGAAACTCAAACTTACAATGCTGCTCGGTCTGTTGGTAGTAGCCAGCCTTATGCTCACTGCATGTGGCGGTGCTGCTCCAACCGCAGCCCCTGTCGCCACCGAACCCCCCGCTGCCACCCAGGCCCCAGCCGCACCCAACCTCCCGCCGCAACCGAAGCCCCTGCACCCACCCAAGCTCCCGCAGCCACCGGAGAGCTCTACTACCTGAATTTCAAACCGGAAGTCGCCGACGTTTACGCAAAGATTGGCGATGCATGGAAGGCCGAGACCGGCAATACCCTCAAGGTCGTCACGGCTGCCTCAGGGACCTACGAGCAGACGCTGAAGTCTGAGATCGCCAAGTCCGATCCGCCGGTCCTGTTCCAGATCAACGGCCCGGTCGGCTACGCCTCCTGGAAGGATTACACCGCTGATCTGTCCGGCACCGAGCTGTATAAGCACCTGACCGACAAAGGTTTGGCGGTCACTGATGGCGATGGCGTATACGGCATCCCGTATGTCCATTGAAGGCTACGGGATCATCTACAACAACGCCCTCATGGACAAGTACTTTGCCCTGCCCGGCGCCAAGGCCGCATCCATGGCTGAGGTCAACAACTTCGCCACGTCTGAAGGCCGTTGCAGATGACATGCAGGCTAAGAAGGCCGACCTGGGCATCGGTGGCGTGTTCTGCTCCACCTCGCTGAAGAAGGGCGAAGACTGGCGCTGGCAGACCCACTTGGCCGATGTCCCGATCTATTATGAGTGGCGGGACAACAAGATCAACCTGAGCGATCCCAGCTGCACACGGCGAGTCAAGTTCCAGTACGCAGAAATTACAAGAATATCTTTGACCTCTACATCAACGACTCCACCGATCGCGCCGACCTTGCTGGGCAGCAAGAGCGTGGATGATTCCATGTCCGAGTTCGCCCTCGGCCAGTGCGCCATGGTACAGAACGGCAACTGGGCCTGGGGTCAGATCTCGGGCGTTGACGGCAACACCGTCAAGCCTGAAGATGTCAAGTTCCTGCCCATCTACACCGGCATGCCGGGCGAGGAAAAGCAGGCCCTGAACATCGGCACGGAGAACTTCTTCTCCATCAACAAGCAGGCTTCCCCCGAGGAGCAGCAACTTGCCGCAGACTTCATCTGGTGGCTGTACAGCAGCCCGACCGGCAAAGCCTTCGTCACCAACGATCTGAAGTTCATGACGCCTTTCGACACCTTTACCGACGACGAGAAGCCGACCGATCCGTTGGCGCAAGAAGTACTGCGCTATGCGGGCAACCCAGATCTGTATAGTGTGCCTTGGTACTTTACCTTGTTCCCGGGCCAGGCCTTCAAGGATGCCTTCGGCGCTGCGCTGCTCCAGTACGCCCAGGGCACCATGCCGTGGGCCGATGTACAGCAGTTGTTCATCGACCAGTGGAAGGCTGAAAAGGCCAAGGCCGCTGGCGGATAACCTCAGTATCTGTTAATCAGGGTCACCCCGCGTCATCGATGGCGCAGGGTGACTGAAGAATATATCATTCACACTTTTGCAGAGCAGGAGAACTCCCATGCGAAGAATGTCGAACGCCTACTACGCGTTTTTTACCCTGCCAACGATGGTCGCCTTCGTGATTGCGTTCTTCATACCCCTTCGTGCTGGGTATCTATTTATCATTTACCAAATTCACCACAGTGACCAATGCACACTGGGTGGGTCTGAACAATTATGTTCGCGCATTCACTGAAAACAAGGACTTCGTGAATGCGATGATTTTTACTGGGAAGTTCACCATAGTTGTGGTGGTGCTGATCAATGTATTCGCTTTCGGGCTGGCGCTCCTGCTCACTCGCAAGCTTTGGGGCACAGAATGCTTTCCGTACTACTTTCTTCATGCCCAATCTCATCGGCGGCATTGTCCTAGGTTATGTCTGGCTGCTGCTCATCAACGGCGTGCTCTTAAAGTTCAACGTCGATATCACCTTCAGCCCTAAATTTGGTTTCTGGGGCCTGGTCTTCGTGACGAACTGGCAGATGGTCGGGTATATGATGGTCATTTATATTGCCGCTATCCAGGCCATCCCAACAGAATTGGTTGAAGCAGCCCAGATTGACGGTGCCAACGCCTGGCAGATTTTGTTCAACATCACCATCCCCCTGGTCACACCGGCCTTCACCATCTGCACCTTCCTGACCTTGTCTAACTCATTCAAGCTCTTCGATCAGAACTTGTCCCTGACTGCGGCGCGCCTGGCAAGTCAACAGCCATGATGGCGCTCGATATTTACAACACCTTCTACGGCAGTGTTGGTTCTGAGGGCATAGGCCAGGCCAAGGCAGTCGTGTTCTTCCTGCTGGTCGGTGCCATCGTGCTGATCCAGCTGCGTGTATCCCGGAGCCGGGAGGTAACGAGTAATGAATACCACGAAATCGTCCTAAGCTGAATCTAACGTTTGGTCCTCTTTGTTCTGGCTATCTTGTACTTGATTCCCCTTCTTTCTTGTCCTGATGAATTCCTTCAAGGGCAGGTTCTTCATTTCGACTGCGCCGTTTGAGTTCCCCAATGCACATACTTTTGTGGGATTAAGAACTATCTCGTTGGTCTCGGAAAAACAGGGTTCTTCCAGGCTTTCGGTTATTCACTCTTTATTACCGTATTCTCTGTCGGAACGATCGTGTTTTTCACTTCCATGACGGCATGGGCGATCACCCGGGTAACATCATGGATCAGTTCGACGATCTACTACGTGTTGATCTTCTCCATGATTGTCCCCTTCCAGATGGTCATGTTCAGTATGTCCAAGATCGCAAATATTCTCCACTTAGATAACCCCATCGGCATCATTGTCCTCTACCTGGGCTTTGGGGCCGGACTATCGGTGTTTATATTTGCGGATTCGTAAAGAGCATCCCGCTTGAGATCGAGGAAGCCGCCACGATCGACGGCTGCAATCCGATCCAGACCTTCTTCCTGATTGTGTTCCCTATTCTCAGGCCCATATACATTACCGTTGCCATTCTAAATACCATGTGGATCTGGAACGACTACCTGCTGCCTTATCTGGTGATCGGCACCAACTACAGAACTATCCCCATTGCCGTCCAGTACTTGCTGGGAGGTTATGGCAGCATTGACATGGGCGCCATGATGGCCATGTTGGTTTTGTCCATCGTGCCTATTGTAATATTCTACCTGCTTTGCCAGAAGTACATTATTGAGGGAGTTGTTGCTGGGGCTGTTAAGGGTTAACTTTCAAGAACTACAAAATGTACTTTCGCTCATAACTGTGGTGAATAATTTAACTTCTGAAGAGGAATGGTTTCTCGATCTCACTCACTGGTATGTTGGTCCTATCCGCTTACCTTGCCGGGTGCGGCGTGGCAAATCGCATGGGTGCTACCCAAGCAACGGAACCTCGGCCCGTTGGGACGATACCCGTTGAGCATAATGTCATTCCGGACTCGGAGCCCACGCTTACAATGGTTACTCCAGAAGCAGAACCTGCCAGCGTTGCTAACCCTGGATTCGAAGAACAGGAGATAGGTGGAACGCCAACTGACTGGACCCAAACCGGAAGCATGGATGCAGTCAAACTGGAGCAGAGAGGCCATTCTGGCAATTTGCGCCTGACCCACCAGGCAGCAGGGGCTTATCAAGTCGAAACCGCACAAAGTGTATCCGGGCTGGCAAACCAGTGGTACACCTTGCGCGGTTGGGTCCGCTCCAGCGGGGGACAAAATGAAGTCTACCTTGGCCTCGAGTGTGGCGGCGAAGAGAAGCGAGTGCACGTGCCGCCCACCACACCTGGTTATCGTTGGCTTCATCTCTCGGTTTCTAACCAGGTCACAGACGGGGGGTGCAAATCCGTCTGTACTCAGATGGCAACCCGGATACCTATGCCAGCTTCGACGATATCGAACTGGTGCCTGGGCAGGCGGTGCTGTCTATTCTTGGAGCGGACATTTCGAGTCTGAAGAAGTCTGAAGACCTGGGTGGATTGTACAAGGATGCCAGCGGCACGCCGATGGATGCTCTGCAGATCCTAAAAGACCATGGTCTCAACTACGCCCGCCTGCGAGTTTGGGTGGATCCCGCCGATGGATACCATAACAAGGATGAAATTTTAGCCATGGCTGCCAGGCTGAAGAAGCAGGACATTAAATTACTGGTGGACTTTCATTATTCGGACAATTGGGCGGACCCGGGCAACGCAGACGAAACCGTCAGCCTGGGAAAATTACAATATTGAGCAGCTCAAAAAAGCTGTTTATGATCACACGTTTGACGTGTGCAGCAGCCTGGTGGCCCAGGGCACTCCCCCGGACATGATCCAGGTGGGCAACGAGATCAACGCCGGCATGCTGTGGCCGGATGGAAAATACGATCAGAATGGATAACCTGGCTGCCCTCCTGAAGGAAGGTTCCCGGGCCGTGAAGGACTGTAACAGTCCACTCTTGTGATGCTGCACATCGCAGAAGGAGGGAATAACGAGCTGGCACGCTGGTGGTTTGATAACATCACCCGTAGAGATGTCCCTTTCGATGTAATTGGCATTTCCTACTACCCATACTGGCATGGCAGCCTGGGAGAGCTGCAGGACAACCTGAATGACATTTCCGCCCGTTACGACAAGGATGTCATCGTGGTGGAAACTGCCTATGCATTTACAGACCAGGACAACGATGGCTTTCCAAATATTGTCGACCAGAAAGCTGGCTGTCCCCAACTACCCGCTGACACCCGAAGGCCAGCGTGACATGTTGAGAGATATCATGTCCGTTGTCCGGGCTGTGGACGACGGGCGCGGTCTCGGCGTGTTTTATTGGGACGCGACCTGGACGGCTGTGGAGGGGAATGGATGGGACAATACCAACCCATCAGCCGGGAATGCCTGGGAAAATCAGGCTTTGTTTGATTTCGACGGCAAAGCACTCCCGGCGCTCGAAGAATACTTAAATCCATAGAAGGAATCACCTTCGAGGAATTCTACTGGAGACTTATGAATTTCCCTCATATGATTTATGGTGGTGACTATAACCCCGATCAATGGCCCGAAGAGACCTGGTTGGAGGATGCACAACTCATGCGCGAGGCTGGCGTCAACCTCGTTTCATTGGGCATCTTCTCCTGGACAAAACTGGAACCGCAGCCCGGCGTCTTTGATTTCGCATGGCTCGACCAAATAATGGATTTGCTCCATTCGTACGGTGTCTCGGTCAACCTCGCCACACCCACCGCCTCCCCTCCCGCCTGGATGGTGCGAATGCATCCTGAGATGCTCCCCGTTACGGCTGAAGGTGTCACGCTTTCGCATGGCTCGCGCCGGCATTACTGTCCGCACAATCCCGATTATCACAAATATGCTACCCGCATCGCCGCACAGCTCGCCGAACGCTACAAGGATCATCCGGCCCTCGCCATGTGGCATGTGGATAACGAATACGGATGTCACGTTGGCGAATGTTTTTGCGATACTTCTGCCGCAGCGTTTCGTGCATGGCTGAAGGAACGCTACCGCACACTCGATCAACTTAACTTCGCCTGGGGCACAGCCTTCTGGAGTCAGATCTATTCGGCATGGGAGGAAATTCTGCCCCCGAGACGTTCGCCTGCCCATGTTAATTCGACTCAACAACTCGATTGGGCACGTTTCTCCTCGGATTCGTGGCTGGTCTGCTTCGAAGAGCAGAAGGCCACGCTGAAAGCGATCACCTCAAACATCCCCGTGACAACGAACTTCATGGGCTTTCACAAAGGCGTGGATTATTTTAAGTTCGCATCCCATGAAGATGTGGTTTCACAGGATAGTTATCCCGACACATATGAATCGGACTGGGCAGCGAAGGCAGGCATGATCTGCGACTTGGTCCGCTCGGTCGGTGAGCGCCAGCCATGGATCCTAATGGAACAGGCCACTTCGCAAGTTAACTGGCGTCAGCGCAACGTCAACAAACGACCTGGCATCATGCGCCTTTGCAGTCTCCAGGCAGTGGCACGCGGTGCGGATGGAATCATGTTCTTCCAATGGAGGCAATCCAAAGCGGGCGCCGAAAAACATCACAGCGGCATGCTGCCTCATGGTGGAACAGATACACGCGTGTGGCGTGAGGTCAAGGCGCTGGGGAATGAATTAACCAAATTGGATTCTGTTCTCACCAGCCAGGTTGAAGCGGAAGTCGCCATCCTGATGGATTGGGAAAACTGGTGGGCACTCGAACTGGACAGCAAGCCATCCAATGACTTGAAACTGTTCCCGCAGCTGTATTCATACTATAAGCCGTTATTCGATCGCAATATTACCGTGGATTTTGCCCATCCCGGATCGGATCTCTCACGCTACAAACTTGTGATCGCGCCAAATCTGTATCTGGTCAATGAAGCCTCTGCAAAAAACATCAATCAATATGTTGAGAACGGCGGAAATCTGGTTATGTCAATTTTTAGTGGCATCGTGAATGAGAATGAGCACATTTGGCTGGGCGGGTATCCAGCGCCGTTCCGCGAGATGCTGGGAATTTCAATCGAAGAATACGTGCCCTATCCTGAAACTCAATCGAATGCCATCCGTACAACAAATGAAAGACACTTCCAATGTTCTTTTTGGAGCGATGTTATTCACTTGAAATCCGCCCAGGTGCTTGCTACATTCGAACAGGACTATTACGCGGGCAATCCTGCTGTCACCCGCAATCAATTCGGCAAGGGAACCGCTTATTACCTTGGCACTGTCCTCGATAAAAGCGGCATGGACTGGTTGTTGGATGTGGTTTGTGAGCCAGCCAGCCTAAAGCCCGTTGCTCCTCATTTAAGTGCAGGGGTTGAATTTGTACAGCGCAGCAATGGTTCACAGACCTGGCTGTTCGCGCTCAATCACTTAAATGAGGAGGTGAACATTCCACTGGACCAACCAGGCTATGAGGTGCTGAGTGGTACCAACCTTACAAATTCTTTGCACCTAGACCCATTGGACATCGCGATTATTCAACTGCCTGCGCTAGCTGAGTTCAAGAAATAGGATTGGCAGCATCCGCATATCTGCCCTGCATATTCGATACAGGATCAAACTCGGTGATGTATATATCGCCGACTTGATCCTGTATCCTGTCTGTGAATTCGCCTAAATTCCGAGGTCGCAGCAAAGATATGAAACCATCTCACAAAATTTTATCGGTCATTATTCCATTCCTGCTGCTTATCAGTTGTACGCCGGTAACCCCAGCCGCGACTCCAGTTCCCACGATCACGCCTACTGCAGTTGTAGAGACCGCAGTTGGCTTTCCCTGGTGGAACAATACGGTCTTCTACGAAATCTTTGTGCGCTCCTTCCGCGACAGCAATGGCGACGGCATCGGCGATTTCAACGGTATCACCGAAAAACTGGATTACCTGCAAAATTTGGGTGTGAAGGGTATCTGGCTCATGCCGGTCAACCCCTCCCCTCCTATCATGGCTATAATGTGACCGATTATTACGCAGTCAATCCCGACTACGGCACAATGGAGGACTTCCAGCGCCTGCTTGAGGAGGCGACACAAGCGCAATATTAAGGTCATTATTGATCTCGTTCTCAATCATACATCCAGCCAGCATCCCTGGTTTGAGTCTGCCCAGATGCCGGATAGTAAAGATTATGACAAGTATGTGTGGAGTGACTACGATCCCGGTACCCCGGGTCCCTTGGGTAACCCAGCCTGGCATCCGGCCAGTAACGGACAATATTACTACGCCGTCTTCGATGATACGATGCCTGACCTCAACTACAACACGCCAGCCGTACGGGAAGAATTGAAGAAGATCGCCTCCTTCTGGCTGCAGGATATCGGCGTGGATGGCTTCCGCCTCGACGCGGTCCGCTATCTGGTGGAGGAGGGGAAAGTGTTGGCGGATTCACATGCCAATCACCAGTTCCTGGAAGAATGGGAAAGTTATGTCCGGAGCGTGGACCCATTAGCCTTTAGCGTGGGGGAAGTCGCAACCGGCAACTTCACTGTTAAGAAATATGTGAATACCAACACCGAGCTTGACTCCGCTTTCAATTTCGATCTTGCTGCAGTCATACCCTCTGCGGCCAATACAGGAGATGCTAAATATCTGAAGTCAAGGCTTTTATCCACCATCCAGGATTTCCCCGAGCAGGACAATTCAAATTTCCTCAGCAATCATGATCAGAACAGGCTCATGAGTCAGGTCCTGGGGGATGTGGACAAGGCAAAGGTCTCTGCCGCCGTTCTTCTCACCGCGCCCGGCATCCCATTCATTTACTACGGCGAGGAGATCGGCATGACCGGGACCAAGCCCGACGAGCAGATCCGCACCCCCATGCAGTGGACCAGTGAGGAGGCTGCAGGCTTTACGAGCGGCACGCCCTGGGAAGCCGTTAACCCCGATTATCCGCAGGTCAATGTCCAGGACCAGACGGGTGACAACACATCACTGCTGGAACATTATCGCAGGCTGATCGGTCTCCGGAATGAACACTCCGCGCTGCAAGTGGGCAAAACATATGTGGCTAAATCGGATTCGAGCAATCTGCTGTCCTATCTGCGGGCCAGCGAGGAAGAGACAGTCCTGGTCATCATCAACATGGATGACCAGCCGGTCAGCAGCTATGATCTTAGCCTGGGTGCAGGACCGCTCTCCGGGAAGTACAATGTCACCTCGCTGCTGGATGATTCGACAATCAGCGCATTACAGGCGAACGATAAAGGTGGATTTGACAAGTATGTGCCTCTTGAGCAGATCCCTCCTTACAGTGTGATCGTCGTTCAATTGAACAAACAATAAATCACTTCGAACAGGGAAACCATGGAAGATTTTATTTTTGGAACATTTTCCACAAACGAGTCGCGTATCGCACATGCGCTAAAAATCCTCGGCGGTGTGACCCACGCTCAGGACCGCCTCCCGCGTGACCCGCGGCCGGGCCAGGCAGTCCAGATCCATCTCAGCCTTGGCCCATCCCATCCACAGGAGAAAGCCTGGGTCTATTGGACCAATGATGGCAGCGATCCTGCCGGCCAGCATGGAGTGGCAACGAACGGATTTGTGGCTCCGCTTCAACCGGTCGCTTCGAAGTGGGATATCCTGATGTGGGGCTACATCCGTCACTTTTGGGGCGAGATCCCTGGACAGGAGATCGGGACTGTCGTCCGGTACCGGGTTGCAGCCGGAGGGCGCGGCGAGGAAGTATTTGCCGACGATGGCGCCTACTATGCATATTACGTGGACAATGATCCCCCGCCAGCCTGGACCCAGGATGCAGTCATCTACCAGATCTTTGCGGATCGATTCTTCAGCCCTTCACCTGACTTCCCCAGGGTGGAAAACAAGCCCTCCCTGAAAGGTAATGGCACCCTGCGTGGCATCACGGAAAAGCTTGATTATCTTGCTGACCTGGGCATCAATTGTCTCTGGCTGACGCCGGTCTTCTCCAGCCCGAGCTATCATGGCTACGATGCCACCAGCTTCTTCGAGATCAATCCCCGCCTCGGGACGAAGGAGGATTTCAAGGAATTAATTGAACAGTCGCATGCCCGCGGCATCCGCATTCTGATGGACTTTGTTCCCAATCACTGGTCGAACCAGCATCCCAGTTTTGTCGAAGCGGTTAAGGATCCGAACAGTGAGTATGTCAAGTGGTACACGTTCGAACAGTGGCCTCATCAATACAAGACGTTCTTCCACGTCCGGACCCTGCCGCAAATCAACCTGCGCCATGGTCCAGCCCGCCAGCACGTCCTTGAGGCAGCCAAATACTGGCTGGAGTTCGGCGTGGATGGATACCGTGTCGACTACTGCATCGGTCCCTCCCCCGACTTCTACGCCGACTTCCGCCGCGTCACCCGGACGACCAATCCCGAATTCGTGGACCTTCGGCGAAGCTGTGGACCCGCCCAACTCGCAGATCACCTTCGAAGGCGGCATGGACGGCACCCTGGACTTCATGCTCCTGGAAGCCATGCGCAAAACCTTCGCCTTTGGCTCCTGGGATGCCAGGAAATTCGCCGATTTCCTGGACCGGCACGAGGCATACTTCCCAACAACCTTCTCGCGTCCCTCCTTTTTGGATAACCATGACATGAACCGCTTCCTGTGGGTGGCGCACAATGATATCCGCAAGCTGAAGCTGGCAGCGCTGTGCCAGTTCACGCTGATAGGTCCGCCGGTCATTTACTACGGGACCGAGGTGGGACTTTCCCAGCAAAAGGACGTGATGCAAAATGGATGGGCCATCCACCAGGAGACGCGCCTGCCAATGATCTGGGGCGGGGAACAGAACCGGGATCTGCATGCCTTCTACAAAGAGCTCATCGGGCTGCGTTCCTCAAATTCTGCTCTCAGGCGTGGGACCCGCCAAAACATCTTTGCGGATGAAAAGATCCTTGTCTATCGCCGCGCCGATGAACAGGGGAGCCTGGTCACGGCGCTCAACCTCTCGGAACAGGGACAAGCCATCGAGATGGAGTTAACGGAATCGGCCATCGCCTTCGCGACAAACTCAGAGTGTAGTGTAACGTCTGAGGGTGGAAAGACGCGCATTATCCTTGCTGGACTCAGCGGCGTCATCATCGAATAAACATCACAGCCAGCATGGGACATTTCGAAAACTTCTATTCCAAATCCGTCGACTTCTGCAATGCAGAACATTCGAAAAAACCGTGAGGTGACCTCTTTCACTCCACTGGAGTTTCTGATGGGCTAGACGGAGAGCGGGCGCCGCCTTTATCGCTGATTCCAGAATGTAAGTTATTACAAATCCGTTTGAATGACTATCAGCCTTTCGATGACAAGGGTAAAATCGACTGATCAAATTCAAACCTCGAGGATAAATCGATGCACTTCAAAACACCCGATTGGGTGCAGGACGCAATTTTTTACCAGATCTTCCCGGACCGTTTCGCCCGGAGCAGCCGCAACCCGGCCGGAAAATTACCCTTTGAATCCTGGGAGTCGGCTCCCAACTCACATGGCTACAAGGGCGGTGACCTGTATGGGGTCGCAGAAAAGCTGGATTATCTCAAGGATCTTGGGATTACGGCACTTTATTTGAACCCGATCTTCGCCTCCGCCTCCAACCATCGCTACCATGCCTACGACTACTACGCTGTGGATCCCCTGCTCGGTGGAAACGATGCCTTTATGGAGCTGCTGGCTGAGGCACATAAAAGGGATATCCGGGTTGTGCTCGACGGGGTGTTCAATCATGCCTCCCGCGGCCTCTGGCAGTTCCATCACGTGCTGGAATCAGGCGACGGCTCCCCCTACCGGGACTGGTTTTTCTTTGACCCCGAACGCTTGAACAGGAGAAAGCACTGGGGCGCCTATCCGGGCCCTCATGAGCTCAAGGCACTCCAGCACGAGGACAGCGTTACGGCGATCGGCTACCGCGGCTGGTGGAACATGCCAGCCCTGCCCAAGTTCAACACCAACACACCGGCTGTCCGGGAATTCCTGTTCGGTGTTGCCGAGCACTGGATCAGGCTTGGCATCGACGGCTGGCGGCTGGATGTGGCCGAGGAAATCGACGACAATTCGTTCTGGCAGGAATTCCGCAGCCGTGTACGAGCCATCAACCCGGAAGCCTATATCGTGGCAGAGATCTGGCACGAGTCCCATCGCTGGCTGCAGGGCGACCAGTTCGATGCCATCATGAATTATGATGTGACCAAGCCGCTGCTGGCCTTTATTCCCAATAAACATTTGAATCAGCGCGTTTTGCACCAGCAGACGAACTATCACGGCATCCAGCACAGCATCGACGCACACGAATTCGCCAACCGCATCGATCACAACCTGGGACTTTACAAGACGCGACATCACCTACTCCCAATTAAATCTGCTCGACAGCCACGATACGCCCCGCTTCCTCTCCTGCGCCGGCGGGGACAAGGACTCCCTTAAGCTGGCCTGGCTGTTCCTGTTCGCCTACCCGGGCGCGCCGTGCATCTACTACGGCGACGAGATCGGGATCGATGGCGAGCACGATCCCGACTGCCGCAAATCCTTCCCGTGGGAGCAGGACAGGTGGGATAAGAATTTGCTCTCGCACGTCAAGGAACTGATTGCATTGCGCAAGCAGACCCCCGCACTGCGCCGCGGCGACTATGGCAGACTCTGGTCAGTCAATGGAACCTATGTATTTTCCAGATCACTGGATGGAAACACTTATATCATCGCACTCAATGTATCGGACTCTACCCAGCAGGCCAATGTTATCTTCCGCGGACAGGATCCCAGGGTGATATTCGGTGAGGCATCGGAGATTGCGGTTAATGGAGGGCGATTGAACTTCAAGATCCCGGCCAGGTGTGGGGCCATAATCAAGTAAATGGAACGGGACGAGGAAATCCTCGTCCCGTCTTTGATTGTCTCCTGGCGATCTGTTCTCATCCCCAAACTGCTTCCACCAAACCGGGTAGGATCTCACCTGATTTGCCAACGAGAAAATAATTTGATTTGGGGGTCAGGGGCGTCGGCTCAGTGTTGATTTCCACGATAACCGCGCCGCGGTTATGGGCGGCAAATCCCAGCGACGCTGCCGGCTGGACCACCCCGGATGTTCCAATGGAGAAGAAAATTTCACAGGAACGCGCTCGCTTCCACCGCAGCCTCCAGTTGGTCACGCGGCAGCGATTCGCCGAACCAGACAACATCCGGTCGCAGCAGGCCGCCGCATACTTTGCCAGCGCGGAACCGACTCTGAATCGTCATCCCAGGTTTCCGTAAAGGTATAACAATCGGCGCAGCGTACCCGCTGGATGTTGCCATGCAGCTCCAGGACGTTCTGACTGCCGGCCATGCGGTGCAGCCCGTCCACATTTTGGGTGATCAGGGTAAATTCAGGGAGGCGCTTTTCCATCTCAACCAGGGCGTAATGTCCGGCATTTGGACGGACCGCCTTTGATGGCCTCCCGCCTCCAGGCATACCAGTCCCAGACCAGTTTGGGGTCGCGCTGAAACGCTTCAGGGGAGGCCAGCTCATGGGGTTTGTACTGCGCCCAAAGTCCCGTTTGCGCGTCGCGGAAGGTGCGCAGTCCGCTCTCCTGCGAGACGCCCGCGCCTGTCAGGACAGCGATGTTTTTCGAAGTACTCAATAATCGGATCAGTTCTCTCGGAAGTTCCATGGAACTATTGTAATCATCAAAGAAAGTATGTGCAAAAACAGTCGCAGGAGTGAGAATGATTCCTACTAATTTCTTGACTTTCAATTAAACAGGACTATTCTCACCCGAGTTAGTAACTTAATAAATCGATCTCGTCATGATTTTAACGTTAGGATGTGATGACCCGCCACCTGCATTTGGTCGCTTCCTTGTGGTAACACAAGCAGGGTGTCGGCGAGCAAATAGCGAACCCAGCCTTTTTTTATGGCTGGGATTCTTCTTTAACCAGCCTGTTGCCAAGGAGGTGTGTTTCCAGATCGAGGCAAATACCACGTTCAATCTAAAAGCAGGGAATCTGGTTCGCTACATCTTTCACCAACAGAGGAGCAAATATATATGTTCAACAGAAAAGTGTTTTCGCTAGCATTGCTAGTGGTAATCCTGATCGGAAGCACGATTTCAGCACAGGCTGCGCCTTCCGCCAAACCGGATCCAATCGGACCTGTGGAAGTATCTTCTGCAGTTTATTCGGATGTTTCAGGACCGCTGAGTGATTTGGTTGGGGTGGCTCCGGAGGCACCTGATGAAAAAGAAAAAAAAGAAAAGCCCATCCGCTCTTTGCCGAACATGGGCAACGCGCTCAATCAGGATGACGGCGCCGTTCAAACTGTCGCTGGACCGCTGGCTGGTACAACAAATGGTTTGAATTTCGCCGGGGTCGGTCAGGGAGATTATGGTTTCTCAGACCAATATGCACCTCCTGATACTGTCGGCGCAGTCGGTGCCACTCAATATGTGCAGTGGGTCAATACTTATTTCGCAGTTTTTAATAAATCCACAGGTGCCATTGCCGCAGGCTTCCCCAAAGCCCGGTAACTAGTCCGTGGGCTGGCTTTGGCGGCGGATGCCAGACCAATAATGATGGCGATCCCATCGTTCAATACGACAAGCTTGCCAACCGCTGGATCCTGACCCAGTTCTCGGTCTCCACTATACCCTATCTTCAGTGTGTGGCCGTTTCACAGACCTCCGATGCAACTGGCGCCTACTACCGCTATGCTTTTAGCTATGGCAACACCCAGTTCAATGACTATCCCAAGATGGGCGTTTGGCCGGATGGGTATTACATCAGCTACAACATCTTCAACAATGCCCAGACCTTCGCCGGCAGCAAAGTCTGTGCCTTCGATCGGACCAAGATGCTCGCTGGTGACCCAACTGCCACCCAGCAGTGCTTCCAGCTGAGCACCAGCTATGGCGGCTTGCTTCCCTCCGACCTGGATGGCACCACGGCGCCTCCGGCGGGTTCACCGAACTACTTTATGAACTTCGGGGCGAACTCTCTCAACCTGTGGAAGTTCCATGTTGATTTTGCCAACTCCGGCAAACACAACCTTTACCGGTCCAACCAACATCCCCGTGGCGGCATTCAATGCGGCCTGCTCGGGCGGTGGAGCCTGCATCCCGCAGCCAGGCACAACCAACAAATTGGACTCCCTCGCTGACCGCTTGATGTACCGCCTGGCATACCGGAATCGCAGCGGCGTTGAATCACTTGTGGTCAACCATTCTGTTACTGTTGGCAACAAGAGAACCGGCATTACGAGTGTCCGCTGGTATGAGATTCGCAATCCCAATGGAACACCGAGTGTCTTCCAACAAGGGACCCTCGGCACAGTCGATGGGATCCATCGCTGGATGGGCAGCATTGCCATGGACAAACAGGGCAACATCGCGCTCGGTTACAGCGCCTCCAGCGGCACTGTCCGCCCAAGCATCCGCTACACAGGGCGGCTCGTCACTGACGCTCTTGGAACAATGCAAACCGAGAATATCATCCAGGCCGGCGGCGGTTCCCAGACCGGGAACCTGCACCGCTGGGGTGATTACAGCGCAATGACCGTTGACCCGGTGGATGACTGCACCTTCTGGTTCACCACTGAATATCTGAAGGCCAGCGGTTCCTTCAACTGGAGCACCCGTATCGCATCCTTCAAGTTCCCGGGCTGCCAGTAATATATCCTAGTAGCTCAACTTGATTAAGTTGTAGGGTAAAGATAAGATGGACGGATGGCGAACGAAAAACACGAAGTCCATCTGAAAGAAGAAGAACGACGGAAACTGATCGGGATTGTTTCCAAAGGTCGAAACAAAGCCGTGGTCATCCAGCGAGCCCATATTTTGCTCAAAGTGGATGAAGGCAAGACGGATGCAGAAATCAGCCAGATGTTGTATGTCAGCGAGCAGACCATCCGGCGGACCCGGCAGCGATATGCCCAGGAAGGTCTACTACAAGCTGCTTTGGAGGACAAGCCCCATCCAGCGACGGGTTCAGAACTGGATGAAAAGCAGGAGGCACGCATCATTGCCTTAGCCTGCAGCAAGCCGCCCGCTGGACAAGCCCGTTGGACGCTGGAGTTGTTGACCCAGGAAGTGTTGAAGGATGGCATTGTCACGCACCTTTCGCCCGAAACCGTGCGATTGCTGCTAAAAAAAACAAACTCAAACCCTGGCAAGTGAGGAGCTGGTGCATTCCGAAAGTCACGCCAGCCTTCATTCGCCAGATGGAGCATATTCTGGAGTTGTACCAAAAACCTTACGATCCCAGACGTCCGCTGGTCTGTTTTGACGAAAAAAGTGCGCAATTGCTGGCTCACATCACAACTCCACTGGTTCTGCAACCTGGACAGGCGATCCGGCAGGATTACGAATACAAACGCAACGGTACACGCAACTTGTTCCTCTTTGTTGAACCGAAGGCAGGTTCTCGACAGGTGTTGGTCACCAACCGTCGCACGAAGCGAGATTTTGCGCATGCCATGCGCTACTTGGTTGATGTGATCCATCCAGAAGCCGAGTGCATCGATATCGTGATGGACAACTTGAACACGCATCACTACCACTCTCTGGTGGAGTTCTTTGGCAAGCAGGAAGCCGATCGGATTTGGAACCGTTTGGAGATTCACTATACACCTGAACATGCTTCCTGGTTGAACATGGCTGAAATTGAGCTCAGCATCCTTTCCAAACAGTGCTTATCTCGGCGCATCCCTAATGAATGGATCTTGATTACTGAAATCTACAAAAACAAGGAATGGATAAATATTATTGAAGCGGATGGCACATCACCAGTGAGGCATTGCGGTCATATACCGGTGTCCGCGCGATCACATTATGATCCTTATCGACCGAAACAAGCTGGTACTCCAACCAGGCATTCTTGAACCAGTAATATTGATCGAGATTCCAGGTGTGGATCGAATAATTATAGGAACCATTATCAGCCTTGACCATGATTGCGCCCGAATTCCAGTCTGTAACCAACAGCGTGTCTGATTTTTCACGAAGGCGCGTAAACAGGAGGACAGTATCCGTATTGACCGTATCCTGCACAAAGGCGGAGAATTTAATCTCACGTGGATCGCAGGGCCCATTATTCCAATACATCTGGTTGCTCGATAGCAGGACAGTCAGAAAGCCTGTGGTTGCAGGGGTGAAATAACTGTCGCTCAAGGCACCCAGGGGAAGACCCGGCGTCGGATAACCGGTTGGTTCATCGGTCACAGTCCCGGTAGGTGTAAATAGCTCGGCACCGATCATGGTAACTGTAGGCGTGAAGGTCAGCGGTGTACTCGTGGAAGTGGCAAACAAGTTCTCAGTGGGCGCAGGGGTGATGCTTGGTGTGGACGACGGTGTATTGGCTACAGGGAAGGGAGTCGGCGTCCTGATCAGCTGTGCCACTTCTGAAAGCGAGGCGCAACTCGAAAGGAAAATTGAGAATACCAGAATGTAGGGAATCTTCTTCATTGATCACCTTTTGCAGCTCGCTTGATGGAAGAGAACCGTCATGGATAGAGTACTTTGCAATTCGTAAGTGATACGTCGGTTCGTGAGACCACCGAGCGTCCCAGCACCTTTTGCGTGGCTGTCGAGGCGACCAGCTGGTACTGGAGCCACGCATCCTGATAACGGCGGTAGTTATGAATCTGATTAAGCTCCAGCGTGTAGAAGTATGTCCCCTGGTCGTTGTCACTCATGATCGCTCCTCCTCCCCAATCCGTGTGGCGTCCGCTGTATTTGTCCTGCAGGCGATACCAGAGGGTCACATAACGCAGCCTGCGCACAGGCTGGACCTGGGCGGTAAACCGGATCGAGCGGTCACCTCCACAAGTGTAACCCCAAAGAAGCTGGCTGGTATTTCTTTGGACATTGAGGAAGATGTTCGGAGACGGGGTGAACAAAGTGGGGTCAAGCGGCTCAAGCGTGATGGTCGGACGGAAGGTGGCGGTAAAAGTGGGTACGGGGGTATCGGTGACCAGCGGCGTCCCGGTAGTGAGTAGTGTGGGACCCTCGGTATTGATCACAAACAGGTCCGGGGTATTGCTGGGCTGCAACGGCTGCAGCGAATACGGCGTTGCTGTCGGCTGCGGCTGAGCTGCAGGTGCGGGCGTCTGCAAAAAGGGAATGGAAATGGGCAGTCCGCTGCAGCCTGCCAGGATGAGCATCATCAATGAAAATAGCAAGGACCTTTTCATACAACCTCTTCAAATATCCATTCCAGGTTTACGGCTCCCACTGAGGCTGCCAGTCTGGCTCAGGATTATCGGTAATCTGGCGCATATCGGACCCATCCGGGCGCATGATAAATATATCAGCCTGATCGTTATTTCGTAAGGAAATAAAGGCGATCCATTGTCCATCTGGTGAAAAAACGGGAGACCCATTGTTCCCACCATTGGTCAGTTGTGCCGCAGTTTCAGCAGCCACATCGATCAGAAAGATGTTCTTGTCTCCGTGTTGGCCGGCATAAATCAGCAGGGATCTGCCATCCGGCGACCAGTCCACACTCCCGCCGATGCCTGGCAGGCCGCGCGTCAGCTGGCGGACGTTGCTCCCGTCCGGGCTCATCAGGAAGATCTCATAAGAATCGGGCTTGTCCACCGACATCGCAAATGCGATCTGATCTCCTTTGGGGGACCAATCCACTGCCACGATCGTAGAGGGACCGGTATACAAGAGGTTGGAGTTTTGGCCAGCAGAGTCCACAGTCCACAACGATGTTGGTCCCTCGCCGGTCCGGTTGGCAAAAAGGATCGTCTTTCCGTCGGGGGAAAACGTGGGCGAGATCACATTCCCAATATTTTTGGTCAGCTGGGTAAGCTTACTTCCTTCAAAGGTGAAGAGAAACAGGTCAAAGATACCGCCGTTTTGATTCGAAGCATAAACAACGGAGCCTCCCTCCGGAGAAAAGACCGGATAATAACTGTTCGCCTCAAGGGTGGAAAGCTGCTGGTAACCCGTCCCATCCGCGTAGGTCATGCAGAGCTGGTTGTAGTCTCCCCGTGAGCAGGTAAAAATGATGCGCCCGATGTGCTCCTTCGTCGGAGGTGGAGCCTTTGTAAATGTTGCAAGCGCGGTTGGCATGGTCTTCTCAGTGATGTCCTGGCCGGAAAGACTTATGGGTGTGGAGGGAATCAATAAACATAAGGCAATCAGCGCTGCAACAAATATCAATCCCAGAGGAAGTCGAAAACCCCGTGGACTTGTTCGGCGGGAAAAAATCTTCCGTCGTGACATCATCCTTTTAATTTTACATCCTTTCGACCGCGCCCGGGAAAGTCAGCAGGCCGGTGATGGAGTTGTAACAAATGGAGTCACGAGGCGTTAACCAGATTAAGGCTGCCATAAGGCGGAGCCAATTTAGGATTTAACTTATGACGGCAACCTGGGAACCAGGCTAATTTGGAAAGGAGAATTTAATCCCATGACAATGTGCAGAGACGTAATGACCCGAAACCCTGTCAGCGCACGGCCGGAGGATACCGTGGCCAGCGTGGCACGCTTGATGAAGGAAAATGATATCGGTCCCATCCCGATCGTGGAGAGCCAGAATTCTAAGAGGCTTGTAGGGATTGTTACCGATCGCGACCTGGCCCTCAAAGTCGTTGCCGAGGGACGCGATCCACAGACCACGCCAGTCAAGCAGGTCATGAGCATCAGTGTTATCACCTGCCATGACGATGACGATATCGAGACTGCCTTGAACGCCATGTCCGCCCAGCAGCTTCGCCGGATCCCGGTGGTGGACGATAACAATATGCTGCTGGGCATCATCGCCCAAGCAGACATCGCCACTCGGATGGATGCCCCGGAAAAGACCGCTGAAGTGGTAAAGGATATTTCGGAATAGATCTTCCTGAAAAAAGAAAGTAAATCAAAGCCCCGGCGCTCGCCGGGGCTTTGATTTAAAGGGATGTAACCTTTTCTAATGTGAATCAAGAAAGCAATTTATTGAATTCCAGACGTATACCGTATAAAATATCCTTATAAGCCTGCGAGGGCAATGAGTGCAGGTGCTTCCTCATCAACATCGAAGCTAGCAACGCAGAACAAAATAAATACTTGTCTCACCTCCTCTGGGAGGTGATTCATTCTCATGAAGGAGGTGTCCCGGGAATAATTGTTTTTGTATCAATGAACGATTTCGCCAAAATCAGCTTTAAACATAGAGGAGAATAGCAAAATGAAGTTCAAACGAGTGACAAGTATTGGCTTTGTATTGATCGTCATAGCCAGCCTTCTTGCCGTAATCCCGGCAGGGGCGGCTCCTGAGCCAACTTCCTCCCAGGCGTTCAAAGCGCCAAAACCAAAGTTTTATGACAATGTCGCATTCGATATCTCACCGACCCTGCGTGAGCTGGCTGCACGCAGAATTACACCTGCCCTTCCGGAAGAAGACCAGGGTGAGATCAGAGAGGAGAATGGACCGGAGGCGATAGACAGTAACGTCTACTTCCAGGATACAGCCGTCCAAAATAGCATCCCACAGGTGACAATTCCCAGCACGAGTGCCAATTTCGAAGGGCTGAGCAACCAGGATAATTTCAACATTTTTGGTGGGCGGGTGAACCCACCCGATCCAGTCGGTGATGTTGGACCGAACAACTATGTCGAGATGGTAAACCTGGTTTTCGGGGTCTATGACAAATCAGGGAACCTGCTGCTTGGGCCGGTTGATACCGGCACGCTATGGGATGGTTTCGTGATCCCTGACTGCACGGATCCCTCCGGCGACCCAGTGGTGCTGTACGATCAGTTCGCCGATCGCTGGCTGCTCTCACAGTTCACCACACGCGGCCTGGACGATCCCTCGCTGCCTTTCTACAATTGCGTCGCCATCTCAGTGACACCCGATCCCACTGGGGCCTACTATCGCTACGCCTTCAAGACCCAGGCTGATCCTGAGTCGCCCCCAGGTGGAAGCTTCTTCCCCGACTATCCCAAGTACGGCGTGTGGAAAGATTCGTACGTTATGACGACACGCGATTTCGGATTATTCACTGGATATGGCATCAGTGTCTACGCCCTCGAGAAGAACAAAATGATCAACGGGCAGGCCAAGGCCCGTGCCGTTCAGTTCTTCCTCGATTCGAATGTTGTGCCGCTTGAAACGATCGGCGATGGATTGCTCCCGCCCGATGTGGATGGAAAGACCAAGCCGAAGAACGATGCTCCTGCCCCGATCGTTGGAACGCAGGATGACGGAGCTGGATACGGGGCAACATTTGATGCTTTGAATATTTGGGAGTTAAACGTTCAATGGAATGCCAGAGCAACCGCATCACTGACCGGTCCAACCCAGCTGCCCGTCGCCGCATTCGACTCGGTCTTCCCTTGCGCACCGACCGCACGTGACTGCCTGCCGGAGCCTGGCATTACCAACCCGGCTCAATATCTCGATATCCTCTCCTACCGCCAGCGACCCACCTACCGTCTCGCCTACCGTAACTTTGGCACATATGAATCCTATGTGACCAATCAGTCTGTGGAGGCGACTCCGGGTGTGGCAGGCGTACGCTGGTATGAGATCCGGCGTGTGAACGGTGCCTATTCCGTGTACCAGCAGGGAACCTATGCGCCCGGGGATGGTGTCCATCGCTGGATGGGCAGCGCTGCCCAGGATAAGAAAGGCAACATGGCGATCGGCTACAGCGTCGTCAATGGAACAACAGTCTTCCCCGGTATACGCTACACAGGGCGTCTGAAGGCCGATCCACTCGGGCAGATGACTCTTGGCGAAGGTACCATTATTAATGGATCAGGTGTACAAACCACAACGAATTCCCGCTGGGGTGACTACACCTCCCTCAATATCGACCCAGTGGATGACTGCACCTTCTGGTATGTCAACGAATACTATACTGCCGCCGGTCAGGCTTCCAGTACAGCAGGATGGCAGACCCGCATCGCCAACTTCAAATTGCCGGGCTGCAACTAAGCTAAAAATCTGAGTTTGAATTAGGTACAACGAATCAAGCTTCCCTCGAGTTTATTGAAAATTCGAGGGAGGTGGTTTATTTCGCAGCAGATGTTACCGTCTCATCTGCTTTTTCAGTCAACGCCTGGACCAACTCACGGCAAAAATCGGGGATATCCGCCACCACCCGGCCCCAGACCAGGTTTCCATCCCGGAACGCAGGCCTCATCCGTCCAGGTCCCGCCGGCGTTGACGATATCATCCTTGATGCCGAGCGAGCCGGTGGCACGTCCTCTGACGATTCCCGCCGAGATGGCGATCAAGCCACCATGGCAGATGATGCCAATGATCTTCCCCTGGGCATCCATATTGTGGACCAGCTCTTTCACAACCGAATGGCGTCGCAGCTTATCCGGCGCCCAGCCACCCGGTACGATCAGGGCAAAGAGGTCATCCGCATTCAAATCGGCAATCCTGGTATCCGGGGTGATCTCCAACCCGTTCTTGCCGTGAACCGGCTTGAGATCGAGTCCGGCCGTAAGTATTTGCGCGCCTTCCTCCTGGAGCCGCATCAGAGGCACATAGTACTCCAGGTCTTCCACACCTTCCGCCACCAGTGTGGCGATCTTTTTTCCTTGTAAACGCATGAGAAAATCCTTTCTTTGGCAAAGCTATTTTCATATAGGATACACTAACTTAACCTCCTCTTACAAGCCCTGTTAGACTTGTGTGACTGGTTCGGCTACAATATCTTTTGTGAACAAAACAAAAACCTTCGTGTTCCTTTGTGCCCCGCCTGCCCCGCTTTTTGCGGGGTTGTGGTAATCAATGCCTGCAATCGAGGTAACCAACCTCCGCAAGACCTTCCGTACCAAGCGCAAATCCGCCGGGATGAGCGGCTCGATGCGCGCCCTCGTCAAGCCGCAGTACAGCTCGGTCGAGGCGGTGCGCGGTCTCACCTTCCAGATGGAGCCGGGGGAGCTGCTGGGCTTCATCGGTCCCAACGGTGCGGGCAAGTCCACTACGATCAAGATGCTGACGGGTATCCTGCATCCCAGCGGAGGCGAGGCAGAGGTGCTGGGCTTTGTGCCATGGAAGGAGCGCCAGAAGCTGGCCTATCATATCGGCACGGTCTTTGGACAGCGCCCACAACTCTGGTACCATCTTCCGGCCATCGACACATTCACCCTCTTCGGCAAGATCTTCGAGATGGACGACCGCGACACGCAGATGCGGATCGCGCAGCTCGCAGAGGCGTTCGAGATCAGCGACCTGCTGGAGACGCCCGTGCGAAAATTGTCCCTCGGTCAGCGGATGCGCTGTGAGGTCGCTGCCTCGCTCCTCCACCGCCCGAAGCTGCTCCTGCTCGACGAGCCATCCATCGGCCTGGACGTGGTCGCCAAGCAGCACATCCGGGACGCGATCCGGGAGATGGCCCGACTCGAGAACGTTGGCGTGCTGTTAACCTCCCACGACGCGGGCGATTTGGAGGCCCTATGCCGCCGCGTCATCGTCATCAACCACGGGCAGATCGTTTACGAAGATAAAGTCTCCAATCTCAAGCGCAAGTTCCTGACGTCCAAGCTGGTCGAGGTCCGCTATGCTGAAGAGGTGCCTGCCAATTTTTCATTGGACGGTGTGGAAATCCTCAAGGTGGGACATTACGGCGTGAAGCTTCGCTTTGATACCCATAAAACCCAGGTGGAAAAAGTGCTCTCCCACCTCACCAATGCTGGCAGCGTCGTGGACATCACCATCTCCGACCCGCCGCTGGAGGATGTCATCGCGAAGATCTATCAGACCCAGGATACATTGCTTCAACCGCCGTCCGCGGCGGGTTAGATCTGCTTCATTTTTTATTATTGATTTTTGAAATATGAAAGTCTCAAAATATGCCATAATAGCGGAATGAGACGAAAAGGAACAAGCGAACAATTGGCAGTAGTACGCAATCAAGGGCTTGCCTTAGTTGAAAAGGGAAAAAAGTCGAAAGAAGTTGCGGAAATCCTCGATGTAACACCTCGTTGTGTCAATCGCTGGCGTCAAGAGAGCAAGAAGCCGAAACGAAAAAAGACTACTCGTTCTGTTGGGCGACCAAGAAAATTAACCGAAAAGCAAATCAAAAAGCTTGCAAAGGCGTTAGATCAAGGTGCTTATGCCTTTGGATATGCTGGAGATTATTGGACGCTCGATAGAATTACACAAATCATCTGGCAACTGTTCAAGGTGCGCTGCCATCCGAGTGGAGTTTGGCATATCCTGGATCGGATGGGCTGGAGCAATCAGCGCCCACAGCGTCTTCCTTTGCACAGAAACGATGAAGCAATTGCTGAGTGGAAGAAAGAAGTAGCACCCGAGATAAAAAAAGACTCGTGACTTAAACGCCACACTGGCTTTTGAAGATGAAGCAGGCTTCAGTATGATTTCGCCTGTGAAGCGCACATGGTCACGACGTGGGCAAACTCCGGTGTTCCGTACCAGTATTGATCATCATGACCGTCTCAATATTTTAGGCGTTCTGCTGCTGTCACCCAAAGGGAAAAAGATTCGATTGAGTATCAAATCCTATTGGGATACCATCACTGGCGAAAAAGTGGTCGCTTTCTTGAAACAGATACTTCGTTTAATCCGTGGACAGATTGTACTGGTATGGGATCGTCACACAATTCACAGACGAGTTCTTGTGAAAGAGTTTATTCAAAGTCAAAAGCGCCTGCAGGTCTTTGAGTTTCCAGTAGCGGCTCCTGAACTAAATCCAGCAGAGTATGTCTGGACGCAAACGAAGGAATATACCGCTGGAACTGCGCCGCACAACAAGTACGAATTACAAGTCAATGTTTTCGCTGGCATTTCCCGAACTCGAATTTCTCAAAAACGACTGTTTGCCTGCTTGCGTAATTCTAAAATTGACTGGCTCGATTAATGGACTTACTTTTTTCAAAAATTAGGAGCTTACGCTATGAGCGAAGTCACGGTCATTGGATTGGGAAACATGGGATCGGCACTCGCCCGGGCGTTCGTCTATAGTCCCAACCAACTCTAGAACCATGAAGAAAGAATAATAACAATACAAATCATGATTCCAAGAAACGAAATGACCCGAGCTGACCAGAGGTCGAGTCTAGGATATTGTTTAAAGAAGGAAAACGTTATTGTAGAAGGCAGGTAGGAAGAGTTTTTTCGAGATTTTGATCTCCTCCTCGTTTGAGCGTCCATATATTTATTTGGCTGGAGCCAAGGTTGGTAGGCAAAAGCCAGAAAGTATAATAAAGCAGGTACGGCAAAAATTGTTTGTGGAGTAATGATCAAATACCTCACCCATTTTTTCTATGCTGTGACTAAACAATAACGTGATTGTACATCCGTTCAGAGGAGATTTCTGCTTCTGCCGGCAGTGTAAAACAGGCCATTTTCGCTCTCATTCGGTCTAAGCTACGCTTTAAGGTGGGTCTGATATAATGCCATTCCGCCCCCGGTCCTGTTGCTGCGACCGACCTGTTTACCCTCGGTCCGCCTGCTTATGAGCCAGGGACAGCCGTCCAAAAGCAGGCGAAATCCTGCCCAATTTTCGTTTTGTAGCCTTCCAACCGCATACTTTTACCCTACCTTTACCCAAATTTGAGAGGTTAACGATGTCATTCTCCCCCATGGCGCCCAAACGCCCCCACCCGATCACCCAACATGGCGAGACCCGCGTAGACAATTATTACTGGCTGCGCGACCGCGATGACCCGGAAGTACTAAAGTACCTACGCGCAGAAAGTGATTATCTCGAGGAAGTGATGGGGCATACCCGGCCCCTCCAGGATATGCTCTACGCCGAGATGAAGGGCCGGATGGTGGAAACAGACTCCTCCGTCCCTGAGAAAAGAGGCGTCTACTTTTATTACACCCGCAACGAGGCCGGCAAACAGTATCCCATTTTTTGCCGCAGGAAAGATTCGCTCGATCATCCCCTCGATAATGCCGAGGAAATTTTGCTGGATCAAAATCTGCTCGCCGAAGGGAAACCGTTCTGCAGTATTGGAGCCTTTACCGTCAGCCCGGATGAGACCAAGCTGGCCTATTCCCTGGATGTTGAGGGCAGTGAAGTTTATACTGTTTACATCAAGGATCTGACTCAACACTGTTATTTACCCCGAAGCGATCGGCAACACTTTTAGCAGTGTATATTATCACACGGGCGTGGAGTGGGCCAACGACAGCCAGACGATCTTTTATCTGACATTGGACGCGGCCCAGCGACCCGATTGCCTCTGGCGGCACACGATCGGCACTGACACAGCTCAGGATTCGCTGGTCCTCCAGGAGAACGATGAAGCGTATTTCCTTTTCATCACCAAAACCCGCGATGACGCTTATATCCTGACCCATCACCACAGCACGCGGGCCATCGAGATGCGCTTCCTCTCAGCCGACCGTCCGGATGGCGAGCTCAAAGTATTATCGCCGCGCCGGGATGGGGTTGAATATCATGCCGCTCACCACGAGGGGATATTTTTTATTGTCACCAACCATGAAGCCGGAAATTTTCGATTGATGCAGGCAAACGTCGAGCAGTCCAGTATCGAACACTGGCAGGAAGTCATCCCCCACCGCGAGGACGTCCTGCTGGATTATGTGGATGCCTTCAAGGACCACATTGTGCTCTACGAGCGTAAAAATGGACTGCGGCAGATACGCATTATTCCCGCAAATGCCCTGGAGGACGTCCGGTACGTGGAATTTCCCGAGCCGGCCTACAGTGTTGATTTCGAGTCCAATTCGCAGTATGACACGAACATTCTGCGCTTCCGGTACTCTTCGCTCATCACACCACACTCAGTCATCGATTACCACATGGACACAGGCGAATGGGAGCTGCTCCGGCAGGACGAAATCCCAAGCGGATACGATATCACCCAATATGTATCCGAGCGGACCTATGCCACCGCATCCGACGGCAAGCCTGTACCGATCTCACTGGTCTACAAGAGGAACCTGGTCCGGGATGGAAGCAACCCGATGCTTCTTTATGGATATGGGGCTTATGGCTCTGCAATCGACCCAGGCTTTAACTCGATGCTCCTGTCGCTCCTCGACCGGGGATTCGTGTTCGCCATCGGGCACGTACGCGGCGGCTCGGATATGGGCCGCGCCTGGTACGAGGACGGCAAACTCTTCAACAAAAAGAACTCATTCACCGATTTCATCGCCTGCGCGGAACATCTCATTCGCGCAGGGTTCACCTCGAAGGAAAAGCTGGCCATCACCGGCGGCTCTGCAGGCGGACTGCTGGTCGGCGCCTGCCTGACGATGCGCCCCGACCTGTTCAAGGCAGTCATCGCCAAGGTCGCCTTCGTGGACGTGGTCACAACCATGAGCGATCCCACCATCCCGCTGACAGCGCTCGAATACGACGAATGGGGCAACCCGGAAAACATCGAGTTTTACAAGTACATGATGTCCTACTCGCCTTATGACAACATCCGCGCCACGGAATATCCGCACGTGTTGATCTCCACCGGCCTGAACGATCCCCGGGTCGCCTACTGGGAGCCGGCCAAGTTCGCTGCCAAACTGCGCGAGATGAAGACCGACGACAACCTTTTGCTGCTGCAAACAAATTATGCTTCAGGCCACGCGGGCGCCAGCGGTCGTTACGATAATCTGAAGGAAGTTGCCATCGACTACGCCTTCCTGATCGACAGGTTGTGTGGGCATACCAACCCGGAGGTCCGGTGCCGGGAGGTCATCCATCCGCTGCAATTACAGGAGCCAGCAGGTATAATTCGACAAGACGTATCCGTCCTTCCAGAGAGGTGAACCATGGACCGTTATCTTGTCGAATCCCCGCATGATGCCGGTGATTGTGATGCCATTATCAGGGAAATCCACGCTGCGGGCTATCTCCATTATTTCGAATGGGGCTGCCACGACGGCCACCACTGCGGCTGGGCGATCATCGAAACCGATAACCGTGATCATGCCAGGCAGATAGTTCCCTGGAGAATACGGGACAAGGCCCGGATCGTAAAGCTCGAAAAGTTTGGAACAGCAAACAAAACACATACTGAATCTGTTTGACTTCTCAACCGTACTTTTAAGCGCCTGATAAGTTTACAATTAAAAACACCCCGAAGAAAGCTTCAGGGTGTTTTTAATTCAAAATAGTAAACTACGCTGGCTGCAGCTCTGGCTTTGGCTGCGCCGCTTTCGCCACCGCATCTTCCAGCATCTTCGTCGTCAGGGATTTCGGGCGCTCGATCGGCATGCCGAGGCCACGGGCCCAGATGTAATTGGCGGTGACACCCAGAGCGCGGCCCACGCCGAACAACACGGTGTAGAAATCGAAGTCGCGTACGCCGTAGTAGTACTGGAGCGTGCCGCTGATGGCATCCACGTTCGGGGCGGGATTCTTGGCCTTGCCCTGTTCCTTCAACACCTTGGGTACCACGTCAAAGACCATGTCGGCCAGGCGGACCAGATCATCGTCGGGGAAGCGCTTCTTGGCGAATTCCATCTGTGCCATATAGCGTGGATCAGGTACGCGCAGGACGGCATGTCCGTAGCCGGGGATGACGTGTCCGCTGTTGAGGGTATCCCAGGCGAATTTATAGAGGTCCTCACGGCTGGGAACGCCGCCGAACTTGTTCTTCACTTCGATCAGCCAGCCCAGGCATTCCTGGTTCGCCAGCCCATGCAGCGGACCCGCCAGCCCGTTCAGCGAGGCGGAGAAGGAGTAGTAGGGATCCGAGAGCGCCGAGCCAACCAGGTGCATGGTGTGCGCCGAGACATTCCCGAATTCATGATCGCTGTGCAGGATGAAATACAGGCGGGCCAGCTCTGCATAGCCCTTCCTGTCCGGGACCTTCATCATGCGGGCGAAGTTCAGGCCGTAATCCTGTTTGGGATTATATTTTGGCTTGGAGGTCTCGCCGAAATATTTCATGCGATAGATATAGGCAGCGATGATCGGCAGCTTGGCAGTCAGGTCCAGGCTGTCCTCGAGAGCAGCCTCCCAGTACTGGTCCTTCTTCATGCTGTGATATTTTGCCGCGAAGACCGAGCCGTTCTGCAGCGCCAGCACCGCCTGCGAGAACAGGGTCATCGGGTGGGTTTCCTTAGGCATGGACTTGATCATCTTGAACACATAGTCCGGAACTGTGGCGCGCCTGGCCCACTCGGCTTCCACTTCCATGGCCTGTTCCTTGGTCGGCACTTCACCGATCAGCAGCAGGTAGAACAGGCCGCCGACGAGAGGCATCTTGCCGCCGCGGGCCTTGGGCAGCTTCTTGAGCACCTCGGGGATGGACATGCCGCGGAAGCGGATGCCCTCGGCCGGGTCCACGAAGGAGACATCGGTCAGCAGCGACTTGATGTCGCGCATGCCGCCGATGACCTGTCCCACGGTGACAGTATCCACTTTCACCTCACCATGTTCCTTGACCAGGGACTTGATTCGTTCCCGCCATTCGGGCAATTGAGCAGAAAGTTTTTCGTGCAGGATCATGATCAACTCCTTTATTAATGTTCCGTCATGTGAGTCGAAAGTCGAAGCAATCCCCGGATATGGACATTCGACCTATTAACGAGATTTCAGGCTACAGTTCCACCAGCTTCCGCAGCGCGTCGTGCGTTTCCTTTACGGAGGCAGCCGACTTTTCGAACATGGCCTTCTCCCCGTCATCGAACTTATACTCGATGATCTTTTCCACGCCGCTGCGTCCCAGCATGACCGGGACACCGAAGTACATATCGTTCAGGCCATACTCGCCCTGCATATAGGCCGCACAGGGAACGATCAAGTGTTTGTTCTTGAGGATCGCTTCCGCCATCTGCGTGCAGGCTGCGGAAGGCGCGTAGTAGGCGGAGCCGGTCTTGAGCAGGTTGACGATCTCGCCGCCGCCCTTGCGCGTCCGGGCTACGATCGCATCCAGCTTGTCGGCAGGGAGATATTCCTTTAACGGGATGCCGGCGACATTCGAATGACGCGTGAGCGGGACCATCTCATCGCCGTGTCCGCCCAATACATAGCAGTTGATGTTCTCCACGCTCACACCGGTTTCCATGGCGACAAAGGCGCGCATGCGGGCCGAGTCCAAAATCCCCGCCTGGCCGATGACGCGCTCGCGCGGCAGCCCGGTCTTCTTCATCGTCAGGAAGGCCATCGTGTCGAGTGGGTTGGTCAGTACGATGTAGATCGCGTCGGGGGAATACTTCAGGGTTTCGGTGGCAGCCGCACCCACGATCTCGGCATTCTTGGTTAATAAATCATCCCGGCTCATGCCCGGCTTGCGCGCCAGACCGGCCGTGATAATGATGATGTCCGAGCCTGCAGTGGCCGCGTAATCGTTCGCTCCGACGATGCTGACATCCTTGGCGATGATCGGCATGGCCTGCAGCATATCGAGCGACTTGCCCTGTGGCATTCCCTCCACAACATCCACAAGGACAAGGTTCGCGAGCTCACGTTCGGCCAGCCAGTGTGCGGTGGTGGCGCCCGTCATACCGGCGCCAATGATGGAAATTTTGTTCATGACTCCTCCAGAGATGTACGCAGAACCGCATTACCAACCATTTGACATGTCCACAAGTTATGCAGCCGGCGATATTAACAAAATTTTATCCGAAAGGGGACCGTCAGGACAGTACAATTTGTCACTTTTTTAGCGATTTTTTGGAAAAAAAGGCTTTTTCATACAATGGCAAAACAAGTCTGGGATAAAAAAGGGCTTCCCCGCAGGGAAGCCCTTTTCATTTCTAGCCTTCTTCCGCTTCAAGGAAGCGCGTCGCCTGGATGGCTGCCGCCGCGCCCATCCCTGCCGAGGTCACCACCTGGCGGAAGTGCGGATCGGCCGCCTCCCCTGCGGCAAACACACCCGGGATGCTGGTCTCCATCCGTTCGTTGATCTTGATGTAGCCCAGGTCGCTCATCTCGAGCTGGCCCTTGAACATCTCTGTGTTCGGCGTATGGCCGATGAAGATGAACAGGCCATCGGTCTCATAGATCGTCTCCTCGCCGGTTTTGATGTTCTTCAACCGGACGGCTTCAAGCTTGTCGGTCCCAAGGACTTCGCTGACCACAGTGTTCAGGATAAAGTTGACCCTGGGATGCTCTTTCGCCCGATTTTGCAAAATGGCGCCGGCCCGGAACTCCTCGCGGCGATGGATGATCGTGACCGTCGAGGCATAGCGCGTGATAAAGAGCGCCTCCTCAAGGGCGCTGTCTCCGCCGCCGACCACCACCACCTTTTTATCCTTGAAGAACCAGCCGTCGCAGGTGGCGCAGTACGAAACGCCGCGACCAGTCAGTTCCACTTCCCCTGGAATTTCAAGATGGATCGGGTTGGCACCTGTGCCCACGATCAGCACATCCGCCTGGTACTCGCCGTTGTCGGTGTCCACCTTAAACGGACGGGCGGAGAGATCGACCGAATTTGCAGATGCGAACTCGGTCACAGCGCCAAAGTGTTCCGCCTGTTTTTGGAATAGCTCACCCAGCTGTGCCCCGCCCACTCCCTCTGGAAACCCGGGATAGTTCTCAATGGTGTAGGTCAGCGCGGCCTGTCCGCCCAGCTGCATCCCTGTCAGAACGACAGGTTTTAGCTCCGCCCGCGCTGCATACAACGCGGCGGAATAACCCGTCGGACCCGATCCCAGTACCAGTACTTTTACATGTTTTCCATTTCCGTTCGATGACATGACTTTAGAGTTCCTTGCTTAAGATTTCCTTCCGATTTCCAGACAACATGTTTCGCGTATATTTTACAGGAGAAATCCAAAACGTCCCGAAGGTTGGATTTCCCCGTTCAGGATTTTCAAGAAAAAACCTTCTGGACGTCTTATCCAATGAGTTGTTAACAAAGTTTCTACATTCTGCTTGCATTCTCTCCGACCTGAAACCATCTATTCACTTACCCTTTGGATATTCGCACCCAGATCACGCAGTTTCTTATCCACATCTTCATAGCCGCGTTCGATCTGTCCGATGTTCCGGACTGTGGATTTGCCCTTGGCGGTGAGCGCCGCCAGCAGCAGCGACATGCCGGCCCGGATATCCGGGCTTTCGAGGTTCTCGCTGTAGAGCTGGTTCGGTCCCTGCACCAGACAGCGATACGGATCGCACAAAATGATCTTCGCGCCCATCCCCACCAGCTTGTCGGTGAAATACATGCGGCCCGAGAACATCCAGTCATGGAACATCACCGAGCCCCGGGCCTGGGTGGCGACCGTGATGGCGATGCTGATCAGGTCGGTGGGAAAGGCCGGCCAGACGTTGGTTTTGATCTCGGGAATGGCGCCGTCCAGGTCGGGGACGATTTCCATGCTCTGATCGGCCGGAACAACCAGGTCATTCCCATCCACGTTCCAGGTCACTCCCATGCGCTCGAAGACGTGCCTGATCATCTTCAGATCGCTCACCCCGGCATTTTTCACACGGACGGATCCGTGCGTGATTGCCGCCGCCCCGACGTAGCTGATCACCTCCAGGTAATCCGGGCCGATGGTGAATTCGCCCCCGTGAAGCTTCGTCACCCCGTGGATGTGCAGGGTGTTTGAACCGATCTCCTCGATCCGCGCGCCCAGCCCGTTCAGGAATTGGCACAGCTCCTGGATGTGCGGCTCCGAGGCGGCATTGCGGATGATGGTCTCACCCCGGGCCGTGACAGCCGCCATGATCGCGTTTTCCGTGGCGGTCACGCTGGCTTCATCCATCAGGAAATCGGTCCCGCGCAAGCCCTCGGACCGGAAGGCAAAGCCGCGCTCATACTTGACGTCCACGCCGAGGGCGCGCAGGGCCAGGATGTGCGTGTCCAGGCGCCGCCGGCCGATCACATCCCCGCCGGGCGGAGGCAGCTTGAACTCGGGGATCCGCGCCGTCAGCGGACCCGCCACCAGGATGGAGGCGCGGATACGGCGGCAGATATCCGGGTCCAGGTCCGCCGGTCTCAGGTCCCGGGCAGTGATGCGCCAGGTGCGGTCACCCAGATCCTCCACCTGGGCGCCCAGGCTCTCGATCAGTTCCCGCATCACCAGCACATCCTGGATGCGGGGGACATTGCGGAGTATAACGGGTTCGTCTGTCAACAGACAGGCTGCGACCAGTGGAAGCGCAGCGTTTTTATTTCCTGCCGGGGTAACCTCTCCCTGCAATGGCACCCCGCCTTCGATGATGAATTTTTCCATGTTCCTCTCCAGGCGAATCTCGCCAGGATTGTAAGACAAATCACGAAGCCTCGCAAGCACATTACAAATAACTTACATGGGGTTACAGGCGGCTTTTTACAGCCCGCCTTTGGACTATAATATCATCGGATGAATATTACCCTCATAATTCCTTTGATTCTCGGCTGGCTGGCGGGTCTGTTCATTAATTATGCCTCAGACGTGCTCCCGATCACGCGCCGGTTCAGCCGGCCGGTCTGCAAAGACTGCGAAACTCCGTACCTCGTGGGTTGACTACCTGACCCTGCGCGCCTGCCGCTCCTGTGGGGAAAGACGCAGCCTGCGGACGTGGCTGGTCCAGATTGTAACCACGGCCGCCTTTGTGTATTTCTGGTTGAATCCGCCGCCGGCCCTTCGTTCCCCGCTTTGGATGATCGTGCTGATCTATTTTGGGATCATCCTGATTATCGATCTTGAGCATCGCCTGATCCTGCATCCCACCAGCCTGTTCGGTGCTGTGCTCGGATTTGTCGTCGGCACTTCCATCCAGACTCAGATCCATGGCAGCATCCTGCTCGGCATGGGCTATTCCCTGCTTGGTGGCTTGTTCGGCTTCGGGATCATGTTCCTCCTTTATAAGTTTGGCGAGCTGGTTGCCCGTTATCGCGCCCGAAAGATGCAGGCAGCCGGCCAGGCAGATGACGATGAAGAGGCGCTCGGCGGCGGAGACGTGTATCTGGCAGGCGTTCTCGGGCTCATGCTGGGATGGCCGTTCATCTGGTTTGCCCTGCTGCTGGGCGTACTGCTGGGCGGGCTGATCAGCATACTCTTCCTGCTGGCCCTGGTGGTCCGGCGTCGTTATTCAAGCGAAGCGCTGATGACATTCATTCCCTACGGCCCTTATTTCATTCTCAGCGCTTTCTATTTTCTGTTCCTGTAAATTGCATAAGTGTTGGGTGGCTTTTAGTACGAATGTCGCATTGGACTCACCTGGAGGCCTATTAAACTAAGAATTAGGATTATCAGGAGTCAGTGATAAAGATGAAAAAAATCAAGTTTCTGGAAGGAAAAAAACCAGCCCAGGCCATGGTTGAGTTTGCCATTGCCCTGCCCATACTTCTTTTATTGCTGTACGGTATCCTGGAGACAGGCAGGTTTATCTTTATCTACTCCTCAATCGTCACGGCCAGCCGCCAGGCGGTTCGCTATGGCTCGGCCACCGGGGAGGGCACCACGACCGGTATCCCCCGCTACCAGGATTGCGCAGGCATACGTCAGGCCGCACAACGGGCAGACTACCTGAATGCGGTCGACGATGCAGATATCCATATTTATCAGGATAAAGGTCCCACCGATCCACCCACTGCGACCGGCGTGGATGAACAGGAAATCTGCCCTGACAATAATCCGTATATCTGGACTCCGAGTGCAGGCAATACTTCGCGGTTGGTCGTCCGAATTAATGGCGACTTCAATCCCATCATACCGAAAATCGTACCCTTTATTGCCCGGACGTCCGCCAATGGAAATCCCGTCGAGGGAGTAAGTGCCCGCACGATCCTGGTCAGCGTCTCGATCGTCGTGACCGTGCCTCCGTCCACCTGGATACGCGCCCACATCCACTCCCACCAATACGCCCACGCCTACCAATACGCCCACAGAGACACCGACCAGCACGCCCACGAATACACCTACAGAGACACCTACACCGATCTTTACGCCAACCCGTACAATTACGCCCAGTCCTACGGTGACGCTCACTCGTACGCCATCTCCTACAATAACACTTACTCCCAGCCTGACACCCACGACTGTTCCATTCTGTGCCAATGTTTTAGGGACCCTGTCCATAACAGGCAAAGACTCCACCATGGTGTTATCCATCACCAACCCCTATAACTGGCCACTGACGTTAGGCGATGGCAATGTGACGTGGAACCATGACAAAGGCTCCAATAAAAGCGATAAGACCTTAAAACTACTAAGCGCCACTGTTGGCGGTACGACCCTCTGGGTTGCCAATCCGAACCCCAGCATCGGGCCATCCCAGCCCTGGATCACACCGGCAACCATTCCCGCCAATGCAACTGTCACCATCGTCTTCACCTTCGATCAATCCTACGATAACTGGGATGGGACGGAAAGTGTGCTGATCAATGTGACCACACCAGGTTGCAACAACGTTTTTATTCAAGGTAAACGATAAATCATTCACATGAGGATAGGGAAATTATGAAAATTATTAAAAGTGAACGCGGTCAAAGCCTTGTCGAACTGTCCATCAGTCTGCTCATATTGCTCTACCTGCTTTCGGGAGCCGTTGAGTTCGGCATCGCCTTCTTCCAATTTGTACAGCTGCGCGATGCTGCCCAGGAGGGCGCGCTATACGGCTCGATGCAGCCCCTGGATGATACTCTGATCACCAATCGTGTCCAGGCGGCATCTGATTCGCCCATTGATCTCACCACCATTACACCTGCGATCACCTTTTCCGGTGGAAGATGTGAAGGAAATTCCATTACTGTAACTCTTACCTATAATCATCAGATCTTCATGCCATTCATACCGCAAATTCTTGGGAGAAATACCCTACCCCTGGTCGCAACTGTGACGGACACAATACTTGCACCGGTATGCCCATAGGAAGGAATGATAATGAAAGCATCGATACTCTCCTCCGAACGAGGCCAGGCCCTCATCATGATCGCCTTTGCAGCAATCGCCCTGTTCGCCTTTGCAGCACTGGCCATTGACGGCAGCATTATTTTTTCCGACCGGCGCCATGCCCAGAATGCAGCCGATACCTCCGCTCTGGCTGCAGCACTTGCCAAGACGCGCCAGCAAGCCTATGCCCCGGTCGGCTTGTCCCGGGCGGCAAGCAATGGGTATGATAACAATGGCACTACCAATGTGGTGGAAGTCTACTTATGCACAGACCCCCAGGCCACATGCGTGGCGCTTCCCACAGGCGCCGATCCGTCGGAGTACATCCAGGTCAAGATCACGTCGGAGGTGAAGACTTTCTTTGCCCGGGTCATCGGCTGGAAGACCGTGACGAACCATGTCAATGCCGTGGCGCATGCCGCTCCGAGTGAGTATAAGGAAATGTTCGCCGGTAGTGCGGTCGTCGGTCTGGACCCCATCAGCTGTCACGCAGTGACGTATCAGGGGAATGCCAGTACCGTGGTTGTCGGTGGAGGCATACTGGTCATGTCCAGATGTACAAATGGGGCCTTCTTTAACAACAGCAATTCAGCACAGCTCAGCGCTCCCTCGCTTTGTTCCGTTGGAGATATTGTTTATAATCCGAATGCGATCAACATTCCATCCATCCAGGAAGGCTGCAGTCCTCCACCCGCCATTGTCGAACCAAATCCTGAATGCAGTGGGAATGCGGTCAAGACGGGGAGTCACCTGAGTCCTGGCAGGTGGACGGGACATTTCCCGCCCAATGGGGTGGATACGCTTGAATCGGGTATCTACTGCGTAAATGGCGATTTTCGCATCAACGGAGGTGACAGCCTGACCGGCATTGGAGTTGTCATCCGAATGGATAGCGGTGATGTTTCCTGGAACGGCGGGGCAGATATTCACCTGGAGGCTCCAACGGAAGGACCGTTTGATGGCCTATTATTGTATGTGCCGAGCGATGCCAGCTGCCCCTCCTCGACCGTCACAATCAATGGAAATTCCGGTTCCGTCATTGTTGGCTCGATCCTGGCTCCCTGCTCACAGCTCAATATCGACGGCACCGGGGACGCGGGCATCAATGGCAAGGTTGTCGGTTATCGAGTGACCTTATCCGGAAACACCGGGATCAAGATCTTTTACGACGATGACCTAAATACGGATGAGCTTACCCAGCCCAATATCCAGATGAATCAATAAAGTACAATATCTTCACTATCCAGGGAGTGTCGATTGTTCCAATAACAACAGGCACTCCCTTCTTTTTTTATATAATGCCCCCTGGTCACAAATTGTGACCGAGAGGGGTATAAACTGGAAACCCGAAGTAAAATGAAGAAGAGCAACCTATGAAAATGAAACGTTTCGAGCGCGGACAGGCACTGATTGTCGTAGTGCTGGCCATTGTAGGGCTGGCCGGAATCGCCGGCCTGGTTGTCGACGGGGGCAATGCCTTTCTGGACCGCCGGAATGCGCAGAACGCGGCAGATTCGGCAGTACTTGCTTCCGCCCTGGCGCGGCGTCAAGAGCGTGCCAAATTGGACGAATACTGCCCTGGAGTCTGCAGCACAAAACGGGTACAACAACGACGGGGTGAGGAATACTGTTGCGTTGTACACCCCGCCAAAGGACGGCCCGTATGCAGGCGACCTCAATTATGTCCAGGTGGTGATCACATCGAATGTGCCCACCTATTTTGCGCGGATCATAGGCAGGCGCGAACTTGTCAATGTGGTGGAAGCCACCGCACGCACGAAGCTGCCGGAGATCAAGGAGCTGATGCGAGGCAATGCTGTCGTCAGCCTGGCACCGGCCAGCGATTGCAATAATGCCAGATCCTTCTGGGTGCACGGCGAGGCCACACTCGATATCACAGGCGGTGGTGTCTTCATCAATTCCAACAACAGAACCTGCGCCTTGTTCCAGAATGGCAGTGGCAGCGTCCGGATCGAAGATGGACATGAAATCGAGGTGGTGGGAGGCGCGTCCATTCAAAAACCGACTCTGCTCACCCCGGGTGTAACGGTCGGCGTCTCTCCCGAAAGCTATCCGCCGCCGTTCTTTATGCCTGAGGTGGGCTGTAACAAGGATGCAGAAGTAAGCGAAGATGGGACCTCCATGACCTCGGGAAACTGGGGCGATCCATTTCCACCCGAAGGGGTCACATATCTGGAATCTGGCGTCTACTGCCTGGACGAGGGAATGAATATCCAGGGCAATATCGAAGGCCACAATGTCATTTTCAAAGTCATGGATGGGGAGGTCCGGTTCGGCAAGGGTGACATCCTGCTCGATTCGCCCAATAGCGGAAAAAATGCCGGCCTGCTCATTTACGTCCCTGCGGAGAACAAGCACAAGGTCGTCCTGAATGGTGGACCCGGTTCCGTCATCCAGGGCACCATCCTCGCCCCGGGTGCCCCGATCATTCTCAAAGGGTTGGATTCGAAGCGTGGTTTTCACAGCCAGATCATCGGCTACACCATCGAAGCAGACGGATCGAGCAATATCAAGATCGTTTATAACGACGCCCAAAACTTCGACTCGCTCAGCATGCCGGAAGTCCAGCTCGCAGAATAAGATTCCTGCAGGACTGCAGCAGGCTGACGCTCTGGCGGGCTGTCCGTTAATCAGTTATAATCGCGCTACGGTAGGGATTTTTTACTTCAAGGAGGTGAACCGCTAAAATTTTCGGGAAAGAAAGCGCATGGCCCCGCGTTTCGCGGGGTGACGAGGATAAGGGTTCTCCATCGCGGAGATGGAGCCAACCCCGGCGAAATTCAGCCGGGGGAAAATCGACAGATCAGCGGAAGCCCTTCGGGTGCGCCATCACCTGTTTTATCTTTCCCTCCGAAAATCAAACCCTGTTGCAACGCCGCCTGAGTAATCGCGCGGACAAAGAGGCAGGGAGTGGCATATAACCTGTCACTGCGAGCGTACTTTGCGAAGCAGTCTCCTGTTATGAGGAGATTGCTTCGGGCTTCGCCCTCGCAATGACATATAGAACTATCGGAGGAATCCCTATGTGTGGAATCGTCGGATATATCGGGCCGCGGGATGCGACACCGATCATTCTCAATGGCCTGAAGAGGCTCGAATACCGCGGCTACAACTCGGCCGGTCTCGCTGTCTTTTGCGGCGGCCAGCTCGAGGTCCGCAAGGACGCGGGTAAATTGTCCCAACTGATCGACATGGTCAATAAATCCCCGATCAACGGTGCGCCCGGGATCGGTCATACACGCTGGGCAACGCACGGCGCACCCAACGCCCGCAACGCCCATCCGCATCTCGGGCAGACGAAGCGGGTGGTTGTCGTCCAGAACGGGATCGTGGAAAATTTCCTGGAGCTCAAGGATGAGCTGACCGCCGAAGGCGTCGAGTTCCAGACGGATACGGATACCGAGACCATCGTCCTTCTTGTGGAGCATTATCTTGCAACAGGCGTGGGATTGGTCGAAGCGGCGCGAAAAACGTTCAAGCAGATCCAGGGCGCCAATGTGGTCGTCCTGATCTCTGCCGATGAGCCGGACAAGATCGTGACGGCTCGCATTGGCAATGCCGGTGGTGTCGTGCTGGGCATGGGCGAGGGGGAAAATTTTATCGCCAGTGACACGCCTGCCATCCTGGACCATACCCGTAGTGTTGTCTTTCTTGAATCACGACAGATGGCTGTCGTCACCCGCGACAGCGTGACGCATCGAAACGCTGGAGGGCGCCAGGGTCGAGCCGCAGGTGCACCGGGTGTCCTGGGATCCCGTGGCCGCGGAAAAGGGCGAATACCGCCACTTTATGCAAAAGGAGATCCACGAGCAGGTCCGCTCCCTGACCGATACGCTGGCCGGACGCGTGGATTTTGCCCGGGGGAAGATCCGCCTTCCCGACCTGAACCTGACCGAGGAGCTGGCCAGGAAGATCGACAGGATCTACATCACCGCCTGCGGCACCGCGGCCTACGCCGGCATGGTGGGGAAATATTTGATCGAGAAGATCGCCCGCATCCCCACGGAAGTGGTCATCGGCTCCGAGTTCCGTTACAGTGACCCGATCCTGAGCGAGCGGACCATTGTGCTGGCGATTTCGCAATCAGGCGAGACGGCCGACACGCTGGCCGCCATGGAGGAGGGCCGCAGGAAGGGCGCGCCCGTCTGGAGCATTGTCAACGCGATCGGCTCACAGGCCATGCGCGTCTCTGACGGCTTCATCTCCATGCAGACGGGACCGGAGATCGGCGTCGCCTCGACCAAGGCGTTCACCGCTCCACTTGTGGATCTGTACATGCTGGCCATCCTGCTGGCCGACCTGCGCGGGACGATCGACGACAAAACCCGCCGCTCGCTCGTCTCGGACCTGAGGCTGATCCCCGACCTGGTGAGCCGCACCCTCGACCGCGAAAGCGACGTGGAGGAGGTGGCGCGTGTCCTCCGGGATGTCCGCGACTGCCTGTACCTGGGACGCGGCATTAACATGCCGATCGCCTACGAGGGTGCGCTGAAGCTGAAGGAGATTTCCTACATCCATGCAGAAGCCTACCCGGCCGGCGAGATGAAGCACGGCCCCATCGCCCTGATCGACGAGCGGATGCCGGTCCTGTGCCTGGCCCCAAAAGATCCTTTGCACGAGAAAATGATCTCCCAGATCCAACAGGCCAAGGCCCGCGGCGGTATCGTCATTGCGGTGGCCACGGATGGAGATGAGCTGATCCAGTCCATGGTGGACCATGTGCTTTGGGTCCCGGAAACACCCTGGATGCTTTCCCCGGTCATCACCGTCCTGCCCCTGCAAATGCTGGCCTACCACATCGCCTCCCTGCGCGGCCTGGATGTGGACCAGCCCAGGAATCTGGCAAAATCGGTGACCGTGGAATGATAAACATCGATAAGGTGTAAATAACGGTCTGGTGCGGTAATATCGCATCAGGATAGATGATCATACGAACGAGCCTAACTCTTACTGTCAGGCTCGTTCGTATTGAATTCAGATGGTTTGATTCCAGAACCTTGTTGAAATAATCTGGTTCAGCCACAAAAAGCGACGCGGTTTTCCCGCGTCGCTTTTTCGTTTAAAGGCTGTTCCTATTCCACACAAAATCGACCATCATACTAACCTTTCAGAAATGAAAACTTTATCTCTAGTACTAGTGGATATCAAAACTGTAACCTTTTCTAAGGAAAAAAGGGAATAAAATTATTTACAGGGGCCATCCGTGTGATATGATAATTATTCAAATGTAAGGAGTTGCGGGCATGAAACTAAAATCCAGTGAACAAGGACAGGCCTTAGTACTTATTGCATTAGCGGCAGTAGGATTATTTGGTTTTACCGCACTTGCAATCGATGGCAGCCGGGTATATTCTGATCGGCGCCATGCCCAAAACACTGCGGATACATCCGCCCTCGCTGCCGCCCTGGCAAGGATTCGAGCTGCCAGTAGTCCAGATCCGGCTGTTGTTAACACAGCCACCTTTACTGCAGGTCTCGACCGGGCTGCCAGTAACGGATATACAAATAATTCAGACAGCTCCGTTGAAGTTCATATGTGCAACGAAGCCAATCTTGACCTCCCTGTCAAGGTCTGCCGGTTGGGGCCTTTCAGGATGAGTATATTCAAGTCAAAATTGTATCCACGATCCCAACGACCTTTGCCCGGATTATTGGCTGGAATTCCGTAACCAGTGTCGTGACAGCCATCTCGCACGCCAAGTCTGGTCTTCCCACACCACTCATCAATGGTGCCGCTTTGGCTGCTCTCAAACCAGACGGAAATGACACACTCGGCGGGAACGGCGTGGTACATCTGGATGTCAATAACAGCGGCGTTTTTAATAACTCAAGTGGAAGCTGCGCTACAAGGATAAACGGTGCCTCCGGCAGCTATACAGTGGACACTTCGTTCCAATTTGTGAGCGGTGGTTACTGCAGCGGCGCTGGGAACAACCAACTTAACCCCGTCCAAACGGCAGGCCAGCTTCCTTATCCGCCGGTCATTACCCTTCAACCCCCGGTCATCACCTGCTCCGGCAATGGCTCCTCCAGTTATAACTCGGCCAAAAACACCTACACATTTACTCCGGGCAATTACCCAAGCGGGATCACGTTGAACAGTACAGGCAACATTATTTTCAATCGAGGCAAGTATTGTTTCGGAGGCAATGTCAAGCTGGGCGGTACTGCCGATATCAGAGCTGACAATGTCAGTTTCCTGATCACAAACGGAGAATTCTCGACCAATGGAACCAGCACGCTGACGTGCAATGATATGATGGTCCATATTAACCGGGGGTACTGGAATGCACTTCAATGGAAATAGCGCAGTCTACTGTAATAATGTCACATTCTTTGCCACCACCGGCAGTATCAGCTGGTCAGGTAACTCGGGTATAAGGTTATTTGCGCCGGGCGGCGGAGATTACAAGAATGTCCTGATCTATATGCCCTACGGAAATAGCTCTGATCTGACGATCATTGGTAATTCAAGCAATGAGCTAAAAGGTTCCATTATAGCTGTTTCCTCGGCTATCGAGATTCAGGGCAACAGCGGGACCACGGGACTGCATAGCCAGATCATTGGTTATACGGTTGACCTTGCAGGCTCGAGCAATACCGTGATCAATTATGTACCGGAGGAACAATACAGACAGATCGATCCGAGCGGTATTATGATGACCAAATAAAGCAATTGTTAGATGCGCCAGTTGATTCTACAAATCTTAACTGGATAATAGAAATATATTTTTTGTCAATTCGTGTCTTATTTGCCTGCCCATAAAATTTTATATGTTTGGGGAGTCCCAGCATCTCATCCTTCAACAATCCCCGGACCAGCTTGTACTGATGGATATCTCAAACGCACAAGGTGTCTCCCTACGCTTATGAAGTATTTTGAGCGGCTATTATGAAGGAGGAACTATGTTCAGGAAAACACGTACGTCTCTTATTTCAGCGGCCATCATAGCAGTTTTGGTTTTTAGCGCAGTCGGTCCAACAATTGTGTATGCAGATGGGGGTACAACAGATGTAACACCCACAGAAACAGGCAGCAGCGAATGTACTTCATCGGATTCCAGCGCATGTCAAACAGGGGATGCCGCCACGGAGGCACCTGTTGCCACCGAGGAAGCAGACGCCACGGAAGCACCTGTCGCCACCGAGGAGGCAGCCGCTACCGGGGCACCTGTTGCTACTGAGGAAGCAGCAGCCACGGAGCCACCTGTTGCCACCGAGGAAGCAGCAGCAACAGAAACTGCTGTTCCGGCAGCTGGGGATGTGAGTGTTGATGCTGCAACTCCAGCACCGGCCGCGGAAGCTGCTCCAGCGGATCCCGCCCCTGCACCAGATACCGTCAGCCTGGATGCAGTTCCCCAAAATACCACAGTTACGGTTCTGAATGCCGAATGTGGCAAGTCACAACCACTGGCAACACAGGCTTCAGCAGATGCCATTGCCCAGGGCGATCCGATCTGGTGCCCAGCGGGACAGGCTCCCACGCCGGGCGCAAATGGCTGTACAGGTTCGTTCACCAGTTTCAGCGCTTTGCTGGGTTTTATGTCGGGTAATGCAACCTCCAGGGGGCGGGTACGATCTACGTGGAGCAAGGCAATTACCATGGCGGTAAGTCGAGCATCAAGCCTAACTCCAGCTCCTATGATTTGAGCAACATCAATAAGTCTGATCTTACCATCACCGGTGGATGGAATACGACAACCAATGTGGTTGACCCCACAACAACAAGCAACTTTAACGTGCCGATCCTGATCGGGACAGGTTCCAATCCATGGGGTGGCTCGCTCACGATTAATAACATCAGCATCAGTTTCAGCAATGGGACCGGTCTGATCCTCAACTCGCAAAACGACATCAACCTTTCAAATGTGAGTGTGACCAATTCTTATAACGGGTCCGGAGCGGAATTGGACGCCGGGGGCAACGTAACAATCGACAACTCAAAGTTCACCAGGAACGAGTTGCCTAGGCGCCATAGAGAGCGAAAAAGTCAGTGGCGATCTCCAACAGCGACTTCAGCAACCCATCCGCAACGAGTGGAATGCAAGACAATGGCCTGGATATTACAAGTGACGGCTCGGTCTCGCTCTTCAATGTCCTGGCAAATAACAACCGCCAGGCCGGAGCGAACATCAACGCGGGTGACCGGGTAACGATCGTCCAGAGTGTCTTTTCGGGTCCATGAGCACCGACATCAGTGGGCAGATATTCTACGGCTATGGCCTGCAGATTGTCACACCGGGTATCATCGATCTCGACACTGTGACTGCGAGTGATAATTTCCTGTGGGGCGCCTCCCTGGATGCCGGTGGAGATGTCAATATCGCAAAAAGCACATTCAATGCAAACACCACCAATTCCCCGGGCTTCATCGATGACACCGGACTGCTTGTCACCAGCGGAGGGAATGTCTCGCTACAGGAAGTTCTGGCCAACAATAACCGTCTGATCGGAGCAACGATCGATGCGGCCGGAGATGTTTCAATCAACAATAGCTCCTTCTCGAACAGAACGGTGTGACCCTGCTCAATGGAACCAGCAAATACGATGGCGTCGGCTTGCAGGTCACCACGCCGGGAAATATCTTTATCAACATGGTCACAGCATCGAACAATACCGTCGTCGGTGCTCACCTGGAAGCGGGCGGATGTCATTGTCTCAGCCAGTGACTTTAGCAACCAGACTTCCGCCCTCCCAACGCCTATCGGCCGGGGTCTGGAAGTGATCAGTGGTGGAGACATATTCCTGGACACTGTTACACTAAACAATAATCAATCCTTCGGCGAGAACCTTCAGGCGACTGGAGATGCATACTTAGAAGCCGTGACGGCAACCGGTAATGGTGGCGATGACGTTACATACAGGCCACGTGTGCGCATGTCATCGGTGGGACCTTCTCAGGGAACGGAGGCTATGGACTGAACATCGGCACCTCCGCACTCGACCTGGTGACCTCACCCACCTTTGCCAATAACACCCTGGGCGATCTCTTCCCACTGGCTCCAGTCAGCTGCGCTCCGCCTGCTCCGCCTCCTGCTGGCCCTAGCACACCGACAACTCCGACAACACCGGTCGTCGTCCCCAAAGGCGCTCCGGCAGGAACACAAGTGAATGTCGCAGACAAGTCCGTTTCAGGAGGAACGAGCTATGGAAGTGTCAGCCTGAACACTGATCTGGCAAACACCAGGACGGGCGGCGGCGGCAGCTATGGCATCTTTATCGGAAAGTACGCCTATGTTCATACCCTCTCCGGACTGCAGATCTTTGCGATTGTTCCGGACAAAGCAGTATCTTGCAATGAAATGAGCGGTTCGTAAACAGATTTTGGTAAACGAGGCAATCCAAAGAGATTTTGTATAATGCCTTCGTCACAAATTGCGCTTCCCGTAGAGTAAATATGCGCAATTTGTGACCGAGAGTGTATAGCTGATTGCCAAACCAGTCGTTCGGATTGTTTGCTACGATTGAGGAGCGGGTTTTTCCCGTTCCTCAATTCCATTTAAGGGATTTTGCTCATAAAAAAGACCTCGTGTGCCTGGTTTCCGTCCTGTTTTTGGCACTTATGCTGGCCAGCTGTGGCAGCACTCCGGCAGCTCCTTCTGAGATCGTTACTGGGAATACGCCCTCCCAAGCGACTGATACGGATTCCAACATACGTCCCCTACTGAAACTGCCTCGGCTCCCTCCGCAACCTCTGATCCCTGTTCTACGAAACAGATCGAAGCAGATGTACAAAAGGTTCACCGCCATATGCGCGAATTTGACGATGCTTCCCTGCTGGCATCCAATTTGCCCCGCGAGCCACTCAACTCATCCATCGCAAACCTGCAGAAATTCGTCGGGAAGCTGAGGATGAGCAAATCCCGGCCTGCCTGACGAGTTAAAAAACTATGAGGTGGATCATATGAATACGGTGATCAACACCATGGTGGGTTTATGGGCGGCGCCAGCCGGGATGCCCTGGAGCAGGGAATTTCCGTTGCCCGTCAGCAGCATGACCAGTATACGCTGGAGCTCGCCCGCCTTCTCGGGCTGACTGTCGTCCCTGCCACGCCAGCGGTAACCGGAACACCAACAGGGACTGCCATTCCGTAATTCATAGTTTAAATTGAGAGTAGCCACTATGCGTCCAGAGTGGGATTCCTATTTCATGAAGATCGCCTACGCGGTATCAGAACGAAGCACCTGCGACCGTGCCTTTGTAGGATGCGTTCTGGTGCTCGAGAAACGGATTCTGACGACCGGTTTCAACGGTTCCCCTGCCGGACAGGAGCATTGCGACGAGATCGGGCACCTGATAGTGGATGGCCACTGCGTCCGCACCATCCATGCCGAGACGAATGCCATCATCCAGGCGGCGCTGCACGGCATTTCCACCCGAGGTGCGACCTGTTACGTGACCCACCTTCCCTGCATCAATTGCACCAAGGTCTTGATCAACGCCGGCATCACACGCATCGTCTACAGCGTGGCCTATCGTAC
>CAVVPC010000034.1:0-10210 GCA_963750005.1 uncultured Chloroflexia bacterium
TGGCAGCGTTCGAGCTGCAGGTGGCACCCGGCACGTACCAGCTGGTGGCATTCCCGATCGGCAGTGAGAACCTGGCCAATCGCCCCGCCGCTGCCTATACCACCGGGTCCGGGATCGGCGCTTTGACCGTTGCTGCAGGACAGGTGGTGGAAGGCATCCGCGTGCAGAATATCAATTCCGACCGGTGCGTTAACTATGCCTTCCCTGCTTCGCCGGATGGACGCTTCCCGCCCATCGAGGAGAACTGCAGCAAACTCCCGTCCGAAACGGCGCCGGCCACGGTGCGCGGGACCATCAGCTACCAGGCCCCGCCCGCCCCAACCTCCATGCTGTATTTCATCAGCGGCGAGCATTGGTATGTTCAGGAAGTGCCTGCGGAAACCCGGTGGCAACGTTCGAGCTGCAGGTGGCACCCGGCACATACCAGGTAGTCGCTTTCCCAGCCGGGAGTGAGACCCAGCCCAACCGTCCCGCGGCCGCCTATTCGACCGGGTCCGGGATCGGCGCTTTGACAGTTACCGCCGGGCAGGTGGTGGAAGGCATCCGCGTGCAGAATATCAATTCTGACCGGTGTGTTAACTATGCCTTCCCCGCTTCGCCAGATGGACGCTTCCCGCCATTGGAGGAAACTTGCAGTAAAGTCCAGGTGGACCTCACGCCGGCAACGATCGCTGGAACGATCACCTACCAGGCCCCGCCAACGCCGACCTCCATCCTGTACATCATCAGCTCCGAGCGCTGGTATTCCATGGAAGTAGCAGGTGGAAGTCCGGCTTCAACTTTCAGACTGCAGGTCGCCCCCGGCACCTATCAGCTGGTCGCATTCCCTGTGGGGAGTGAGAACCTGGCCAATCGCGCCGCAGCCGCCTACTCGACTGGGTCCGGGATCGGTGTTTTGACAGTTGCTGCCGGACAGGTGGTGGAAGATATCCGGGTTCAGAATATTAACTCCGACCGGTGCGTTAACTATGCCTTCCCTGCCTCGCCGGATGGGCGTTTCCCGGCATTGGAAGCTGACTGCAATTAGTACCGCAACAAGTTGAAAGAGTACGCACCCTTGCGAAGCACCCTGATGAAGGCTGTTGGGTATGCCTGCGCCATTTTTGTTATTTCCACGTCGAAGAAAACTTTTGGTAATATAAAGGCACCCCAGCTTTACGCCGCCAGATTGGGGTCCTATAAGGAATGTCGCAGTAAAGATGGAGTTGGGCGCTTCGCCCCCAGGTCATACACACATGAGGAGTAAATTATCTTGAATAAACAACGTCTTGAAGCGTTTTCGGACGGCGTTTTTGCAATCGTTATTACTCTTCTTATCCTGGACATTCGAACCCCGGTTGTAGCACCCACAGATCTTGGCGCAGCGCTTGTAAATAATCTTTCCCAGATATTGACTTATATTTTGAGCTTTTTTATCGTGGGCCTGTATTGGCATTTACATCACCAGGTATCCGCCCAGGTCAAACTGATCGACGGCGCTTTTATATGGCTTAACCTGGTCTGGTTACTCTTTGTAAGTATGCTGCCTTTTCCGACTGCCCTGTTGGGACGCTACCCACTCCAGCCCATCCCGTTAACGATCTACGGAATTAATCTGATCCTTGTCAATGTCACCGGTTTTGTTATTCTCGTCTACCTGCAGAAGCACCCCGAGCTTCGCTTCATCCCAATGAGCCCGGCGGAATTACGTGCGATCGCGCCAATTTATGTGATTGTAAATACGCTCTATGCTGTTGCCATTGGATCTGCCTGGTTTTTTCCGTGGCTGAGCTACGGGATCTATATCTTTGTTCTCATCTGGGTGACGGCGAGATCGATTCGAAGGGCCAGCCCTGCCATGCAAGACAATGAAAGTCATGAATAAGCAAGCTGCCTGACACGGCCCTATACACTCTTGTCAGGCCGCTCTGCGGGGAGGCTGGGCGACGTGCTCCCCGGCACCAGGTGCCGCGCCCCTGCCCTCCTTCCTCTCCGCTCCCTGAAGGACGGCCGCTCCGTTCACATGGTGGCCGGAAGGGCGCCTGTTGCCTGCATTCGACTTGCCTAAAACCATGATCGCCATCCAGCCAATATCCCGCTAAGAAAAGCGATTTTACGGAGCCTAAAACCTGGTTCTTCGCTGTCTAACGGACCTGCTGGACCATCTGGAGGATGGCAGCGATGGCAGCCTCCGGCTCTTCGACTTGAATATTGTGGTTGCCGTTTTCTGCAAACAACTGCTGGCTGTCGGAGGATAGTTGGAGCAACTCGGTCTGCCAGGTCTGCCAGTCGGGCGGGTCGGTATGCAGCCGGCCGGTCAGAACGATCAGCGGCAGATCGCCAAAGCTTTTCACGGCAGCCGCCTGCATTCCAGCGGCTGGCATCCCTTGAGATTCGTTATCAGTCGTTTGCAAAGATTGTGGGCGAATATATAGCGGATAATAGGCTTCTTCATTGGGTGGCAAACTGGGAGCGATGCCTGGCAGCTTCACAAGCAAGCGAGCGACTCCGAAACGCGCTAACATCGCCTGAAAGGAAAATGGCTGAGATTGTGATTCCGACTGAGATTGCACTCGTCGGCGATTGGCTTAATTGTTTAGGATTCATCGAATTCGATCAATACAACCCCGACCACTTCCGAAGAATAATCGTGGACAAATACGCGCACTACAAGGCCGCCCAGCGAATGTCCTACCATTACATACGGGCCAGGAATATTGGCGTTTTGCAGCAAGGTATGCAGTTCCTTTGCGCTTTGGGCTGCATCGCGGGGAAGCGGACCTGCTTCGCTCCAGCCCATGCCAGCTCGATCATAGGTGCAGACCCGCGTCGTCTTCGCCACTTCTGGTTGTACATGTGCTGCCCACGTCGTTGACCAATCGCCCAACCCGGCCTCGATCACCACGGTGGGACTACCGCTGCCCGTACAGTTTATATGCAGGCGATAACCACCAACATCCACCAATTGACCGGGCGGCGGATATGCCTTTGCATCAGCCGCTTCTGCCACAGGCTCGAAAATGTACCCCACCAGCATGAGACCCAGTAATGAAGCCAGGCCTGCGCCCAGCCAAAGTAAACAGCCTCTGCCCCGACGATTCGACGCAGGGACTGTTCCGCTTTGATTTTGATCGTTCATTGTGAAACCTCCAGGATTATCAATAAATATCCATCGATCCCCATCCTCCAGGGGAAATATCTGGGAATGGGGCTGCTCCCTTTTCATAGATCATCAGAAGAGCTAGATCAGCAGCAGGTAACAGTAAGGCACAGACTTTAAGCCTTGTGAGACTACATCTATGTTGATGTCGAGCTTTTCAGGTTTTTTGCACGTGGCTCTCATGATGACCCCGATCATTACGTGGTTATACAGAAATCATTCTGTAAACGAATTTGCACAAACAGTATACCCACATATTCACTATTCAGGACAACCAAAAACATCCAGTCCTTCCTGGTCGCTGCGCTCCATCAAGTGATTTTTCGATTATAGCATTTCTCTCGCCGGCACAGGGCTGTGGGGCATGACCTGCGCTATTTTCGTGCTTCTCACCCGCAGCGACCGGTCTCTGGTGGCGGGAGAAGGACCCCCATCCCGGCCTTACCGCTCCGCAGCGCTACGGGTACGCTTCGCAATCCCCCATTCGACCCCACCAAAGAGCGGCGGGGCAGGCGATCGCGAAAGCCCTTACAGGATGTGTACGCGACGAGTAGGATGTCGCGAGGGGATGGATCGTATAGATGAGGCCAGGATCAATAAAAACCTGCCCCTCCAAACGTCAGGAGGGCAGGTATAGATCAGAGTCAAATTATACAGTGCCGCATCATGCGGTAATTTATACTCAAGCTTCGTTCAGGAACAAGACAGTGGGGGGACCAGCCACCCCAGCCTTCTCCATGGCTGCCTTCAGGTCCGGCGAATGGACGAATTTTTGAGCGTTTTCCAATGAATCCCACTTATTAACTGATGTTACGCACGAAGCGAAAAAGCCGAGTAAGATTTGAGCATGAACAAAGAACATTTAGAACTCTATACAGATTATTTACTCAGCACCTTTGGGTATGCAACTGCCACTGGGCTTTCACGAATGGTGGAGGGACAAGTGGCGCATGACCAAATTACACGTTTTCTGTCGGCGGAAGAATTCACCTCAAAAGATTTATGGACTTTGGTAAAACCAACCGTCCGGGCAGTGGAAGAAGAGGAGGCTGTTCTGATCTTTGATGATACGATCCAAGAAAAACCATACACCGATGAAAATGAAGTAATGTGCTGGCATTATGATCATACCAAAGGCCGCGCCGTGCAAGGGTTCAATTTGCTCAATTGTTTATATCATGTCAATGGCATCACGCTTCCGGTGGCATTTGAATTGATAAAAAAGCCTGTCGAGTATTGTGACCTCAAGACCCGCAAGCGAAAACGAGCCAGCCTGTCCACAAAGAATGAATTGATGCGCAAAATGCTACTGGTCTGTGTGCAAAACAAGCTGAAATTCCGTTTTGTTTTGTTTGATACCTGGTTTTCGTCGAAAGAAAACATGTGTTACATCAAAAAAGATTTGCTAAAGGATTTTATTTGCGCACTGAAGAGTAATCGGCTGGCAGCCGTGAGCAAGGTAGATTATCAAGCCAAGCGCTTTACACCGATTGAAGAACTGCCTTGGCAAGAAGAGACATTGTTTATAGGCTGGCTCAAAGACGTGCCGTTTCCTATGAGCTTTGTGCGCCAGGTTTTTACGAATAAAGATGGCAGCACAGGCTTCCTCTATCTTGCTTGCAGTGACACCACGGTAGCGCGAGGACAAATTCTAGCGGCCTATCAAAAACGATGGCCGGTGGAAGTCTTCCATAAATCGCTCAAACAAAATGCCGCTTTGGGCAAAGCACCTGTCCGGCGCATCGTCACGCAAAATAACCATGTCTTCGCCGTCTTGTATGCTGTTTTCAAATTGGAATGCCTGTCCATAAAACGCCGTCTCAACCACTTTGCTTTGCGCGCACATTTGTATCTCAAAGCTATTCGCATCGCTTTTGATGAATTGCAAACTCTCAAGGCTGCGTAACATCAGTTATTAAGAATGGTTAAACTATTCGGGTCGCTTGCATCGCGGAAAACCTGGGCTGAAAGTTCGCCGCTGGAGGTGCGCATATCAGCAGCAGAATCAAATACTTTTTTCCACTCCGCGAAGTCATTTACCTTATGTTGAATTAAAACAGTTGCCATGATCTTTTCCTCTCTTGTGATGGTCGCTGAAAATAACCTGTTCAGCAAAGGTATGCAGTTACTATAATTTTATTACCTGCATTGTCAACATTGTATCTCTTTCTATCAATGCAGACATAAGATTCACGTAAGAGTAATGCATGCTTAAATTATAAATCCAAATTTGTCTCAACACTGCCCTTACAGGATGTGTCGCCATGGCAGCATGCGACACTTCCGCGACCTCCCGGACGAACGCCTACTGCCAGGACAGGGTGCATCCGGCTCGAGGAGTGGAAGGAATAACTGGAAAGACGACGCTGGGCAGTCAGATGAAGGGCTTCCGAGGATGTAAAAGGTTTTCCGGTACTCAAACTGTCAGTAGTAAAATCGACTAAAATCGGGAATGGGGTGATCTTCCCCCGGAATGGCCCGGATGTTACTGACCCGCCGGGCGTCTCAAACAAGTTGGGCGCTCCTCCAAAAATATCCTGTGTAATATCTCCAATACCCCCTACTTGTGACATATTTTCTCATCGATCACGGATTGAATTCCAGGTGAAAAAGTGGAACCTGTTTCCTGCATCTTGAGCAAAGCGCTGCAGATCTCTTTATGTACCAACGGGAACCGTTGAACTTTGACGGTGGTTGATTTAAACGCCGTCTCATCGTCTTTCAATGCATAAGCCTGCAGGAAAGGTGCCCACTCCACCCGATCCTCTGGACCCAGTTGTAACTGTGTCACCTGATCCCCAATTTGAACGATTTTGTCCCAATCCCCTTCCTGAAGTGCCAGTTCTGCCTTCTCATAGTAATAACACCATGTATGGGCCGGTTCCGGACCGAAAATAAATTCCGCCGGGTGAGGCGCGCTGCCATCGGTCAATACGTTATCGATTTTTGAAAACTGCCCAATTAAAAGAATTTGGTCCGGATCCAGGTTCGAATGCCTTGGCCATTTTAAATCGATCACATGGACGCACGAGTTTTGGGTTGGCTGGTTGATGACCAGCATGTTGCCGTAATCGACCTTTCCAACATGGGTTCGATAGCCATCAGTCCTGGTGCCCCCCCGAATTACATACTTGGTTGTGTAATCCATTTGGGGAAGCGCAAACAGTGGATAGACAGCCGGAATCTGGTTCGTTTGTTCAGGGAAATAGATGAAGTTGGCGGGGCCGGCGACTGCATCCACGTCTTCAGCATAATCGATTGTTGGATAGTAAACAAACAGGGTGGTTCCCGATTTTATTCCGGGGGCCCGCCAAACAACCTGATGCCAGAAGTTCGCGATCACCTGTTCTTCATAAAGGACCCGCAGGGAAACCACATAGTGTGTGAGCACCGCCAACAGGATGAGCACAGCTGCAGCGCCAAATCGAACACCAGGTGAATTGAAGAGAAATATTACCCCGACCACCAGCATGGCGGCGGCAAGAGATGCCGGCAAAGCATAGTGCGAATAGGCCTCAAATGATACATAACGATTCGCAACGATGACCGGCAGAACTCCTGCAACAACCCCCAGCAGTCCAACCCGGATCGCTTCTGACTGCCAGCTTCCACTTAAATCCGCACCTGATTCGGATAAATTATCGTCCCTTTTCAAAATCGAGAAACTTACCCATAAGAGGACAACCGCAGTGCCCGCAAGCAGGATGCCAATCAAAACATCGGGCAGGGTAATCTCAAAGAAGTTCTGGAAGAACGGCGCCCCCCATGCCAGAACGGCCACATTGACGACACTTTGAAATAGCCGCAGCAACCACCACGCCCCGGTTACGAAAGGTGAGATAACCAGCTGGCTGAGCTGCAGGCCGATATCCGTTGCCGGTCGATCATTGTGAAAGATGAAAAGTCTCCAAAACAGATAACCGGCCGGGATCACCGCTGCAATTGCCCAGGCCCGGATTGCCGAAATGAATTTCCTGGCGAATGGCAGCATCATCTGATCACGATTAACCACCAGATATACACATAAAAACCGGAAGACTTCCATGCCGAATGCAAAATCAACCAGAGCAATATAAGCCCAACCGGTCAGGATCGAGCCGGTCCACCAAAAAACTTTGCGAATCGTCTGGGTTGTCCTAACAGCCTGCACGGTCATGGCAATGGAAAAGACTTCCAAAAACGAGCTCAGGATTCTGGGTTGGTTTTCAAAGCCTTCCATCCACCGTACATAGCCCGGGAAAAGCACAAAGAAGAGCGCCATCAAAAAAGTGGCCAGGCGCTGGCGCGGCCACAACTGTCGAAAGAGCCACAAGGCGGCCAGACCCCCCAGGACCCGCCAAAAAAATGAGCTCATATGATAAGGAAGAGGCTGTATGCCAAACAGTCGATAATAAATTTCAAACAGTGGCCAGCGGGCCGGACGGTCAATTTTAAACATTTCCTGGAATACCCCCGGCCCACCGATCGTGCGATCCATGGCGTAGTACCAGTCGTCACGGTATATCGTTGCCCGGCTGAGATTGGGCAGATAGGTAACAGCAGCAATTACAAAAATCAGTGCTATTTCCACCAGAGGAGAATAGCCGAACTTGCGCAGTGCCGTCATGCTTAACTCGCTTTCGCGGTCATTTATATTGCAATCTATAACCGCGTTTTTACGTAGAAAGTCTACACCCCCGACAACACCCAGACGGAGACTTTATTCCAGGAAGCGATTGCACCGTCTGGTCCGAGGAAGAACCTCAGTAAATCACTGGCATATGGTAAGTGGCTGGCTATCGCGTGAATAAAATTAGGAAACTGCCCGCAAATTGAATATCCTGATTGTATCTCTTTTTTTCCGTGTTAGTAATAGCGCTTGTCTCACGCATGTTCTACTTGAATTTGCAAGTTGAAATTCCAATTCATCGTAAAGTAAATGACGCGGCACGCTGCAAGTCATTCGTCTCTTCGAAGGAGGACACTTCGACAGGCTCAGCGCGGCGCCCATCCCCCCGTCGCCTTCGGCGTGCTGCACGACCTTCCCCAGGGGGAAGGGAGCTTGTTGCGTGATGGGTTTGGTGATTTTCCCTCTGCCCTCGAACGACTCCCGGTACCCATTCTCAAGCCAAATGCGATGAACAGGGAGGAATAAACCAAAAGCGCGCCTCATACGAGGCGCGCTTCCATCCAGGGGTGATGCTACACGATCATGAAGCCGGCACGATGAAATTATATTGTCCCTGCAGGCCATCACCCGTCTCGGTTATGGCCAGGAGCAGGCTGGCGTTGTAAATACCGTCCTCGTCATTCTGGGTTACGCCGGGGAAGAACAATTGGGAGGTGATGATCTGTCCGTTGGGCGCCTGGACCTTGACGTGGATATGCTCGGTGCGGCCCGGGTACAGCCCCGGGACAACCGTAGTCAGCTGGAAGCGGCCGTTTGTGTCGGTGTACTGGTGCCCGCGTAACGTGTACCCGCTGTTGTCATAATTTCCATTTGCGTCCGCCTGCCAGAAATCCAGCCAGGCATTTGCCACAGGCTGGCAGTTCGTATCGTAGACGTAGCCTGTGACGACAAGTTTGGTCCCCTGCATGCCATCCTGGTACAGGTCTGCCTGTTCCGGTGAGCCGGATTTGTAATAGGGTCCTTCGGTCAACGAAGGCGTGACACTGGCAGTCGTGCTCCCGCGCTGCAGGCGAGATTGGAGGCTGCCCGCCTGTGTCATTGCTGCCCGACGACGTTGTGGGAGTTCGCCGACGTCGAATTTGGATCAGCGTTGCTGACTGTTGTTGAGGCGGCTGTATTGACAGTGTTGCTGGAGGTGCCAGCACTGCAGTCGCCGGTGCACACGCCGTCAGCATAAGGATGCTGATGGCGATCACAAAACGATAAAGGTTGTTTCGAATCACTTGTATTCTCCATTTCTAAGGATGAAATGGATTATAGCGGTTGACTGTTTTGAAAGATTGAAGAAGATATGAGTTTTTTGTGAAGATCAGGGCGGTTTCCGATCGAACACCTGGATGGCCAGAGCCTGTATGCAAGCTCATTCCCCCGATGCACCGGGGTGTATGGCCGTTTTACAAAATGGCGCTGGATCTCCAACCCATATGGCAGGAAAGCGGCTTTCCCCTGAGGAGCTGTCTTTGGATGGTGCGTCTGCACCGTTCTTGGGGCTTAAATGACCGAGGAAGACGCAACGAAGAAGACAAAGTTTGGTTACATTAAGTAACTTATATTATTGTCAATACCATCGCCAAAATTTATCACTGCTGCGATGCCCCTGAAATATGGCGGTTTTCAAGGTCAATTTCAAAATTGACGAGGGTATTGATTGCAAGGATTTTGGGTAGATTTGTTCATATGCCATCCTGGCAACTCATGATTGCATTAAGCTGAACGTTTTAAACGTGTCAGCTTATATTTTTAGATCGTTGCAATTGTTGAGACCTTCCTATAAATTGAGACCGAATACGAGGCGTTTAGTAAAGGTTCTTGAGCCTCATGCATATCAGGGAGAACTTAAAACAATTGTAGGAGATAGTTTAGAAATTGTTAAGAGTTGTAAATAGAATGTTAACAACATCATTTTCATAGATTCTATAGCCCGTGCGACATTTCGTGAAGAGTTATTTTGACGGTGAAATAGGAGATTCTCTTTTGCCAGCAAAGGATTTATTTAACTCATCATAATTGGTTGAAGGTCTTTTCCCTGCTTGCCGTATTATGACATCTATGCAGACAGTATTTGTTTGTTGGCGGGCGTAAGTTTGTTACACAAAATCTAGAATGATAAATTCATATGTAGTGTGTACAAGGATTATGGAAGGAATTGCATTTCTGGCAATTTCGCCCTTCTCATATTGATATGTCATTCACCCCTACATCTTCTTCGGCCATTGCCTGCTCTTTGGCTAGTTGAATTCCAAGCATTGATTGGCCGGATATGCCGCCTTAGCTCTTTATCCTAATGTGTCTCACAGGTTCTGACACGGAACAGTGGCTTTCCCATTTTGCTCTCCGGATTTCAAAACATAGCCTCCTGTTTATTCAATTTACCCCATTACTGTTCGAACTATATCCATAAG
>CAVVPC010000035.1:0-12732 GCA_963750005.1 uncultured Chloroflexia bacterium
ATAGCGAAATCGCAATCGCTCCAGGTATTCCTCGTCGGTCTCGAGCAGGGTTAGCGCCAGGCGGATGAGGTCATCGAAATCCACAGCGCCACGATAGGCGAGGGCACGCTGGTAGTCGGCGTAGATGCTGTAGCCAAGCTCGGCCAGAGGCAGGGATGCGGGAGACACGTCGAGCCGGGCGCGCAGATTTTCGGGAGTCAGGAGCCGGTCCTTTGAGGAACGGATAAAGGCCAGGGCGAGTTGGTCCACCATGTCGGGCGGCGGGCCAACCCGCACCCAGTTCCGCTTCTGATTGTCCAGCGCGGGGTCAGATAATCGTCCAGCGAGTTGGCAGCCAGCCAGGCGTTAACCGGTCGCGACGAATCAAGGTCCCGCCTCACGCTCATCGATGATACTGAAGCGCTCCTCGAGACCGACCCTCGCCGGCTTCTCGCGGCACGATGTCATGCGCCAGCCCATGCAGCGTGCGGACACGATATTTGTACAAGGCTTGGAGAGGATTTTGGAAAAAGCGCTTGATCCGCGCTTCGAAGTTGTCCACTGCGGAATTGACCAGCGTGACAATCAGCACTTCCTCGTCATCTCCAAGCGAGCCGCTGTGGATGATCTGGGTGCCAGCGAAGAGAGAATATGAGTTTTGCCTGCACCAGGCACAGCGGCGATGCCAAGACGCCGCCGCGATATTTCAGAATTTCCTGTTGGGAGATACGAGGAGTAAAGTTGCTCATAGGGGTAAATGTTTCATCAAATTTACACCAGCCGGGACAATTTAGAACATTTGAGTTATTATTTCACGATTTCATATACTGGGTTTTCATACAATTGTGTACCTGATAATCGCTGAATTATATAGTGGATAAGGAAATTTAGACACGGAAACGGACATAATTACACATTGCCGCATCTTTATCTAAACTGCAAGTCTTGATTCCAGCCTACAAAAACTTTCCAAAAGTTTATTTTTTCAGGTGGCTCTTATCATCTTTTTGGCTACCCGCAGCCTGGTGGTTGCGTGTTCTTAGCGTACCTTCATAAATTCGGAAGGTGTCATCCTTTATAATTGTGCCTTCCAGCCATGAGAGCATACTCCCCTCTTATTACCACTTATTGTAAGGAGAAAATTCCAATGAAGAAGCTTTACCGAAAAGTATTTCTAGCCATCCTGGTTCTGCCCGCCCTGCTCCTGGTGAGACCGTCAAGCGCGCAGGCAGAGGAGATGACCTGCCCTCCCCCGGTTCCGGTCACCATCGATATCAAGCCTGGTGACAGGGTAAATAAAATCATCTGTCCTCCAGGGGACTGCTGCCGGTGGCGGTACTCTCAACGCAGGATTTTGACGCCCGCCGGTTTACGCCTGAGATGGCGCAATCGAATGATGCCACAGCACCCATGGACTGTTCCGGTGCAGCGGCTATCCGCTGGAATTATTCCGATGTTAATGGCGATCGACTGCTGGACCTGGTCTTCTTCTTCCGCGTGCAGGATCTCAGCCTGACAGGAAACACCACAGCGGTCACTCTCATGGGCCACGGCAGCTACTATCTTTCGATGATGATCCACATCATGGGAACGGAGGCGGTGACTGTCAGGCCTTAGGGGGCCTGCTCTATCTTTGGAAGCGAAAACCCGGCGGATCGCCGGGTTTTAAGCCTGGCAGGGTATTTAGTGAACCTAGATCCCGGCGTTATTGAGGATGTTCAACAACTGTGAAAGGGCAAAGGTCAGGCCGGGTGGCTTACCTCGAAGTGGCGGACGGCCTCTTCGAGCCGGCCGATCTCCCTGTCAGTGCCGTGGGAGTGCTCTTCGTGACCGGTCCGCTCCAGCAGGCTACGGATGTCCACGCTGAGGTGGCTGAGGAGCTCGCGTCCTTTCTCGTCGACGGAGTCGGTCTTCTCGATCTTCTGGTGCAGTTCTTCAAGCAATTGGCGGAGCTCGTCATCGTTCATGGTAAACAATCTCCTTCACAAGATGAAGTGTTTTGAAGCCCGTGCCCGTTCCCGACTTATTTTACTCCTGCCCTCCCTGAATACAAGTATCAGGGAGGGCAGGTGGATGCTATCGGGATGTTGACTTGTTTACGTTGTGTCCCCTGACCCTGGTGCGACCTGATGGGTGTAGCCGGCGCACCGGTGGTACTCTCGAGACCCGGCCGAAGGCAGGCGGGGCAGTGACGGGAAGGTAAAATTGGCAGAATATGAAAATTTTTCTGATCAGACATGCAAGCCCGGATTGGAAGCGCAGGGATATTCCCTATGACATCCAATCCGGGTCCGATGCTACAGTCAAAGGTGAAAAAGAAGCCGAGGACCTGGCGGAATTCCTGCGCCTGGAAGGCTGATCAAGCTGTGCTACAGTCCCTTCGAACGGGCGGCGAGGACAGCAAGGATCGTGGCGGCTCTCAATCGAATCCCGGCTGTCGAAGAGCTACGGCTGATGGAGTGGCGGGCGGCCGACGAAGTCGAGAGCGGCGTGCGGCTGCGGATGGTTTCCATTTTCAACCAGGCTGCCCAGGAGAGCGCACAGGGCGGGCCTACGGGGCTGGTCTCCCATGGGGGGCCAATCGCACTGCTGCTGCAGGAGCTCGGCATCGACCGGGATGAGCTGGCGAAATCCCGGACGATGTTCGATACCAGGAATCCGCTCCGCCTGCAGGGGTTTGGCTGGTGGAACAACGTCCGGGGGAAGAGGGGCAGAGGTTTAAGTTGGTGTTTCGGCCGGAGGTGGATATTGGAGATTAGATATTGGTGATTGGGTATTGGTAATTGGATATTGGTAATTGGTTGGAGGTAAATGGGTGTTCGAGCTTGGAGTTTGGTCCGATGGTAATTCCAGGCTGATGGAGGACAGAGTTGCACTCGCTGCGAGCTGTTTCGCCCCGCTGGGGTCGCTGTCTGATGGGCGGGAAGAGAAGGATGTTTTTCCAGGAAACGGGCGCTCTCCGGTACCGACCAATGGTTTGCCATGAATTGCCACGAATTGCCAAGCAATTCGAAATCGAATTCGAATTCGAATTCGATTTGAAAATTCAAAATCAGGCGGCGTCTCCGCTCCGCCGGGCAGGCTACGCCCACTTCGTTCAATGCGAGAAGGTAGTCAATCATTCAGGGGCCTTTTACCGCCAGGCTCGAAAGACTGCGCCGACAGGTTTCCCGAAACATGCAGAGAACTTTGTTAACTTATCCCGGCCAAGGTTTGGCAGCAGGATTGGGTCGTCCACTGTGAAGGCGTGGGCTCCGCCTACAGGCTTTGCAGTATCTGGCCCCTTACATTTTCCGCGTCGCATTGAGCAACAACCGCCTCCTCAAGCTGGAAAATGACTGTGTGACCTTTCGGTATCCTGACACCGAGACCGGCGCTGAAAAACGTTGTACCCTCGGTGCGGAAGCGTTCATCCATCGTTTCCTGCAGCATGTTTTGCCCAAAAGCTTCGTGAAGGTCCGCTACTATGGCTTCTTCGCCCCGACCCTGCGGGCTCGTTTGAACATTCTCCGAAACAGCCTGTTAGCAGCTACACACCTGAATGCCCAGCACGCTACCCCAACAGAGGGAAAGAGAAGGGAGAGGAGGATCCATTGCTCTGTCGTTCACCATGAAACCATTGCCTTCCCCTTTACACCAGCTCTCCTCGACAGCGCTATCCCGGCTGCCTGTCTGTCGCATTCCTTCTGCCTATTTCACAGCCTGATTATGACTTCTTTCCTCTGCAAAAACATCCCTTTTGCATGTACAATTCCCTCATTGATTGGTGGCGGAGATGAGGTAGCCCGGTTTTTCCGGCCTGACCTTTTGCTTTAAATTCCAACAGGGTTGTGTCCTCAGGCGTGCGGCTTCGTTCAACTCGGATTGATGCGGCGGCACTCACCCTCCCCTTCTGATTTTGTCTCTTCCGCCGCATCAATCCTTAATTCGTTGGGCGCTGCTTTCCAAAGTCAATGAAGACACATCCGAACAAGTTAGAATTAGCGACGGTGAGCGTGAAAAGATGATATTCGGCCAAAGGAGTTAGCTAATGACGGACTTGGTTGCTATCCCAAAGAATGCACTCATACTCATTGCGGGGTTGGTCTGGTGTGTTTCCGGTGCAATGGTAAGTGGAATCGGGTTGTCTTTGCTTTGGCATCTCGGGTTGACACGATTAAGTCTGTATCGATTGGCGGGTGTGGTTTTTCTGATCTTTTACTTCCTGATCTTTTCCAAATTAGTGATCAAGCATACCGAGCGAATTCGTCAAAGACCCGAACCAAAATTACCTTTCTGGAACTTCTTCGACACATCATCGTACGTGGTCATGGTGATCATGATGGCAGGTGGCATGTGGCTTCGTCTGTCTCACATTGTCCCGAACTGGATGATTGCGTTTTTCTATAGTGGGCTCGGTATCGCTCTGTTTTCTTGCGGAGTGCGCTTTCTCAGTATCTTTTCCCGAAAAGACGTGTTGAGGGTGAACGGGGAGACGGTTCGTCCAGCTGATTAGCTGGATCGAGAGCCACCCAGACGGATTATTTCTCATGGAAGATCAAAACCGCCCAACACAGCGTTCTAAGAAACAACTGTAGGGTAATTGTGAGAGGAAATTGGCTGGCGAGTTAACCCCAAAAAGGCGTCGAGACTATTTTTCGAAAACGACGCCATCCTGCTTTCGTCATTTGTCGAGGGCAGACCCGGTCACATAAGGGTTATAGCTTTCTAATCGGGGTTGGCGTGTACTCGCGCCACTATTAGTAGTGCGTCAAGAATGGATCTTTGGGTACAAATGTTTTAGTTTGATACGAGCATCAGCGGTAGTGAACTGCCAATCTACTTTAATAACTTTTTTATTTCGTTTGTTGTAAGCTTGAACCTCAGTATCCAATAGTTCCTGATCTGGAATACGACGATCCAAACATTGGCGAAAGTTAAGTGCGCTCAACTCAATTTCAGCCATGTTCAGCCAACTGCCATGTTTGGGTGTGTAGTGGATTTCCAATCGTCTGCTTAAGCGATGTGCTTCTTCAGGTTCAAAGGTTGCATAAAAAGAAGCCAGTTTGTGCGTATTGAGATTGTCCATGACGACCACGATCACATCTGCCTCAGGATATAGTTTATCGGATACCATTTTCATAAGCTGTGCCCAGTCTACGATTTTGCGGTGTGAAGTGGTTTCGACATAGCGTTTGCCAGCGAGCGGTTCGAACACCATAAAGAGATTTGCAGTACCAAGTCGTTCATACTCATAATCCTGTTTGGGAGTCTGCTCTGGTTTGCCAGGCAACGGCTCGTATTTCTCTGCGAGAAGTTGCTTGGGCATCTCATCCATACAGATAAGGGGTCGTTTTGGATCGTAGGGACGCTTATACACATCCAAAACCTACCTCCAGCTGGCACACAAACGCAGCATCTGCTTTTGGAGGAATGCAATACATTTCCTTCAGCCAAGGCTTAAGTTCGTTTTTTTCAGCGTACACGAATAGTTTCATGAGAGACTTCATCTACATAACTACGCTTGATCATCTCCGATTGCAATAAGCGTAGCGTCCAACGTGCTTGACCTTCGGGTGGTTGACTGCATGCAATCGCAATCAGCTGTGCTTCTGCTTCACCATCCACAATATGTTCGTATTCGCGATCCAGGCTTTTTACGTTGCAGTGCAGCCTGCAAGCCTTGTTCCTTGAAAACTTTTCGCACTTTGGCGATCGTTACATCAGAGACATCGAATGCCTCTGAGATATGCCGGTAAGACCAGTTTATTGTCTGATCAGATTTCAGCAAAATTCGGGCACGTTTGATTTGCCGAGCAGGATATCTGCCTGTTGTACTTATTTTTTCTAGATGCTCTCTTTTTTCATCGCTCAGTTCGACTATATATTTCGTTTTCATAGGTCTGCCCTCCGCTCTAAGTTTATCTTTCGGGCGGGCATCCTGCAATCTCTAAATTTTAGTCTTGACGAACTACTAGTGGATGGATCATCCGGACCGGAAACCAAGGTGCACCACGGGACTGCGTATCACAAGCGTCTACACTGCTTTGTACGGCTTATGTGTCTGCACATGCAGTATTCTCCCATTGCGCCTCTGTTTCTTTGCGGAAAGAGGACAGTCTTCGTTCTCCGGAGGTGCACCCCGGCAGACGTACGTGATTTCGAATTCGGATTCGAATTGCTTAGCAATTCGTGTCAATTCGTGGCAATTCATGGCAAATCAGGCGGAGCCAGCCGGACGGCTGGGATGCACCGGGCTGGGCGATGTTCGTCTGAAGCTCACTCGCCCAATATCCGCGTTTTTGGGCTGGTTCTGAACTTTGGCAGTTTTCTGTTTCCAGTCCTTTTTCTCCCCAGCCGTACCCCGAAGGGGCATACCCAGGCCGTTGGGCGCATGTTTAGGATTGCACCGACACAGTCATTGACATGATGCGGAGTTCAAGCGTTTTATCGGTAGAACAAATACAAATGGAGAGTTTATGAACCAACACTCAATGCAAGAAGCATCCATTCCAAATCCAGCCCTTAACCCCTTCGCGTATTGATTGGAAACTGGAATACGACTGGAACACATGGTCTTTTCCCACCCAGATACCATTTTGCACGGTCGTACCTCATTCGAATGGCTGGAGAACGGAGCGTTTTTGATAATGCACTCGGAGATTGATGATCCTCGCTTTCCCAGCACTATCACAATTTTTGGCAGTGACAATTTTGAAGAGGAATATTATATGCTCACCTTCGATGAGCGCGGTGTTTCAAGAAAGTATGAAGTTACTCTGCATGACAATATCTGGAAATGGTGGAGAAATGCACCAGGTTTCTTCCAACGCTACGAAGGGAAGATTGTAGATGGCGGCAATACTATAATCGGTAAGGGAGAGTTATCAAAAGACGGTGTATCTTGGGAGAAGGATCTCGATTAACCTATACGCGGGTTGAGTAAACCGCAATGCAGAATTCGTCGCTATACAATAATGGTTCGCTTCGAGCTTCAAGTTCTTGCGTTGCATGAAACCGCTCGCCAAAGCACGCCCATCGTTCGCGTAATTGGTGCGTTACTACCTTTTTCACTTTGCGTGGCTTCCACAAGTCTTCGGCAATCATCAGTTGGCGCACACTTTCATCCGAGAGCTTGAGCTTCTCTTTTCCACCAACTTCTCGTGCGCCAACGTCGGTCCAAATCCTTGATATTTGATCTTCAGCAAATTCAAGGCTTGCTTCTTCACGTCTGCCGACAAACGATTATTGCTCTGGCGACCGCGCTGCCTGGAGACCAAGCTCGCCGCACCCTTTTTGCGATAGGTATTCAGCAAGCGTTTGATCTGGCGCGTGCTCACGTCCAGGATCGCTCCCGCTTCTTTTTGGCTCATTCGTTTTTCGGAGAGCTTTTGCATGACTTCAACTCGGCTCAATTCTTTGGTGCTCATCGGTAGTAGTTTGTCCATTTTCTTGCCCCTTCAAAAGGGACATTTCTACTTTGGGCTAACAAGGTTATCCTCTTGATTGACAGTCCCCTCCCCTCATGTAAACTCCCTACATGGATATCGACCTCGACCTGTACCGTCAGGAGATCCGCGTTTCTGCAAATCCGTTGGTGAGGCTTTCGGCGATCGACATTTCGCCCGACCAGCCCCAGCGGACTTTTGTTTTCCTGCACGGCTTTGGGGGCCAGGCGGAGCAGTGGCACTACCAGCTGCAGAAATTTTCCCTGGAGAACCGTGTCATTGCCCTGGATATGCGCGGGCATGGTCTCTCCGACGCGCCCTCCTCCGGCTACAGCATGGAGCAGGCGATCACCGACCTGGAAACGGCGCTGATCCTGTTGAAGGTCAAGGGGAAGTTCATCCTGGTGGGACATTCCTTCGGCGGCGCCTGGGGGACGGAATATGCCATCAAGCATCCCGACCGGGTCGAGAGACTGATCCTGATCGCCACCGCAGGCGAGTTCCAGCTTCGACCGCTCTTCCGTCTGGGATTGAGCGTGCCGAACTGGCTACTGAGAATGATCAGGCCGCTGACGCGTAACTGGTTGTCGGCGCCCCCATCTGTTTTGAAGCAGATCTACTACCGTAACCTCTCGAAGTGGATCGGCTGGGAGCGGTTCAAATGTCTGACTGTTCCCACGCTCGTCATCCGCGGCAACCGTGATCGGGTCTTCGAGAAACCGTTGTTTGAGAAGGTCACGCAATCCATCCCCGGGGCGCAGGATGCGGATATCGGGGTATCAGGTCACATGGTCATGCTCGAACGGCGGGATGCAGTGAACCGCGCCATCGAGCGATTCCTGGAGGACGAGGGCCAGCGTTCCTGGCGCGAAACTTCCGACGATGTCCAGAAAAAAAAGCCCGGGCGCGACCGGCTGCGGAAATCCCGCAGCTGGCTGGCGCACTATGAGCCGGGCGTGCCTTTTACGATCGCCATCCCCAGCATCCCGGTCCACCATTTGCTGCGATCGGCTGTGCGCAGGTTCCCCTCGCGGGCGGCCGTCGTCTTTGAAGGCGAAGGAATATCCTACCGGCGCTTGAACCACGGCGCCAATCGCTTCGCCAATGCGCTGCTTGGGCTGGGAGTGGGCAAGGGCGCCCGGGTTGCCCTGCTGCTGCCGAACACGCCGCAAATGGTCGCCGCCTTTTACGGGACGATGAAGGCCGGCATGACAGCCGTGTTTGTCCCGCCGGTGATCGAGCCCGAGGAAGTGGTCCGGCAGATCAGGGACTCGGAAGCCAGCGTGCTGGTTACCCTTTCGCTGTGGTCCGGGCTGGCCCGGCAGATCCAGCAGGGAGCGGGTGTTCCTCACATCATCCTTACCGACCCGGCCGACATGCTGTCGCTGCCAAAGCTGTTGATCTCGCACTGGCGCAACCGGTCCTTTCAAGTACCCAATGCCATCAAGTGGCGCGACTTCCTGACCGGGCGAAGTAACAAATCGCCCGGGATCGACGTTAGCCCGGATGACCTGGCCGTGATCATGTACACCGGCGGGACCACCGCCCAATCCAGGGGTGTAATGCTCTCCCATCGGAACCTGGTGGCGAATGCCCTGCAGACCCGTCACTGGCTGCCCGATGCGGTGGAAGGCGGGGAGCGTTTTCTCTCCGTGGTGCCGTTCTTCCATAGTTACGGGCTGACCGGCGCGCTGAACGTCCCGGTCTCGATCGGCGCGACGATGATCCTCAGGCCGCAGTTCCAGGTCCTGGACCTGCTGAAGACGATCAAAAAACATCGTCCGACGATTTTCCCCGGGGTCCCCAGCATGTACATGGCGCTCAACGCCTTCCGCGGGGTTCGCAAATACAGGATCAATTCGATCAAGGCCTGTATCAGCGGCTCGGATCCCCTGCCGGTGGAAGTGCAGGAAACGTTCGAGAAATTGACAAAAGGCCGCCTGGTGGAGGGCTACGGGCTCACCGAAGCATCACCCATCACCCATGCCAATCCGCTTTCCGAAAATCGCCGGATCGGCACCATCGGCATTCCACTCCCCTCCACGGAAGCCAGAGTTGTCGACCTCAAGAAACGGGACAAGGAAGTCAAGGCGGGACAGATCGGTGAGCTGGCCGTGCGCGGCCCGCAGGTGATGCTGGGCTACTGGAAGGATCCGAAAGCCACCCTGGAAGTGCTCTCGGAGGATGGCTGGCTGCTGACCGGGGATGTGGCCCAGATGGACGAGGATGGGTACTTCCGCATCATCTCCCGCAAGGCGGATATGTGGTACCCTGCGAAGCCCGCCCCGCCGGCCTTCCCGCGCGATGTCGAGGAAGTGATCTATGAAATTCCCCACGTCAAGGAAGTGGCGGTTGTCGGCATTGCCGGGCACCCCTTTGCTTTTGTCATCGCCGGCCAGGACCGGCCTACGCCTGCTGCGGTCATCTCCTACTGCAAGCGCCGGCTGCCTCCCTACCTGGTGCCGCGCTTTGTCATCTTTGTGGATGATTTTCCGCGCACCTATATTGGCAAGGTGCTGCGCAGGGAGCTGGCCAGGAGATATGAGCAGCATACGGGTTGATCGTAAATGGAAACCGTTAAGCGCCGCCGGAAAAGCGGCTTGAATAAGAAATGAATAGTACGCTGGAAAATAATTTCACCATTCCTACAACGGCAAACTTTATCCAGCAGGGCAGGGGCAGCCCTGTGATTTTGATTCACGGCATCGCCGCCTCCCATCACAATTGGGATGATCTCCTCCCGGAGCTTGCCCGGAGGGACTTCGCCTGCTATGCGCTGGACCTTCTGGGACACGGCGATAGTCCCAAGCCTGCTTCGCGTGCCTATCAAATGGACTGGATGTATCAGCACTTCGCCGGCTGGGTGAGATCCCTGCATTTGACGGAGCCTGCCATTTTAATTGGACATTCGCTCGGCGGATATTTAGCCCTCGAATACGCCCGCCGCGTCCCGGCCTGGACCCGCAGCCTCGTGCTCGTCGACCCGCTTTATTCCCTCTCGCAGCTGCCCTCGTTCCTGCGCCGGACGTATCGACGCTCTCACCTGAGTCACTTTATCATCGGGCGGACACCCCCCTGGATGTTCCGCCTCATCGTGGATATGACCAGCGTAGCCATGGGGAATGGCAGCGGTGCAATTCACTCCCTCCCGGAGAGGACCCGCGCCCAGACGGCGCTGGATTACACCCGCACTTCCCCCGGTGTATATAACATTATCAACACCAGCCGGGACTTGAATGGGAATGTAGCCTCCATCTCTGTTCCCACCCTTGTTGTCTGGGGGGACCGGGATCAGACCCTGGCTCCGTCCTCCTTCCCCAAACTGGTGAATCAAATGCCCCGCGCAACAGGGAAGATCCTGCGCGCAGGGCATGTGCCTCACCAGTCGAATACGGAGGAATTCAATCGGATCGTTATTGAATTTTTGCGGCGTATTTCCTGATCGGCGGGACCGGGTTTATCCCTTCGGTCCTGCCTTGGCAAACTTCTTTGCCTGGCTGAGCATGTTATCGGAATTTTGCACCACCTTCTTGGAGATCCCAAGGATGGTCTGCAGCTTGGCAGTTGTCAGGCGGGACATCTGGTCGAACGTGTAGATGCCGGCATCGTTCAACTTCTTTTCCATCTTCGGCCCCACACCTTTGATCATCTTCAGATCGTCGCGGTGGGGAGCACCGGTTTCCATCGCTGCCACTGGCTCGACATCCTCCACGGGCAGGGGAGCGGGTTGCGGCTGCGATGCTGTGCGACTTTGCCGGGGCCGCGCTGCTTCCAGCGTTTGGATGCGCTGCTTGAGGAGTTCATTTTCATTGGCCAGGGCCTTGAGGTTGTCCTCCAGGAAAATTTTGTCCACGACCCATCTTAAAAGCCAGCCGTAGATCAGGCCCACAAAGAAAACGCGTAACACTTTCATGTATTCATCCTTTCTTTCCCTGATTCTTTAGCATCCCTTGGGATTTAGTGCATTCTGATTGTGCATAACGAAGTAGTGTGAGACATACTATACCGTATTTTGTTTCGAGGCAGTGGATGAAATGGAAAACATCCCCGCAATCTTATGCTGATGGGGTATGATCAAGGATGAAACGAAAAACGTTCCAAAAACTTTAAGGTAAATCCCCCGTGTGTCCTCTTGTATTGGTGGTGCCTCTATGCTAAAATCTTCTCTGTAATAGCCAGATGTACGGGGATGCAGAGCAGCAACGCCCACAGATGGCGGCAACAGATGTTCTAATAATGGAGTTGTTACAACAATGCGGTGTCCATACTGCCAGCATGCTGATTCTAACTCACAAGTGCTCGATACATCTCATGATGCCCATGGCGGCATCCGCCGGCGGCGCAAATGCCTGCACTGCGGGCAGCGCTTCAGCACTTATGAGCGTCCGATCCTGGCAACCCCCCTGATCGTCAAGCAGGATGGCACCCGCGAGGAATTCGACCGTGAAAAGCTGGCCCGCGGCATCCGCATTTCGTGTGCCAAGCGCCCCGTCTCTGCCGCAGATATCGAGAGGCTGATCGGGCAGGTCGAGTCGCAGCTCCAGAAGTTGGGCAAGTCTGAGGTCTCGTCCCGTGTTGTCGGCGATTTGACGATCGATGGTTTAAAGGAAATGGACCAGATTGCGTACATCCGCTATGCCATTGTATATCTCGGCCTGGATGATCTTCAATCCATCCGCACAGAAATAGATCATTTGCTGGAAAGCTAATTGGGAGACAGCCACCCGCCTGCCCGGGCCGGAGTGTCGCTGTCTTTTTTTGTTTCTATCCTCCGCGCTGAACGAAGTGAGCGTAAGTTGCTCTGCGGAGCGAGCGTTCGTTGCGAGCGCAGACAAAGCGGCCGTCACATAAAGAAATAAACTTTTATCCACCCCGTCCTCCGACCACAAGTCGCACAGGACGCGAAAATAATGTTAGAGGAGAGTGTTTTATGGCTCGTAAAGATCTGGTCCCATCCGCGCAGGTAAAGAATGGGCTGCTTCCCACGCTGCCCATGCCCAAGGACTTGCCCAAGTCGAACCTGACCGACAACGCCCGCAAGGTGTTGATGAAGCGCTACGTCCGCCGGGGGGACGATGGCGGGCCTGCCGAAACCGTGGAGGAGATGTTCTGGCGCGTCGCCTACCACGTGGCAAAGGTCGAAGAGCAGTGGGGGGCAGATATCCAGGCGCGGACCGTGGAATATTATCACCTGCTTTCCAGCAAGAAGTTTTTTCCCAACTCTCCCACATTTACCGGCGCCGGCACGCCGCTGGGCCAGCTGGCTGCCTGTTTTGTTTTGCCGATCACGGATGACATGGGACGCGACAGCGCCGGCATCTTCCAG
>CAVVPC010000036.1:0-34495 GCA_963750005.1 uncultured Chloroflexia bacterium
GATTTCCTGGCGGTACAGGTCGAGGTCGATATCCATGAAAGGATTTTATATGAGGGGAGGGGGACTGTCAATCAAGAGGATAACCTTGTTAGCCCAAAGTAGAAATGTCCCCTTTGAAGGGGCAAGAAAAATGGACAAACTACTACCGATGAGCACCAAAACTGAGCCAAGTCGAAGTCATGCAAAAGCTCTGCAAAAAACGAATGAGCCAAAAAGAAGCAGGAGCGATCCTGGAGGACATGACACGCGCAAGGAATACAAACGCTTGCTGAATACCTATCGCAAAAAGAGGTTGCAGCAGCTCATCTCCAGGCACGCGGACGCCCCGAGCAATAATCATTTGTCAGAAGAGGTAAAGAAGCAAGCCTTGAATTTGCTGAAGATCAAATATCAAGGATTTGGACCGACGTTGGCGCACGAGAAGTTGGTGGAAAAGAGAGAAGCTGAAGCTCTCGGATGAAAGCGTGCGCCAACTGATGATTGCCGAAGACTTGTGGAAGCCACGCAAAGTGAAAAAGGTAGTAACGCACCAATTACGCGAACGATGGGCGTGCTTTGGCGAGCGGTTTCATGCAACGCAAGAACTCGAAGCTCCAAACAAACGATCATTGTAGAGCAAGGAATTCCTTCATTGGGTGTTTACTCGACCCGCTTATAGGTTCGGTCGAGATCCTTCTCCCACGGATTATCTCTTGACAATCTCCCATTTGCCAATTATGGTATTCCCACTTTCTATAATGGTCCCGTTGAAACGTTGGGAAAAGCCTGGCGCATTTCGCCACACATTCCAAATATTGTCATGCAGAGTAACTTCGTACTTCCTTGAAACACCACGCTCGTCGAAGTAGAGCATGAAATATTCTTTTGCCGATTCGTCACTGCCGAAAATGGCGAGACCACTGGGAAAGCGAGGCTCATCGATCTCCGAACGCATCATCAGAAAGCTCCCTTCTCCAGCCATTCGAAAGAGGTAGTACCATGAAATATGGTGTCCGGGACAAGAGGGTGTGTCCCAACCGTATTCCACTTGCCGATCAGTACATTCAGCGGTTTGAGGGCGGGATTTGGTATCGCTGCTTCATGCCTGGAATTTTTGGCCATATGGTCTCCTATTGTATTTGTTCTACCGATAAAACGCTTGACCTCTTCATCATGTCAATGACTGTGTCGGTGCAATCCTAAACATGCGCCCAACGGCCTGGGTATGCCCCTTCGGGGTACGGCTGGGGAGAAAAAGGACTGGAAACAGAAAACTGCCAAAGTTCAGAACCAGCCCAAAAACGCGCAGATTGGGCGAGTGAGCTTCAGGCGAACATCGCCCAGCCCGGTGCATCCCAGCCGTCCGGCTGGCTCCGCCTGATTTGCCATGAATTGCCACGAATTGACACGAATTGCTAAGCAATTCGAATCCGAATTCGAAAATCACGTACGCCTGCCGGGGTGCACCTCCGGAGAACGAAGACTGTCCTCTTTCCGCAAAGAAACAGAGGCGCAATGGGAGAATACTGCATGTGCAGACACATAAGCCGTACAAAGCAGTGTAGACGCGTGTGATACGCAGTCCCGTGGTGCACCTTGGTTTCCGGTCCGGATGATCCATCCACTAGTAGTTCGTCAAGGCTGAAAATTTAGAGATTGCAGGATGCCCGCCCGAAAGATAAACTTAGAGCGGAGGGCAGACCTATGAAAACGAAATATATAGTCGAACTGAGCGATGAACAAAGAGAGCATCTAGAAAAAATAAGTACAACATGAAGATATCCTGCTCGGCAAATCAAACGTGCCCGAATTTTGCTGAAATCTGATCAGACAATAAACTGGTTTTACCGGCAGATCTCAGAGGCATTCGATGTCTCTGATGTAACGATCGCCAAAGTGCGAAAAAGTTTTCAAGGAACAAGGCTTGCAGGCTGCACTGCAACGTAAAAAGCCTGATCGCGGAAATACGAACATATTGTGGATGGTGAAGCAGAAGGACACTTGATTGCGATTGCATGCAGTCAACCACCCGAAGGTCAAGCACGTTGGACGCTACGCTTATTGCAATCGGAGATGATCAAGCGTAGTTATGTAGATGAAGTCTCTCATGAAACTATTCGTGCTGCGCTGAAAAAAACGAACTTAAGCCTTGGCTGAAGGAAATGTATTGCATTCCTCCAAAAGCAGATGCTGCGTTTGTGTGCCAGCTGGAGGAGGTTTTGGATGTGTATAAGCGTCCCGACGATCGAAAACGACCCCTTATCTGTATGGATGAGATGCCCAAGCAACTTCTCGCAGAGAAATACGAGCCGTTGCCTGGCAAACCAGGACAAACTGCCAAACAGGATTATGAGTATGAACGACTTGGTACTGCAAATCTCTTTATGGTGTTCGAACCGCTCGCTGGCAAACGCTATGTCGAAACCACTTCACACCGCAAAATCGTAGACTGGGCACAGCTTATGAAAATGGTATCCGATGAACTATATCCTGAGGCAGATGTGATCGTGGTCGTCATGGACAATCTCAATACGCACAAACTGGCTTCTTTTTATGCAACCTTTGAACCAAAAGAAGTGACATTGCTTAAGCAGACGATTGGAAATCCACTACACACCCAAACATGGCAGTTGGCTGAACATGGCTGAAATTGAGTTGAGCGCACTGACTCGCCAATGTTTGGATCGTCGTATTCCAGATCAGGACCTATTGGATACTGAGGTTCAAGCTTGGACAAGAGAACGAAATAAAAAAGTCATTAAAGTAGATTGGCAGTTCACTACCGCTGATGCTCGTATCAAACTAAAACATTTGTACCCAAAGATTTATTCTTGACGCACTACTAGGATGGTGGCGTCGATGTACACGCCAACCCCGATTCAGAAAGCTATAACCCTTATGTGACCGGGTCTGCCCTCGACAAATGACGAAAGCAGGATGGCGTCGTTTTCGAAAAATAGTCTCGACGCCTTTTTGGGGTTAACTCGCCAGCCAATTTCTTCTCACAATTACTCTACAGTTGTTTCTGAGAACGCTGTGTTGGGCGCTTTTGATCTTCCATGAGAAATAATCCGTCTGGGTGGCTCTCGATCCAGCTAATGCAAGCCAACAAGCGTCTCCCCGTTCGCCCTCAACACGTCTTTTCGGGAAAAGATTCTGAGAAAGCGCACTCCGCAAGAAAACAGAGCGATACCGAGCCCACTATAGAAAAACGCAATCATCCAGTTCGGGACAATGTGAGACAGACGAAGCCACATGCCACCTGCCATCATGATCACCATGACCACGTACGATGATGTGTCGAAGAAGTTCCAGAAAGGTAATTTTGGTTCGGGTCTTTGACGAATTCGCTCGGTATGCTTGATCACTCATTTGGAAAAGATCAGGAAGTAAAAGATCAGAAAAACCACACCCGCCAATCAATACGAACTCAATCGTGTCAACCCGAGATGCCAAAGCAAAGGCAACCCAATTCCACTTACCATTGCACCGGCAACACACCAGACTGAGCCGCAATGAGTATGAGTGCATTCTTGGGGATAGTAACCAAGTCCGTCATTAGCTAACTCCTTTGGCCGAAGATCATCTTTTCACGCTCACCGTCGCTAATTCTAACTTGTTCGGATGTGTTTTCATTGACTTTGGAAAGCAGCGCCCCAACGAATTAAGGAATGATGCGGCGGAAGGAGACAAAATCAGAAGGGAAGGGAGAGTGCCGTCGCATCATTCTGAGTTGAACGAAGCCGCACGCCCGAGGACACAACCCGTTTGAAATTACAGCGTAAGGATAGTTCGGAAAAACCCAACCAAATTGTCTCTGCCACCAATCAATAGGGGAATTGTACATGCAAAAGGGATGTTTTTCGAGGAAAGAAGTCATGATCAGGCTGTGAAATAAGCAGAAGGAATCGACAGACAGGCAGCCAGATAGCGGCTGTCGAGGAGAGCTGGTGTAAAGGGGAAGGCAATGTTTCATGGTGAGTCACACAGCAGGTGTGGCCAGGTGTGCACGAGAGCAGGCGCTGGCCCAGTAGTGTGGACAAAGCCTCGGATGGGATGGGAGATGAGCAGAGCCAGGGGATGGATTGTGTTAGGGTAGCGTGCTGGACATTCAGGTGTGTAGCTGCTAACAGGCTGTTTCGGAGAATGTTCAAACGAGCCCGCAGGGTCGGGGGCGAAGAAGCCATAGTGCGGACCTCACAAAGTTTTTGGGCAAAACATGCTGCAGGAAACGATGGATAAGTTTCCGCACCCAGGGAGAAAAGTTTTTCAGCGCCGGTACTCGGTGTCACGATACCGAAAGGTCACACAGTCATTTTCCAGCTTGAGGAGGCGGTTGTTGCTCAGGGCGACGCGGAAAATGTAAGGGGCCAGATACTGCAAAGCCTGCAGGCCGGACCCCACCCCTTCACAGTGGACGACCCAATCCTGCTGCCAGACCTTGGCCGGGATGAAATTAACAAAGTTCTCTCCATGTTTTGAGAAACCCGTCAGCGCAGCTTTTTGAACTTGGCAGTAAAAAGCCCCCTGAATGATTGACTACCTTCTCGCGCTGAACGAAGTGGGCGTACCCTGCCCTGCGGAGCGCAGACGCCGCCTGATTTTGAATTTTGAAATCGAATTCGAATTCGAATTGCTTGGCAATTCGTGGCAATTCGTGGCATTTCATGGCAAATCATTGGTCGGTGCCGGGGAGGGCGCGGGTCCTGGAAAAACATACTTCCCATCCCGCTCATCAGACCGCGACCCCACGGGGTGAGACGTCTGCAGCGGGTGCAGTTGTCCTCCATCAGCCCGGAATTACCATCGGACCAAACTAATCTCCAATCTCCAAGCTTGAATACCCAATCACCAATATCTAATCTCCAATATCCACCTCCGGCCGAAAAACCAACTTAAACCTCCGCCCTTCTTCCCCCGGACGTTGATCCACCAGACATACCCCCGCAGGCGGCAGCGGGTTCCTGGTATCGAACATTGTCCGGTATTTCGCCAGCTCATTCCGGTCGATGCCGAGCTCCTGCAGCAGCAGTGCGATCGGCCCCCCATGGGAGACCAGCCCCGTAGGCCGGCCCTGTGCGCTCTCCCGGGCAGCCTGGTTGAAAATGGAGACCATCCGCAGCCGCACCCCGCTCTCGACTTCGTCGGCCGCCCGCCACTCCGTCAGCCGTGGCTCTTCGACAGCCGGGATTCGATTGAGAGCCGCCACGATCCTCGCTGTCCTCGCCGCCCGTTCGAAGGGACTGTAGTACAGCTTGACCACCCCTTCCAGGCGCAGGAATTCTGCCAGGGCCTCGGCTTCCTTTTCACCTTTGGCTGTAAGCATCGGACCCGGATGGATGTCATAGGGAATATCCCTGCGCTTCCAATCCGGGCTTGCATGTCTGATCAGAAAAATTTTCATATTCTGCCAATTTTACCTTCCCGTCACTGCCCCGCCTGCCTTCGGCCGGGTCTCGAGAGCGCTACTGGTGCGCCGGCTACACCCATAAGGTGGCACCAGGGTCAGGGGACACGACGTAAACAAGTCATCCCCCCGATAGCCTCCACCTGCCTTCCCTGATACTTGTATTCAGGAAGGGCAGGAGTAAAATAGAGTCGGGAACGGGCAAAGGCTTCAAAACACTTCATCTTGTGAAGGAGATTGTTTACCATGAACGATGATGAGCTCCGCCAATTGCTTGAAGAACTGCACCAGAAGATCGAGAAGACCAACTCCGTCGACGAGAAAGGACGCGAGCTCCTCAGCCACCTCAGCTTGGACATCCGCAGCCTGCTGGAGCGGACCGGTCACGAAGAGCACCTCCACGGCACTGACAGGGAGATCGGCCGGCTCGAAGAAGCCGTCCGCCACTTCGAGGTAAGCCACCCCGGCCTGACTGCTGCCCTTTCACAGTTGTTGAACATCCTGAATAACGCCGGGATCTAGGTTCCCTAAATACCATGAAAGGCTCAAAAAAAACCCGGCGATCCGCCGGGTTTTCGTTTCCAAAGATAGAGCAGGAGGCCTCAAGGCTTGACAGTCACAGCCTCCGTCCCCATGATGTGGATCATCATCGAAGTCGTAGCTGCCGTGGCCCATCAGGGTGACCGCTGTGGTGCTCCCTGTCAGGCTGAGATCCTGTACGCGGAAGAAGAAGACCAGGTCCAGCAGTCGATCGCCATTAACATCGGAATAATTCCAGCGGACAGCTGCTGCACCGGAACAGTCCATGGGTGCTGTGGCATCATTCAAATGCGCCATCTCAGGCGTAAACCGGCGGGCGTCAAAATCCTGCGTTGAGAGTACCGCCACAGGGAGAAGTCCACTGGAAGACAGGTTGATTTTATTTACCCTGTCACCCGGCTTGACATCGATGGTGACCGGGACCGGGGGAGGGCAGGTCATCTCGTCTGCCTGCGCGCTGGACGGTCTCACCAGCAGCAGGGCTGGCAGAACCAGGATGGCAATCAATACTTTTCGGTAAAGCTTCTTCATTGGAATTTTCTCCTTACAATAAGTGGTTACAAGAGGGGGCATGCTCTCCTGGCTGGAAGCCACAATTATAAGGGAGGACTACCTTCCGATTGTATGAACGTACGCTAAGAACAGGCGACCACCCGGCTGCGGGTAGCCAAAAAGATGGTAAGAGTTACCTGAAAAGTAAACGAACGTTTTTGTAGGCTGGAATCAAGACTTGCAGTTTACATAAAGATGCGGCAATGTGTAATTATGTCCGTTTCCGTGTCTAAATTTCCTTATCCACTATATAATTCGGCTATTATCAGGTACACAATTGTACGAAAACCCAGCATATGAAATCGTGAAATCATAACTCAAATGTTCTAAATTGTCCCGGCTGGTGTAAAATTGAGGACACATTTACCCCTATGAACAACTTTACTCCTCGTATCTCCCAACAGGAAATCCTGAAATATCGCGGCGGGCGTCTTGGCATCGCCGCGGTGCCTGGTGCAGGCAAAACTCATATTCTCTCTGCGCTGGCAGCGCAGATCATCCACAGCGGCTCGCTTGGCGATGACCAGGAAGTGCTGATTGTCACGCTGGTCAATTCCGCCGTGGACAACTTCGAAGCGCGGATCAAGCGCTTTTTCCAAAATCCTCTGCAAGCCTTGTACAAATATCGTGTCCGCACGCTGCATGGGCTGGCGCATGACATCGTGCCGCGAGAAGCCGGCGAGGGTCGGGCTGGAGGAGCGCTTCAGTATCATCGATGAGCGTGAGGCGGGCTTTATCCGCCGTGACGCAGTTAATGCCTGGCTGGCTTCCAACTCGCTGGACGATTATCTCGATCCCGCGCTGGACAACCAGAAGCGGGACTGGGTGCGGCGCGACCAGCTGCCCGACATGGTGGACCAGCTCGCCCTGGCCTTTATCCGCTCCTCAAAGGACCGGCTCCTGACTCCCGAAAGTCTGCGCGCCCGGCTCGACGCCTCTCCCGCATCCCTGCCTCTGGCCGAGCTTGGCTACAGCATCTACGCCGACTACCAGCGTGCCCTCGCCTATCGTGGCGCTGTGGATTTCGATGACCTCATCCGCCTGGCGCTGACCCTGCTCGAAACGGACGAGGAATACCTGGAGCGATTGCGATTCCGCTATCCCTACATTTTGGAAGATGAAGCGCAGGATTCGAGTCTCTCCCAGCAGCGGATTCTGGGCCTGCTGGCAGGGGAGGCAGGCAACTGGGTGCGTGTGGGTGACCCCAACCAGGCCATCTTCGAGACTTTCACCACTGCCGACCCGGAGCTTCTGCGCCAATTCATCCGCGACAACCAGCATGCGGATATGCCGGAGTCCGGGCGTTCGCAGCCATCGATCATTGCCCTGGCGAACCACTTGATCGATTGGGTCATGACCTCTCATCCGGACCCGGCGGCACAGGGCGCATTGAGCGCACCATACATCGTCCCCGTTCCCCCGGATGACCCGCAGCAAAATCCGCCCGACAATCCTGAGGCGATCAAGTTCATCAGCAAGCGCTACACGCCGGAGGAGGAGCTGGATGCAGTCGTCAAATCGGCGAAGGGACTCATGGATTCGGTCTGGGATTTTCCAGAGGAGGAAAAGCCGACCGTTGCGATCCTGGTGCCGCGCAACCATCGCGGCATCGAGGTCGTGGAAGCGCTCAAGCGGCGCGGTGTGGAGACGATCGAGCTGATCTCGTCCACATCCAGTACGCGCGCGGCTGCAGGCGCGTTGAATTACCTGCTTTCGTTTTTGGCAGACCCGCAGTCGGCGGGCAAACTGGCCAAGGCATACCAGGTCTTCCGCCGGGATTGGCGTGAAAAGCCTGAGGATAAAAATGGCCACAGGCCAGGCAAACCCGAGGGAAACGATGCAGCGGATGAGCAGGAGGGTGAAGAGACGCTCGAAGCGCCGGCGTACACTACCAACCAATTATTGACCCGCGTCAATCTCCTGCTGCGCAAGATGGGGAATGTGGAGGACTTCGTCGCCCCGCACCAGGCCGATCGCTGGCTGGCAGCTGTCAGCGAGTCCGAGCCGGAGCAGGTCATCCAGGAATTGATCACCTTCCGGGTTGCCGTGCAACGCTGGTTGAGCGCCGTCATGCTCCCAATCGATCAATTGGTTTTGACCCTGGCACAGGATGTTTTCACCTCCGCACCCGACCTGGCGCTGTCACACAAGCTGGCGATCGTCCTCCGCCAGGCTGCAGACGAGCATCCGGACTGGCGCCTGCCTGAGTTGACATCCGAACTGGCGGTGATCGCCAAGAATGAGCGCCGCTTTATCGGCTTCTCGACGGACGATTCAGGCTTCGACCCCGAACGTTACCGCGGCAAGGTGGTTGTGACCACGATGCACAAGGCCAAGGGGCTGGAATGGGACCGGGTCTACTTGATGTCGATTAATAACTATGACTTCCCCTCGAATATGCCGAACGACCGCTTCATCTCGGAGAAATGGTTCCTGCGCGGCGGCTTGAACCTGGAGGCCGAGGCGCTGGCGCAGCTGGCCGCGCTCGAGTCAAACAATGAATATCAATGGTACGAGGAAGGTGCGGCGACAGCCAATTCCCGGATCAACTACGTCAAGGAACGCCTGCGCTTGTTCTACGTCGGCATTACCCGTGCCAGGCGGGAACTGATCGTTACCTGGAACTCTGGCCGCCAGGGTGATGCCACCCCCAGCCTGCCAATGGCAGATCTGATGGGATGGTGGGAAGTGATCACACAGTAGCGTGGAATTAATAACTTCGTGCACTCAATGGAGTACACTTATTTTTCCGGTTGGACAGATTTCAGCCAACTCTAACAGCCGCGGAGATCATTTATGCTAAAAAGGGCAGTACCTTTTTTGATCGCCATAATCATGTTCGTGATGACATCCTGCGGGACTTCGTTACCACAAACAAACTATGCTGCCGAAATGCAGCCGGCGATCGAGAAACTGCCGGCATGGCGGACCGCTTACACAGCCCTCGAGATGGATTTAACAGATCCCGGCACGACAACAAATAACATGTCGCGGCTGGAGATGATCGAGCTCTATAATATGGCAGCGGAGTATAAAATTACCAGGGATGATTATGCCAGCCTGGGGTTCTCCTCGCTGGACCTTCTGGTGGGCGACGCAAACAAAGTTGCCACGCAGGGACGCAAAATCCTGGATACACTTTCCACGGTCAAACCTGTCCAGGAGACCGAATCTGCCCACCAGTCAGTTGTAAAATGCATGCAGGCACGCGTTGCCTTTGCCGAAGGGCTGTCAGCGAGCATAAAAAATCTAGGTCCGATCGACCTGAGCCAGTTTGGTAATTCAACCGATTGCAGCACATTCGATGCCGATCTTCAAAAGCTCACTGCTTATGTGAATGATCACAAGTAGTTTTCCAAAGATAACGAGATGGAAAACGGCCTCAGACACCAGGTCAAAGAGGCCGTTTTTGTTCTGCCGATGAAGGCTCCAGACCTTTACTTTACGGGCGTTAGGACGATGACAGGGATCACACGTGTGGTTTTGCGGCGGTAATCATCAAAACCGGGCATTATTGCGACCATTTTGTCATACAGGTGGCTACGTTCCGGCTCCTCCGAGACTACTGCACGGGCCTGGAACTTCTCCGTCCCGACTTCAACGCTGACAAGCGGATTGGCGAGAATGTTGTAATACCAATCAGGATTTGTGGGCGACCCACCCTTGGAGGCGATCACCACCAGACGATCACCATCTTTGACGTAGGCTACAGGATTGATCCGTTCCTGCTGGCTCTTCGCACCCCTCGTGTGTAAAAGAAGCAAAGTTTTCCCCTCAAAAGAACCGCCCACTCTGCCTTCGTTTTCCCGAAATTCATCGATAATCTTCCTGTTTCTTTCGTTCACAATGGTCATTTCTAGCTCCTTATGAATTACACATTCTCGATGTTGCCAGAGGTATGCATTCTTACTAGCCGATCGACGATGGGAGGGATCCTCCCCAGGGGCACTCGAAACTGCCAACCAGGGGATTGCAAAAGGAATGAGTAGGGCATACACTATATGTGAACTGCTGGGTTGATTTTCACAAGGATGTGATGTTATGAAAGTGAATCGCCGTATTACCTATGGACTGGTAATGGCCTTTGTATTTCTGCAATCCATGGTCCTGACTGCAGCAAATGCAAAGTCCTTGGTGGGAAACAGCGCTGCTGTTTTCGCTGCGATCAACTTTGTCCCCAACATCGAGACCATTGGAGTTGCGGTCAGCGGCACCGGACTGCCTTCGACTGCGGAGTTATCCTATCGTCAGAGCGGTGAGTCCGTCTGGCATTCCGGGCACCCGCTCATGCGCATCGATGACGGCCGTCTGGTCGGTAGTCTATTTAGTCTTTCAGCGGGGAGATCCTATGAGGTCAAGGTGTTGGCCGGCTCGGCGGAGATAACGGGGACAACTACCACCCAGGCAGACCAGCTTTCCTTTGTCCCGACTGCAATCCTGCATGTTAATGACGATGCCCTGCCTGGCGGTAATGGTTCGGCTGCTGCACCTTTTACGACCATCCAGGAGGCAGTCAATCATGCCGGCCCGGGGACACAAGTGCTGGTTGCCGATGGCACCTACCGGGAGGCAGTCACCTTTCCCGGTTCGGGGACAGCGGGAAACTGGATCCAGGTCAAAGCGGAAGGCAATGCCGCGATCCTCGACAGCGCGGATCGTCTGTCCGGGAATATCTGGACTCTGACCTCGACATCCAAGGTCTGGTTTACAAATATCAACGGACCGGTTGCTTACCTGGCGCGAAGTGGAAACCGCTTCTACCAATATGATGATCTGAATGGATTAAAGCAAGCCAAGGGACATGGCGGCGTTACGATCAGCGAAGGCTGGTTCTATGAAGCGGGCACTTCCAGACTCTACATCCGCAGCCTGGATAGTCCATCCAGCCATCTTTGGCAGGTGCCGCGTCTCAACCATGCATTCGATGTAGCCGCCCGTGACTGGCTATGGATCGAAGGATTTGAAATCCAGTACTACGGTACGACAACCAATGGCTGTGGTGTTTGCACATTAAATGCATCCCACCTTGTGATCCGGCGGAACAGGATCCACAACATGCAGCTGGGAATTTTCGTCAATTGGAACGGCACCGGCGACCAGGGCAATGATACGCGTATCGAAGGGAACGATGTGTATGATCCCGGGCTGTATGGCTTGCCTTGGGCATCACTCAAAGCAAGTCTCATGGAGGGGACGGGGATCATTGTCAGGGGCCATATCGGCGCGATCGTACGCGACAACACGGTTCATGGCTATTTCAATGGCATCTACACCGGTTCGTCGGGCGCGCTGGAGAATTCCGAACTCACATTCGATACCGACATTTATAGAAACCATATGTACAACATCAGTGACGATGGTCTCGAGCCGGAAGGCGCCTGCATCAATCAGCGGTTTCGAGACAACATCGTCGACAGGAGTTTTATCGGCATTTCCCTCGCGCCGGTCACACAGGGACCCACCTGGGTTTTGCGCAATGTGTTCACAGGCTTTACCGGGAGAGGCATCAAATTCGCAGATAACTCCGATGGGATCGTATTGATCTACCACAACACGAGCTGGACGAACGTTGGCAATATCAATGCGGCCGACTTGATCACTTCGATCCATAACGTGAAGATGCGGAACAATATCTTCCAGAGTACTGGATATTCGATCAACGAGGTTCCCACAGGGTCGACCGCCAACGATTGGAATAATGACAACTGGTATACCACCCGAGGCTCAGGCGGACCTCACTTCAAGTGGGAGAATGTTAACTACAATACGATAACAGCTTTATGCACCTCGACCGGCCTGGAATGTAAGGGATACGAAAATCCGCCCGGATTTGTCAACCCAACCGGCAATGATTTTACGCTTCTTTCCTCCAGTCCTAATATCGACCGGGGAGTTGTGATCGCCGGGATCAATGATGGTTTCGTTGGAACTGCACCGGATGTGGGTGCTTACGAATTCGGATCCAACCCGGCAACGACTTTCGCCGATGTCCCGACCACTCACCCATATTACCAGGAGATCGAGGCGCTGTACGCAAATGGGCTGACGGGGGGCTGCTCGACGAGTCCGTCTCAAGTTCTGTCCGGACCAGATCATGGACCGGGCTCAATCGGCCGTCTTCATGGTCCGGGGAATCCTCGGAGCGGGCTTCGTACCTGACCCGCCGCAGCACACCCTGAAGGACAACTGGTCACCTGGGCTGTGGGCAGAGCCGTGGGCAGAGGCGATCATCAACAAGGGATTGTCAGCCGGCTGCTCGCTCACACCGAAGAAATACTGTCCCTGGGACCAGCTGCCGCGGGAGCAGGTAGTCATCTTCGGGCTGCGGATGAAGTATGGAGTAGGTTATCTTCCCCCGCCAGCCACCGGTACCGTGTTTGCGGATCTGACAGATACGAATTACTATGCCACATCCTGGGCGGAGCAGGCCTACCGGGATGGATTGATGCCGGCCTGTGGGACGAGCGGAGGCAAGCCGCTGTTCTGCCCGAAGGAGTTGGTGACAAGAGGCCTGGGTGCTTATGTCATCGTCCGTGCTAAAAATCTGTCCCTGCCTTAGCAAGTCTCCGATCGATCCATGGATCAGCAGGCTATACCCCTCTCGGTCACACACCGCCCGTGATTTGCTAGGCAAATCCGGCAGGTGTGTGACCGAGAGCATTATATAATGTACCCGCCAGTCGTATCCTTTATTTGTAGATATTTAGAGGTATCACTTATGGGCGACAACAATTTTGATGATCTTGCTGAGCGCATCCAGCGGATGCAGGACAAAGCGCGGGAATTGGCTCAACAGAGAGATCCGTCTGCCGCTCTCAAGCGGGGCTTCCATGCCAAGGGGACGGGAGTCCGGGCGAAATTTCAAATCAAGCCGGATTTTCCACAACACTTGCGGGTCGGCTTATTCCAGTCCGGAGCTGTTTATGATGCCCTTGTCCGGTTTTCGAATGCGCGCGGAGAAGTCCTTGGCGACCTGGGCAAGGACCAGCGCGGGATCGCCATCCGGTTAAAGACAATTCCGGGTGAAGCCTTGTCGCCGAAGGACAATTCAGACATTCAGGATTTTCTGATGAGCAACACACCGGTCTCCTTCGCCCGGAATCCCAATCAATTCATAGAGGTTGGTGAAATCCTTCTGGGTGGTACGCGCAAGGTAATTCCAGGGCTGGTGAAAAAATTCGGCTTTAAAGAAGCAAGGCGAATCCTGCGGGTATTTCTGGCTCCGATCATAAGCTTTAAGCCATTGCAAATGAACCAGTATTGGAGTCGTACCTCCTATCGATTTGGAGATTTTCCCATCCGGTATTTAATACGGCCTTCTGACGGATCAAAAAACTGGTCAACGGGCCGGCAGTTGACCGAAGTACTGCGTTCCGTTAAACACGACGGCTCCCAGCGTGAGCATTATATGCGGGAAAAATTACGGGACGCCCTCCGGGAAGGCGAGGTCTGTTTCGATTTTTGCGTTCAAATTTTTGTGGATGAGAAAAAAACGCCGATCGAGGCCGCCTATATCGAATGGACGGAGAAAGACTCGCCCCCCATCCCGGTCGCAACGCTAGTGATCCCCAGGCAGGAGCTCGACGATCGGCTGCAGCAGGATATTGAATACATGGCTTTTAATCCCTGGAATACAAAGGACTTCATGCCACTTGGCCTGATCAACCTTGCCAGAAGGGATGTTTACGCTGCCAGTGCAGTTCACAGGGGAGCAAGCGTGAAGTCCCCGCCTCAATAGATCAACCTGGCGCCCATGCCTTGGTCTCGAGCTTCTTGCGAGCCTGTTCCTGTTTTAGGTATGCATAAGACAGCCAGCTCAGGATCACCACAAGTGAAACTCCATACGCCAGCGCCTGTCCCCTTGCGATCCCGGTGTGGTTGAGCGGATAACGAAACAGACCGATCACCCAGACGATCAGAAGCCCAATCAGGAAGAGCAGGATCGCGCGTACCCCCATCTTTACCTCAGCCCAATCCTTCATGAAATACATGGTAATGGACCAGACCGCGCCCTCCCGCGAACCAGGCGGACATGATGCGCGCGTCGAAGGGATTTAACTCCCAGGGCCAGCGCGTATTGGCAAACGCAGGGGAAATGAAGAGCAATGCCCACAAAGCAGCGCCAATATAAAACATCGCTACCAGGGCAGACTTCAAGGGCGGCAGGATCTGCCCCTCAGAGAGGTCGGCAGGGACGGGCGCGCCGGCTTCGGGGTCGCGCGGGTGAAGGAGAAAGACCGTCAGCGGCTCAAATGTATAAGCCAGCACCCAGACATGGACGATGATCAGGCTGAAAATTCTCAGTCCAGCGCTTACCCCCTCCAAATGCCAGTTCATTTCCTCAATATGCCACCAGGTGGTGACAAAAAGCACGCTGAGAAAGGCATAATCCCCCAACAGGCTCCAGCGTACCGTATACCAGTATTTATCCCGCCAGAGATGATATCCGAAGTAACTCCGCAGGATAAAGCCTGCTCCCAAAAACATGGCAGTCAGCTCCGGAACCACGGGCCAGGCAAAATATACCCCTTTTTCCGGCAGGATCAAAAGCCATAAAACGAAGAAGGCAGCGAGGAAGCATTGGATCATTCCGACCCGGTTAAATCCCTTCGGTTTAAGATACATGGTCAACCTCCTCTCATAGCAGTAACTTCTTTACCTATTCTTCCCTATGTATACAACCCTGTTTCTTGGGGAATGCTTCGCTATTCTCCAAATAAATTTAGGCGGAACCAGGTGATTGTTTTAGTTGTGCAATTTTTGGTTGAAATGCCCATTTTGCACCAATACATAGTACAATGAATTCGAAAGAGTTTGAAAATTTTGTTTTGCCTATTCCTGGGGGAACGGATAGTCGTAAAGAAACGAAATCTCGAAACTCCAAATTGAGTCCAACAACCTTTATACTCTCTGAGGAGAACTATGATGAATCATAAATCAAAATTCGATGAAAAATGGAAACTGATTCGGGGCAAGTCAGTGGAATGGTGGAGTCTCATCGCCGAACAGGACCTGAAGAAAGTGGACAAGGCGGATGACAAGCTGGATAAATTTATGACCATCCTTCAAGTCAAATACGGGTATACGCGTGAGCAGGCCAGGGCGGAGATCAATAGTCGTTGGGCATTTTACAAGGTAAAAAGCAGAATTACTGCTTGAGTCTAAAAGAAACGGTACAAGGAAAAAACGGCCTCAGACGAATATCGACGAGGCCGTTTTATGATTCTAATTCGTGAATCGATCATTTGGCGGGAGACAATATTGAACCGGTTGTCCAGGTTCCAGAGGTAGAACTGCTTGGGCAGTGGATGTGGATCAGAGTGTTGATGCAGGTGGGAATTGTATTCGTGAAGTGAAATCGACTAAAATTCAGCCATGGATGCAATATTTAATAGATTAAGCAACAACAATTTTTCCGAGCTGCCGGGGCTCAGGGTGGATGCCACAATCCCAGTGCCCGAGCGGCTGGCGAATGAAGTAATTGAAATCTCAATACGGGGAAACAAAAACATTGAGTATTGCCGGCTGTCGATAGGCGGGCAGAATCGGGTACTAGCGAATATCAAGACACCCCTCTGGCCATGGCCGATCCGTTTGAAGTTAAAACTCTTTAGGGAGGTGGATTTTTCCGATTCCCCTAAAGTCCGTGCCTTTTTGGAGAATCATGTTTTACTGGGCAAACTGGGAGCCTTGTTCAAAGCCTTGCCCGATGGGATTGTGCTTTACGAGGATCAAGTCTCCATAGATCTTGGGGCATTTCTACAAACGCCTGAGCAGAAGCGCTACCTCGATTTAGTCAAGGCGGTTGAGATCCGCACAGAAGAAAGCATGGTAATTTTAAGTGTCAAAATAGAAAAATAAGAATGAAAGCCAGGAATCAAAAAGGTCCCGGATCAATTTCCGGGACCGTTTGTTTTCTTTCTTTTAGTTAGTAGATACCACCACCTGGCTGAGTGGAGGTAATCAGGCCGGAATTTACGTTGAGTATATAGGCTGTGCCGCCTGTGCCTGTCCATTTAGCAAAGTTGAACGTGGCAGAACCGGAAACACGGTAGACGGAGATGTTATTGTAGGTAAGCGCCGTCTTTTCCTGACAAACTTCAGGGATACCGGGAGTCCGCAGGAAATAAGCCGAACCGGCTCCCAGGACGGTTGCCTTCCCGTTCGGTTCCATGGCGAGCGCCGTCCGTTCATCAATGCCTACACCCTTTGCCTCGGATGCCCAGCCATCGTTGACAATGCGCGCCAGGAAGGTGATCAGCCGTCCCATGCGGTCGCGGGCTGCGAAGTGACTGTCTGTAATGACTCCGCTCATATTCGGCAGGACGAGGAAATCGCGATCGAGTGCAACCTTGTTGTTGTACGGGTTGGAGAGGGCAGCGTCCGAAGTAACAGTTCCATTTATGGCCGAGAATACGAACTCGCCCATGACTGCCAGCCCGGCGCTCGTCCCACCGATGGGAACGTTGCGTGTGACGAGATAATGGATGGCATCCTCCACGGGTGTGCCTTTCCAATAATTGACATAATCGGCCTGGTCGCCGCCTGCGATGAAGAGTGCTTCGGCATTGCGGATCTTGTCCACGACAAAGGGATCACTGGCCGCGGCGCGGTTCTTGATAATGATGGTTGCCGCAGAGTCAACGCCGCCAAGCTCGGAATAGATCCAGGGATCATAGGCATCCGTCCCCGTGGCGCGGATGACGACGAAATCCCCATGGCCGGACTTATCGATCATCCATTTGAACCCGGCATCCACATCAGTGCTGCCGCCCATCAGCAACAGCCCGCCACTCGTGGATGTGACTACGTTGGCATCATGGCCCGTCACGTAATATTCATATTTTGGATTGGAGCCGGCTGCAGAAGCGCCCGTCGCCTGTCCCACCATTGCTGCCATTAACACCCCAAGTACCAATACTTGCATGAGAACTTTGCGTTTGAGTACGTTTGTCATCATACACTCCTCTGGTTGATGGTTTGAACAAAAATAAGTATAGCATCATTCATTTCCTTGCCGATCATTTGAAAGTTACAGGTAAAGTGACTCTCTCCGGTACCAACTTTCCAAAAGCTTTGGTGTTGATTTCGTGATATATTGAACGAAGCCCGCCTCCTGTTACAATATCATAATCCAATGAATTGAGGAGAGGTTATGAGGAAAATCATCGGTCCCGATGTCAGCTTCTACCAGGACTCACCCACTACACCGCAGGGGATCAATTTTGTCAGGATGAACCAGGCAGCAGATTTCGTGATCATCCGTGCCGGGCAGAATCTCTGGCCCGATTCAGACTTCAAGGATAACTGGCAACGGGCAAAGGCTGCAGGTCTGCCGCGCGGCTCCTACTGGTTCTATGACAGCCGCGCCGATCCCAAACAGCAGGCGGAGCTTTGGGTCAGCCTGCTGGGGAGTGACCGCGGGGAACTCCCGATGTTCGCAGACCTCGAGGAGACCTACAACGGTCCCTTCTCCGGGTGGACTTACTGGAAGACTTTTTTGGAACGGGTCAGGGCCCTGGTGGGTAACAAGGAAATTGGCATTTATACCGCTTACTATTACTGGCAGAACAATGCACCCACCCAGCCAGTGGAGCTGGAATATTTTCATCGCTATCCCCTTTGGATCGCGAACTATGGCACCAGCCAGCCGCTGGTCCCCAAACCATGGATCGCGGATGAATGGCTTTTCTGGCAGTATACCGCCTCCGGTGACGGACTGTATTACGGGGTGGAAAGCCTGGAGATCGACCTGAATTATTTCAACGGCGATGCCCAGGCCTTTGCCGACCGCTTCCATGTGCCGCTGCCGGAGGATCCGATCCCGCCTCCTGACCCGGCGGGGAACCGCTATCGTGTCACTGCGGGCACGTTATATGTGCGCGAGGGTCCAGGCACAAGCTATCCGGCGGTTGGATACCTGGTGCAGAATGACATTGTCGAGGCCCTCGCCTCCAATCCCGATGGGAGCTGGCTGCGCGTCCGCCGCCTGACCGACGGCCTGACCGGCTGGGCATCATCCACATATCTTCAGAAAATTACCACTACACCTCCTCCTCCTCCGAGTGGCGGTGATCAATATCGCGTCACGGCGAATTCCCTGTATGTCCGCCAGGGACCGGGGACAAATTACCCTTCGAACGGATACCTTGTAAAGGGGGATATTGTCGAGAAGCTCGAAGCGAACGCGGACGGGAGCTGGTTGCGCGTCCGCCAACTCACGGACAGCCTGACCGGCTGGGTGTCCTCCACTTATCTCGAGAAAATCACTTCAACTCCGCCACCTCCTCCCCCGCCAGGGGCGCAAAAATACCGGGTGACAGCCACCCGCCTCTATGTCCGTGAAGGACCAGGCACACAGTACAAATCGGTCGGGTATGTTGAGCTGAACGAAATCGTCACTGGGATCAGCGCCAATGCCGACCAGACCTGGCGGCAGATCAGTAAGAGTAACGGGTTGACAGGTTGGTGTTATGCTCGCTATCTGGTTCCATTTGGATCATAAGTTACATAGGGATCGCATTCAAAAAATAAACAAGGCGGTAAAATATAACCATGACCAGAGAAAAACTCTACGGTGGCGTTGAAGCTGGTGGAACAAAGTTTGTATGTTGTGTCGCCAGCGGGCCTGGAAACATCGTGGAAGAGGTCCGCTTTGCGACCACCACACCCGAAGAGACCCTGAAGAAAACAGTTCAGTTCTTCGAGCCTTTTGTGAAGGATGGCCGGATCAAATCCATCGGTGTGGGCTGCTTTGGCCCGCTCGACCTGGACCCATCCTCCCCAACCTACGGGTTCATCACGGCTACACCCAAACCGGGCTGGAGTCAGGCCGACGTACGCGGCACAATCCAGCGTGCTCTCGGTGTGCCGGTCCTATTCGACATGGATGTCAATGCAGCCGGGGTGGGGGAGGCGATCTGGGGCGCAAGCCGCGGATTGGATCCCTCCCTGTATCTGACAATCGGGACAGGAATCGGCGGCGGCTACATCAGGGACGGGAAGCCGCTGATCGGGATGCTGAACCTGGAGATGGGGCACCTGCGCCTCCCGCATGACCGGGAACGGGATCCGTTCGACGGAATCTGTCCCTTCCACGGCGACTGCTTCGAAGGGCTGGCGAACGGTCCTGCCATCGAGAAGCGTCTTGGGATCAAGGGCGCGCTTGTTCCTGAGGCAGACCCGTACTGGGACATCGAAGCGGATTACATTGCATCTGCGTTGATGAATTACATCCTGACCCTTTCCCCGAGGAGGATCATCCTGGGCGGGGGAGTGATGCAGCGTGAGTTCCTCTTCCCGAAGGTCAGAAGCCGGGTTAAAGCTTTGCTGAACGGCTACGTCAATAGCAAGGCGATCCTGGAGGATATCGATCAGTACATTGTCCCGCCCGGACTGGGGAACCAATCGGGCAGCATGGGAGCGATCGCTCTCGCCATGCAGTATGAAGAAACAATCGACGACCCTCAATTTTGAGGGTCGCTTTTTTAAACGAGAATTTCGATGTGGATAATGTATGCTTTATCTATGTCGAAAAAGTTTTGCCTTTTAGATCTTGCCTGCCACATAATCGAGCACATCGATCTTGGTCAGGATTCCCACCGGCTTGCTGTTATCCACGACGATCAAGGCATATCCTGCCATCAGAGGATGGCATGGTCTCCTCAAGAGGCGATCTCGGCCGGGAAGACCGCGCCCGCATTCTGGACGAGGTCATCGATCAGTTTCTTCAGGGCTGTGGTCATGCTTCTCCAGCATGTGGTTGAGCAGGTCCACTTCTTCAAGCAGGCCAACCAGCTCACCGTCCGGGACCCACGACCGGCATCTGCGAGATGCCGTGCTGGTGCATCATTGTCACGACTGTTGCGCATTGAGTCGCCCAGTGTGGCAAGATGCAGGGTCTTGTTGGGCTTGGCATGCAGCAGGTCGCTGAGGCTGGTCTCGCCGAACTCGGTGGAGAGGAAGCCAAACTCGCGCATCCATTTATCATCGTAGAATTTTGAAAGATAGCGTGAACCTGAGTCGGGGAAGATCACCACAGCAATCCGGTCGCCGGATAATTTGCGGCAATACTTGAGAGCGCCAGCCAGCGCGGACCCGGATGACCCGCCGGCAAAAATCCCCTCCTGCCGCACCAACTGCCGCGCCCACAAAAAGGACTCGCGATCGCCGGCGCGCTCGATCCAGTCCACCACGCTTAGATCGGTTGCGGAGGGAAGGAAGTCCTCGCCGATGCCTTCCACTTTATAGGTTTTTGGATACGCACCTGGCGGGATTCTTCCACCCGTTTGCCAGATCTCGGTCAGGATCGAGCCTTCGATATCCACACCCACGATCTTGACGTTCGGGTTTTTCGATTTGAGATAGCGGCCAACGCCGGATATCGTCCCACCGGTTCCCATGCCGATGATGACATCGGTCACCCGTCCATCGGTCTGGTCCCAAATCTCAGGACCTGTCGTCATCTCATGGGTGAGAGGATTGTCAGGGTTGTGATACTGGTTGGCCAGGATGGCATAGGGAGTCTCGCGGGCGAATTTCTTAGCCACTTCATAGTAGGAACGCGGATCCTCTGGCGCGACCGCCGTCGGGGTGATCACCACCTTGGCACCATATGCGCGTAGCAACAAGATTTTCTCATTGCTCATTTTGTCGGGCATGACGAATATGGTCTTGTAGCCTTTGAGTGCCGCGGCGATGGCCAGTCCCACGCCCGTGTTGCCGCTGGTTGCTTCTACAATCGTCCCACCCGGTTTCAACTCTCCCCGCTTCTCTGCCTGTTCAACGATATTAGCCCCCACCCGGTCCTTGACCGACCCGCCCGGATTCATGAATTCAAGTTTTGCATACAGGGGAACCGGCAAATCCCGCCCGATGCGACTAAGACGAACCAGGGGAGTGTTGCCGATCGCACCCAAAATGTTGTCATAGACGCGTTTTTCAGAAAGATACTTTTAATCCCATTCTCTCTCCTTTTATCTATTTATTCGTATTATACACTTACAAAAAATCGTGATCTGAATGCTTTGTAATAATGGAACAAACAAAGAATAATATGTAAAATAAAACAATCCCGCTGAAGATTTCAGCGGGATTGTTTTATTACTTTGATCTATCCAAACCACTTCGCCCAACGATCCGTCTCAAATCTGGTCTTCTCCTCATAATACGCCCTGGAAGGCTCGGTCAGCTCCACGGTAGGAGCAGGCTCGGCAAGGAAATTTCCTTTGATCATCATTGCTTCGCCATTGCCGACTTCAAAGAAACAGCCACCTTCACCGGAGAATTGAGCGGTGGGTTCTTGTCCTTCGAAAATATCTGAGAGGCGTTCGGCAACGGTTTCGCCCATCAACTCTGCAAAAAGGCCGGCCTTGGGCAGAGTCTTTTTATTTGCCAGAACGACCTGGGTCGAATCGCCGACAGCATAGACGCCCGCGAATGAAGTCTCACAGGTTCGTGCGTTGATCTCGATCCAGCCTGATTCGCCCGTCAAGCCACTTTCACGAACAACGGCAGGGCGCCTGGTGTGGAGGCACACCTAGACAGCAAGATCAAATCCGATCCGCCGTTTCTCAAACACAACCTCGCCGGGTTCGATGCTCAACGCTTTATGATGTCCGTATGTATGGATTCCCTTCTCCAGGAGCCGACCGTCTACCATGTCACAACTGGCCTGGCTAAGAATTGGCAACGTTACGGGCTGGGGTGTAAACACTTCAATCGTTGCCTGCACATCTCTCTTCTTAAACTTTTCCTGGATCAGCATCGCCATCTCCAGCGGGGCAGGCGGACATTTATACGGCGCGCCGAAGATCCCGATCACCAAACTTCCGCCCTTGAATTCATTCAATGCTTTTTCGGCGCGCGGGATTTCGTTCGGATCATAGACATTGTAGGCATGTTCGGCAAATCCCGGCACAGCAGATGGATTCAGTTCCGCGCCCAGGGCGACGACCAACACATCGGCCTGGATGGTTTGTCCATCCACGGTTGCGGATTTCTCCTGCGGATGAATTGCCTCGATTGTTGCCCGCCTCACATCAACCCCAAGCCTGCTGAGACTTTCGATTGGCTTTTGCCCGACTTCCAGCGGACTCTCCCCGATCAATGCCCAGCTCTTGCGGAATCCAACCATGAAATACGGACGGCGGTCCACAAGGATGACTTCAACATTCTCTCCAAGCCTATGTTTAAGTCGATGAGCGGTTGCAATTCCACCAAATCCGCCGCCGAGAATCAAAACACGTTTCATATACCCTCTCCTTGAAGAATCAATCATCCTATCGTAGGCGGAAGCAGCTGCTTCCTCCTACGATAGGATATCTCTAATACAACGGCAAACTCTGTATCTACATCTCTTGCCCAGGCGTTGATGCCGCCTTTGAGGTTCTTCACCTTCTTGAACCCGGCGCTGGCCAGCAGCTCCAGGGCGCGTGCGGAGCGGGTACCGCCTTTGCAGAAGACGACCATGTCATCTGCAGAGTCCAGCTCGGAGAGACGCGCTGCCAGTTGTCCCAGCGGGATATTCTGCGCGTTCGGCAGAGCGGAGATTTGCAAGCTCATGCGGCTCGCGGACATCCAATAGCTTGAGATGATTGGTTTTCACCCGCTCGGCCAGTTCGGCTGCAGTGATGTCCCAGTTGGCGCCGGCGGAGCCTTCCTCGCCATGGTCATGGCCGGGGACGCCGCAAAATGCTTCGTAGTCGATCAATTCCTTGATGTCGGCGTTCGGTCCACAGACGCGGCAGTTGGGATTCTTCTTCAGCTTGACAAAGTCAAAGGACATATCCAGTGCGTTGTAGAGCAGCAGTTTGCCGATCAGCGGGTCGCCAATGCCAAGCAGAACTTTCAGAGCTTCCGTAGCCTGCAGGGTTCCAATCGTTCCGGGCAGGACGCCCAGCACGCCACCTTCCGCGCACGAGGGGACAAGTCCCGGCGGGGGCGGCTCGGGGAAGAGACAGCGATAGCAGGGTCCTTCCTTGGCGTAGAACACGCTGACCTGGCCATCGAAGCGGTAGATCGAGGCATACACATTCGGCTTGCCAAGGAATACCGCCACATCGTTGGTCAGATAACGCGTCGGGAAGTTATCGGTCCCGTCGAGGATGATGTCATAGTCCTTGGCGATGCGGATCGCATTCTCGGAAGTATAGGGCTCGTTGTAGATATCCACCTGGATATCAGGATTCAGATCCAGCAGCTTGGCCCGGGCGCTTTCCACTTTCAGCTTTCCGATCGTGGACGTGCCGTGGATCACCTGGCGCTGCAGGTTCGATGAATCGACCACGTCATAATCCACGAGCCCGATCCGCCCGATGCCAGCCGCCGCCAGGTACAGAGACACAGGCGAGCCAAGTCCGCCCGTGCCGATGATCAGCGCGGACGATCCCTTCAGCTTGCGCTGTCCCTCCAGGCCAACCTCGGGGATCAGCAGGTGGCGGGAGTAGCGCAGGATTTCATCACGAGAGAGTTCAGGCAGCATTTCAGCCTCCGGCAATGGATGGGATCAGCACGAGTTTATCACCATCCTGGATGGGAGTGGACACTCCCTGCAGGTCCTTGATATTATTTTCGCCGACAAACAAATTCACGAACGGTCGCAGCTCGCCGCCGTCGTTGAACAGGTGCGGCTTGATCGGGGGGTACTGGGTCGTCAGATCGGCAAGCGCTTCGGAAATATTCGAGCCGTGACCTGGACTTCGCTCTTCCCGCTGGTGTAGGAGCGCAGCGGGGTGGGGATTCGTAAAACGGGCATGTAGTTTGGTTCTCCTCAATTTGGTTTCGTGAGACATCACAGAAAATGTGATGTTTATATTTCATAATCTGACATTGATTGTAATTGCTCCATCAATTTCTCAGCACGGGTGACGCCGTTATTGACGTAGCGCGCTTCTCCGTGCGCATCAAGCAGAAAAGTGGTCGGAACGCTCATCACGCCCCAGGTCTTTGCCAGGTCGGGACGTTCCGTGGCATCGATCTCAACGACCTGGATGTTTTCACCAAGAAGTGTCGTTACCTTTTGGATCGCAGGACGCTGCACCGTCTTGCATGGCGCGCAGTCCGGGGTGGTGAAATAAACGATCACCGGCTTATTGGGCAGGGTATCGAACAGGGTAGAAATGTTGTTTTGCGCCCGCACCAACAGCCGCTGGTTGATCCACCAGTAAGCGACCAAGCCTGCCACGATAATACCCACTGCGAGGGCAGAACGCACCAGAATATCATATGTTCATGCCCGGACTCCTGCTTTCGGCTTCGTCCCGGGGAAGGTGCCCGTCAGGCGGCTGTTTGCTGAAACCGGGAAGGTTCAGGCGGCCTAGCCAGTAATATACGGCGCAACCGACACAAAATCCGCCAAAGGCGTTAAGTGCGGCCAGGGCAATCACGAGCCAGACCAGGCCCCAGCCTAAAACGGTCGCGCCAGAAATAAGGCGATCGAGCCCGCCAGTCAGAAACACAAATCCGAGGAACTGGGAGAAGCGATGCGGCTCGGGGTTGTCATCCAGTACATCAGGCTTCATCCAGCCGCGCGGCTTAAGAATGGATTTGTATACAAAAAGAAAGCCCGGGATTTTCAGCGCCGAGCCGATCCCCATCACCAGGGCAACGAATGCTACCAGGATCGGCAGGTTAAAAATAAACGCCAGGATACTGAGCGTAATGATCATGCAGTTGATTTGCTTTTAAAGCAGAGTGGTCCACTTTTTGTAAGGTTTGTGATGTCATAATAGTTTCCTTTTGGAGTTCAGGAGCTTGCTCCTGGACCGCCAGCGAGCTGAAGGACTCCAAATTAGTTGATTTCTATTTCTTCTTCCTCATACTTCGAACGGTCTTCCAATAATCTCCAGGAACGACTGTTCACAGCTTTCCCTTCATCTACCCGTGTAATGATGTAGGAGAAAAAAGGCTGTGCCCATTCCCGGTCATATTCGGAAGGGACATTGGGACAGTCGGGATGCGAATGAAATACACCGATCAGGCTCAGCCCGAGCTCCTCCGCCTGGAGTTCGGCTTTGAGATAGTCCTCAGGTGAGAACAAAAACCGGTTGTGACGGGCCTCGTCTTCCCGTGCATTCGCCAGGGCAAGATCTCCCGTACCCACCTTCTTCGCCGATCAAAAATCCCGCCCCTTCCTCAGGGTAGGCTTTTTCGACATGGGCGTTGATTTCCTCCATTAGACGTTGGGTACAGCAAGCATTAACTTCCCTCCCAGAGGGACTTGTCACTCAGATATTTGTAGCCGGCATCCGGGAAGAGCGTTACGACAATCCCTTCTTCCAGCTGACTGGCAACTTTCAAAGCTGCAACGGCTGCTGCGCCGGAGGAAATCCCTACAAACAGACCTTCCTCCCGGGCGAGCCGCAATACCATCTCATGGGCATCTTCGGTGACAACTTCCAGGTTTTCATCTGCAAAGGATGGATCATAAATGCCCGGCTTGATGGCGGTCGGCATGTGCTTGAGACCCTCCAGTCCGTGGAAGGATGCATCCGGCTGGAAGGCGATGATCTTTACATGGGGGAGCTGCTCTCGCAGATAGCGTCCCGTGCCCATCAGCGTCCCTGATGTGCCCAGGCCGGCGACAAAATGGGTGATGCGCTCATCCGTCTGGCACAGGATTTCCGGCCCCGTGGACTTGTAATGTGCCTGCCAGTTGGCATCATTGTTGTACTGGTTGGCGTACCAATACAGGTCAGGCTTTTCAGCCGCCAGCTGGCGTGCCATCAGGATGGCGCCATCCGAGCCTTCGGTGGGATCGGTCAGGACCAGCTCGGCGCCGAGGGCGTGCAGGATGGAGATACGCTCAGAGCTGGCGCTGGCTGGGAGGGCAAGAGTGACCGGGATCCCCAGGACGGCACCGAAAGTGGCGTAGGATATTCCCATGTTGCCAGAGGTGGAATCCAGCAGCCGCTTTCCCTTCCCCAGATCTCCGTTCGCCAGCGCAGTGCGGATAATATTCAGCGCAGGCCGATCCTTGACCGAGCCGCCCGGATTGAACCATTCGGCCTTGGCAAAAACCTTTACGTGCGGAGACAGGTCCCGGCCAATGCGGCGCAGCGGGAGAAGCGGCGTGTTACCCACATGGGAGGTCAGGTCGCCTGCCGAAGTCAAGGTCGATTGGTATATTTTGAAATCGAGAAGTGTCATATGTTCTTAAATCAAAAAGCAGTCAACAGCTTAAACAAAAGACGGCGAACAAACGCCACATTTGCAAAAAGATGCAAGCGGGGGTCGTCCAACCGTCTGCGCAGGGAGCGTTGACTGCGGAGGAATCTCAGGCGGTGGCTACGAGCCCCGCCGTATACACAAGCAATGGATAAGAGTTTTCATGTTCATGGACTAAGATGACGGGTATTTTACATTCCTTACCCGAATTGTCAAGTTAATAATTGAGAAGGAATGGCGACTTTAGGCGCTGTTAATGTAACGACTAAAGTCATTACTTCGTATTTATCCCCCCGCCGCAGATGCCATAAGAATGACTTTATCGTCCTCTTTCAGCCTGGTCTCCATCCCTTCAAGATCGCGGATATGAACATTGTTTACGAAAATATTGAAGTGTTTGCGCAGGCTGCCATCCGAATCCACCAGATGAAATTTCACGGAGGGATACTGCTCCACAACCTGGTCCACCAGATCCTGGACGGTGGAAGCAGGCACGAAAAATTCTACCTGGTTATTGACGTAATATTTCATCACGTTTGGGAAGCGAACGGTGGGCATTGGGGTATTGTAATGCCGGAGTAAAAAAGTAGACAAGTAGACATGTAAATAAGGTCCCTTTTTTACGCGTCCACTTGCGTACCTGTCTACTAACAAAAAAGGAGACGATCTTTCAACCATCTCCTTTCTATTCTCGAATATCTACTCTTTACTCTCGATTTTCTTCCGCATCTATTCTTCCTTCTTCGCTTCCATTTCCTTCTTGTGGGCTTCGATAATGGTACCGGCAATATGATTGGGAACCACATCGTAGTGGTCGAATTCCATGGTGAAGTAGCCGCGGCCGCCCGTGATCGAGCGGAGCTGGGTGGTGTAGCGGGTCATTTCTGCCATGGGAACATGAGCCACAATGATCGTATTGCCATGTTCTGAATCTGTGCCCTGCACACGTCCGCGGCGGGTATTGAGGTCGCTCATCACGTCGCCCATGTTCGCATCCGGGACGGTGACGCGCGCAGTCATGATCGGTTCGAACAACACCGGCCCTGCGTCCTGCACCGCCAGTTTGAAGGCTTCGCGCCCGGCGATTTCAAAAGCGACTGGCTTGGAATCAACCTCGTGTTCCTTGCCGTCATAAACGATCACCCTTACATTGCTCATCGGGTAGCCGGCGAACGCGCCGCGCTCCATGGTGGCCTTGATACCCTTTTCAATCGGGGGCAAATACGACTTGGAGAGGTTCATGCCTACAAGTTCATCATCAAATTCAAAGTCTGCTGTAGGGAGTGGCTCAATGCGAAGGTGGACTTCACCAAACTGACCGGCTCCGCCAGACTGCTTCTTATGGCGATACTGGCCACTTGCTTTGCGGGTGATTCCTTCACGGTACGGTATTTTTGGTTCGTGTGTAACCAGACCCACCTGGAACTTGGTCTGGGCACGGTGGAGTGCCACATCGATATGCTGGTCGCCCATGCCCTGCAGAACAGTCTCATGCGTAATGGGATCGTTTTGCCAGGAGAGGGTCATATCCTCTTCACACAGACGTGTAAGGGTCGGGGAGATCTTGGCAGCATCTGCCTGTGTCTTCGGTGTGATGGCCACACGATAGAGGGCAGCGGGGAAATTAGGTCTCTCCACCTCGAGCGGGTGTCCCTTATCGCAGAAGGTATCCCCTGTTGTAGTAACGTTGAGCTTTGAAACCGAAGCGATATCACCCGCATGGACGGCCTTCGCGGCGATCTGCTCCTTGCCGCGCTGGAAATGCAGGCCCGACATGCGCTCTTCAACATTCTTGTTCTGGTTCCAAACCCGCGCATCCGCCTGGATGGAGCCGGAGAAGACCCGGAAGTAGGTCATTCTTCCAACAAATGGATCTGCAGTGGTCTTCCAGACGTAGGCTGCCAGCGGTGCAGAATCGGACGGAGTTAGTTTCTCTTCACCATCCCTGCCCTGGGCGACACGTTCAGTCGCTTTCGTGGGGGAGGGCATGAGATCGATGATGTCGTTGAGCAGTGCAATCGTGCCGATCTCGCGTCCGCCAGCCGCGCAGAAGACCGGGACAAACACACCGGCGTAGACGACGTCCTCGAGGCCGCGCACCATCTCTTCGTCCGTGAGAGCGCCGTTCTCAAGGTATTTTTCCATCAGCTCGTCTTCGCCTTCCGCGGCCGCTTCCACGAGGGTAAAGTGGGCTGCCTCGGCTGCTTCCTTCAAGTCGGCGGGGATCTCGGCGATGGTCTTGCCGTCGCCCATGTAGGACTTCATCCCGATGATGTCGACAACGCCCTTGAAGCTCTGCTTCTCCCCAATGGGAAGGTGAACCTTGATGGCGCGTTTGCCGTGGTTGCGAACGAATTCCTCGACCGCCTCGTAGGTTTTGTCAAAATCGGCGTTATCACGGTCCATTTTGTTGATCACGAAAAAAGCGCGGCAGGTTGAACTCGTCTGCATAACGCCAGGCAAGCTCCGTGCCGACCTCGATCCCAGCGACGGCATCCACCAAAATAACCGCGCCATCAGCAATACTCAGGGCAGAGACTGCCTCGCCGACGAAATCGGTGTAGCCCGGCGCGTCGATGACGTTGATCTTATGGTCACGGTGTTCAATTGGGATTACGCTGGAATAGATGGAAATCTTCCGTCGCTGTTCCTCCTCGTCATAATCGGAGGTGGTGGTGCTATCCTCGACCTTGCCGAGGCGGGTGGTTGCCCCCGTGGCGTGCAGAAATGCCTCCGCCAACATCGTTTTCCCCGCGCCTCCATGCGAGACCAGAGCAATGTTGCGAAGAAACTCGGTGGTATACTCTTTCATGGAAAAACCTTTCCTATTAATGTAGGTTATAAAACCAGATAGCTGCGTGATTGTAAAAGAACTCCACTGAATTGTCAAAGTGAGTTGTTTCACTTTCTAAAAATGACAGAATGGGCAAATATCATTTAAATTATGTCATTAACAGTTTTATAACCGTCCTGAAGGATTAAGTGCCTGAACTGTGATTTTCTTTAGGAAACCTTCGGGATGTTTCTGCATATTAAAGGTGTGAGAAGTGCTGCAGCGCCTTTTCTTCCAGTTTAGCTATTACCGCCAGCCTCCGTGGGATACAGGCATCAGTCCACCCGAGTTAATTGAATTTATAAAGAGCCATCCGCCGGGCCGCGCCATCGATATCGGCTGCGGTACCGGCACGAATATCATTACCCTCGCCCGCAGCGGATGGATCGTGACAGGGGTGGATTTTGCCCCACGTGCGGTCCACCTGGCCAGGCAGAAGATCATGGCTGCGGCTGTGCGGGCTGAAATTTCCGTAAACGACGCCACAAAATTGAGCGGTATTCCAGGGCCTTTCGATTTCGCCCTGGATATCGGCTGCTTTCACAGCCTGGCACAAGCTGATCAGGGGAAATACCTCGACCAGCTGGACAGCATCCTGGCACCGCGCGGATTCTGGCTCATGTATGCCTTCTTTCGGCCGGATGCGCATCGCGCGCCGCCTGGACTTGTGGAGGCGGATATCGAACGCATCTCCACCCGGTTGACTTTCGTCTCCCGCCGCGACGGGTTCGATAAGGGCGAAAGACTCTCGGTCTGGTTCCTTTTTCAAAGGAACCGCTCCCAGCAATGAAATCCGGGTAGAATTTCACCCGGCCCGAGTGTGAGCCATCACAAATCCATCCATCAAAGAGAACATCATGAGTACAGAAGCCAACGAAACTGATGCCATCGCCGAAAGTATGATCTTTGATCTCACCAAGGCGTTGGCCCTGCCGCAGACTGAATTTGTAAAGTCGGTTGTCCGCCTGGTCCTGGGCAAAGTAGCCCATACCGCAGCAGAAGTGGCGATGGAGGTGGACTGTGCTGTCGCAGAAGGCGGGGCCGCGGCAGGAGCGCGCAAAAGCCTGCCGCGATTCGTTAAGTCCTATGAAGCGCGGGGCATTGAGAACATCCCGCCCAGCGGACCTCTCATCGTTGCCTCCAACCACCCTGCATTTATCGATTTGTTTGTAATCACAGCCCATGTGGAGCGCCCGGACTACAAGGCCATTATTGGTGACATTCCTTTTTTGGAGAATATGCCGCATATCCGAGAACATGCCATATTTGCACCCGATGCAGACAACATAATGGGACGAATGCAGGTCATCCGTGAATTCATCCGCCACCTCAAGCAGGGAGGCGCCCTGCTGATCTTTCCGCGTGGCGAAATCGAAGCCGACCCTGAATTTATGCCCGACCCGGGCGGTGAGTTTCATTCCTGGTCACGCAGCCTGGAAATCTTTATGCAGCGTGTCCCGAACTTGCAAGTTCTGGTCACCATCACCAGCGGGGTCATCTCTCCGGCGGCGATGCGGCATCCGATCACCTGGGTCCGTAAAGCCCGGCCGGACAAACAGCGGCTGGCATTTATTTACCAGCTGGCGCGCCAGATCCTGAGCGGCAGGCAAACATTCGACCTGACCCCGCGAGTTACGTTTGGCGAAGTCCTTACCGGTAGCAATCATGACTCATTTGCTTGCCGAGGTCGAGCGGGCTGCCTGTCGAACACTCGAGAAGCACATGGCCTGGAAACATGTATGAAAGATGACATTCGTATCTTCAGAAGCTTAAAGGAGATCAGCAGGAGTGCAGCAGCAATGTTTGCTGAACAATCCGCCCCGGCGATCCAGGAGCGTGGCAGGTTTCTGGTGGCGCTCAACGGGGGTGGTACACCTGCAGGGACCTTCCAACTGCTGGCGACCGATCCGCGAAAGAGTGGATTGGAGCCATGTCCATATCTTTTGGGGCGACGAGCGCTGCGTTCCAGCGAACGACCCAGAAAGCAGTTACGGTCAGGCGCGCGATTTACTCCTCCGCCATGTCCCGATCCCTGAATTAAAATGTTCATCGTATCGAGGGCGAGCTTTCCCCCGCAGAGGCAGCGAGGGACTACTCCATGGTTTTACAGCAATTTGCCTCGCCTCCGCTGGAATGGCCGTGTTTCGATCTGGTCTTTTTGGGGATGGGAGAAGACGGGCATACCGCATCGCTGTTTCCGGGTTCGTCCATCGAGGTCACGGAATCAGTACTCCCGGTCACGGGACACTACCAGGATCGTCCTGCGCAGCGGGAACAACTCTGACACCACTCGTCTTCAACAGCGCCCGCAGAGTTGTATTCATGGCAGCCGGGGAACAGAAGGCAGCCACCCGGCCGAGTTCCGAGTGACCGGTACAACCCTGAGCTGTATCCTGCTCAGCGCATCGATCCTAAAGATGGAAAATTGATCTGGCTGGTGGATGAGGATGCAGCCAGCAGGCTGCCGATGGATCTGGTTAGACGGTTTTGTGAAGGCTGAATGAAACTGAATGTATCCAAGCGCTGCGTCTTGTCTGCGCCTACGGCTCCGCTCAGCGCGATGATTACCGGGGTATTCATGCAACTGGCAATGATCGGTCTGGGTAAGATGGGGTTTAGCATGTCCCCCCGTCTTTTGCAGGGAGGACACCATGTTGTCGGCTTCGCTCATGACCCGGAGGCTATCCCGGCTTTGGAGCAGCTTGGAGGTGTGGGAGCGGAACACTCAGGAATGCAGTCAAAAAGCTTGACCCCCCACGCATCGTCTGGTTGATGATCCCCTCCGGGATTCCGATGTTCGAGACGATCGAAGATCTCACAAAGATCCTATTGCCAGGCGACATTGTCATTGACGGTGGCAACTCCTATTACAAGGATTTCATCAAGCACGCCGAAATGCTGGCAGCCAGAGGGATTGAATTTGCCGACTGCGGTACAAGCGGCGGGGTATGGGGCTTGAAAGAAGGCTACAGTATGATGATCGGCGGCAAGCCGGAGGTGGCGGAAAGCCTGCGTCCCATTTTTGAAACCCTTGCTCCCGGGCCGGATCAAGCGCTGGGGTTATGCAGGTCCAAGCGGGGCTGGGCATTATGTCAAAATGGTCCATAATGGGATTGAATACGGCATGATGCAATCCTTCGCCGAAGGATTTAGCATTTTGAAATCCAAGGAGGAATTCAAGCCGACCTTGCCGATATTTCGAAGATCTGGCAGCACGGTAGCGTTGTCCGCTCGTGGCTGCTGGACCTGGCGGCCCGTGCTCTTGAGCTGGATCCCAGCCTCTCTGACATCAAGCCCTGGGTCGAGGATTTTAGGCGAAGGCCGCTGGACGGTGTTCGAATTGATCGACATGTCTGTGCCTGCGCCTGTGATTACGCTCGCCCTGCAAGTGCGTTTTGCCAGTCGTGATGCGGAGAACTACACCGCCCGCATGCTGGCTGCCCTGCGCAATCAGTTTGGCGACACGCGGTCAAGAAGGAGACTGATCCTCCACAGTCGTGATCATTCCTGCTCCTATTCCTGGAAAAGAGGTTTTATCGTATGGTTATAAAAAAGATAATGGATTGCCCACTTCGATCGTTATATTTGGCGCCTCAGGCGACCTGACCAGTGCAAGCTGCTCCCCTCCCTCTTCAGCCTGTATTGCAAGGACCGCATGCCGAAGATGTTCCGGATCGTCGGATATGGAAGGACGGATTTTACAAGATGAGTTCTTCCGTTTGCACCTTAAAGAAGGCGTGGAGAAATCCTCGGATGCGGAATATACAGACCAGGAATGGGATGATTTTGCCTCACACCTTGCATATGTAAAGCACGGCTACACCCTTGAGGATTTGACATATCTCAATCAATTCCTGAATGACTGGCAGGGAAAAGGGGGCAACCGGATGTTCGATTTAGCCACTCCGCCGGATGCCTTTCCCAACATTATTGAACTGCTGGGTAAAAGCAACAAACAAAGAGGAACAGGGCTGGCGGCGTGTGGTCATCGAAAAGCCGTTCGGCACCATTTGGGATTGCTTAAAAGTTAACGAAGGCAATCCACAACATACTAACGAGAAAAAGATCTATCGCATCGATCATTATCTTGGCAAGGAAACGGTCCAGAATATCCTCGTGGCGTGCTTTGCCAATACATCTTCGAGCCGTTGTGGAATTGGAATTACATCGATCATGTGGAGATCACCGTTGCAGAGGAGATCGGTGTGGAGCATCGCGGCAAGTTTTATGACAAGGTGGGCATATTGCGTGACATTTTTCAAAACCATCTGCTTCAGCTGCTGACCATGGTCGCGATGGAACCACCTGTCTCGTTTGATGCCAGTGCACTGCGGAATGAAAAAGTGAAAGGCGTTGAGTGCCATCACGCCGATGAAGGATGTTGTAAGTTACACAGGCAACCGTTCGCGGCCAGTACGAGGGATACCGGCAGGAGGAAGGTGTTTACCTGAACTCCACGTCAGCAACCTATGGTGCGGTCCGATTGTATGTTAACAACTGGCGCTGGCAGGATGTCCCTTTCTATCTGTGCTTGGTAAATATTAAAAGGAAAAACTTTCACAGATCACCATTGAGTTCAAGTGTCCGCCGCATTTGCTGTTCCCCTCCCAGCAGGGGGAAATGACGCCCAATATGCTGGTCCTGTATTTGCAGCCGGATGAGCCGCGTATCCACTGGCGTCTTCGAAGGCCTAGGCTCCCGATATGGTGGAGGAGCTACGTTCGGTGGATATGGAATTCCACTATGCTGATGCCTTTGGAAAGACCGCCCTGCCCGAAGCCTATGAGCGCCTCCTGCTGGACGCGATGATGGGCGACCCCTCCCTGTTCACCCGGGCCAACGTGTGGAGACAGCCTGGGGGATCATCCATCCGATCATCAAGGCCTGGGAGGCGCAGAAGCAGCCGCTCGCCTTCTACAAGCCCGGCACCGGGGTACCGTAAAGAGGCAGATGACCTTGAAGCCCGCGATGGGCGCTGCCTGTCCATGTGGGACGGAAGAGATGAATATTAGCCCGGT
>CAVVPC010000037.1:0-49690 GCA_963750005.1 uncultured Chloroflexia bacterium
GTTTTTGCCCATTTTGGCTGCCGTCTAAGAGCATCAACAACGGTTAAATTTGCTTGATTTGCATAGGTGTGTGTTGCGATGATTCTTTTCGCGGGGTCCGGTCTGACAGATGTCACTGTTCTTTCGGAATATTCGGTTTCGGAAAGAATGTCGATTTCATTCAGATCAAAACCATACCCGTATGTACTGGAACAATACTGGGATGGCCTGAGCAACCTATTATCCTTCAGTAAAATGCTGCCCGCTCCCCTGGCCCTTTTGACATCTGAGACAATCGGATTCATCGGATGTGGATTCCATTGATCTGTAAAGAGGTCATTCGAATAAAAGAGGAACAACTCCACTTGAGGGGCTGCCGCCTCTTGTTCGGCCATTGCAGTAAATAACCACCATTTTCCGTATATAAAGAAAACTGTAGAATCTACGGCTTTTACATCCTTCATCAAGGTCATTTTACGCTGCCACCGGTCCGGAAATCCGATACATTCATACAGATCTATCGTCTTCCTCTCGGAAGATTCAGGGATCATATAATACTGTCCCATCCAGTCGAAGACAAATGGAAATGACAGGTGAGAATCTTCCTGCAGAACAGGAATTGGCTGTTTGCAATTCCCCTTCTTATCCATCTCTATGACTGAAATGTATCCTCTTCCTGTTCGATACGGGTACTCTTCAATAAAAACATAATAGTTAGGCTCCCTATAGATTATATGGGGATCAGCCCAGAAGCGGTCCCTGGGAGGAGAAACTCTCTTGAACGTGGAAATATCTTTGTCAGCATCCGGACCGAAATTAAATAGCAGTTCCCATCGCTCCTGGTAAAAAATTCGGTGGTATACCGCCGATAGGTTTCTGAAAGCCAGCTTCATCATGATCCACAGGACCATTCGATTGGATGGAAGATCGTTGGATTCAAGCTCCCCTGGATTTTTTTCCACCCTATTCTTGAGTTCCTGAAAAAACTTCTCCCCACCCAATCGATGTAGACGCTCAACCTGGCGCGGCAGAAAGGAGGCCGCGGCCCACAAAACATAATTCCGATTACGTGCTGGCGAGAAGGGGTACGTAAAGAACCAGGATTCAAAAAAGTCACATCAGATTCAGCGCTAGCTCCGAGGTGTTGCAGCGATGCACCCGTTTCCGGCCAGCCTCTAACCACCTCCCAGAACCCTGTTAGCCCATCTTCAATTTTGCGAGAATCTCCCCAACGATATGTCCAAATACCGTGAGCGGCAGCAGACAATACATCACCATGCAACTTACCAAATCCCATCTTTACCAGGACATCAAGTTTGTACGATTTAATTTTTTCTACATCTGACGCGGAAAAATGCTGCTCCCTATTTTTGTCAATCGGTGCCACATTCATTACAGGCACTTGTGAAAAAATTTCCGATGTATCAACCTGTTCCAATGCATTCGGACCGCGGAGGAATAATTTTTCGTCAATAGTATTGAATACACGATAGAGCCAGGGCAAAGAGTTTCGCTCTAATGCTCGCCCTGCAGAGCCGCTTGCGAGTTGCGGTTGATTTAAAACAACAAGTGCCAGCTCAGCATGGTTTGAACGGATCATTCGCTCAATAGCAGTAAATGCCCAAGCCGGCAGGGAAACCGAATCCAGGAGTAGTCCTATACGTAATTTGGCAGTCATCAGCTAATCTTGCTTTTTTCTTGCAAATGAAATCCTGATTTATTCCATCCCCCTGTGATGGAGAATATCTTCACTCCGTATCTAAAGAAACCAGCCAATCCCTGAAAAATCCCCAACTGTATTGGTAACGAAGCAAGTAATAGATGAACTTGGAATACTCTTCCCGAACATTCTGGCGGCTCTGCTGGTCTTTCCACCAGGTGCGCTGATAAGGTGTAAGCTCAAATGGAACTGGTGCCATTTGCACTTCTATCTTGTCTCCAAGCACCTTTTGAAATGCCCAGCGTGCCCGCCGCATGTGGAACGGATCACTTACGATCATGACCGATCGAACCGGGTATGGACTTTGGGCAATCCATTCTTTCAATCTCTCAGCTTCCATATAGGTGCTCATGACAGTGAAATCGTCAAAGGCGATTGCATCCAAAGGCACCCCTTGAGCGAGCGATCTTTCCTGTGCATGCTCCCCATGGTTGTAAAGGTGGATCGTACACCATCCCCCCGTGAAGAAAAGTGTCCGTCCAAATCCCCGTTCATACAACTGGATGGCGTAATCTGTGCGATAGTCGTCTCCTGCAATGACGTGGATTACATCTGCAGGGTGTAAGCTGTCTTGAACAACCAGAAAGTCGCCAATAAACATTAGCAATTGCCCGCGCAAAAGAATGAGAACAATACCCAGGCCGACCAAACCAATTAGGATTTTCACTTTTAGTGGGAATTACTGAAAATCAACTTTTGCAGCTCTCAACAAAATTTTGTGCTCCGCCATCTGAACATTTTGACAAATATCAGTGGTGAATTTTCCTTTGACCCAGCAATAGAACCCGAGCGCTGCCTCGCAGAGTTCTTTGCTGTTTTGTAACTGCAAGATGGTCTACCCATAAATTAACTCGGATGGTATGCTCTCGAAGAAATTCTATAAATAACTGGAAGCGCGCACTGCCATGGTGGAGTCGATAACAATAAATGACGTTGAAGCGAGATTAAGTGTTTATAAAACCAAATCTATCAACCAGGCGCTCTACTGTAATCAAGGCCTATTTTGTCAAAAGCGTTCCGGTTTTAACTTTCAAAACATCAGCTGCTTTGCGAAGATTGCTGAGATAGAGATCGTTGTCGTTAAATTCCTTGAACTCTTCATACAGGCCCATCCAAATCTTCACGGCAGTAGGCTCACTACAGCCCCGCTTTCGCATTTCGCCGATGAAATCATCGCTTGTCATATTCAGGTTATTTGCCAATTGCTGCACTCGACTGGTCATATTGTCTCCATAAGTAAGGCCCTATCTTATGGGCTATTGGAGAAACACTATCTGCATGTACAAATAGTATTTACCCCCACTTGGATCTTAGAGATTGTCATTCTATGATTCCATAAGAAAGCGAAAAAAAAGGTCTTGACGGAGAAAGGCCACAATCCTGCAGATGCAACAACCCGACGATGTTAACAACTGCACTTTCCCGCCATCAGTGTAACAATAATAATATTTAAAAAAAATAGAAATTTATTTAAAAATCCTTTTAATTTTCCAATATTAAATGGATTTCACAATTCCTTTGCTGGTACAAAACAATATCCTACTCCCCACTGCGTATGGAGATATTCATGATTATGCCGCCCATCTTTCAATTTTTTTCTCAAGTGATGTATATAAAGTGTTAATGTGGTGGACAGATTCTCATGCTCGCAACCCCAGACCTCCCGCAGAAGCTGCCGGTGCGTTACTGTTCTCCCCATGTTTCGTACCAGGCATGACAAGAGATCATATTCTGTTACCGATAAATCAAGCGTTTCACCATGGAGCTCGACTGAGCGTGTTTCCAAATCAATATTCAGTACATTATCTGCATAACGACTGACATCCGGGCCTCCATTGTGATGCTTTTGGCGCCTTAACAAGGCCCGGATCACGTGCCTCCAACTCAGATTTGCTAAAGGGTTTCTTCATATAGTCATCGACCCCCAAAACAAAGCCTCGTAGCATATCTGCTTCTGCAGAGCGGGCCGTCAACATCAGGATGGGTACATCGCTTAGTTCTCGTAAACGTGTGCACACATCCCATCCATCCATCCCAGGCATCATTACATCCAGGATAACTAAATCCGGATGTAGTTCATATGCATTTTTAAGTCCTTCCATGCCATCACAGGCGGTGTAAACCACAAATCCTAGTGGCTTGAGAATAGCGGTCAATAGTTTTGCAATATCTGGATCGTCATCGATGACCAATACCCTGGATCCTATATTTTAACCCGCCAATGTATTCCATCGTATCTCTTCCTGAGAATGAATCCCTCAAATAACAGCCAATCGAAAAAATCAACTCACTAACATGACGCTTACTCCAAGATTAAATTACATATTTTGATTCGACATTTGTCATATATTATTATGACATTAAGCAGGTATTGCAGCAATTCAACAGAGCCATTTTCTAGACGTACCAGGGAGATGAGCAGCGAACCAAATATCCTCCAGTCAAAATAGAATAAAAAGATAGATTACATCCAATAAAACAAAAACCGACCTTGATGGCCGGTTTCGCTATTCGCTCCCCAAGGATGGTACCATTCAGATTGACCGTGAAGGTTAAGCGACCACTTTCAATCCTTGGATCGAGGCTGCCAGTGTTTCATCTACCAATAATTAAGATTTCCGCTGATTTCTAGAGACACTCAATAAAACCCAGTGTGAGGTTATATACGGGATTGTTAAATTGTGAAAATGTTACATAACAAATTCAGGCAGGAGGAACTTGCAACCTTGTCCGTCCACTTTTCGAGGCAAGATTTGATCACCAAGAAGATTATACAACTTTCCGGGAGGTGTTCATAATTACATTTGTTACGGATTTTTACTACAGATATCATGAGGAGGTTACATCCTGAATGGAAAAGGCACAACGCGCATCTCACATGGCGGCTGCCAAGGCGATCCAGGAAGCGGAGCGGCGGGCACCCCACTGCTCCGCCCTGTATGAGACGGTAAACTGTCGACCCGTCTACTGCTTCTGCAGTTTCATGGATGCACTGAGTGTATAGGTATTATTCGCCATCAATCCTGTAACCGTAAAGAAGAAATCGCTGTCATCGGATGCTTCTCCGGTAAATCTGGCAGTATTCTTCGGTGGATCCGGGGCAATTACGTCGGCCCGCCCGGTCACCGGACTGATACCGCCGCCGCTCAAGCTTCCATAAACACCATTCACAGAGGCCTTCAAAGTCACCTTTTCTTTCTTGCATTTCTTTTTCGTCTTATAGTTGTGTGGCACCCCGCCGGGAATATCTGGATCGATCTCGATATTCATCTCATAGGGCGGTTCCAAGCCAGGCGTTTCAGTCACATCGAGTTCGATCTCCAGGCCAAGCTCGGGATAAAGCTCCAGTTTTTTGAATTCTTCATCGATGTATAGCTGGTATTTGTCGTTCTGCGGTTCGCTGGGTTCATCCCATACCTTGGCGTTATCCCCTTCAGGCAGCACGATGAACGAAATGCGGACAGATCTCATGTACTGCTCGACCAGTATGGGATCCTTTCCTCGGACGTTGATCTCCAGTTTTTGCCCTTGGGGGTTGGTAATCGTACCGGTGCTTTCCCACCTGCAAACCGGTTGCGAATATTCCAGCTGCTTGAGTTCCTGCGAGTCCATGATACTTCCTCCTCTTGTCTATTGATGAACAAATCATTCATCACCCATGATGGTCATGGGCTTTTCGCACAACGGATTCCCACCTGCCGGCTGGTATCGCCAGCAGCCACGCTGTCACGACGGGTCACGCGCTCCAATGTGTTATCGTCCCAACTGCCTCCTCTCTGGACCAGGCCGGAAGCAGGCTTTTCCACGCTGCTATCCCAGTATCGGTCCGGATTATGCTCATAACCGCCACCTTCGCCTGCGTAGGATGAAGTCCATTCCCAAACGTTTCCGATCAGGTTATAAACATTCTCCGGTGCCAGGCTGGCACCCGCGGGCAGGCTGTCCACGGGTAGTAGTTTTCCTTCGACCGCGTCGTCGAATGCCAGGTTGGCAGTCTCCGGAGAGGGTTGAGCATCCCCCCATGGCCAGGGACGGCCAGCCGGTCCACGGGCGGCGCGCTCCCATTCCAGCTCGGTCGGCAGGCGCTTGCCCAGCCAGCGGCAGTAGGCGTCCGCCTGGAATGCCGTGACTCCGGCCACCGGATAATCCGCATAATTTTCGTCCCGGAACTGGGCGGGATCATTGGGTTCCTGGCAGGCTCCCGCCTCCATGCATAAGCCATATTGATAGTTCGAAACTTCGTAGCGGTCGATTTCGAACCTTTTCAACTGGGTTGACCATGCCGGTATTTCCTCATCCGAGGCTTCCGGGTCATCGGTCCCCAGCACAACCGGTCCGGCTGCCATAGGGACCATTTCACCCTGGGCCATGGTACGCAGCTGGTATGGGCGGATCAAGAGCATGTACAACGCAACAGAAAGTGCAATGACACCCAGTACGGCAAAAACTCTTGTAATTCGTTTTTGGCGGTCACTTGCCTGCCTGCTACTAAGTAAATAGTCGCGCTGCAGATCGGTTGGACAAGGGTCCCTGACCGTGTTTGCGGCAAGCTGCGCTTCAGCATCCTGCAGGTCCTTGCCGCGTAATAGAAAGCCTTTCTCGCGACCACTTCTCTCCCACTCCAGGGCTTTGACTTGCAACCGGCGATGCGCCTGTACCCAGGCATAATCAGTCTTGATCGCCGTGATCAATTTACCAAAGCTGGTTTCGAAGTCGTCATTCTCTCGAAGAAAAATCCAGTTGAGAGAGCCGAGTTCAGGAGGAACATCCTCTACCTTGACATCCTAAATCACAACAGGGATCAGTCTTTTGCCATTTTGGACCGCGTGCTCGATCTCCCGCCTGCAGACTTTTGAGCGAATCGAGTCAGGGCTGATGAGAAACAGAAAATTATCTGCCTGTTCAATGCCCTTCTGGATCTCCATCCACCAGTCAACAGTTGGTTCAATGCTTTCCCAGTCGATCCAAAAATCCAGATCCTGACCTTTAAAGGCATCGGTTAGAGTACGAGCAATGTCAATATTCCTGCGAGAATAGGAGATAAACAGACTAGCCATGGATTTGACCTTATTTGTTTTCACGGCTTTTCCTAAAATCTCTTCTAACCTGAACGAAGCCCCTGCCATTTAGATTCTCCCTTGGCAATTAAATGAACAATAATATTTCCAAAATAAGTATACATCGAATTTGTAAAAAAAAAGAGGTCACCGCATTATGGCATCTTATACAACCTGGAGTGGTATGGTGATTGAATCTTGCCGATGGATGCTCGTTCCTGGGGAATTCCCTGTAAAAAAATACGCCGCCATATCTGGATACGGCGGCACTTTTGCTAAACAGCAGCGCCCCTGGCGGGAATCGAACCCACAACCAACGGCTTAGAAGGCCGGCGCTCTGTCCATTGAGCTACAGGGGCAGTGATGTAATTGTAAACTGTACTGGCGAAGGATGCAATTGAACGCGGGAGGTTCGAACAGACTGCCAGCAGTATAACTGCTGGCAGGTCATTTTAGGGAGTATAAGGCCGGATCCCTTTATAGACGCGCGGGCCTGCCAGCGTGCGCAGGATGGTTTCCGGCGGGCGGTTCAGGCGCTCGGCCAGGTCCCTGGAGGTCATGGGTGCATTCCCGTTTGTCATGAACAAGCGAAACGCCGCTTCCACAAGGGCGGTCTGCTGGGTCACGAATTCGGGCAGCCTGGCGCAGTGGGTCATCAGGGCGTTCTGGATGCCTTCCACGGGTTTGACTTCCGCGGTGGCAGGGTCGACCCAGTCGATGGTCTGGCCTTCCTCCACATCGGCAAAGGCCTCCTGGTGTTCCGGGCACAACAGGGAACGCAGATAGACGTGCCAGTCACGCTCGTTCTTCTTCCACCAGTTGAAATCGACATGGAAGGGTGTATCCACCGTTGGTTTTACAATGCTTGTACGTTTTCCCTCGATCATGCGTTACTCCGATTCACCCAGGCGGAAATGCAGGTCGCCCACATGAACAAATTCCGGCCTGCTCGAAAGAAGTGCGAACAAGGGCGCGGGCGGCACCCGTCTTACGATATTCACGGCCGAATACAGCTCCTGGGCATGGACATGTCCCTGCGGGGTCAGTTTGGACATCTCGCGAATCATGTCCGCCACCAGCTTCTCGAATGGACGCTTATTGTTCTGCAGCCAGAGCTGGTCGACAGCATCCATGGAGGAGATGGCAAAGGCCATGCGGTCATTGAACTCGGCCGAGATCGGCTGCTTCAGCATGGCAAACACCACGCCGCCATCCGTGCCGACGATCACCGTGCGGACCCAGTCCTTGGTGGCCCGGTAGGTCTTCGCTTCGATCACGACCTCGCCGGGATTATCCCCGCGGCGGATGCTGACCAGGCTGCCGGGCATCAACTCATTCGCCTTGTACCATTCCCGCAGTCCATACACATATCCATGCTCACGTACCACCCATCCGGGCATCTTCTTTTTGGTCCGGCCATCCACAAGCGTGAAACGGACGCGCGGCGTCTCATAGGCGGTTGGGAACAGGGAGCGGACGCGGGCGGAAAGCGGCAGTGTCCCAGCCCGTAAATGCGGGAAGATCAGGGAGATCGTAACTTCCCTCAGCTCCTTCGTGGGCTCCTGCAGCGCATCACTCAGTTCATCGTCAAGGTGAGCCTCGACCGCAAGCATCTGGTCGTCCAACTCATCCCGGTCGTATTCGATCGGTTTGTATTCCAGGTAGAGTGGGACTTCACGGACTTCCTGGGGCTCCAACCGGCGCAGACACCACAGCACCTGGCCTGCTGGTCCCACTTCGTCGAAGCGGTCATCCTCCTGCAATGCCAGGTTGAGGGAAAACTCAGCCAGCTTGGGATTGACTCCCTCCGGCATGGCAACATCCTTCAGCAGAGCCGGAGTGGGCAGAGGTTCGCCGCCGGCCATGTCCAGGACTGCTTCCGCCAGATTGAGGTGGCCGACATTGACGTCGATCAGCAGGGCACGCGGGAACCAGCGCCCGGCGATACGGACAATGCCCTCATCCGCCCGGAAGGCGGCCTCGATCTTTTTTTCGATCAATGCGCCGTAGTTGCGCTTGAGTTCGTCAATATCGAACTGGGCCTGCTCCACGGTCACAGGCTGGTCGTTCAGGGGGTGGGCCGGCAGATTGTAGGCGAAGAGGCGTTCCTTGCCCCCATCCATGGCAACTGTTAAAACATCAAAGGATCCAATCTCAGGGTTTACCCCTGCGCGGACCGAGGAAACCCTGCCATGTCTCCAGTCCAGTGCCGGGAAGAGGATGTCGTCCCCCACCTGGTAATTCTCTCTGGGCTGATAGGTTTTACCGCCGGCTTCCCGCTGCCTTTGTGTGGCAAGCCGCTCTGCCCGAATATGTTCCTCCATGAATACGGAAACAAGTTCGCGAGCGGTCAGTGGGGTCTCGTGTTCAAACAGATAGTTTAGAAGAAATTCAACGTCTTGCGGAGTTAGCTGGAGGTGGCTCCAGTATTCTGGGGTAGTCAGGGGATCTCTAACCATCACTTTACCTTGTTGTGAGTCTCACCGTTTATTTTAACGGCGTGACTATTATACCTTACCTCACAACATGTGAAGCTTTGAACGATGTACGTGATGCATTAAATCAAAAAGATATCTGCCATAATTTTTCTGCATAGCGATCCCAAATGAAATACACAACTGCAGTTGATGTGAATGATTGCTTTACCGACTTCCCTTCGACTGCACCACAATGGGGTATAGCGCAAAAGTGTAGGTAACTTTTCTACCGAAAGATCCCTGTAAAACGCCGCCGAGGACGGCGGCTGGAGCATGGTCTCCGACAGTTTTGCGCTACAGTCACCACAGTGAGGAAACGCTGGCAGAACAACGCACGATGTATAATCGAAAAAATGAATCCATCGATCCATCAGGCATTGCGCGCAGACTGAATACTCGTGCATTGCATTCATTGGCGCGGGAGGGAAAACCACGGCATTGTTCCAGCTGGCACGCAGCCTGCAGTCACCTGTTATTGTGACTGCGACATCCCATCTCGGTGCGTGGCAGGTGGAGATGGCGGACCGGCATATCATCACAGACTCTCCTGCTCCATTGGAGGAATTGGAGCACTGCTTTGCAGGGCGTCATCTCGTCACCGGTGAACTGGATGGAGATCGAACACGGCCGGTGGATGACAGGCTGCTGCAATGGCTGCATCAATACTGCGGCTATCACGCAGTCCCTCTGTTGATCGAAGCGGATGGATCGAGACAAAAACCTTTGAAGGCCTGGGCGGAACATGAGCCGGCAATTCCGGCATTTGCAGATCAGGTAGTTCAAGTCGTTGGACTCTCTTCCCTGGGGAAACCCTTGAATGAGGATTGGGTCCACCGGTCGGAAATTTTTTCGGAGCTCAGTGGTCTGGCAATTGGCGAAAAAATCACGGCGGAAGCGATCAGGCGAGTACTGACCCACCCTTCCGGTGGATTGAAGAATATACCTGATGGCGCACGGAGAGTCGTCCTTCTGAATCAAGCCGATACTGTGGAGCTGCAATCTGCGGCAAGTGGAATGGTCCAGCCATTGCTCGCGCGCTTATGATTCGGTTGTGATCGCAAGCCTGCAGGATCAAAAAATATATGCCGTGCACGAACCGGTTGCCGCCATCCTCCTGGCAGCCGGGAACTCTTCCCGGTATGGGAAGGTCAAACAGCTTCTTGACTGGCACGGTCAGCCATTTGTACGGGCGGTGGCGAAGACTGCACTGGAAGCAGGTTGTTCACCGGTAATTGTAGTGACAGGCGCGAATGCAGAACAGGTCGAATCGGCGGTTAAAGACCTGGATGTAATCATTGTCCATAATATGGATTGGAAGGAAGGACAGGCAAGCTCGATCCGGGCGGGGCTGGGATCCCCCTCCGCCCTCCGGGCACCTCCCCCAAATGCGACCACCGATCATCCCTCTTGAAAACGAAAATTCTGTTGTCGCATTTGGGGGAGGCAGGGTGGGGGTCGGCCGCCATCTTCCTCCTTGCCGACCAACCCCAGGTAACCACTTCGATCCTTCGTGCCTTGATGGAGAAGCATGCCGAAGGTCTGCATCCGGTCGTTGCCCCCATGGTGATGGACAGGCGGGCAAACCCGGTCCTGTTCGACCGGGTAACCTTCCCTGACCTGGCCTCCCTGCAGGGAGATGTGGGCGGGCGGGCGATCCTCCACAAATACCGCGTGGAATACCTTCCCTGGCATGACGACCGCCTCCTTCTGGATGTGGATACACCCGAAATGTACAAGCGTCTGATCTCGGATGAAAACTTATGATCCCGCATGTTTCGAATCGGTCACTCATGGAGCATGCGGGATGATCCCGCACGTTTCGATTCTTCCACTCATGGAGCGTGCGGGATGATCGCAGCCCTCATTCTTGCAGCCGGAGAATCCAGGCGGATGGGCCGGCCCAAGATGCTGCTGCCCTGGGGAAATGGGACGGTACTAGGCCAGGTGATCTCAACCTACCAGGCAGGCAGGGCTGGAGGATATCCTGGTGGTCACAGGCGGCGAAAGCGAACGGATTGGCGATATCGTAAAACAACACCGCGCCCGCACAGTTTTCAACGAGCAATTCGCGAGCGGCGAAATGCTATCCTCCCTGCAATGCGGACTGCGGTCATTATCCACAGACGAGACTGAAGTGAAGGCTGCACTGATCGGGCTCGGCGACCAGCCTCAGGTCCAGGCGGGATGCGTGCGGCAGATCTGTGAAACATTCCATACACAGCCAGCCCGCCTGATCGTTCCAAGCTTCGAGATGAGGCGCGGACATCCCTGGCTTGTGGAACGATCGCTGTGGAGCGAATTACTCGAGCTGATGCCGCCCCAATCGCCGCGCGATTTCCTCAACCTCCACGCCGCTGAGATCCTGTACGTGGAGATGGACACAGCCGAGCATCCTCGCCGACCTGGATACCCCGCAGGATTACCAGAATCACGCCCACAATTCATGATAAACTCATTTGCCATTCCATCCAACGAGAAACATAACATGATGTACAAAATCGTCGCTTTTTCGTCAAACTTGGAACCAATATCATGTGTCGCATCGATGCGCCGGATATCCATAAGGTACCCATGCGGGGACCCGTGATCGGTTACTCCAACCATTCCGGGATGATCGAGGTTGCCGTGATGTTCGGTCTGTTGCAGCCAAGGAGGATTACTGGCTGGGCGAAAATCGAGCTCTGGGATAATTTCTTTCTGAAGTGGGTTTTCGCACTCTGGGAAATCATCCCCATCAAGCGAGGGGAGGCAGATACGACCGCCCTGCGGAAGGCTGTCCAGGCGCTGGAGGCGGGTTACATCTTCGGCCTTGCCCCTGAAGGCACCCGAAATGTCACCGGGCGGTTAAGAAGAGCCCACCCGGGGGCTGTGATGCTGGCTCTGCACTCAGGCGCCCCGCTTGTGCCCATTGCCCACTGGGGCGGTGAGAATTTCCTCAAAAACCTGAAGCGACTGAGGCGGACCGACTTCCATGTGCGGATTGGAGAGCCCATCTGCCTGAAATTGGAGGGCGCCCGGGTCACAAAGGAAATGCGCCAGCAGATCGTGGACGAGATGATGTACCGCCTGGCCGAGCTGCTTCCTCCGGAATACCGGGGAGAATACGAAAAAGTTACAGAAATTGAGTATTTTTTCACAGAAGGCTGTAGAATGGACCTTGCATAATTGTCAGGCAAATTTCTGTAAAAATTTTGCTGTCAGAAATCGTAGTCTGTACAATCAAAGTAGCTTCCAAACAGGAGTACAGCTGTGAAAAAAGCAAAACTCTTCACAATTGCTCTGATCGTAACGATCCTGGTTATCACCCAGTTTGCCATGGTTTCCGCCGCCCCGTCGCTTGACGAGGCGGATTCAATCTCAGGCAGCGCCTACTCGGTTGCCCCGATCACCGACACGAACACCGGCGAGACGATCTATGCGATTACCGTGATCGATGACCTGGGTGAGTACCAAACGGTTCGAGTGAGCGCGGAAACTGCCTACAGCCTTGGTTTTCTCGATTATGATGGCGATGGGAATCTGGCCATCCTTGATCCTGAGCTTTGGCCGGACTCAGTTTCCATTCTCCTCTCAGACGTCATCCCGAATGAAGAGGAAGTACATCATCCGGTAGGCACTGCGCTTGCGGCTTTCTTCTCGGAAATTCCGGGCGTGGACTACGATGCGATCATGACCGCTCATGAAAATGGCTACGGGTTTGGGGTTATCGCCCAGGCCCTGTGGTTAACCCAAAAAATGGAAGGGGACGCCGATGTCCTGGTGGCCGTTCTCGAAGCCAAAAAAACCGGCGACTACAGCGCGTTCACCCTGGAGGATGGCACAGTCCCGACGAACTGGGGCCAGTTTAGAAAGGCAATCATGGCGGGGGATAAGAAAGGCAATCTCGGCGTGGTCATGTCCGGCAAGGATAAGGACAAGGACAATGCCGGGGGCAATGGTAATAATGGCAACAATGGGAATGCCGACAACAATGGCAACAATAAGGACAAGGATAAGAACAAGAACAAGGACAATAACGCGAGCAACGGAAATAATGGTAACACTGGGAATAACGGAAATAACGGCAACAACGGAAATAAGGACAATAAAGGAAAGAACAAGCCCTAGCGACTTAAAAAGGCAGGCCTGACTGGCCCTGCCTTTTTTTTATTTATTCGAACAAAATGTCCCGAAGGTTATGTCGTGTGAAAATACCATTCACGTCCCTAAACCTTCGGGACGTTCCGTTTAATTCAACTTATAAATGTAAGCATTCGTTTTCCGAAGCTCGAATCCCATGGATTGATAGAGGCGGTTCGCGGCTTCCCGATCCGGGCGGGATGTGAGAGGCGACCCCGTTTGCACCGGCTTCGCGGGCCAGGTCCAGGGCACGACGCATGAGGGCTTCGCCAATTCCCTTTCCACGGGCGCTTTCATCCACAACCACATCTTCGATAATGGAACGCACACCGGTCGGGACCCGGTAGACGTTCAGACACAGTATCCCAATGATCCTGCCACTCGCATTCGGGTCGCGGGCAGCCAGGAGCGTACATCCTTCTGAAGCAAGGAGCGCCGCCAGTTCATCCGGACCAGGAGGAACTTTATGGGCTCCCAGCTGAGGGATTAAGTGCTGCATGGCACGCAGGAGCTCATCGGTGGGCCGGGTAACTTTTTCTATCAACATATGATCTAAACAAGCCTGGTCTGACCGATCTTGGGGAAAACGCTCAAAATGGTGTAGTAGGCGACATAGAGCAGCGAGATCCACACCACCCATTCAGGTACATCCGGATACTGCAGCAGGCCCCAGGCGCCCAGCAAGCCATAGAGAATCGTGAGAACCAGGGTCAATTTCCGCAGCCGTGTATTGCGGGTGGGATAGACATACTTAATCGGGACAAAGATGAGAACATCACAGAGAATCACAACCAGAAGATTGATCCATGGGTTAAGACCCACCAGGATCAGGTAAAAGACCAGGAAGTTCCAGACAGAAGGGAAACCTTTAAAGAAATAAGATCCAGCATCTGTTTTTGCATCCACCTGTGAGAACTGGTAGGCCGAGGTGAGCAGGATGGAGCAGGCTGCTGCGATTTCAAACCCGGCCGGCATCAGGGCCGGCCACTTGACCAGGAGCAGGGCAGCCACAACCACATAATTTATGTAATCGATGATGTTGTCCATCAAGCCGCCGTCCACGCCTTTTGCATATTCCTTCACGTGGAACCAGCGCGCCAGCATCCCATCAAAACCGTCCACGAACATGGCTACGATTTGCAGAATGATGACCATCTTCCAGTTTTGCTCAAAGATGGCGAGAATGGTCAGGAACCCCCACACGGCGCCGGTCGCGGTAAACAGGTGCACGCTCCAGGCAAGCGCTTTTCGCAGGGGCAGTGGTAGTCGGTCAAACAAGGTTCACCTCGATGTATGGTTCGATAGAGGTATTATAACGCGCTAAAAGAGAGGCGTGGCGCTGTGGGCGCCACGCCTCCTGTATGGATTAGTTTTTTCTCAGGCCGACAGTGACTTTTTCACCATCAAAGGCATCCTCCGTTACAGATGCACCCTCGGGCGGGCTTGCGAACTCGAGACGGGTTGCCAGCGTCTCGGTCATGATGTATTCCCGGTGCGCTTCGATCGCGGACCGTAGACCGGCGGAGGCCTCCACGAACAGGTCGATCCGGTTGGCGACATCCAGATCGGCGCTCTTGCGCAGGTCCTGCACGCGCCGGACGAATTCGCGGGCCAGGCCCTCACGGACCAGCTCTGTCGTCAGGTCGGTGACCAGGGCCGCCACGTAGGGACCATCCTCGGCAACCGCAAAGCCTTCCTTTGCCTGCGCCTTTACTTCCACTTCCTCCGGCAGGATATCGAACGCTTCCCCATTATTGACATGCACGTGCAACGGCCTGCCTTCCAGCAGCGGATGGGATGCCTCCTCACTATTCATGAGCAGGATGGCTTTCTGGATCGCCGGGAACTTATTGCCATACTTTTGGCCAAGCTGTTTCGGCAGTGGCTTGACCGAATGGGACAACGCCTCGGTGGCAGCATTCAGCAGGCGGACCTGTTTGACATTCAGCTCGTCCATGAACAGGTCGGCATAGTTTTCGACCGCCCAGCGCTCCTTGGCATTCCCAACCGAGAATGCGGCTTCCGCCAGAGGCTGGCGCACCTTGCGATTCGCCTTTTGGCGGGCGGAATGTCCCAGCGAGACAAGGCGTATTACCAGCGCCATATCCCGGTTGAGAGACTCGTCGATCATTTCGGGCAGGACTTCGGGCCACTCGGCAAGGTGAACTGATTCAGGTGCGCCATCATCCACCGAGCGGACCAGGTTCTGGTACATCTCATCGGCCAGGAAGGGCATGGACGGCGCGAGCAGTTTTGCAACCGTGACCAGAGCTGTATACAGCGTGGAGTAGGCAGCCTTCTTATCGAAGTCCGATTCGGACTTCCAGAAGCGGCGGCGCGAACGGCGGAGATACCAGGTGGACATCTTCTCCACAAATGCTTCGATGGGACGGGTCGCATTGGGCACATCGTAGCGTTCATATGCCTCCGTCACGTCACGGACAAGCACGTTCAGTTCCGACAACAGCCAGCGATCGAGATCGCTTGTCGCTATGGGCAGCGTGGTTACGGTGGGTTTGTCGAGATTGGCGTAGGTCACGAAGAACGAATAGACGTTCCACAACGTGAGCGTGAAGCTACGGATCACCTCGCCCACCAAGTCGGAAGAGAAGCGCCGTTCCTGTCCCGGCGGCGTTGCCGTGTAGAGATACCAGCGGAAGGCATCCGCGCCGTGGACACTCAACACATCCCACGGAGCAATGATATTGCCCTTGCTCTTGGACATCTTGAGCCCGTCCCGTCCAGGATCAGGCCGAGGCTGATCACATTTTTGAACGACACTTCATTGAACAGCAGCGTGCTGATGGCATGCAGCGAATAGAACCAGCCGCGCGTCTGGTCCACGGCCTCGCAGATGTAATCCGCCGGGAACTGGGATTCAAACTTCTCCTTGTTCTCGAACGGGTAATGCCACTGCGCCACCGGCATCGAACCCGAGTCGAACCAGACATCGATCAGGTCGGGAACGCGCGTCATCCGGCCGCCGCAATCGGGAACAGTCCCAGTGGACCTCATCCACATACGGCCGGTGCAGATCGAGGTCGCTCAGGTCGCGGCCCGCCTTTTCGGAGAGCTCCTTCACAGAGCCGATGCCCTCCCGGTGCTTGCAGGACTTCACACTCCCAGACGGGCAGCGGCGTGCCCCAGTAGCGCTCGCGGCTCAAGGCCCAGTCGATGTTGTTTGCCAGCCAGTTGCCAAAGCGCCCGCTCTTGGTATGTTCGGGGACCCAGCCGATGGTGTTATTCAGCTCCACCAGGCGGTCACGGAATGCGCTCGTGCGGATGTACCAGGAATCGCGGGCGTAATACAGAAGCGGCGTACCGCAGCGCCAGCAGAACGGATAGGTATGGGTATAGGCTTCGGATTTAAAGAGCAAGCCCGCGCGCATCCAGATCCTCGATGATCATCGGGATCGGCGTCTTTGACAAAGACTCCGCGCCACGGCGTCACTTCCGGCACAAATGTGCCATCGGGCAGGACAGTCATCAATACCGGCAGGTTGTGCTGCTTGGCCATCTCCATATCCTCCTGGCCAAATGCTGGCGCCATATGGACGAGGCCCGTGCCATCTTCGGTCGTGACAAAATCGCCCAGCACCACATAGTGAGCGGGCTTGTCCGGCGGCATGAAGGAATACAGCGGATGGTATTTCACACCGTTGAGCTTCCTGCCCTTGAGCGTTTCCAGGACTTTCACTTCCTCGCCGCCAAAAACCTTTTCCACCAGCGATTTGGCCAGGAGCAGCTTTTCCTTTTGCGCCGTGATTGTCACGCTCGACGATCACATAATCAACGTCGGGGTGCGCAGCAACAGCCACGTTGCCGGGCAGCGTCCAGGGAGTGGTGGTCCACACCAGCAGGGAAACATCGGGCTGATCCACCAGCGGCATGCGGACAAAGACCGAGGGGTCGGTCGGCTTCGTCGTAGCCGAGGGCCACTTCATGGTCCGAAAGAGGCGTGCCGCAGCGCGGGCAGTAGGGGACAACTTTGTAGCCCTTGTAGAGCAGGTCCTTGTCCCAGAAGTTTTTCAGGATCCACCAGACCGACTCGATGTAGTCGTTGGTGTAGGTCACATATGCATCATCGAGATCGACCCAGAAAGCGATGCGATCGGTCATGCGCTCCCAATCCTGGATGTAGGTGAAGACGGACTTTTTGCAAAGCTCGTTGAATTTGTCGATGCCATAGGCTTCGATCTGCTGCTTGTTCTTGAAGCCGAGCTGCTTCTCCACTTCGATCTCGACCGGCAGACCGTGCGTATCCCAACCGCCGCGGCGCGAGACATGATAGCCGCGCATGATCTTGTAGCGCGGGAACATGTCCTTGAACGCGCGCGCCAGCACATGGTGCACGCCGGGCTTTCCATTGGCGGTCGGCGGCCCTTCATAGAATACATACTCGGGTGCGCCCTGGCGCTGCTCAACGGTCTTCTTGAAGATCTCGGCTTGCTTCCAAAACTTCAGCACGTTCTCTTCCATCGAAGTGACGTTGAGTTTCGATGATACAGGTTTGAACATTCGTGCCTCCAAAATAAAAATCTCGCCCTCCAAACAGAGACGAGAAAAACCCGTGGTACCACTCTGGTTTCCTGCACCCGCCGTTTAAGGCTCGGCAGGACACTCGTTGGACGACAAACATCATCCTGTTCGGGTAACGGAGAACAACTCCGGCTCGCTTACTCTCCTCACCTGCACCAGGTGCAATTGTCGTCAGGCTCAGGACTTCAGCTTGCGGCTCCGGGAGGATTTTCAACCTGCCTTGTTGACCTGCTCACACCACATCCTGCAGGCTTCTCTGACAACTTGCCCAGGTTTACTCGTTCCCTTCACTGCCTTTAGGGTTGTGATTATGCCACAAATTATTTTAGCAGTCAACAAAACCTTAAGATTTCCCCCTACGAAGTCCCGGTGCTTTTCAGGAGGACGGAAATGCAGGTAATTGATAATTCCACGCAATTGCAGGATAATTCCATCCATGCCAACATCACAATTCCATCTCGAGTCGCTGCCGGAAATTTCCGTCCCGTTTACCGTCGACGCAGCATCCCTGCACCTGAGCCTCCTCCAACCTCCCAAAAGGTTTTATCGCCACGGCTGGCAGTCCTGGACGCTGACAACCTGGCTGGATCCCGGCCAGCCCCCACTCCCCGTCCGGGTGGCGGAGTTCCGTAACAAGGATGAAGATCCGGGCTATGCCTTGCACAAGAATTACATCGGCTGCTGGGTCGGGGCAGTGGAGCTCGGCGAGGATGATATCCTGCTGCTTGGCGCCCTGGGTCTAAGCGGCCGGGTGGAGCTGGACGGTCTCAGCCTTCACGGCTTTTTCGAGGATGGACACGAGGGCCAATGGCTGGTTGCACGAGGCCGGGAGGACGAAGTCTTTTCGAAATATGCGGAAGCGCTGCGGCAGATATTCGGCCGGGGAAGATTTCCAAACGCACCGCGGGTCTGGTGCTCCTGGTACAGCCTGTATGGCTGGGTGAACGAGCGCCTCGTCCTGAAAGCGCTGGAAGACTATGGGGACATGCCGTTCGATGTTTTCCAGGTCGATGACGGCTGGCAGCTGGCTCACGGAGACTGGGAAGCCAATTCCAAATTTCCAGCGGGGATGAAATCCCTTGCAGAGAAGATCTCCGCTACGGGCCGCACCCCGGGCCTGTGGCTGGCGCCGTTCATGGTCTCGCCCAACTCCCGGCTGTCGAGGGACCACCCCAGCTGGCTCCTACGGGATGACAATGGTACCCCCATCCACGCCGGTATCACCTGGATTGGACACCCGCTTGGCCTCGATATCACTCACCCGGATGTACTGGAATGGCTGGACCGGTTGATTCGCACAGTCCGCGGCTGGGGCTACGGTTATCTCAAACTGGATTTTCTGTACATCGGTGGATTGATAGGCAAACGCTTCAGGAACGTGCCGCGGGAAGTCGCCTACCGGAACGCGCTACAGGTGATCCGGGAAGCCGCGGGCAACGCATATGTTCTGACCTGTGGCGCACCGATCATCCCCTCGTTGGGTCTATGTGACGGTATTCGCGTGGGGCCGGATGTCTCCCCCTACTGGCTCAACACACCCCTGACGGTTTGGCTCAACAACCCCAATGACACCTCCACCCAGAACGCCATCCGAACGAGCCTTCACCGCCTGTGGCTGTCTCCGCTCGTGAACATCGATCCGGACGTGATGTTCTTCCGCACAAAGCACAACAGGCTCAAAGCCCATGAGAACCAGCTCCTTCAAGATCTGGGTACACTCTCCAGCTTTAAGGCCACCTCCGATCTCCCGCAATGGATGGGCAAATCCGATCTAAGCAATCTCAAGGCATTTCTGGAAGCAGTCCCCTTTATTCGGAAAAGCAAGCGCTATTGCTATCGCATTGACGATCGGGAGGTGGATTTCAGTCCTGCTGTCCGGGTCCCTACAACGGATAAAAATATCCCGGTCTGGCTGGCAGGGAGCCTGGGTCTCCTGAAAATCGTTCTGTACCAGGCGCTGCCTGCGATCCGTGAGTCCTTAAAAAAATAATGTGAGCCTTAGCCGGCAAATTTGTCGAATAGATCATCTGACTTCGCCGCCATGATGAAGTCGTTTTTGTGCAATCCCCCAATCACATGCGTCCACCATTGGAGCGTTACTTTTCCCCACTCGGTGACGATCAAGGGATGGTGATCCTCCGCTTCGGCGATGGCGCCCACTTTGTTCGTAAAATCCAATGCCTGGGCAAAGTCCTTGAATTTGAATGTCCTCTCCAGGCGCTTCTCCCCATCCACTTCCCTGACCTGCCATTGAGGAACCTGTAACATCAAATCTTCGATTTCAGCCTCCGTAAGCATGGGCTCACCTTTACGGCAGGCGACGCATTTCCCGGCTGCAAGATTTACCATTTCCTAAACTCCTTAACCAACATAACAATAAGAAGAGATCCAGTTCGGATTCGACCAGGAAGATTATACTCTTCTCCCCGCCTCAAATTCCCCGCACGTCCAGCTTATGTTTTTCTAACCTGTCTATAATTTTGCTGCGCGAGAATAAAAATGAGAACTTGGGAAGTAGGTAGGGTGGAAACTTGATGAAGTGCAATTTCGCCTGATATAAACCAGTGCCGGCTTGTTTTTCTGAAAAAGATGACTGAAGGAGACCAACGAGATGTTTCAGAGACCTGATTACACTATTCTGGATCATATGACAGAGATATGTGAAGTGGTTGGCTATAATTTGTGCTATTTATACGTCAACGATGCAGCCGCTGAACGGGAACATATCTCCAGGGATAAAATGATCGGACATACAGTGTTGGAATTACATCCAGAGATCGAATCCACTCTGCTATTCCGACAGCTAAAAGAATGCCTGGAAAAACGGAAGTCGGCTGAATTCGAAGACCAATTATCCTATCTTGATAGTGCAATGAAAAGATGGAAAATCAAGATCGATCCCATACGGGAAGGGGCACTCGTCCATGCGACTGGATTGTCTGCATACAAGACAAAAGTAAAGATCAAGAAACAAATGGTGCCTGTAAGCATGACCAACGGACAACTACGGCGCACAATCGATACACGGCCTGCAGACAATAGCGTCAGCAAGGATCAGTCTCAGGATTTGCAAATCGAAGGCTGGCTGGATGCACTGGATTCGCGTACCAGGGAAACTACAGAACATATATTCCGTGTAGCAGATGCGACCGTTGCACTCGCTAAAATGGCAGGAGTGCCTGAAAGCGAGATCGCTCAAATTAGACACGGCGCCTTGCTTCATGATATAGGCAAAATCGGAATACCGGATACGATCTTGCTGAAATCGGGCAAACTAACCGACAAAGAGTGGGAAATTGTCCGCAAACATCCCACCTATGCGTATGACTTGTTTTATCCTATTGAGTATCTTAGGAACTGCCTTTCCATCCCATACTCACATCACGAGAAGTGGGATGGAACAGGCTACCCATTGGGCTTGAAGGGAGAACAGATCCCGCTGCCCGCCCGTCTCTTTGCGGTCGTGGATGTGTGGGATTCGCTTTCCTACGATCGCGTCTATGGAACAGCCTGGCCGCAGGAAAAAATCACGCAGTACATTCAAGAACAATCGGGATTCCACTTTGACCCAGGCGTTGTGGATCTGTTTTTTCATGCGCAAAAGAAACTCACGAGCCTTGGTTCGAGATAATGCTTCGGCAGATTATCATAAGTCCCATTTCCCATCTCCCAGCTGGCAGGAGCTTTTCGTTGTCCAGCCAAAGATCAACTCAACTTTCCCCTTTGAGTCGCTGATACAACTCGCCCATAACGGGTTTAACTTGCGATAATTGCCAGCGAAAAGTGCGAGCTTGCGGTCAGCAGTGGACACGGGAGTCTCCCATGTATATTTGGAAAATTATGCTCTTCCCATGGAAAAGCCAGGACTTTTCAACCATTAGGAATCTCAAATCAACACTGTGATGGTATTCCGCCCTGCCTGTTTGGACTTGTAAAGGGCCTGGTCCACCTTGTTCAAGAGCAGGCCAAGGTCGGCCGTGTCGGAAGTGACCTGGGTAATTCCCGCGCTGATCGAAACCTGGATCGGACCGGCATCGGTCATCACCGGCGAATCACAGATGGAGGTGCGTATCCGGTCTGCAATATCCCTGGCTCTCTCGTGATCGGTCTCGGGAAGCAAAATCACAAACTCATCCCCGCCGTAACGTCCCAGGATATCCACATGGCGGATCACCTCACAGCAGCGGTTAACGATCTCTGTCAGCACCTGGTCTCCAGCCGGGTGACCGTTCGTGTCATTGATTTGCTTGAACAGGTCGATATCGAACATGATCCATGAGAAAGGATGGCCGAAGCGCTCGAACCGGCTGATCTCGCGTTCGGCGAGCTCAAAAAAAGTCCGGCGGTTCAACTGACCGGTCAATGGATCGGTGGCGGCAAGATTTTGTGTTTCGTAGTAGAGAATGGCATTATGGATGGCGGCTGTCGCAGTCGCGGCAAAACTTGTGAGGAGACGCAGATCATCCTCGGAAAAAATGGAGGCAGCAGATGCCGTTAAACTCAGTGCCCCGAGTACCTCCCGATCCAGGAGCATCGGAGCGATCACGGCCGAACGGGCGTAGTGCTCCTGCTCCTGCTCCAGGAACTGCTTCAGGGTGGACACATCCTGCAGATCGGGGATTAACAGGGAATAGCCATCATAAATATCCTTGAGCGGTCCCGCCAAGCCCCCGGAAAAGTCAACGTGACGAATACGCGGATCCTCTAACGGAAGCTCAGCCAGTATTTTGCCCCTACCATGCTGATGTTGAATAAGATTAAGGCAGACATACTCGGCAGAAGGAATTGCCTCCCGAGCGGCATCCAGGATCTGGCCCATCAGGCGGGAAATGTTGATGGTGTGGAGCAGGGATGAGGTCGCTTTCTGGAGAGCAGCAAGCACCAACGCCTGCTTTTCCATAAGGGCCAGGTCGCGGGTACGTTCCTGTATCAGCGTCTCCAGCTGCATTTCCGCCTGTTTTTGCTCAATCGCATATCGGATGGACCGCTCAAGAAGCGGAAGAGTCAGCTGACCTTTCTCCAGGTAATCGGCTACTCCCAGCTGCATTGCCGAAATATCGATCGCGTAACTGCCGTGTCCGGTCAACATGATAACCGGCGCTGAACAAGCCCGGGCCTCGGCCTCCTGTAACAGATCCAGCCCGCTGCGGCTGCCCAGGTGATAATCCACAAGAAACAGATCATACTGGCAGTTTGAGAAAGCATCCCTGGCCTCTTCATATGTCGAAACCCATGCCAACTGGATATCTGCTATTGTCCTCCCCCCGGTCGACCCTCCAATGAGTTCTTTCAACAGGATATATTCATCTTCATCGTCATCGATCAATAGGATCCGCAATTGTTCTTTCATTTTGACTTTAATTCACTTTTCACACTCTATTAACACGAATTAAATCCAATTATGAATCGGGATTAGATTATACAGCAGCGAATATCCGGGAGAATGAATAAAGTAATATAGTATGCAGGACAATTTTCCTCTTTTTTCGACTTTATGCTCATAAATCTTGTGGTCCAATTCAGTCCATGAGATAATGAAATCACGTTTTTCTGCAAAAAGTCAGCGAAACCGTAATATTCGCTTAGCGCCTATATTGAGTGCACCGCAGCAATGTTGCATGGGAAGGTTACCGGGGGAAACGATAACTATTTTAATTCCTCACTCCAGCTCAATGGCTCAATTCATAACAGGGTATCGCTCGTTTCTTATCCAATTCACATATGGAGTTTGACTTGGCAAAAAAAGAAAGTGAACCTCAAAGTCTTCAAAAACGCATCCACGAGCTGGAACGGCAGCTTGCCGATGCACGGGCAGCCCTCCTTGCCCCGCAGTCTGAAAACGGGCAAAATGGATATTCGAGCCCTTCGAGATCCAGCGTGGATGTCCCGTTTTCCAGTGAAGAGGGTATTAGACGGGCACTGCTGGTCGCGCCCTACCCGCTCATGATCTGGCGCGAGGATGGCAGGGTCATAATGGTCAATACTGCCTTTACACAGATCAGCGGCTATACCCTGGAGGATATTCCTACTTACGAGGAATGGTCTCACAAAGCACTCGGAGAACGTTTTTCGCAACAGTCATCGGTACTGTTCTACGAAGAATTTCTAGGTCAGGATGTTAAAAAAACCAGGGAAATTGAGATAACCACCCGCTCTGGCGAGAAGCGGATCTGGGATTTCAGCGATGCAGTGTTGGGCACTGACCAGGATGAACGCTGGTTAATGATGACAATGGCGGTCGACATCACGGAGCGGAGACAGGTCGAGGATCAGCTCGAGCAAAATGAGCAGTTATTCTTCGTCATTTTTGATAAGGCACCTTATGCTGCTGCCCTTTCGAAGCTTCCTGAGGGCATCATTACCAATATCAATGAGGAATTCGAGCAGGTATTTGGTTATTCGAGGCATGAGATTCTGGGCAGGACTTCGCTTGAAACAGGCATTCATCCGGATCCGGATGGAAGGGCAAGGATCCTGGCAGAAATTCAGACCAGGGGCAGCGCCCGGAATGTGGAAGCTCTTTTGCACACGAAATCCGGTGAAGCACGCATCTTCTTGTTAAACCTGGACCAGGTAAACATTCAGGGTCAACAATACATATTTCAGACTGCACAGGATATCACCGAACAAAAACGGGCTGAAGAAACGCTGAAAGAAATGACTCGATTGCTTGACCTGGACAGGACGCGGCTTAGCACGATCCTTGAGCATTTACCTGTAGGTGTATGGATCGGCGATCAGGAAGGCCGGTTGATCAGTAAGAACAAGCAGGCAGACCGGATTTGGGCAGGCGCGGCCCCTTTAGTGCAAAATATCGAAGACTCTCACCAGTATCAATCCTGGCATCCCGGGAACGGAATGCCATTAAGGGCCGAAGAATATCCCATGGCTCTTGCCCTGCAAACGAGCCAGCCCGTCGAGCCGGTGGAACTCAAAATCCGCCGCTTTGACGGCTCGGATGGCACTGTGCTCGTTTCTGCTGTACCGATCATGGATGGTCAGGGACGATTAACCGGCGTGGTCGCGGTAAATGTGGATATCACTGAGCGCAAACGGGTGGAGGAGGAACTGCGAAATAGCGAAGAACGGTTCTCGAAGGCTTTCCATAAATCTCCGTTTGGTATGAACATCACTCGCTGGAGGGATGGAGTCATCCTTGACGCCAATGATGCCTGGTTAAATCTTCTTGGCTGGACCCGGGAGGAGATTCTCGGCAAAACCACTGTCGATTTTCCCTTTTATGCACACTCCGAAGACCGGACGTGGGTTCGGGAACGCATCACAAAGGATGATGTTCCGGGCGATATGGAATTGCACGTCATCCGCAAGGATGGAGCCGAATTGCTTGTCAATGTGGCGACAACAATCATCGAACTTCAAGGAGAACGCTGCATCCTTGGTGTTCTCAACGACATTACCGAGCGCAAGAAGGCCGAGGAAGCCTTGCAGCGCTTCCAGTTGCTATCAGAGCACAGCCGGGACATCATCCTGTTCATGCGCTTTCAAGACGGTCATATTCTGGAAGCCAATGTAGCCGCAGTGCAGGCCTATGGGTACAGCCATGCTGAGCTTCTTGGGCTCACCATCTCGGACTTGCGCGGCACCGGCACCAGTAACCTGAGAGCGGAACAGATGACGCAGGCTAATGAGAGCGGCATTCTCTTCGAGACCATCCACCGCCGCAAGGATGGCAGCAGCTTCCCCGTGGAGGTCAGTTCGCAGGGCGCGACAATCGGTGGTATACGTACACTGGTTAGTATTGTCAGGGACATCACCGAGCGCAAGAAGGTGGAAAAAGCATTAGAGGCCAGTGATGCAAAAATGCGAGCAGTTTTTCGATCCCTTACCGAGGGAGTCGTCTTTCTTAACCGGAGTGGTGAAGTTGAGGAAGCAAATGATGCCGTACAGCTCTCCTACGGCCATACGGTCGAGGAGTTGTCAGACCCTGAGCTCGACCCCCGAACGAGAATCATCCGGCCGGATGGCACACTTTTCCCGGTTGACGAACAGCCGGGCATATACGCCCTGCGCACAGGTGAGACGGTTCGCAATGTGGAAATGGGAGTTCCCACCCTGGATGGTCAAATCAGCTGGAGATTGGTAAATGCACAGCCGGTGCTTGATGACAAAGGCAGCCTCCTGGGGGTTGTGGCTTCCTTCTTCGATATTACTGAGCGAAGGAGGGCCGAACAGGCGCTTCGGGAAAGCGAGCAGCGCTTCCGCTCCCTGGCCGATTCGATGCCACAGCTCGTTTGGACGGCACTTCCGGATGGGCGGGTGGATTATTACAACCAGCGTCATCTCGAATACCAGGACATCAAACAGGTTGAAGCTGAAGATTGGGATTGGGCCCCCGTCCTGCACCCGGAGGATATGCAGGCCACTGTCGACGCCTGGGTCCATTCCGTGGAGACCGGGGAGGTCTATCAAATAGAACACCGGGTGCGGATGACGGATGACTCCTATCGCTGGCACCTCAGCCGAGGCGTCCCCATGCTCGATGAAAAGGGACGGATCATCCGTTGGTTTGGGACATCCACCGATATCCATGATCTAAAGCTGGCGGAAGAGCAGCTGAAATTATATGCAAACCGGCTTGAGCAGAGCAACCGGGAGCTGGAGCAGTTTGCCTTCATGGCCTCCCACGACCTGCAGGAGCCGCTCAGAAAAATCGAAATGTTTGGCGATCTGCTCCTTGAACGGGCTAAAAGCCTGCAGGAGAATGAGCGCACATACCTGGATCGCATGCGGAATGCTGCCGGGCGGATGCGTGCCATGATCGAAGGCCTGCTCCAGATTTCCCGCGTGGCTACGCAGGGCAAACCATTTGTACGGGTTGATCTATCCCGGGTAACAAAGGAAGTCCTATCTGATTTTGAAGACCAGATCAAGCATTCCGGCGCCAGGATGGATATTGGAAGGCTGCCATCTGTAACTGGCGATCCTCTTCAGCTGCGCCAATTACTGCAAAACTTGATCGGCAATGCCATCAAATATCGCCAGCCGGGCAAACCGCCCGAGATCAGGATCTATGCAGAACAGCTTCCAGATAAGGTGCAAATTTGCATCCAGGACAGGGGAATTGGCTTTCCGCAGGAGGATGCAGACAGGATATTTGAGCCCTTCCAGCGCCTTGTCGGCCGCAATCAATACGAAGGAAGTGGAATAGGACTTGCCATCTGCCGCCGGATCGTCGAGCGCCATGGTGGTGAAATCGCAGCCATGAGTGAACCGGGAAATGGAACAACTTTCTTTGTTACCCTGCCCAATCCGCCTTTAGAAAAATCAAAAAGAGAATCTTGAAAGGATGTCAGTCATGAAAAAGCAGGCACTGCTCCTGGTCGCTGAGGATGACCCGGACGATCAATATTTTTTTCATGAAGCCATCGAGGTGGCCTGCCCGGGTGAGGTGGAGACCCACTTTGTTTTCGATGGAGCCCAATTGATAAGACTATTACGGGAAAAAGACATCCAGAGTTATCGGCGGAATTTGGTTGTGCTTGACCTGAACATGCAGGTCAAGGATGGTCGTAAAGCGCTTGATGATATTAAATCAGACCCGGCCTTTGCGGGAATTCCAGTTGTTGTACTCACCACTTCTGATGATCAGGATGACATTGAATACTGCAGGCAGCATGGCGCTGCCGCCTACTACCAGAAACCCAGCAAGATCACGGAACTTGTTAAAGATCATCCGTAATTTATGCCAGGATTTTTTATACTGATCGAGTTTTCGGCCAAAGCAGGCCGAAATGAAATGATTGGGATAGTTCAAAATTCCCCATTAAAGCAAAGTACACCACACGTTATGGCGATTTTGATCTGCTATTTCGGTTTTACATTCGTATCGGTTACAGAGCCTGATTTGTCTTCATCAGAAGAGGAAAAGGAATCGCGGAACGAACGAATCCCCTTCCCCAGCTCGCCCATGGTTTTAGCCAGGCGACCAGGTCCGAATATCAAGACGATGACGACCAGTACGATAAGAAGCTCGGGCATGCCAATATCAAACATTTTCAATTCCTTTCGCCAGTAAGTGTAAAACCCCATGGTGAGAAGGGGATTAATTAACCAGTCCTGGCAAAGATGTTCCTTTGCCAGGCTGTTTAATATTCAACAGATCCGAACTAGCTTATAAGCTGTGGGATCTCTTTAAGATCCTCAACTGCCCCGAGATGGATCCTCAGTACCTTCCTGCCCGCTTCGATCAATGCTTCATAATCACCCAGCGCCTGGGCACGGATCAGGGTCCCAAACGTCAGGCCTTCGGTCGGAATATCAAAATCCGCGGCAGGATCGGCAGTGACCACAAGGAACAATCCGTTGGCTGGTCCACCCTTGTGGAACTGTCCGGTCGAATGCTGGAAGCGGGGACCAAAGCCTGCGGTTACCGCGTTGCCCGTTTTAGCACGGATGGCAATACGCATCTGCTGAAGGACTTTGATCAGATCCTCATTGCGCGGCAGATAAGCATTAATGGCAACGTAGCCACCCGGCTGCGCGCTTGCAAGAAAAGCGTTCAATATATCCGCAAGATTTCCGCCGTTTACATTCTCTGAGGAAAATACCTGGAAGCCATCCCCCTGCCAGGCAGGCTTGCCTTCATGCAAGGTGCCATTCTTCTGGTAGTCGGCAATCCTTGCCTTGGTGATCTTTTTGCTGGTCTCGACGTTCGGCTGGTCGAAGGCGTTCACGCCGATTACCGAGCAGGCAATGGCGATGCCCACTTCCCAGCGGTACATCTCGGCGGCCACTTCATAGAGGTCGGGAATTGTGAACTCCAATACCGGATAACCTGCCTCACGAAGTGCGGCCATGGCTTTATCCAATTCACCGGTTTGCTTCAAATACACAAACAGACGATCTTTTCCGTAGACGCTGGCATCGCCCAAAGGCTCGAGTGGTACAGGCAGGATGCCTTTCCCATTCTTGCCGCTTGAACTCGGCCACGATCTGCTCGATCCAGCCAGCAAAAGCGGCGAGAGGCGCGTCGGCCAGGATGGTCAGTTTGTCGCGGCCATGGAGCGCTGCTTCGCCAATGACTGCTCCCAGCGCCAGCCCGGGATTACGCGCTGCGGGTATACTCCGTCCCTGCCCATCGACCGAATCGTTCCTCTCCCCATCCAACCCGCCTGCGGCTGCATAGCACTGAGCGCGCATCCATTCGGCGCGGCCGATCAGCCGGTTGAGGTCCAGGCCCAGCAGGGCGGCGGGAACAAGGCCAAAATCCGTCAGTGCCGAGAAGCGCCCACCCACTTCTTGATCGGAGAAGAATATCTTTCTAAAATTGTTTTTACGGGCCAATGCCTCCAGCGAGGTTCCCGGATCGGTGGTGACAACGAATCGGGAGCCATCCTCATTGCTGAGCTTCCAAAAATAATCAAAGGCAGCCATGACTTCAGCTGTGCCACCCGACTTGCTGGCAACGATATATAAACTTTTATCAGGTGGAAAACTTCCGCTTGTAAGCGAGACTTGTTCCGGGTCAGTCGAATCCAGGATGGCAAGGGAAACGGGAGCATCGATTTTTGCTGCAGCCTGCAGGGAACTGAAAACTTCCGCAGTTAGAGATGACCCGCCCATACCCAAAACGAGCACGCGGTGAATCCCTTCCCTGTGGATCTCATCGGCAAATGCTTTATACAGCGGGGATCAGCTCACGCGCCTTTCAGCGGCGAATCCAGCCATCCCATGCGGATCTTCACTTCGTTCTGCCCGGCAGGATCAGACGTCCATAAAGTTGGGTCATGAGCCCAGAGGCGATTTTGAACGGAGTCCTCCTCCAGCTTTGCCATCCGCTTTGAAACGGGATCGGCCAGGGATCCAAGCGAGGAGACGGCGGCAACTCTCCGCTTTTCGATCGTCCCAAGCAGTTGAGAGAATGCGTCCGCAAAGGCCTTAACTCCCTCGTCCTCCAGCTCCTGGGTGACAATATCCATACTGATGCCTGCTGCTTTGAGCTGTTCCAGAGACTCACGCGCTCGATCCAGCCCACGGGTAATTGTGACTTCCGCTCTGCCGTGATCTTTGAAGGCCTCGAGCGTCTGAGGCGGCACTGTATTGACCGTCTCAGGCCCGATCAGGTTATCGATATAGATCGTATCTGGATAGGCCGGGTTTTTCGTACTGGTGCTCGCCCACAGCGGACGCTGGACGCGCCCGCCTTTGACCTTGAGATTCTCCCAGCGCCGGCTGGAGAAGATCTTTTGAAATTCATCATAGGCCAGCTTTGCGTTCGCGATCGCTGCCTTGCCGCGCAAGGGTGAGCCCTCAGGAAGTTTCGCAGTCGATCTTTGAATCCACGCGCGAAACAAAGAAGGAAGCCACCGAAGCAATATGATCGATGGGATGGCCCGCAGCCACACGATCCTCCAGTCCGCTCAGGTAGGCATCCATCACTTCGGCATAGCGCGCCAGGGAGAAGATCAGCGTGATATTGATGTTCAGGCCCGCGGCAATCGCCCTGCGAATGGCCGGGATGCCCTCCTTCGTGGCAGGGATCTTGACCATCAGGTTTGGTCGGGCTACGCGCACCCACAATTGCTCGGCCTGTGCAACCGCCTTATCGGTATCATAGGCGATGTTCGGGCTGACCTCAAGGCTGACGTAGCCATCACCGCCGTTCGTCTCTTCATACAGTGGCAGAAAAGCCTCACAGGCGCTGCGGATATCCTCAATGGCAAGCTGCCAGAAGATCTTCTCCGCATCCCAGCCTGCCCAGGCGAGGGACAGGAGAGCCGCATCGTAGTCGGTGGATTTGGCAATCGCGGCGTTGAAGATCGAAGGGTTGGAAGTCACTCCGCGGATGTCGCCCCGCTGGATCATGGCTTTCAGCTCGCCGCTATCCAGCAGCTTGCGCTGGATGTTGTCGTACCAGATGGATTGTCCGAGTTGGGTTAGTTTTTGAATTGAGTTCATGTCCTTTTCCGTTTCAAGGTTTGAAAGCAGGTGCGTAGGTCAATCGCGCGCCGGCTCACTCATCTTCCAATGTTCCAGAATCTTCCAGTTTATGGATTTTCGCCACACGCCGGGCCAGCCTTTCGCCGCCCACTTGATCTCCCACATATTCTGCGCCAAGAAACGCCATGACCAGTGAGGAAGCAAGCTCGGGCCCGATCACCCGGCTTCCCAGGCAGAGCACATTCATGTCATCATGCAGCCACGCCCTGCGCGGCGGAATAGGTGTCATGGCAGATGGATGCATAGATTCCCTTCATCTTGTTCGCGGCGATACATGCACCGATCCCTGAGCCGCAAACCAGAATGCCGCGTTCGGCTTCACCGTTTTGTATGGCGCGTCCAACCTTTACAGAAAAATCAGGAAGTCGACAGGCTCGGCGCTATTGGTGCCGACATCGATCGGTTCATGTCCTGCCTTACGCACTGCTTCCAGTACGGTTCCCTTGAGCGGAAAACCGGCATGGTCAAATCCAACCACGACTTTCATAACTCTCCTCCATCGTATCGACTTTGTATCAGGCCGCTGTAGAGTTCATTACCTGCCTTGACGACTGAAGTTATCACTACGCCATTAACTCCTTTGCTTTTGCTACAACATTTTCAACTGTAAATCCAAAGCGCTCGAAGATCACCTTGTAGGGGGCGGAGGCGCCGTAATGATCAATGCCCAGCACGGAGGAGGCATAGCGCTCCCAGCCAAGGGTGGCACCCGCTTCGACAGCCAGCCGGGCGGTAATGTTCTTCGGCAGGACTGACTCACGATAGGCCTCATCCTGAACCTCGAAAAGTTCCCAGCTGGGGAAGGAAACGACGCGCACGCCATGCCCATCTGCCGACAGCTGTTTCGCGGCTTCCAGGATAAGACTTACCTCGGAGCCGGATGCCATCAGGATGACTTCAGGCTCGCCAAAATCCTTCAGTACATAGGCGCCTCTCTCCACCATTCCAGTGTTGGTTTCCTCAAGCGTCGGAACTGACTGGCGGGTCAGGGCAAATGCGTACGGTCCGCTGCGGCGCGAGATGGCGATCTTCCAGGCTTGCGCCACTTCATTCGCATCTGCAGGACGGATCACGGTCAAATACGGTACTGCCCGCAAAGCCATCAGGTGCTCTATCGGCTGGTGAGTAGGACCGTCCTCGCCAAGACCCACGCTGTCGTGTGTAAACACAAAAATGGACGGGATTTGCGAGAGCGCCGCGATGCGGATGGCAGGCTTCATGTAGTCGGAAAAGATCAGGAAGGTGCCGCCATAGGCGATCAAGCCGCCGAACAGATTCAGGCCATTCAGCGCCGCGCCCATGGCATGCTCGCGAACGCCGAAATGCAGATAGCGCCCGACCGGGTTATCCTTCTCAAAGTCGCCGGCTTCCTTGAACTTTGTGTTGTTCGATGGCGTCAGGTCTGCCGATCCCCCAATCAGCTCGGGAAGTTCAGCGGCCAGCACATCCAGTACTTTTCCTGAAGAGGAACGGGTTGCCATACCCTTTGCATCTGCCGGGAAGGCTGGCAGCTTGGCATCCCAACCCTTAGGTAATATGCCGTCCATGCGTCGCTGCAGTTCGGCACCTAGTTCTGGAAAAGCATTCTTATATTCCTCCAGCCGCCGGGTCCAGTCAGCTTCACTCTCGCGTCCTTGCTCGACCGCCTCGCGGTAGAACTCCAGTACATCGCCGGGGATCAGGAAACGCGGCTCCGTGGGCCATCCAAGGTTTTCCTTGGCAGCCTTCAGCTCTTCGTCGCCAAGCGGCTCGCCATGAGCCTTGGATGTGCCCTGCCTGTGAGGCGACCCAAAGCCGATCGTCGTGTGGACAGCGATCAAGGAGGGTCTCGGGTCGGCTTTTGCGGCCTGAATTGCTGCGTCGACAGCCTCCACATCGTTGCCATCCTCGACCCTTTGCACATGCCAGTGATACGCTTCAAATCGTGCGCAGCGGTCCTCGGTAAAGGCCAGATCGGTTGAGCCGTCAATGGAGACATGATTGTCATCGTAGAGGTAGACAATCCGTCCCAGCTGCAAATGCCCTGCCAGGGAGGCCGCCTCTGAGGAAACGCCCTCCATCAAGTCGCCGTCGGTCACAATTCCATAGATGTGGGATTGGATGATCTCAAAGTCCGGCTTGTTGAAAGTTGCCGCCAGGTGCGTCGCCGCGATGGCCATGCCCACACCGGTCGCGAAGCCCTGGCCAAGCGGGCCGGTCGTGGTCTCGACGCCGGGGGTCAGACCGTATTCCGGGTGTCCCGGCGTTCGGCTTCCGAACTGGCGAAAGTTCCTGATCTCATCCAGTGCCAGATCATACCCGGTCAGATGGAGCAGGGAGTAAAGGAGCATGGAACCGTGCCCCCCGGAAAGGATGAACCGGTCGCGCCCCGCCCACTTGGGGTTGCGAGGATTGTGGCGCAGATGCCGGGTCCAAAGGGTATAAGCCATGGCTGCGCTTCCCATTGGGAGTCCCGGGTGGCCCGAATTGGCCTGTTGGACGGCATCCGCAGAAAGAAATCGGATGGTGTTAATTGCACGAGTTTGGAGTTCGTCTGTCATATGAAATCCTGCCTATTTGGGATGCTTCATTTTACCATCGGCGCAACGGGGATATAATCGGGATATTCTTTGGATTGCCGGGAGATTTCACTTGCATCATTACGCATCAATCGCAGAACAATTTACTTTACAAGGGCGGGTACTGGAAGTCCATGAGTTTGGGAATGGGAACATCAACGATACCTATCTTGTCACCACCGATTTTAACGAAGAACCTCATTTCGTATTACAGCGCATCAATACGCAGGTCTTCAAGCACCCAAAGCTCATCATGCAGAACATGCGCATTTTTACAGAGCACATGCGCAGGCGGTCCCGCGAGGAGGGGCACTCTCTGGGAAATGCCGCGCGTCCTGAAAACACGTGACGGACAGGATTTTCATATTGATGCGGAAAACAATTTCTGGCGCGCCATCAGTTACGTGGAAGGGGCGCGCTCGTTCGACACCATTAGCAGTACTGACCACGCCCGGGAGGTGGGACACGCTCTCGGCACCTTCCAGCACCTGATCAGCGATCTGCCGGTGGAGAGTCTGTCCGATACTCTGGAAGGTTTTCATATCACGCCACGCTACCTGGAACAGTATGACCGGACATTGTCGCATAACGGGTTCGCCTCCAATGCGGAGGTCCGTTGGGGCATGGAGTTTGTCACAGCCCGCCGCGAGTGGGCACACGTTCTGGAGGATGCCCGCAGGCAGGGGAAGCTGCAATTACGGCCGGTTCACGGGGATCCCAAGGTCAATAATGTGATGATCCAGGAGGGCACGGGCCGCGCCATCAGCCTGGTGGATCTCGACACAGTCAAGCCCGGCCTCATCCATTATGACATCGGTGACTGTATGCGCTCGGGATGCAATCCCCTCGGTGAGGAGACCGAGCAATGGGAAGCGGTTTGCTTCGAGCCGGAAATTGGTGAGGCAATTCTCACAGGTTACCTCACCCAGGCGCGCCACTTCCTGACCGCCGCGGACTACGAGTATTTATTTGACTCGATCCGTCTGCTGGCCTTTGAGCTTGGCATACGTTTCTTTACCGATCACCTGTCGGGAAATGTCTACTTCAAGGTGAAGCATCCCAGGCATAACCTGCTGCGCGCCCTTGTCCAGTTTAAGCTGACCGAATCCATCGAGAGCCAATGAAAGAGATATCCGCAACATCATCCAGAGCATGGTTTCGCGCCCGGTATAATGAGACTTTCGTTTGAGCTTGTCCCACTTCCTGACTCTAAAATTCCTGAAATCAAGATCACAGGCAGTATCGCCAGAGAGGGAAATGAACTGACTGTGAAGTATTCCCTGTCCGGGGAAATCGATGACATTCTCATCCCCGATTTGAACCTGCAGCCAGGCCGCAGGCATGCGCTCTGGCTGGCAACTTGCTTTGAATTTTTCCTGGCCTTCCCGGGTCAGCCGCAATATTGGGAATTTAACCTCTCGCCCTCCGGCGATTGGAATGCCTTCCGCATGGACTCTTACCGCCAGGTTGGCTTCCGTGAGGAGGAGTTGATCCAAAGTCCACGATTGGATATTCGGAATGGCGCTGATTGTTTTCAACTGGAGGCCATTACCGATTTAACGCCAATCCTCGCAGGGGAAGTGCTAATTCAAGCGGGAATCACAACCGTTATCAAGGGCTGTGATGGGCATGAGACCTATTGGGCACTCACACATCTCACGTCCCAGGCCGATTTCCATTTGCGGGAAAGCTTTATTCTCCAGCTATAGCCCTATGGAAAAGCCGGGTGAAAAACTCTTCAATTTTGCAGCGTTGTGCTTGTGGATCATCACGAGCGTCGCTTTTGCCATCTACGTTTTCGTGGAATTTGGCCAGGATTTTCGCGGTTACTACGCAGCAGGGCGCGTCCTGGTGGAGGGTGGTAATCCCTACGATTATGTCCAGGTCGCTCGGGTCCTGGTGAAGGTTACCGGCCGGGCAGGGAACAATCCGTTTTACTATCCTCTCTGGTTCGGCTGGTTCTTCGCTCCTTTGAGCCTGCTGCCCTTCCAGATCGCCCGTCTCGTCTGGATATTCTTCAACTGGGTACTGTGGATCTTTGGCCTGCTTCGAATGCAGCAGCTTCTCGACTTTCCATCCAAGGGCTGGCGCGGCTGGATGCTATTCCTGTTAGCGACTTTCATATTTGCATGGACCACCTGGAAATTTGAGCAGGCTGGTATCCTGCTCTTCGTTATCACAATAGAGACCCTGGTTTCCTACAAGAAGCAGCAATGGAATCGAATGGGGATCTTCATGGCACTGGCTCTGATCAAACCCAACATCATGTTATTACCAGTGGCAGCCCTGGGACTCTGGTTACTTCTTAACAAGAAATGGCAGCCGGTGCGGACCGCCCTGGTGACATTCGCATTATTGGTCGTGATTACAACCATGCTGACCCCGGACTGGTATCAGCCATTCTTCCGCCCCTACTTTGGGCAGGGTCTCACCGTAGTCCTGGATGGCCCGGGGCAGGTTACGGGAGCACGTTTGAATACCACACTGCTGGACTGGTTGAAGTGGTTTTCCGTGCCGAAATATTTACGAATGGGAGTTTATCTGATCGTTCGTGTTCGCGGCGCTTTGGATTTTGTGGCGCAGCATCCGGAGCTCGAAGTCGATCGTTGAAGTTGCGGCCGTTTCCTTGCTGGCTTCATTTGCCGTCACGCCTTATGCATTGCAATATGATTTCACCCCGTTGGTCCTGGTATTATTCTGGGCATTGGCCATGTCACGAAATGCAAAAGGGAAATTGGTCCCAGTACTCATCGTTATTTTTATTTCGAGTGTGCTACTCTGGGAACGTCCCATCTCAGATGGGTACTGGATTGTGATCGGGTTGATCCGATTAACAGTCTGGGTGAAGAGGACGGTGAAAGATGCTGCGGTCACCGAACAATCTCTTAATCTTTCTCACTGATCTTTGGCAGCATGAGCTGATCCCGGACAATCACCTTCTCAGCAGGATTTCCAGCCATCCAGGCTACGTAGGCCATGGCCAGGGCATCCAATTGCCTGGAGGAATAGATGTTCTCGGCCGGTAGGACACCCTGCAGCAGCTTGTGACGGGTAATCTCCTCGAAGAAATCCATTGGGTCCATGATCTGTAATCCTTCCTCATACAGGATCAAAGCCCGCTGCAGACGCCCTTCCAGGGTCTGGCTGGGGAACAGGTTAGGTTGGTAAACACGATAGCATCTGTCGGCATTTGATTCGATCCACAGGCGCGGATTGTCCTTTGTGGAAAAGTGTTTAAAGCCTGCCTCACTGATACTCTCCAGGAAACCATGGGAAACCTCACGGCCTGCTTTTGTGTTTGGAAAATGGATGGCAAGCACTACCTGTTCATACTCCATGACGCAATGGATGACTTCGGAAACTTCCCACTCTGCCAGAATTACGATTTCCGGTCGATCGTTAAGCGCGGCAAATGTGACCGGCTTGCGCCCGGAGGATAAACGCACACCTGCAATGAGGACTGCATCTGATGCCATGGAAATATTCCTTATAATAGTGTTTTCGTAAGCAGTGTAGCCGAAAAAGGACTGTAATGCAACAAACTCAGCGCCGAATTCTTTATTTGATCCTCCTCGCTGCCGGTTTCGCCTGGATTCTCTATCAGCGCGGATAAAACAGGGATATCCACCGCGGGCAAAATCCCTGCTCCCCAGGCAGGATTTTCTCGCTCCCGATTTTGAATTGAAGACACCTGAAGGTGAAACCATAAAGCTCTCCGACTTGCGAGGCCAACCGGTCCTGGTCAATCTGTGGGCAACCTGGTGCCCGCCCTGCCGCAGTGAAATGCAGACCCTCGAAACCGTCTACAATGATTACCACGACCAGGGCTTTACAATCCTTGCCGTGAATATGACCTCCCAGGACGATCCCCAGGCAGTCACACCGTTCGTCACGGGAACGTGGGCTCACCTATCCGATCCTGCTGGACAACAAAGGCGAGGTAGCGAAAGCCTATCAAATGAAATCCCTGCCTTCTTCATTTTTCATCAACCGGGATGGAACGATCACCGAAGTGGTCATCGGCGGCCCCATGGCTGAAGCTCTTCTTCGAACCCGTATCGAGGAGATATTGAAGTAGAGTTTTGTTTCCTACATAGTTGCTCTACCTGGGAAACGAGGAAACCTTATGCTTAATCTCTTCCGATCCCTCTTCGCACCTCCTCGCCACTTGATCCTGGTCCTCGCCGCCCTCTGGCTCGGCCTGACCGTATCGGAAAAACGCGTCTCCCGGCATGGGATCTCGAAGGAGGCACTCAATAATATTGTCTATTACAGCATCCTTGGGTATGTGCTGGGCGGGCGGATCCTCTTTGTGCTGGAACATCTCCAGGTGTTTATAAAAAGCCCACTTAGCATATTCTCCCCGAACATCGATCTGTTCGATCCGTTCGCTGCGCTGCTTACTGCTCTTCTCATTGGTTTCATCTATGGACAGCGGCAAAAACTTCCCGTCTGGAACACTTTGGACGCCCTGACGCCGCTGTTTGCAATACTGGCGATTGGGCTGCACCTTTCCCACCTTGCCGCCGGGACTGCATTCGGGAGTCCAACCGTTCTCCCGTGGGGAATTGAGTTGTGGAATGCAGTCCGGCATCCGACCCAGGTTTATGAACTGTTCGCATCAATATTCATTTTTGGATTTATCTTGCTGCGGAAACCCGAATCTCCCGCCGGTTCCGATTTTCTCTGGTTCACTGCACTTACGGCAGGCGCACGACTCCTTCTTGAAGCATTTCGAGGCGATAGCACGTTGATCTTTAATGGAATACGCTCTGCACAGTTGATCGCATGGCTCGTTCTTGCCGCTGCATTAATCGCCGCTGAGGTGCTTAGATGGCAGGAGGAAAAAGGAATTAGGATAGAGCGAAATGTCGACTCAACAGAATCGCCCGAAAAAACGGAAACCGCCTCTCACGAAAGTAGAGGCGGTTTCCGTATTCAATTACGAAGTGCGATCGGCTTCAGATAGGAATCGAGCAGCGCGTCCATTTGCTCGAACAACTCACATACGAAGAAGATCGGGTTGAAGGCGTAGACCGTCTTGGGAATATGCGCGATCGTGGGGATATCGAACGGCGCCAGGATGACTTCCCCGCCAAAGATTTCTTTGCGTTCGATCCCCAGCGTCTTGTACAGCGAATGCACAACATTCCAGCCTTCGTCCTGTGATGACATCTGTCCCCGGCGGTGCAGGTCGTTCACTCCATCGATGATGCGATAAATATCATTCTTGTGGGCGAGGAATTTTTCGTTCAGTTGCTCGAACACATGGCCGCTATAGTCGATCACGTTGTCGCGTGAGAGCCGGTAGAACTCCATGATGGCATTCGCGAATTCCGCCCGGCCTGAAATGATCCCTGCCCCGAAGACCTTGAAACGGTTATCCTCGACGACCAGCCCAAATTCCGTGCTGTACCAGGCCAGGCTCTTGATGACCTCCCTCTCGTCCTGGGTTGCCTTCAGGTAGGCAGGGGCGAATTTATCCTCGATGCGCGCATAGAAATCCATCGTCAGGTACGGCAGGTGCCCAAAAATATCGTGGAACATGTCCGGTTCGGGCGTGAACTCCATCTGGTCGCGGCTGCGCAGATAATCGGTGATCAGGAAGATGCGCTGGGCGAACTTTTTGTACCAATCATCGGCCAGGGTATAGCGGATGACAGTACGCTCGATGTGCCAGCCAGTCCGCGGGGTGATGTGATCGTTCAAATGAGCCACCGTGGGGATGTGCTGCGGATCCAGGTCCAGCAGGGCCAGCCCATCCTTGTATTCCTGGCAGAGATGCTCCAGCAAATACGGCCGGTGGATCCCGGCAAACAGCTCCGCCCAGATGGCATGCTGTTCACCGGTGAAGTCGATCTCCTGGTTTTCAGTGGAATATTCACGCTGCCGGATCAATGTGTTGTGCTGCAATGTCACCGGTATAGGATGGCGGATTCTGATTCATGGTCATACTTGAGCCCTTTCTCAGATATTCTCTTGGAAAACACTAGCACTGTCTGTTTTAACGAAGACAGAAGGATATTATCACTACAAAAAGTGAAGGTCAAGAATATGATAAATATAGTCCGGGTTTCGCCGCATTGCGTCGATCCATGTAGGGTGATAAAATCCAAATGGATGACTGAGATACTGAGCGGAAAGGTTATTTTGATCACGGGCGGGGCGCGGCGCCTGGGGCGGCTGTTTGCACTGGCCTGTGCCCGTGCAGGAGCAGATGTCGTTCTCCACCATTCCCATTCGGATCAGGAAGCGGAGGCAGTCCGGCAGGAGATTTCTGGAATCGGCCGCAAAGCGTGGATTTTCAAGGCGGATTTCAACGATCCCGCCCAGGCCGGCAGTCTGATCCCGTTGGTCAACGAATCCACCCCTTTGGATGGTCTCGTTAATAGCGCGGCAATCTTTAGCGCCCTCTCCCTCGAAACGACTTCCCTGGAGGCCTGGCAACAACACCTGCAGACCAACCTGACCGCGCCATTCCAGCTGAGCCAGGCATTTGCAAAACAAGCCCAACCGGGTGCCCGGATCGTCAACATTCTCGACTGGCGGGCCCTGCATCCTGGTGCGGACCACTTTCCTTACACTATCAGTAAATCCGCTCTGGGTGCGCTGACCCGCTCCCTGGCACTTGCCCTGGCGCCGGACATCACAGTCAACGCCCTGGCGCTTGGAGCCATTCTGCCGCCCTCTGATGGAAACAGCAACCCGGACATCCTCAAAAACATCCCACTAAAACGATGGGCAAATGAAGGCGAAGTAGAGGAGGCGCTCCTGTTTTTACTCACCTGCCCGCCCTATATCACTGGCGAGGTCCTCCACGTGGACGGTGGCAGGCATTTGGTTTAGAAATTATTATGCCATATCGAAGATTTACCAAATTGACTATACGCAAATAAAAGGAGGTTCTACCATGGACAAGATCATCATCAAAAACCTGCTCGCCCGAGGCATTATCGGCGTCTACGACTGGGAACGGAGCCGGCCCCAGAACATACTGATCAACATCACGATGTTCACCGATACACGCCGCGCCGCCCAGACAGATAATCTCGACGACTGCATCAATTACAGCACAATGAGCAAAAAAGTCCTCGCCCACACGGAAGCCGTAAACAGGCTGACAGTGGAAGCGCTCGCAAACGACCTGGCAAAGATCTGCCTGGAAGAGGAGGGTGTCCAAAAGGTGATCGTGGGCGTGGAAAAACCGGGAGCCGTCCGTTTTGCCGAATCGGTCGGCGTGGAGATCGAACGAAGCAGAGATGAGTGAATTACACCTGGCATATCTGAGTCTTGGTTCAAATATTCAGCCGGAGATCAACCTGGTCAGGGCAATTCAACTATTAAGAATTCATGGGCGCATTGAGGCGATTTCCAACGCCTGGGAATCCAAATCTGTGGGTGCTGAAGGCCCCAATTATCTGAATGCCTGTATCGCATACACAACGTCGCTTGCATGGCCGGAGCTGAAGGAGCGGATCATCCTCCCCATTGAGCTGCAGCTTGGCAGGAACAGAACTGAAAATAAATTCGCCCCACGCACCATGGACATCGACATTATCCTGTTCGATGACCGGTCCTGTGATGATAAATCCTGGGAAAAAGCTTTTGTTGTTGTTCCCCTGGCAGAGATATATTCAAACTATCCAAACCCACTCCGAAACGAATCCATCCGTGAAACGGCAGCCCGCCTTCGCCAGGAGGGCATGGATGGAGACACGTCCGGAGGTATTAAGCCAGTTTGGTGGCGTATCCCGCGCGCCTAGATCTGAAGCGGCCTAGAACCTCTAGCTATGTTTTCCAAAAATTCCTGGCGCGTCGCCAAATTTACGCGGAAGGCTCCATGCATCGCAGAGGTAGTCATGCGCGCATCATGTTTTTTCACCCCGCGCATCATCGAGCACAGATGCATTCCTTCCACAACGACCGCCACACCCTGCGGCTCCAGCAAGCTTTGCAGCAGGTCTGCGATCTGGCGCGTCATGCGCTCCTGCACCTGGAGGCGGCGTGCATACATGTCGACTATGCGGGGGATTTTGGAGAGCCCGATCACCTTTCCAGCCGGCACATAGGCTACGTGGACGCGGCCAATAAATGGCAGCATGTGATGTTCACACAGGCTATAGAACTCGATATCCCGCACCAACACCATTTCATCGTAGGTGATGTGAAACAGGGCCCCATTGATGATCTTTTCCGGGTCCATGCTGTAACCGCTGAGAAGCTCGGTGTACATGCGCGCCACCCGGTCCGGTGTATTTTGGAGGCCCTCCCTCTCCGGATCCTCCCCCACCGCCCTTAACAAATCGAAAGTCACCCTTCTGACTGTCTCAAGGTCGATCCTGTCGGATAGATAATCCTTCTCGTCAATGTCATCGTCAAAATCCATGCCTGCTCCTTTATAAAACCAGCCCGACATAAGCCGGGCTGGTTATTATAAGTGAATTTTTTCCTAACTGACAATGGGTTCGATCAATCCGTAGGTGCCATTCCGTCGCCGATACAGCACCTGGATGGCGTTATGCTCCGGGTTGTAGAAGATAAAGAAATTATCATGCCCGAGCAGCCGCATCTGTTCCACGGCCTCGTCCTCATTCATGGGAAACACGGCAAATTTTTTGCGCCGGGCGATCATCGGCAGCAGCTCGCCGGTCTCCTCATCGACGGGCATCTGCTCTTCGACAACCTCGGCTGCAGAACGACCATCCCCCCGGCCTCGGTTTCGTTTTCCCTTGTAGCGCTCGACCTGGCGCTGCATCTTGTCGAGAGCGGTATCGAACGCCGTGTGGATATCGTCTGCCCGCTCCTCCGTCCGCAAAATAAACCCTTTTCCATGAACTGTCAGCTGGGCCACCTGGCGGTCCGTGGCACTGCGCGCCGATTTTACATGCGATACCTCTACACGGATTTCCTCGATTTCCTGGAGGTGTCTTTCAAGTTTGGCAGCCTTCTTTTCTATGTATTCCTTGAGGTTATCGTTCAGCCTCATGTTACGAGCGACGATCTCAATTTTCTCGGTCATAGAACCTCCTGAATTGATTATCAACCATCCATCCGGATGGCTGTCAAACACGACTCAGATCATGATGCGAGAGTGCCCGAGCAATAGTGATCCCATATACCTCCCGTGCTCCTGCCATCAACAACGCTTCGGTGCAGGCTGAAATCGTGGATCCGGTTGTGGAAACATCATCCATCAACAGGACCGATTTCCTTGCCACGCGCCGGGCATCCGCCTGGTACGCATTCAGGACATTTATTTGGCGCTGGCTGACATTCAGCCCGACTTGAGACCGTGTCTCCCGCGCTTTCCACAACACGTGTGGGAGATAGCGTATGCCGGTACGGTAGGCAAGCGGCTGGGCAACCAGTGCAACCTGATTATAACCTCGCTCCTGCAGGCGTTTCTTCCCCAGCGGGACGGGTATCAGGAGATCTATATCCCAATGCAGGGACTTCACGAATTCCACCATTTGAAGGGCCAGTGCCTCTCCAAGGCCAATATTCCGCCGATATTTCATTGTATGAAGCCCATTCTGGACGGGTGAATCAAAAACCGCCCACGAACGCATCATGCGATAGGCAGGCGGGTTTGTTCTGCATTTTTCACAAATGTCCATCCCCGGGGTAGGGATGCCACATTTTTCACAAATTGGTCCCTGGATGCGCGGAGTGCGCTTCTGACAGTCCTGGCACCAACGCCACCCCAGTTTTCCACAGCCGCCACAGACTGGCGGAAAAAGTAGATCCAATCCGCTCCAGACCAGCTGATGTATACGATACGACCAGGGTATCTTATTCACTGAAACAGAAACTTCGAATGTTACGAGATTCTCCATGATCTGAATGGCAGCAGGAGTCAGAATGATGATCATGATGGATGGAAATATCAGCAATGCCATCGGAATAATCATCTTGATCGGGGCCTTGTGAGCCATCTCTTCCGCCCTCTGACGCCGCTTCACCCGCATGGCGTCAGATTGAATTCGCAAAACCTTTGCCATACTCACACCCAGCTGTTCACTCTGGATGATGGCAGCGACAAAACTGGTCATCTCGGGAATACCAAGGCGGTCGGCCATATCTTTTAGGGCGTCCCGGCGGACCTTGCCCAACTGGACCTCACGTATGGCACGCCGGAAAGCAAGGGAAAGTTCGTTTTCCCATTTTTCACTTACCTTCGACATGGCAGCGTCAAAGCCTAAACCCGCTTCCACACAGATGGTAAGCAGGTCAAGCGCGTCCGGCATGGCCTTGCGGATTTCTGTCTGTCTGCGATTAATTCTACTGGAAAGCATCAAATGAGGCAGGAAGAATCCCGCAAAAGCAGCCCCACCAATAAATATAAAGTTGTCACTCGCGTTGGATGGCGGCGAGATATACATTACGACGGCAAGAAATCCTCCAAGCACAACAGCCAGGATGAATCGGATTGCAAGGAAGGTGGCTGCATCAATGGGCCATGGGTTACCCGCGAGCTCCAGCCGTCGGGCAGTATCCTGAATGGCCTTTTGAGGCGTAAAACGTGCAGAGAATTCGCCAATCCGGCGAATCACCGGGATGATTACACGCTCGCCAAAGGGTTGTGAGAGCTCGATCTCTTCAAGTGACTTTACATCCCCCCGCTGAATAAACTCCGCCAGACGTGCCTGCAAGGGGTCATTCTCCTCGCCCGGAGAATTTCTCCGCAGGCTGAATATGATTACAGCAATTGCCCCTACCAATACGATGGCACCAAAGATGATAAGTCCCATCCTACACCTCGATATCCGCAATCTTCATCATCACAAAATAGCCGGCAGCAATCATGCCAATGATAACTCCAACCGCCAGCCAGCCGCACGCAGGACCCCGGGCAAAGAAACTGCCAATATATTCCGGGCTTACAAACCAAAGAGCCAGGGTCAGAAAGACCGGGATCAGGGAAAGCACGATTCCTGATGTTCGAACGCTTGCCGTCATCACACGAATCTCGCCCTTTAATGCGGACACGCTCACGGATGGTGAAGGAGATGGTATCCAGGATTTCTGACAGATTACCACCCACTTCCCGTTGAACATTAATCGCTGTTACAACAAAATCCAGGTCATCACTGGGGATTCTTCTGAGCAGATTCTCCAGGGCAGCTTCCATCGTAATGCCAATTTGCATTTCCTGGACCACCCTGCGGAACTCGTCGCAGATCGGGGCCGGGAGCTCACGGCTGACAGCTTCGAGCGCCTGCATGGTGGAATAACCAGCACGGAGACCGTTCACCATCAAGTTCAACATGTCGGAAAGTTGGTCGTTGAATTTGATCAGGCGAATGGACTGTTGCCGCTTGACATAAAAACGTGGCAGGAAAAAGCCGATCACACCACCAATGACTGCAGAGATGATGTTTGGCTGGATCAAATAGGCGATAAATGCCACACCGAGCGTGGAAATAAAGATCAAGGCGAAATATTCAGCGACCTTAAACTTTAAATCCGCCCGGGCAAGTTCACGTGCACACGCGATCGCCCATTGACGATTTTGCCACCCGGCGGTTGAGCCAATCGGTAGCCGCGGTCCGTCCGTTGGCCTTTTCAATTTCCTCGGGTCCTTCATCGTCCAGGTAGCGTCCAAGGCGTTCCTCAACGATTGAGCGGTCACTGGTAATCGAAACCACCACACCTATGATCAAGAGGAGCAATAAAATAACGCCCCCGCCTATTAAAAACATTGGGTTCATAGTACACTACCTGCCAATTTCTGTGATTAGTAGCGACGCCTCTCGCCAATCCCGAAGATCGACGGAGGAAGGTTAATGCCAGCAGTCTCTATCTTGTCCATAAACTTGGGGCGCAAACCTGTCGGGCGTAAACGGCCAATGATCTTTCCGTTTTCAATTCCAGTCTGTTCAAAGACAAAAATATCGGTCATTGTGATCACATCCCCTTCCATCCCGCTGACTTCGGTAATGCTCGTAATCTTGCGGGTGCCGTCACGCATGCGTTCCTGGTGGGCAATGAGATCCATCGCGCTTGCAACCTGTTCACGGATCGCGCGGATAGGCAAGTCCATACCCGCCATCAGGCACATCGTCTCAACACGGGCGATCGCATCACGCGGACTGTTCGCGTGGGCTGTTGTCATGGAACCGTCGTGACCAGTGTTCATTGCCTGAAGCATATCCAGGGTTTCACCGCCACGGCATTCCCCAACGATAATCCGCTCAGGACGCATGCGGAGCGAGTTAATGACAAGGTCACGAATGGTGATCTCTCCACGCCCTTCGATATTGGGCGGGCGAGACTCCAGGGTTACCACATGTTCCTGTCGCAACTGCAATTCTGCAGCGTTTTCAATGGTGATAATTCTCTCATCGCCAGGGATAAAACTGGACAAAACATTCAAAAAGGTGGTCTTGCCTGAACCTGTACCGCCAGAGATCAAAATATTCAAGCGGGATTCCACGCAAGCCTTCAGGAATTGGACCGCTTCCGGACTGATCGAGCCAAATTGGATTAATTGCTCAACAGTAATCGGATTCTTGGAGAACTTACGAATGGTAAGTGTAGGTCCAACCAGTGAGATGGGAGGAATTACTGCATTAACACGCGAGCCGTCCTGCAGGCGGGCATCCACGTAAGGACTGAACTCGTCAATTCTTCTTCCCAAAGGAGCTACAATGCGGTCAATTATTCGCATGACATGATCATTGTTTTCAAAGGTAACCGGGACACGGTGAAGTTTACCTTTCCGCTCCACGTAGACACTCTTTGGACCATTGACCATAATTTCAGTAATGGTATCGTCTTCAAGAAGGGGCTGCAGGGGGCCGAAGCCCAATATTTCAGCGGCAATCTGCTCAAACAGGCGGGCACGTTCAGGTCGGGAAAGAACGATATTTTCCTCTGCCAGGATCTGCTCGAATAAATCCTGGATGGTCCGTCGTACATCGTCAGTTCGAGTGACATCCATGGAAGGATCCAGCTCCGAGAGAAGCTTGTTCTGGACCCGCGTTTTAAGATCAAAATAAGAGCCGGCTTGTGGAGATGTTATGGGAGCGTTGACCCGTCGTGCCTGTAATGATGAAAGCCGCGAACCGTCGGCGCTCTGATTATCAGGAGGCGTCCCTCCCGGGGTATTACCACTCTGTCCTTTTTCTATACGTTTTAAAAGAGACATCTTTCCTCATCTCCTGGTGATTTTGAGTTTGCACTCAACACGAATAAATATCATCGCCTGGCTGAACGATTGGGGTCCTCAGCTGCTTCCTGGGCAGCAACGCGGGCCCGGACACTTTCCGCGAGAGAAAGTATCCCGCGCGCAGCAGGCTGGTTTTTGGTTTCCAGGACGAATGGCACACCGCGGTTTACAGCCTTCATGACTGTAGCTTCATCCAATGGAATGACGGAGGATACTTCCTGTTTAAGATTTTCAGCGACACGCTCAGGGGTAATATTGATCCGCTTATCATAGCGATTCATGGCAAAAAGGATGCGCTCACGTTCGATGCCCAAGAGTTTGAGACAGGTCAAGGAAAAGACGACAGTTCTTGATGGAAGGTATATCCTGAGTACTAACCAGCACAATCAGATCACTGATATCGATGGCAGCCAGAGTTACATCCGTCAAGAGCGAGGCAGTATCAACGACAACATAGGCATAAATTTGTTTTAGGTACTCCAGCACTCTGGAGAACTGTCCGCTTGAAACCTTTTCAGCATATTCAGGACGGCTGGGTGCCGCAAGGATATGAAGGCCTGAGGCGGCAGTGCTTTAGCATGACCTCTTCCACGATTTCCGGGTCGAGCTCCTCGGCTCTAGGTGCAAGATCCACGATCGTGTTCTTGCCTTGTTCGTTTACGAAAACAGCCACATCGCCAAACTGGAGATTTCCATCCACGAGCGCCACCCGCGTATCTTCATTGTGGAGGGTAAGAGCCAGGTTGACTGCAATGGTAGTGCATCCGGTTCCCCCCTTGGGACTGTAAACCGTGACAATTTTACCCTTGGGTCCACTGTATGCAGCCAGCATACCCAGATTGCCAGCAGTTGGTAAGGGCTGAACGTTAATGGTCTTGGAACGTTCAGCCTGTGCCATTCCGCCTGCACGGCGAATCGCAGAGATCAACTCATCCCCCATGGGCGGCTTCGTCAGAAAGTCCCGGGCGCCGGCCAACATTGCCCTGCGCATATAATTCTGATCGCTCTGGACAGAGAGTATCACTACCTGCACGGCCGGCTGGCGCGACCGAATGGCTTCAGTTGCCGAAATGCCATCCATGTCTGGCATATTGATATCCATCAGGACCACGTCAGGGTTTAATTCCTGGGATATCTGAATAGCTTCCTTGCCGGTGCGAGCTAATCCAACGACATCGACATCAGTCTCAAATTGCAGAAGCTTCCTAACATTTTCCCTTGTTTCGGAAACATCATCTACAATCACAACTCTAATTTTATCGCCAACAGGCATACGCGAGAGTACCTCTATTGAATGAAGTGGTGCGACTATTGTTGAGGCTGGACAGTGATAACATCATTCGGCAAGACCGGGGCAGAAAGGACATCGAGCCTTGGCTGCATGGCATACGGCAGTTTGGAGGGTAATGAAATGTTGTACTGGGTTAACAGGCTCGTCAGGGTGGCCGATTCAGCTGCAAAGCGGGAAACATCATTGGGGTTACGAAGAGACATGTTCAACATTGCGCCGCTATAAACTAAATAGTTCAGGGAAATCAGATCCTGCGGTGTAACCATCAAGGTCACGACATCGGGCGCCGCCTGCTGCTGAGCCTGCGCGGGCGAGGGTGTCGCATTTGCGTCTGCAGCCGCAGCCGCTTGTTGGAGCGTAAAGTTTCCCAGTTTCATCACTACAACATCCTGCAGGACCGTCTGGCAAACCAAACGTGGTCTCTGTGTTTCAGACGGGACCGTGTAGAAAGGCTGTTGGAGGGTGGGATCAAGCTCTATGCGACCCTGGCGTGATGGCAGTTCACCGGTCGTTGCTGCGACAGATAATACAGGCAGTGAACCCTCAAGGAAGCCAGTCCCAGTCAGGACAGATGTGAAATTGGGGAGCGCGGCCTGGAAGGCAGGATCGACATCCACGAAAAGCATGCAGGCGTTCACATTGACATGTGCGCCATCCCTTACGGCATATCCACCCAGAGCGAGCCGGTTTGTGGGAATGGTTGCGGCGACCATACCAGATGGAATCTGGACAGCCCAGGATGGACCGGAAATTTCCACCGGACCTGAGCCAACCATGGAGGAGGTTATGAGTGTACCCTGATCCAGGGTTAAACGCGCCGTCTGGCCGACCAAGGCATTCTGTTCACTGGCTGTAAACATCACTTCAGCAACATTTTCCGGTGGGATGGAGAATTTACCCAGCATCTCCGGCGTAATTGTTGTTCCCTGAGGAATGTTTTGAGCGGCGTAAAAAACCTCGGTGAGTGCTGCCTGTGTGGGTTGTGGTGCCGGGGTGCCATATTGAGTCCATAAAAATGCAAGTAATGCCAGTCCTACCACCACAATCAAGATAAGGAATAGTATTGTTCTTCCGCGACGCATAAAATATGTCTCCTCTCTAACGTTCTCTGCCAAAAAGCAGGGTCTTAGCTTGAAGTATTATACAGTATAACCCAAATCGAATAATGACAAATCGATAAAAAAGTAAGGTCCTATTTACCCAAGACGTAGAAAATCGTGAAAGGTCACAGTGTTTTTATGGAAAAATCAGGATATTTTGCACATCCGACACAATCCATGCTATTCATTAATCCAATCTCGAGAAGTTTACCCACATTTAGGATCAAAAAAGAAGCATCTTCCCGAATCTGGTTTATTTGGGAGTCAAACCTGGCTTACCAGAGAGCGCATGTACGGGATTTGTAGTTCCTTTTTCATGAGTGTAGCAGCAGGATGCAATCCATCCTTACGAATGAGCGGGAACGGCGAAGGAAACCCGGGTTCCCTTTCCTGCATTGCTATCGATTTCAAAATTACCACCCAGCATTTCCGCCCGTTCACGGATCAGTCGAAGCCCGAGGTTGTTTCCTTGTTGAATAAACTCCGGGTCAAAACCCTTGCCATTGTCATCCACACTGACGCGAACGCGTTCCTGGCCCATATCCAACAATATTTTCACCATGGTTGCCTGGGCATGGCGGGATGTATTACCCAGCAATTCCTGGATCGCCCGGAACAACATCACCTCCACGTATGGCTCCAGACGTCGCTCATTCCCTGTAACAGTTACATTGACATCCAGGCCCGTTTGCTCTTTGAAGGCATCTGCGTAACGGCGT
>CAVVPC010000038.1:0-7137 GCA_963750005.1 uncultured Chloroflexia bacterium
GTTTTGCGTCGCCCACGTCAGATACCCCGTCATGTAATTTGATAGAAGATTTGGTACGAAGCTGGCACCTAACAAACTCCACCCGACGCCTCCCTCTGGACGGGGAGGCCGTCACCTTTATAACCCTTTGGGGCTGACTATAAGGGATGTTCGGCATCCCTATTTGATGTTAGATAACTCTTGATAATTGATTTTGGAGGTTCTATAATTTTTTCATCGAAATATAAAGCCTATTATGTGGTAATCTTCAGTTAAGTCCATCATTGAAGTTCTCGGGAAAAGGAGCGGTGTCATCATGAGCAACCAAACCAGGGCGTACATGAACATCCGGCAGGCTGCCTTCATCGGCGTGGGAGCGATGGTCGGGGCCGGCATCTTCTCGCTGCTCGGCGCTGCCGGTGAGGTCGCGGGGGCCGCGGTCTGGCTCTCGTTCGTGCTTGCCGGCTGCATCGCCGGACTGCAGGGGTACTCGTTCGCAAAACTCGGTGCGAAGTACCCGTCAGCGGAGTGGCCTGCTCGAATACGTCGCCCAAGGCTTTGGGCCTGGTCACGTCACGCGCATTACGGCGTGGCTCACATACGCTGTCAACGCGATCATCACCGCGATGGTCGCTTCGTCGTTTGGGAGCTACGCGAGCGCCGCGTTCGCGGGGGGCAGCGTGACGTGGACGAAGATATTCGCGGCCCTCATCATCGTCGTGATGACGATCCTCAACATCGTGGGGTCGCAGGTCGTCGCGCGCGCGCAGACGGTGATCGTCGTCGTCGTGATTGGGAGCCTTTCGGTGTTCGCGGTCGCGACGCTGCTGAACATCAACCCGCAGTTGCTGGCGCCTTCGGGGTATCCCCCGCTGCGGGACATCGTCTCGAGCGTGGCGCTCACGTTCTTCGCCTTCCTCGGATTCGGCATCGTGACCTTCACGGCCAAGGATCTCAAAGACCCCGCGCGGGAACTTCCGAAGGCCATGTATCTGGCGCTGGGGATTGCGGCGGTCGTGTACGTGGCGGTCTCGCTGGGGGTCTTCGGTACCCTGACGGTCGAGCAGGTCATCGCCTCCGGCGGTACGGCGATCGCGGTGGCCGCGGAGCCCGTCCTGGGCAAAGCAGGGTACTGGATGATGAGCCTGGTGGCGCTGTTCGCGACCTCCGGGGCGACCAACGCCGGACTCTATCCCGCGCAGGGCTTATGCGAACAGCTTGTGGAGACGAAGCAGTTCCCGCCGGTGATGGCGCGAAAGTTCGCAGGTCGCGCGTCCGCCGGCTTGATCTTCGTCTCGCTCATTTGCATCGTGCTCGTGGTCGGGTTCGACGTGAACGCGATCGCTTCGATCGGAAGCGCCGTCGCGTTGGCCGTCTTCGGCCTGGTCACCGTAGCGCACCTCCGCGTCCGCGAGGTCACCGGTGCGAACGTCGGCGTGCTGGTGCTTGCGCTCGCGACCATCGCGATCGCGCTGCTCGCTTTCGTGTTCAACGAGCTCATCTACGAGCCCGCGTCGATGGTCGCGCTGCTCGTGATCCTGCTCCTCAGCGTCGGTCTCGACGTCGCCTGGACACGGTCGCGGGATTCGAGTAGCGACGACGGGGCCGGCATGACGGGAACGCCGGCCGCCTGAGCGGACGCCGGCCGGGGGATCGTCCGGCGCAGTTCCACGCACAGAAGATGCCTGATCGAGCAGCCGTCACGATGTTCGATTTCGCATTGTCTTGCTCAATGCGCCCATCGAACAAGCGCATCCAGCGGACGGCGGAGAGCAAGTAGACTAGCCGCAGGCGCATCGACCGCCACTGATGCGCAAGACGTTCTTAGGCAAAGCTATGTGCCGTCAGTTCTGAAGCTCTGCCCAATACTTGCAAACTGACGGCATTTTCTATTCTCTCCACTTGTGTTCAAATCGTTTGTCAGGGTGGACAACAATCGATTCTATAAAGGCAGACAGTACCAATGGCCCAATAGGGCTATCCCCCATTGTGCCATAACCGGATACTCAGCAAAATCGAGTAAAATAGCCGCTCTTGTTGAAAGGAGTATCAATGCTTAAAAAACGATTAATGAAGGTGCAAATTATCCTCACCCTGGGAGCCATCCTGCTTGCTTCCTGCGGAGGCGGGAACGCACCGGAAGCCACCCCAACCCTGAGTGTGAGTCAAATCCAAACCTTTGCTGTGGCGACCTTTTCCTCCGCCCTTACGATGACCGCGCTCGTCGCGCCGACAAATACACCTGCGGTAACGCAGACCCCGCTTGCCACGATCCCTCCATTGGTCACCAGCACCGGTGGAGTTCCCTTCGGCACTGCGACAACGCCAGGCGCAGCAGTTGGCGGCGTGGCAGCCACTTCGTCCTGTTATGGACTCACCTTTGTGAGCGATGTGACCATCCCGGATAATACCCAGATGGACCCAGGCAAAGCTTTTACCAAGACCTGGAAGGTGCAGAACAACGGCTCGTGCGCCTGGGACGCCGGCTTTAAATTCCAAAACACAGGTGGGGAGGTCCTGGGCGGTACCGCCTTTACCCTGCCCGCCTCCGTCGCCTCCGGTGCGACCTATGACATTTCCGTGCCGATGACCGCGCCGAACAAGACAGGAACCCTGCGCGGCAATTGGCGCATGTCCACTGCGACTGGGCAGTACTTTGGCGATGAAGTATTTGTCGTCATTGTGGTTGGGAATGCAAGTCCGGCGGCGACCAATACATCCGCTCCGGCAGCAGCAGAAACACCTACGCCGTAGAATTTCCTCCCGCAAATTAAAGCCAGCGTTTGCAGCGCTGGCTTTTTTTCGTCTTGGTGCCGCAGCTTTTATGTCGCCTTCGTCGTGGAATATTTCCGGCCTCCCGCGGCATTTGGCAGCTACTTCAGACTGGGGGAAAAGGATTGTACACGAACCGCGACGAATTTCCATTCACGCCGTTATGCTGGGAAGATACATTAGAAGTTGACAGTGCACGTAGCAGGCTGGAAATTTACTCGTTATACACACGAGAGGCATGTGAATCTTTCTTATTACGATGCAGCGGTTGATCGCAACCCGGCGGCTGCCTCCGCCGGGCAAGGCTGAAAACCTGGTTTTTATTTCGAAAAAAGGAGAAAGGAACAATCTTATGGATCTTCAAACTGTTCTAATCTGGATCGTGATCGGCGCCATCGCAGGCGTGCTGGCCGAATCGATGGTTGGCGGACCCAGGAGAAGCGGTCTGGGTACGGCAATCCTGATCGGTATTCTTGGCGCCTTCATCGGCGGCTGGTTATTCAGTGCCCTGGGCATCGCCTCGGCGCTGGCATCATCGGGACGATCATCACCGCATTCATCGGCGCAATTATCCTGTTATTGATCGTCCGAGGCGTTAGCAGGGGAAGATGACAACAAAAGAATAGTTTGTATGCAAGCGACGAGCGGACAAGGCAACTTGTCCGCTTTTATTTATCCGTACAGGATATCCCGGTCAGCCTGCTCGATCTCTTCATAAACTTTTTTGACTTCCTCCTTCATTTCAGCGGAAACACCGGCAGTCTGCGGGATGAACTTCACCAGGTCACGCGCCTTCCGCAGCAGATCCTTGATCTCGGCAATGTAGGAAAAGTCGCTCCGTCCCAGACCGCCCTCCGGGACGGGCAAATCCCGTGCCTGCTGGATTAACGTGCGTGCCCGGGCGACGCGCTCGGTGGCGGGAATCATTTTTGCCATAGTCACTCCTGGGGAAACTGGAAATCAGGCTTTCAGGATATTGTAAACGGTTCCGCTCATTTCCATCCACCGGGTAGGTGACATTCCCAAGCGGTGATTTCCAAAACGCTGCTAAATCCCTACCAAAATTGTCCAATTGGCATAAAATAATGGTACCTGTCAGTGGTCACCCGTAAACCTTTATTGTCAATCCAAATTGACGACTATTTACCATATTAGATTCAAGCGAAGAATGAATAATATGAGAGAAAAGTCCCCCCATCACAATTCGAAATCCATGACCCATGAACAATATCATCAGACCCTCGATGGTTTGCTGGAAGGCTGCCAGATCATTGGCTTTGACTGGCGCTACATTTATATCAATCAGGCGGCTGCCCGGCATGGACACCAAACCCCGGATCAATTGATCAACCGGACCATGATGGAGGCCTACCCCGGGATTGAAAATACAGAGCTGTTTTCCGTACTGAAGCACTGCATGGAGGAGCGTACAGCCCGCCAGATGGAGAATAAATTCGATTATCCCGACGGCAGCACAGGCTGGTTCGAATTGAGCATCCAGCCCGTACCGGATGGATTATTCATCCTTTCCATGGATATAACCGCCACAAGCTCTCGGAGCTGCAGACCCAAAAACAGCTGGGTCGGATCAACGCCCTGCGGCAGATCGACCTGGCCGTCCTCTCCAGCTTCGATCTAAAGCTTACCTTGACCGTATCCATCGACCAGATCGTGGAGCAGCTTGGCGCGGATGCTGCCGACGTCATGCTGCTCGATCCGGCCTCCACAGCGCTCACCTTTGCAGCCGGCCGCGGCTTTCGCTCCCCGGCGATCGAGCGGGCGAAGCTCCGCCTAGGGGAAGGATTTGCCAGCCGGGTCGCACTCGAGCAGCGCGTGATCCACATCCCGGAGTTCGAAGCGGAAAAGAGGTTTATACGCCAGCCGTACTTACAAGGGGAGGATTTCATAAGTTATGTAGGCGCGCCCCTGGGCAGCGAAAGGCAAGGTGAGGGGCGTGCTTGAAATCTATTGCCGCTCCCACCTGGATGTCAACCAGGAATGGATCGATTACCTCGAAGTGCTGTCCGGGCAGATCGCCATCGCCGTGGATAACGCCACCCTTTTCAAGGATCTGCAGCGCAGCAATTCAGAATTGATGCTGGCGTATGAGGCGACCCTGGAGGGCTGGTCCGCGGCGCTCGACCTGCGGGACCGGGAAACCGAGGGCCATACCCAGCGGGTGACCCGAAATGACCATGGACCTGGCGGAAGCCATGGACATTCAGGCGGAGGATCTCGTCAATATCCGCCGCGGGGCACTTCTGCATGACATCGGTAAAATGGGGGTGCCGGATAACATCCTGCTCAAACCGGACAAGCTCAATGAGGAGGAATGGCAGCACATGCGCATGCATGCGGTTTACGCCTATAACCTGCTTTCGAATATCAACTACCTGCGGGATGCGCTGGATATCCCCTACTGTCATCACGAGAAATGGAACGGCACGGGCTATCCCCGCGGCCTGAAGGGGGAGGAAATTCCCCTGGCCGCCCGCATCTTCGCCGTGGCAGACGTTTACGACGCATTGATCTCGGACCGTCCCTACCGGAAAGGCTGGCCTCAGGAACAGTGCGCTGGACTACATCCGTGAGCAATCCGGCAATTATTTTGACCCACAAGTGGTCGATACCTTTTTGAGGATGAAGAATCCCAGAAAAAATCGTGGAAACGTAGATGATCCATACCGAGAATAACGCAAAGGCCGCTTTGCACGATAACCAGTTGCTCCACGTAACTCGATATTCTCTCCCACGTTAATCAGCGCAATGGCAGGATCCATCCCGTATTTCCCTGATTCTGTCTAACTCGAATAACTGGATGTGAACGTGGCAACCGTAAAGACAAAACTAAATATCGATACCGATGCGTTGAAAAAGATCAAGCTGGTGGCCGTCGCCTATTCCTTTGTTGACCGGGCAAACTTTCCCACCGAGGATGCCTACATCGCCGAAAAGGAAGTGGAGGACCGGGCCCAGGAAGTGATGGAGGAGGCAAAGAAGCTGGGCCTGGAGGTCAAAGGTTATCCCGCCGATCAATATCTCCTGACCAATCTCCTGATCGACCGGCCGGATGTGATCGTCAACCTGGTGGATACCGTCCGGGGCAAGGATAAGCTGGCCAGCACCATCCCGGCCTTTTTGGAATATGCCAACATTCCCTACACGGGCTGCGGCATCACAGGCATGGTGATCGGCAGCAACCGCCACCTGTTCAAGGAGCTGCTCGAGGCGAACAACATCCCAACCCCCGAATATAAATTTATCAAGGATTTGCGCTCCAATACACCTCCCCCTTTCGACCCTCCGTATATTGCCAAGCTGAACGAGAGCGGCGGTAGCATGGGCATCAATAACAACGCCGTCAAGGAAACTGCCAACCAGATCATGAAAGGGGTGGAGGAGCTGTCGACCAGTTATAAGATCCCGATCCTGGTCGAAAAGTTCATCGATGGGCCGGAGCTCACCGCCGTGGTTTTCGACGACGGCAAAACCCGCCATGTCCTCCTGGCAGAGAAAAGATACCGGGTCAAACCAGACGGCAAATATGGATTTACCAGCATAGAAAGCTATGATAATCCGAATGCAGCCAAATTCCATCTTGTCGAGGATGAACTGGAGAAAAAGGTCTCCGAGCTGTGCTCAAAAGCCTTTGATATTCTCCGCTTCTCCGATTATGCCAAGTTCGACATCCGTGTGGATAAAGAGACGTTAACTCCATATTTTATCGACTGCAACCCCAACACCGCCTTGGGACCGGGCGACCAGCCCATGACCCAGGTGATGGGCCTGCACGGGATCGAGTTCCCGGATATTTTAGCCAGCCTGCTGAGCAAACATGTCGAATCTCCCGAGCGACCCAAAGAGATTTAGCCGCCTGCGGTGGATCCAGCAGATCACCGAAAATCACTGCGGTCCCGCTGTTTTGGAAATGCTCCTTGAGAATATCGGAGTGAGATCGCGCAGCCGGAAATCACCGAAGCTGCCGGGGCAACGCAGACCATCGAAACACATGGCACCCGCGTCGATCAGCTTGCCAGGGCGGTACAAAAGCTCGTGCCGATTGCCAAGCTGTGGTACAAGGAAAAAGCCAGCCTGTATGACCTGATCTATGTACTGGAGGACGCAAAATTTCCTGTGGGTGTGGAATGGCAGGGACTGTTCGAGGATATGGATGAGGACGATGACGATTACGGCCACTACAGCATCATTGCCCACATCGACAAGGCCAGGGATGAATTGATCGTCGTCGATCCCTATAAGGATTACATCGATCAGAACCGCATTATCAGGATCAGCACATTCCTTGATCGCTGGTGGGATTTTAACGAAGTCAAGGATCCCCAAACAGGTGAGAAAACTTTCAAGAAGGATGAACAGCTGTTTTTT
>CAVVPC010000039.1:0-9593 GCA_963750005.1 uncultured Chloroflexia bacterium
GCATGAAGGCGTTGGATAAACAGGCAGCCACCGACGGAAACACGCGTCCTTGTATGTGCCGACTTATTTTGCCTGGGGGCAGGTCTGAAGGCCAGCACTATATCGCTTTGCCACACGAGTTTGTCAACAAACAAAATCAGGCTGCGCAGAGTTAACGCTGCGCAGCCTGCCTGTTCTAACGTGAGATACAAAACAGGTTAAGGAGTGGCCGTTGCCGTTGAAACAGTGACACCACCTGTTCCTGTTCCGGAGCCCGTGCTTCCATTGCTTTCCCAGAACGTGGAGAATTCCTGGTCCCAGCCGGACATGGAAGTATCCGGGAACTGGTCGGAGGAGATTGTCGGCGCATTCTGGAGGGTGTCCGCGCTGACCATGAGCACCAACTGGCTATTGGCCGAGTCCCAGCCCAGGAGTCTGATCGGGACCGGGATCCAATCACTTCCCGTGCCCATACTGATGACCACGTATTGCATCAGGCCAGTCATCGGCTCAACGATCATGTCTTCGACTGCGTTCTCATTGGAGCCTGTGCCCGTATCACTGCTGGCTCCGCCCGTGGAGGGCGTGGAGGTCGATACTGTTCCTCCAGCCGAAGGGGTATCTGTGGCGAGTGTGCCGGTGCCAGCTGCGGGTGTGTCAGTGGCCAGCGTACCCGTACCGCCTGAACTTGTTCCAGATGCCTGCGGGTTGATCACGACCGTTGCGCCCAGAACATCGGTTGCCAGCATCACGCCTTGCAGCTGCATGCCAGCCTCTCCGGTTCCCGTCCCAGTGCCTGAACCGCCTGCCGACGGCGTAGAGGTTGAGGAGGTTGAACCGCTCGCTGCAGGAGTGGAAGTCGATGAGGTCGAACCGCTTGCTGCAGGAGTGGGGGTGGAGGTATCACCCGTTATCCAGTAATCATTCAGGGTGGTATCCCAGCCGCTGGCGGGCTGGCCTTTTCCAGGCAGAGTGGATTGATCAAATGCAGGGGCATTGTTGAACATATCATTCGTGACAGTGAGAGTCAAACAGTTTTGTCCTGCAATCGTGCCCGTGCCTGTACCAGTGCCGGTATCACTACCAGAAGTGCTGGTGGAAGTCGCCACTGCACCCGCTTCAGGCGTGCTGGTTTCCAGACCCCCTGTGCCTGCTGCAGGTGTGCTGGTCTCAAGGCCCGTCCCTGCTTCAGGCGTACTGGTCTCAAGACCGGTCCCTGTTCCAGAAGCAGGAGTGCTGGTTTCGAGACCCGTCCCTGTTCCAGAGCCGGTTCCCGTGACTGGGTTACTGAAAGCGAGCCAATTAAACGACGTCCACGGGACAGCTGCCGTCGGGCCATTCGCATCCACAACCACATAGGTGACCATGGTCTGATCAAAGTCCAACACCAGATCTTTAACGGTACCGATCTGGTCACCCCCTATGCCACATACGGAGGTTCCAATGATATTGGAAATACGGGAGGGGCTGTTCCCCCCTGTCACCGGTATGGCAGGCGTGCTGGTCATATCGGTTGAGGCAGTCGGCGCTTCCGTCGGCAGCCTCCGTGGCGGTCATCTCACTGGTGCTGGTCAACTCAACGGTAACCGGCGGGACATTGGTGCTGGGAACACTTGTGCTTGTTTGCTGTCCACCACAAGCCGCCAGCAGCAACGCCGCCAGGACCAGTGTAGTTGAAAATACACTTACTCTTCTCATGCTTACAGATCTCCTTTTCTATCCTTTCATACGGATAAACTTCATTCCCGTTAAGCATATTCAGTTTTAATGGACGAACAATGGGGAAGGAACGAAGTGGAGAACTGGGAATCTCCCTTATGGGAACGGGGAAAGTCTCGTAGAAAAACTTAGATTTATCTTAGGCTTTGTAGGAGTTCCATTGGAAAGTATAAATTTGCCCTTGCCCCCCGGGCCCGCTTGTGATAGCGATCCAACAATTGGTTACGATTTGTTTCCAGAAGAGACTTAGCGCCATTTTGAGACCCGCAGTGGAAGTTTTTCCTCCCCCAATGCATGGCAAAACTCCTTCAAGTCTGGATCGGCTCCCTGCCACTTAAGGTCGCCAGGTTTTTCCTGAAGGGGCACATCCTCCCGCAGCCTGGCCAGCCGGCGGAAGAGCAGCGCCTCCTCCCAATGCGATGACAGGCTTTGTGCCAGGCTGGCGGCACGACCGGAGCTTATGGACTTTAGCTGCCATTGGCCTGGGTCATGCGGAATACTTTCCAGGTGATCATAGTAGGCAAGAACAGCGGAAGCCGACTTGGCGCCCCAGCCCGGAACACCCGGATAACCGTCGGCAGCATCTCCGACCACCGCCAGCCAGTCCGGGATGGATCCTGGGGATACGCCGAATTTCTCCACCACACCGGCTTCATCGATCACGATTTCCCGGCGGCGGTCCCAGCAGACGATCCGCTCGCCGGAGACCAGCTGCGCCAGGTCCTTATCCGGGGAGCAGATGACGAACTGCTCCACAGACTTGCTTTTGTGGAAGCGCTTTATAGCCGAGGCGATGGCGTCATCGGCCTCGAACTCCACCATCGGCCAGACGACGACTCCGAGTGCAGAGACCGCCTGCTCCGCCAGCGGGAACTGGGCGAGGAGGTCGGGATCCACGCCTTCGCCGGTTTTGTATCCGCTGTACAGATCATTGCGGAACGACTCGATGACATGGTCGAAGGCAACCGCAACATGCGTGACGCCCGGACTCGTGAGCAGCATCAACAGACTTCTCATCAGACCCAGCGTAGCCCCCACCTCCCGACCATCGGGTGCCTTTTTTGGGGGCGCACCGAAATGGTTGCGAAATAATTCGTACGTGCCATCGATGAGATGAATTTTCATAGGCAGTTGCTGTACTTTCCTTCGGCCGGCTCTATCAGTGTTTTGCTTTGCTATTTGTTTTCTTTGCGGTGGTCGATTTTCCATCGAGCTTTAAAGTCCCGGAGGCATCCCGGTGAGTTCCCGTCGTTTGACGCACTTCAAACTCCGGACCTTTTCGAATGACATGGTCCAGGGCCCTGGCATGTCCCAAACCCAAGCCGTAATCCTGCTTGAGCCAGGCGATAATTTCCCTCGGACTGGGTGAGATTCTTTTCTTTTGCTTCGGCGATAAAATCATTGGGTGTCTTGCCGGTTTTTTCTTCGATATTATCCAAATACGCTTGAAATGACATGCTATCTCCAATCCAGTATGAGTAAATTTATTAGGCCGCAGCACCTGTAATTATATCTGTTGTCGAATCTTGGAAATCATCACTTTACAGGCGCATCCAGAAATGAATTGATCATCGAGACCAGCCAGTCGGCGTGGTCGACAACGGTTACATGCGATGTGCCGGGCAGGACCGCCAGCTGAGAGTTCGGCAAGCCTGCAGGTGTATCCCCAAAGACGCCGCCGCCCAAGCAACCGGAACATCTCCACCGCATGCTCGGGCTGCACCAGATCTGAATCGCCGAGGATGATCAGGGTGGGCGATTTGATGGCACGTATGATCTCCTCCGGAATGTCCTTGGTCTGTCGATCCATCGCCGTCTTTTTTGCAAAAAGTCTATTGAAATCCTCGGGGCGCGGCGCAATCCGCATGTATTCCTCGTGCCAGGGCGAGCCGTGCATCATCTCAGGCTTCATCTCTCCCAACCCCTCCATCAGCCCGGGCTGGACACCGCTCAACTTAAAGGTACCGGAAGCAAAGATAAGCTTGCGCACCAGCTCCGGATGCCGGACGACAAGGTGCAGGGCAACAGCGGCGCCCATGCTGTAACCGAGGATGTCGGCCTGTCCCAACCCCAACTGCCGGATCCCTTCGGCGACATCGTCCGCCATTGCTTCAAGCGTGAGCGGACGCTCAATGTCCGCAGTCCGCCCGTGAGCCTGCAGCTCGAAAGCGATAACCTGCCGCTTCTCAGAAAGTCCCGGCAGGAGTTTTCCGAACGATGTGCCAATGCCTGAGAAGGCCCCATGTATCAATACAAGCGGCTGGCCCTCCCCATGGATCTCATAATACATCTGAAGTCCATTCACCGAAGCGTAGCCTTGTTTACTCATAACTCTCCTGTTATTCGATAATCCGGTAAATAACATCCAATTGCCCGATTTTATCTGTCTCTGGCGCAATTGTCACCCACCAAAACACTGACATTCAGGCTGCAAGAGATCAAACGTCCCGCAGATATGACAAAAAGATCTCCGGGACGTTTGCATCGATTGGAGTAGCTTACCCCGGTCGCTATCGCTTCGGATAATATTGCCATTCAAATCCATGAGCCATGAAGCCTGCCTAGCTGCCTTCGTAGGCCTTCTTCAAGCCTGCAATGTCGATCTTTCGCATCTTGAGCATGGCCTGCATGGCCCGCTGCGCTTTGACCGGATCGGGATCGCCCAGGTATTGTCCCAATGCGGAGGGGATGATCTGCCAGGAAAGGCCATATTTATCCTTGAGCCAGCCGCACTGGCTTTCCTCACCGCCATCGGATGTCAATTTGTTCCATAGCTCATCCACTTCCGCCTGGTCCTTGCAATCGACAAAGAGTGAGATGGCCTCGTTAAACTTGAATTCCGGGCCGGCGTTGAAGCCGACTAATTCCTGTCCTTCGATCTCAAAATTGACCGACTGCGCCTTTCCGTCCGGGCCGCGGCTGACACTGAGAACTTTTGAATTTTTAAAGATGGAGGTGTAGAAATTCATCGCCTGCTCGGCCTGAGTGTCGAACCATAAGAACGGGGTAATCTTTTTCATTTTTTCTCTCCTTTATTTCCATAGTTTGATTTGATACCGTTTTTTTCCAGATTGCCAGCGAGATGAAGTTTGACCATTTCAGTGACCAAATCCAGTGGCAATGGTTTGTCAAGCGGAAATTTCAAGGTACCTTTTCCGGCAATATAGGGTGCGATCTTCCTGTTGAATTCATCACTGCCTGTCGGGACGGGATAGACAGAAATATGATTTTTCCATCCGGCGAAGTAGATCAGATACTTGCCATTCAGCATGAACGTGGGCATTCCATAACTGATCTTTTCCTCCGCCTCCGGTGCAGCGGATTTTATAGTGGACCGCAATTCCTGGAGGATTTTTTGCATATCGTCGGGAAAGGTCGCAATGTACTCATCCATGGAAGTAATACCGGTCTTTTTGCCTGTCATGCGGTTTTCTCCTTCCGGATGTTCAGATACCGATCCCGCTGCTTTTTTTCGAGGTGTTCCGTTGCATAACGAAGTGTCGTGCGCGGCATGGATAGCAGCGTATTGATCCAGAAAACCCAGGAGACGTACACGATCCTGATCACCTGCGAAGCGGAGCGCCCATCCATTTGCCTTATGGATCAGATCCTCCTTGTCGTAAAGCATGGTTTCCGCCAGTTTGAACAAGTTCCTCCACGTCGCCTTTGCCGATAAAATAGAGCGTACTGACGATGGCAGTGCGGCGTTCAGGCATGCGCCTGGAACGGGCCAGCTTATACAAAATCCTGCGCGGCTTGTCAAACAGGTAGCCGCCGACCACGTACGGAGCGCTCCGGTCGACCAAATCCCAGGTATTGATACGATCATGACGGCGGATATACAGGTCGAATAACTCCTTGCGACGTTTTTCATCCGTCTTCCTGTTACGCGCCTGGAAATCCATGATGCTGACGGCCCCAACCCGCATTTCATGAATTGGGCTTTCGAGCATCTTTTCCACTTCATCGAGCGGCATGGCCATGAATTCCTTGGCGAGTGCAAAGACCTGTCCCATGCGAACTCCCAGAATGGCATCATCGTCATCCGATGCAAGATGCCGATGAGAGCTTGCCACCGCAGGTGAACGAAGTGCTTTTTAATTTCCTGAGAAATTCATCCGCATTCATTTTGGTATAAGGCCTGTTCCATCAGGCTGGCTGGTACCGCTGGAACACGACACCCGTTGGAATTGCCTGTGATTCAATAAGTTTCAAATTCAGGCGCTTTCCATCCGGGAACAATTTCTTTCCGCTGCCCAGCACAAGGGGATATACATGCAAATCGTATTCATCAACCAGATCATTTTCGATGAGGGTGTGAGCCAGCACGCTGCTGCCATCCAAAACAATGTTCTTGCCTTCCTGCTCCTTCAGCTTGCGTACTTCCGCGACTACATTCCGGCTGATGATCGTTGAATTTCGCCAGGCATCCGCCGATTTCAGTGTCGTGGAAACTACGTACTTCTGCATGCCGTTCATCACATCTCCAAAGGGATCCCCGGCGGGCAGGGGGTCGAAAGCAGCGCCATGACCCTGCCAGGTCCTTCGCCCAAGCAGGAGAATGTCTGTTTGGGTCATGGCCTGAAAGAAATGCATGCCAATATCCTCATGCCAGTATGGCTGCGTCCAGCCGCCATACTTAAATCCACCTTCGGTATCTTCCTCCTCGCCGCCAGGGGCCTGGATCACACCATCCAGTGTGATGAATTCAGCAATAATCAGTTTTCTCATGTCAGCTCCTTTTTAATAAAGTATTCGTACGCGGGCATTTACCTGACGACCCGATACCTCACATGTGTTACCTGATTGCCTTTCACGGCCTCCAGCTGATCCAGCTCGATCGGCCCGGTACCCAGATGATCGAACAACCGCACACCTGCGCCAATCAGAACCGGAGCAAGATCGATCTGGATTTCATCGACCAGTCCCGCATTGAGGGACTGCTGTACAATGCTGGCGCCCATCAGATCGACGTACTTTTCACCTGCTGCCTGCTTTGCGAGCTCGACAGCTCTTTCAACACCTTCCGTCACGAATGTAAACGGCGATCCAGGCTTGACCCATTCCTGTGGGACAGTATGAGTCACCACAAAGAAAGGTGCATCCACACCACCGGGCGGGACTCCATTCCAGCCGTTGGTGATATCGAAGGTTCTGCGTCCCGTCACCGATGCGCCGGTCATCAGCCAGGATTCTCGCAGGAAGTCAGCGCTGGCGCGTGAGACCTTGAATACCATGTCCGTGCCAGGCAGCGGGAAATCGGTATCACCGTTGGAATACCACGCAAAGAGCCGGTCCCCGCCGTCGCCCAGGCCATTCTCCGGTCCATCGTTGGGGCCGGCGATAAATCCGTCCAACGACATGGAAAGCTCCACTCTTACTTTGCTCATGTGTCCACTCCATCAATTTTCCAGATTCCTGCTTACATCTTTGCCAGAACCTCATCGAGCCGCTCGTAGCCATCGTTCACCCCGCGCTCCATCCCGGATTGAATCATGCCGTCCCGGTCCTCGACAGACTGGTAGACAGATTGGATGCTGATCCTGGTTCTGTTCCCTGGCAGTGTTTCGAGTTTCATCGTATCGAGGATGACATGACCGCTTTCGGGAAGTCCCTCAAACTCAAAGGTCTGGATCATTCTCTCCGGTGAAATTTCATGGAAGACACCATGAAAACCGAATTCATTGCCCTGCTCGTCCTTATGGATATATCTCCACCGGCCGCCGCTGTATGGCTCGAACGTTTCCAGTACCATCTCATAGCCGCGCGGCCCCAGCCACTGGACGTAGAGCTCCGGGTCGATATGGGCCCGGTAGACCAGCTCGCAGGGAGCGTCGAATTCCCGGGTGATAAATAGCTCCTGCCTACCCGGCTCAGCTTTGATCGTGGTTTTATTTTTTGCAGACATTTTATTTTTTCTCCTTTTTTTGAATATCCTTTAAAACTTCGTCCAGGCGATCGAACCTTTCACTCCAGTAATGTTCATAGGGCGTCACCCAATCGAAAATTGGTTTGAGCTTCTCTGCGTTGACCCGGTAGAAACGCTGGCGGCCTGCATGTCTCTCCTCCACCAACCCGACCTGCTTCAACACGCCGAGATGCTTCGAAACCATCGGCTGGTTCCAGCCGAGCCTTTGGACGATCTCATTGACGGAAAGCTCATCTGCACCCATGGCCTCCAGAACCTGTCTTCTCTTCGGTTCGGCCACAGCATTGAACGGATCGTGCGTAGTGGGTCTGCGTGCCATAACTTTATTATATTCCAATATAGGAATATATCATAGCCCTATTTTAGAATTTATGTTCTGTTTTGTCAAGAGGGAATTTTGCGAAGGGATGGGATAGGAGGGGTGGCGAATTTACCGCCTGTCTCATACAATACCTACGCCAGTCAGGCAGTAGAAACTGGTTGAAAAGCGGGATGAACCATGCCCAAGCGGGCAATTTGCTCGAAGATCTCGGCTAATAAAATGCCATCAGGCTTTTGCGGAAGTAATTTTATTGTCTCGGAAGCATATCTACAACCGCGATAATGGGATTTCAAATCCAGAATGCTGAACTCAGGATTGTTTTCTCGAAAACGGCGCAACAGGACGGAACTGAAGTTCACCATGAAGAAAGACAAATTAGCGGCATTGGTCACTGCCTGTTCTTTGACATTCATAAAATCATCCAAACCCCAATATTGTTTGGCGTCCCGGAAATTGAATTCGATTTGGAAACGCAGGGTGTAATAATCGAAGAGTTTTTCATAGGGCAATTTCAAATCCGTGCTGAATAGAATGATGTGGGCTTGCTTATGTGTTGAAAGATTGGTTTTCAGGATCACAACCACATTGATGGAGAAGGCAAATCCCTTGTTGAGCAAAATGGCTTGATACATTTGTGTGCGAATGCCATCTTCCTTTTTGTCACTTTTCAGATATTTCTTTTTCATCTTGCGCACATCGACTTTGTCGCCATATTTGGGTGCGGCACCACGTCCACAATATTTTCCTGTGAAGGGTTCATACAGAGCAGCATCCGAGCGAAGTTTTGAAACGAATTGCAGCCCGGTTTGTAACACCATCCAGGCACTTGGATAATTTCCAAAGTGACCATCCATGACCAGATACTGCACAGCCAAAACACCTTTCAAAATCACCAAAAACGCCTGTAAAACGGGTTGGATCCGCAATAATTCGGGACTCAACGTCGGTTTTTCACTTTTCTTATTCTTGCTTCCTTTCGGACGACCGACAGGACGCTTTTCTAAGGTTTTGACTGCTTTTTTTTTTCTTGGCCTTCTGCTTGTTTCTTCTTTCTCCTTCACCATTTGAACTGCTTGAATCGGATACGATTGCCGCTCCTTGACATTGATCACAGAAAACACAAAGAACGATAAGCCAGGAATGACACGGTTTTGCAGACTGGAAAAGAAACACCCAATCCCATAAGTCTCTTTGCCTGCTTTGCCAAATACCACTTCATCGCCTGCCGCAATATATTCATCATTTGGTTTTTGTAACCGGCTAACGAAGAAGATCCACTGGATTTGCAGCCACGACAAGTGGTGTGTGATACAAACGTTGGATCGTTCGGTAACTCCCGCCTTCTTCCGTCCAGCGGGAAATTTCCAGCATCGTGATCCGTCCATTGCTGATCAACATGCCATAGATCACTTGGCTCATCTGCTGCAAAATAGTCGCAGAAACAACTGGCGCAATGTTTTGTAAAAGTGCTAAAATCTCTCTCATGGGCTTTCGGGTAATTGGAATGTTCTCACAAACCTACTTTACTCGAAAAGCCCTACTTTTTTACGTCATTTGGCGAAGGTATTGTCATAATCAAGTTAAAATTTTTTGAACGCTTTTTTAGGCTGAAATCAAGACTTGCAGTTTACATAATTATACGGC
>CAVVPC010000040.1:0-89388 GCA_963750005.1 uncultured Chloroflexia bacterium
TGCGCGCGATCTGAACGACGTGGTCGAGATCGTGAACGAACCAGGTCGCGATCAGCTGGCCCAGGGTCACCGTCCCGAGCTCGGGATGAATTCCCTTGCGGCCGAGATCGTCTTCCGTCAAAGACATGCCCTTCAGCAACGCGAGGTTCTCCCGCCGCAGCTGGCGGAAGGTCGTCAAGAGGTCTCGCAGGCTCTTGCCCCGGCTCTCCACGAACTGGGCCTCCCGGTCGAACCGCTCGAAGGGCCGCTTCTCGCCTGCCAGGATGTGCCGGGCCCGCGGGATCCAGTCCGTCCGCTCGCCATGGATGAGGTGGCCGATCACGTCGTATGGCGACCAGGTGCCGTCGCCCTCCGTCGCCACCGTCCACTTCTCTTGCAGCCCGTCGAGCAGCGCGGCCAGGCTGTCGGCGTGGTTCGAGGATCGCCACGGCGTCCTCCAGGCGCAGGGCTCGCTCCGTCACTTTCGGGCCCTCCGGCGTCGACTGTGGGACACGCCCGTCTCCTTCACGCGGTGTCGTCCATTGCCAGAGACCGTCGGTCGCCGCGCGAGGCAATCGCTGGCCCATTTGCCGCGCGAGCATCACGATCTGCCCCCGGTGGTGCCCCTTCGTGGGCGACGAAGTACGCCAGCACGTGGCCTACGTCGAGTGGGAGGTTGCGCCAGACGTAGGCGGCCGAGTCCGGGAGGTGCCCTCCGCGGTCGGCGCCCAGGATGAGAAGACGGACGATGCCCCGGCTGCTGCGGTTCAGCGCCGCGACCAGCCCGGCGCGAGTGACGCGGGCCGGATCCACCCTGTTCGGAACCGGGATTCCGTGCTCTTCGCCGAGCGTCTTGATCCACCGGCGCCGGCTGTTGTGCAGGTGAGCGGCGATCGCGCGAACGGATCGGAAACTCCCTTGCGACGCCCGGGAGGCCCACAGGGCGGGAGGAAGGTTTTCGACGAGAAACGTCGTGACGCGATTGTTCGTCGACCACGCGTCGAGGACGGTGCTCTTGAGATCGAGCTCGGAGGTCATGGTCCGGCTCCCCGTGCGGCTCCGAAGGCCGTGCGCCTCGAGCCTATCCGAGCGTCGCGACGAGGAGCGCCTTGATCGTGTGCATGCGGTTCTCGGCCTGGTCGAACACGATCGAGGCCGGCGACTCGAAGACGTCCTCGGCGACCTCCAGGCCCTCCATCCCGAACTTCTGCGTAGAGCTCCTCGCCCTTGGTCGTCTCGCGGTTGTGGAAGGCCGGCAGGCAGTGCATGAACTTCGCGCGCGGGTTGCCGGTCGCCTTCATGAGCGCGGCCGTCACGCGGTACTTCTTCAGGAGCTTGATCCGCTCCGCCCACTTCTCGGCGGGCTCCCCCATCGAGACCCAGACGTCCGTGTGGACGAAGTCGCAGCCCTTGACGCCCTTCTTCGGGTCGTCCGTGAGCGTGATCTTCGCGCCCGACTCCTTCGCGAGCGCCCGGGCGCGCGCGACGACGGCTTCGGCCGGCCACAGGCGACTTCGGCGCGCAAGCCGCACGTCCATGCCCATCCGCGCGCCGACGAGGAGGAGCGAGTTGCCCATGTTGTTGCGCGCGTCGCCCGAGGTAGCAGTAGGCGATCCGGTGGAGCGGCTTGTCCGAGTGCTCCTCCATCGTCATGAGGTCGGCGAGCATCTGCGTCGGGTGCGACTCGTCGGTCAGGCCGTTGTAGACCGGGACGCCCGCGTAGCTTGGCGAGCTCCTCGACGACCGACTGCTTGAAGCCGCGGTACTCGATCGCGTCGTACATGCGGCCGAGCACGCGGGCGGTGTCCCGGATCGACTCCTTGTGGCCGATCTGCGAGCCCGACGGGTCGAGGTAGGTCACGCCCATGCCCTGGTCGTAGGCCGCGACCTCGAACGCGCAGCGCGTGCGGGTCGAGGTCTTCTCGAAGATGAGGCAGAGGTTCTTGCCGCGCAGCCGAGGCACCTCGGTGCCGGCGTACTTGGCGCGCTTGAGGTCCCTGGACAGGTCGAGAAGGAAGCGGATCTCCTCCCGGGAGAAGTCGGACATCTCGAGGACGCTGCGGTTGCGAAGGTTGAACGGCATGGGCGCTATCTTCTCCTGATTCGCGCGTGATTGCTCCACTCCCGGGCGGCGGCGGCGAGGACGCCGACGGCCCGGTCCGACCTCCCGCGTGATCGCGTCCGACCGCGCGGCCGATCGGCGCAGCGCCTCCCGGTCGGGCATTCCGCCCGGGATCTGGAAGGGCTCGCCGTAGCGACGACGCAGCGCGAGAACGGCTTCGGGACGAGGTAGCGGTCCCAGGACTTCAGGAACCAGGGCCGCGTGCTCGCGCCCGTGAACGGCAGGATCCAGGCTCCGGTCTCGCGCGCCAGCCGCAGGATCCGGGCTGACGACGCGCGGGGGCCCCTTGGGGCCGTCGATCGTCAGGGGCCGCGGTGGCCGGCGCGGACGTAGGTCGATCATGTCCTGCAGGGCGGCGCGCCCGCCCTTGCCCGTCGATCCGCGCACGGGGACGTAGCCGTTGCGGACGAGCCAGCGCGCGATGATCTCGCCGTCCTTGGAGCGCGAGGCCATGGTGACGATGCCCTCGTGCAGGTGCGCCAGGATGCGGCAGCACCATCCGCCCGTGCCAGAGCGTGTAGACGAACGGGACGCCCCTGGCCTTCAGGCCCCGCTCGCGCTCCGGGTGGAGCTCCTCGATGCGAAAGGTCGCGCGCAGGCCCAGGATGCCCGCGCCGACCACGCCGGCCGCGATGCGCGCGCCGAGCACGTGGACCGCCCGGCTCAGCGGTCGCGAGCGGCCGCGAAGTGCGCCGCCACCTTCTCGTAGACGCGCGGGATGATCCCGGCACGGTCCTTGACGCCCTTCGTGAACACGGCGACACGAAGTCCGAGCCGTTCGGCAGCACGATGCGGCCGACGAGGTGGTGGAAGTCGTAGGCGTCGCCGGACTTCGCCCAGAGGCGGCTGCCCTTCGGAAGCCCCTGACCCGCCAGGCGCGCGTCCTCGGGCTCCGTGTCCTCGAACGGCTTCTCGGCCGTGATGTCGCGCGACGAGCAGGGCCATCATCTCGTCGGTCGCCGTCGGGCCGGCGACCTCGCCCCGACGATCTCCTTGAAGATCCGCGCGGCCTCCGCGGCCGTCATCCGGTTGCGGTTCTTGCCGCCCTCGCGAAACGCCTGCTCGCGGCCGTACGCGTCCTCGCAGAAGGTCTTCTGGTTCGGCGTTCAGGTTCGTGTAGCCGCGCGCGCGGTACCAGTCGTTGACGGCGTTGCGCCGCGCCTTCCACGTCTCCCACTCGGCGGCATCGGCGATCTCGGGCCCGAGGTCGTGCCGGTGATCGAGTCCACGACGAAGCCGGTCGCGTCGTTCGAGGAGACGGTGATCATGTCCTTGACGGCCCGCACGAGCTCGGGATTGTCGGCGAGCCTCCCCGCCTCCTTCTGCGCCTCGTAGTAGGAGAGGAAGCAGAGCTTCACGACCGAGCACGGGTAGTAGCACACGTCGCCGCGATAGCGCGCCGCCGGGAACGGCGCCGGCGGCCGGCCCGCCGTCAGGTCGATGACGGCGATCGAGAGGCCGTCCGCCGTCAGGCCGGCTTCGCGAACTCCGCGACCGTCTCCGCCGCGACGCGCGGCGAGGAACGCATCGAGCTCGGCGAGGGATCGAGCTTCGAGATCGGCGCGCGGCTTCTCGGCGCCGCGAGGGGCGCCGCGAGAGGACGATGAGGCCGAGGAACGCCGCGGCGCGCTTCAGGGACGGGCTCCGCGCGAGTCCCGGGAAGGGCAGCGGCGCCGGGGCCGCGGCAGAGCCGCGTGCGCGCGCCGGCGCGCCCGGCGGACCGCGAGGATCATCGCGCCGACCATCGCGAAGGGCGCCGCGACCATGAGGAGGATCGACCAGTACATCCCCCGCCACACGCAGGTCGTGCCCGGCTTGTCGGCGTCCGACGCGGCCTCCTTGCAGAGCGGACAGGCGGCGGCGAGCGCCGGCAGCAGGACGCGCCAGCAGGACGACCGCGGCGAGCGACGCCGGACGGCCGTTCTCATCCGCCTCACCTTACCCGAATCGGGCCGGGGGGTAAAGCTGGTAGAGCATCACGTAGATCACGACGCCGGTCACCGAGACGTAGAGCCAGAGCGGGAAGGTCCAGCGCGCGATCCGCCGGTGCTGCGGTCGTCCCGGCGCTTCAGGCCCAGGTACAGCGTCCGCAGGACGAGCGGGACGATCGCCGCGGCGAGGATCGTGTGCGAGATCAGGATCGTGAAGTAGAGCGTCCGGACCGGCCCCTGGCCCGTGAACCGGACCGAGCCGACGTGCGCGTGGTAGACGAGGTAGCAGACGAGGAACGCCGCCGAGACCGCCGCCGCGGCGAGCATGAGCCGCCGGTGCCGCTCGATCTGGCGCGCCGGATCGCCCGGTACGCGAGGAGGAGCAGGACGGCCGACGTCGCGTTCAGCGTCGCGTTGACGGCCGGGAGGTCGGGGATGCTCACTGGATCGTGTCATCCGGGCCGTAGGGGCGGGGCCTGCCCCGCTCCGGGCGGCCCGAGAGCCGCCCGCTGACAGCGTCAGATCAGGTACACGATCGCGAACAGCAGGATCCAGACCAGGTCCACGAAGTGCCAGTACAGGCCGAGCGTCTCGATCCCGAGGTGGTGCTCCTGCGTGTACTTGCCGAGGAAGGCCTTGCCCGTGCACCAGGCGATGCAGACGACGCCGCAGAAGACGTGGAACCCGTGGAACCGGTCATCGTGTAGAAGGTCGAGCCGAACAGCGAGACGTGCGGGTTGAAGCCCTCGTGGAGCAGGTGCCGGTACTCGTAGACCTGGACCGAGAGGAAGATCGAGCCGCCGAGCAGCGTCAGGCACATGAAGAGCTTCATCTTCGCGGATGTTGCCGCGCTGGATCCACTCGAGCGCCTTGACCATCGTCACCGACGAGCAGATGAGGATGAACGTGTTCGCCGCCGTCAGCCAGATGTTGAGCGTCTGCTTGGGGTCCGGCCACGTCGAGCCGAAGCGCAGGACGATGTACGAGCCGATCAGGCCCGTGAAGAACATCACCTCCGAGCAGAGGAAGACCCACATCCCCATCTTGTCGTGGGGAATGCCGGTCGAGGTGCGGTCCTCCTCGGCGTGGGGTCGAAGGTGATGGCTTCGGCGTGCTCCATGTTCTCGCTTCCTGCTTACTGGCTACGGCTGACTGCCGTCCGGTTTCACGGCCTCGGCAGGACCAGCTCGCCGATGCCGACGGAGACCAGGATCATCCCCAGGATCAGGGTCGAGGCGAAGAGGATCCCCATGCGTCTTGCGCTCGAACTTCAGGTGCATGAAGTAGAGCGCGACGAGGACCGCCTTGATGATCGCCAGGGCACGATGCCGCCCGCCAGGACCAGCTCCGAGTGGTGCGGCATGATCGCCCAGCCGATCTCGACGATCGTCAGCCCGAGCAGCCACCAGAAGATGGCCATGTAGTTGGGGATCGCGTGCTGGCGTCGGTCGTCATCGCGTCTCCTCCTTCTCAGTGGCCCCGCGAAATGATGAACAGGATCGACCCGAGAAAAGAGCGCCGCCCGAGGCACCAGCAGCCACAGCAGCCGCCGGTTGGCCGGACGGTCGCCGCGCTCATCGGTCGAACACCATGAGGCCGAGCAGGAGCGGCAGGTACAGGACCGACACGAGGAAGAGCCGCCGCGCGGCGCCGGTCGAGCGCTTCCACGCGAAGAGCCAGCGCGCAGGCGAGGAACGCGAGCCCGAGACGAGCGCGCCCCAGAGGTACCCGTGCCCGGCCGCGGCGAGCAGCCCGCCGCGAGCGTCACCGGCAGCAGCGCCGTCGCGTACAGGACGCGCCTGGCGGCCGGTCGAGGCGCCGTCGCGGTCGGTGACGGCGAGCATCGGGAAGCCGCCGCGCGCGTAGTCCTCGCGGTAGAGCCAGCCGATCGCCAGAAAGTGCGGCAGCTGCCAGAGAAACAGGATCGCGAAGAGCGCCCAGCCCGGCCGGGCCGAGCGCTGCCCCGCGCGGCCGCCCAGCCCATCAGCGGCGGCAGCGCGCCCGGGCACCGCGCCGACGACCGTGCAGAGCGAGGTCACGCGCTTGAGCGGCGTGTAGGCGAGGACGTACGAGAGCAGCGACGCGCGCCGAGCGCGAGCGTCAGCGAGGTTGACGCCGGCAGCAGCGCGAGGCCGGCCGCCCGAGAGCGCCAGGCCGAAGGCGAGCGCCTCCTCCGGCCGGATGCGCCCGGCGGGCAGCGGCCGGCGGCTGCGTGCGCAGCATCCGCGCGTCGGCGTCCCGCTCGAGGTACTGGTTGAGCGCCGAGGCGCCGGCGCACAGAGAGGGCGGTCCCGCCATGAAGAGCAGGAAGCGCGACGCCTGGAAGGGCCGCGTCGCCGCCGACGGCGTAGCCGACGGCCGCCGTCACGAGCACGAGCGCCGTGATCCGCGGCTTCGTCAGCTCGACGAAGTCGGCGGCGCGCGACGGCGCGACGCGATCGCGGCGCGGCGCGGGCTACTTCCATCCGGCGGCCCTCCCCGCCATCGGCCGGGCGGATCGGCACGACGTTGCTGCGGCGGCGCTCGAGCGCGAGCGAGGAGATGCCGAAGGCGAGCGTCGACCCGAGCAGCAGCGCGCCCGCCGCGACGTGCGCCGTCGTGACGACGACGGCCTTGCCCGTCAGGACCGTCGCGGCGCCGAGCGCGATCTGCGACGGCGACGAGCGCCGCGAGCCAGAGCGGCCGCCTTCCGGAGGCCCGGCCGCGCCGGAGCGGAAGGCCCGCGACGACGCACGACGGCCGACGAGCGCCGCGACGACGACGCCCACGACGCGGTGCGCGAAGTGGATCGCGACCGGGAAACGACGTCAGCGGCGGCACGACGCGGCCGAGGGCCAGCGGAAAGTCCGGGATCGCGAGGCCGGCCTTCGTGTGGCGCATGACGGCGCCGATGAGGAGCTGGAGGAAGACGACGCCGCCGTCGCGGCCGCGGTCCGCGCGACCGGATTGGCGGCGAACGCGGCGCGCAGGCTGCCGGGCGCGCGTCCGTCCAGCGGGGCGACGTCACGACGGCGATCGCGACCGTCAGGCAGAAGAAGGTCTGCGCGAGGCACGCGTGCGCGACCGAGATGGCGGTCGGCAGGAGAAAGAGCACCGTCAGCCCGCCGAGCACGCCCTGCGCGACGACCGCGGCGAGCGCGAGCGTAGCCGAGGCGGCGGACCCAGCGCCGCGGCTCGCGGCGCGCGAGCCAGACCGCCAGCACGACCGTCAGGAGCCCGACGGTCGACGCGATCAGGCGGTGCGCGTGCTCGAAGCGGATCCCGCCGACCCACTTCGAGAGCGGGAACGTGAACATGTTGTGGCCGTAGGTCGTCGGCCAGTCGGGCACCGAGAGGCCCGACTCCGTCGAGGTCACGAGCCCTCCCGCGACGATCAGAGCAGAGCGTCGCCGCGGCCGTGAGCGACGGCGAAGCGGTGGAGGCCGAGGCTGGCCCGCGCCGCGGCGGAGCGCCGACTCAGGCATGCGCCGTGGCGCGGAGCCGGCCCGCCGGCTCGCTCTGGGGCCAGTAGTCGGAGCCGTGGCCCGGGGACGCTGTACTCGTAGGGCCCGCGGTAGACCGTCGGGATGCGGCCGTGAAGTTCTCGTGCGGCGGCGGCGAGGACGTCTGCCACTCGAGCGTGTTCGCGTGCCACGGGTTCGGGCCCGCGAGCTTGCCGCGCCGCATCGAGAGGAAGAAGTTCAGGACCAGGATGACCTGCGCCGCGCCCAGCACGAAGAGCGAGATCGTCATGAACTGGTTCATCGGCTGCAGGCCCTTCAGGTGCGTGTACTGCGTGTAGTCGTAGATGCGGCGCGGCATCCCGCGCATCCCCAGGAAGTGCATCGGGAAGAAGACGAGGTTGAAGGTCACGAACGTGATCGCCCAGTGGATCTTGCCCCACGTCTCGTTCATCATCCGGCCGAACATCTTCGGGTACCAGAAGTAGAGCCCGGCGAACGCGCCGAAGAGCGAGCCGCCGAAGAGCACGTAGTGGATGTGGCCGACGATGAAGTACGTGTCGTGGATGAAGATGTCGACCGGGGTCGAGGCCATGAAGACGCCCGACAGCCCGCCGATGACGAACATCGACACGAAGGAGAGCGCGTTCAGCATCGGCGTCGTGAAGTGGATGTTGCCGCCCCAGAGCGTGCCCAGCCAGTTGAACGTCTTGATCGCCGACGGCACGGCGATGACCATCGTCGAGATCATGAAGGTCGTGCCGAGGATCGGGTTCATGCCGCTCTGGAACATGTGGTGGCCCCAGACGATGAACCCGAGGCCCGCGATGCCGCATCATCGAGTAGGCCATCGCGCGGTAGCCGAAGATGGGCTTGCGCGAGAAGACGGGCAGGATCTCCGAGGTGATGCCCATCGCGGGCAGGATCATGATGTAGACCTCGGGGTGGCCGAAGAACCAGAAGAGGTGCTGCCAGAGGAGCACCTGGCCGCCGCCGGCGTTGGGCCACGGCTGGCCCGAGACGACCAGGCCGGCCGGCAGGAAGAAGGTCGTGCCGAGCGTGCGGTCGAAGAGCAGCATGATCAGCGCGGCCGAGAGGACCGGCAGCGCCAGCAGCAGCAGGATCGCCGTGATGAAGAGCGCCCAGGTCGTCAGCGGCAGCCGGAAGAAGGTCATGCCGGGCGCGCGCATGTTGATGATCGTCGTGATGAAGTTGACCGCCGTCAGCAGCGACGAGAGCCCCAGGAACAGCAGCGAGATCAGCCACAGCGTCTGGCCCTCGCGGCTGGATGGCCGAGAGCGGCGCGTAGGAGGTCCAGCCGCCGGCCGCCGCGCCGCCCGTCACGAAGAAGGACCAGATGATGATCACCGCGGCCGGCACCGCGACCCAGAACGACATCATGTTGAGCTTCGGGAAGGCCATGTCGCGGGCGCCGATCTGGATCGGGACGACGAAGTTGCCGAACGCGCCGATCAGGATCGGCATGATCGCGAAGAAGATCATGATCGTCGCGTGCATCGTGAAGAGCGAGTTGTAGTACTCGGGCAGCATCTGGCCGCCCGGCATGCCCTCGGGCGCGAGCTTGCCCATGAAGGGGAGCGGCCGGCCCGGCCAGGCGAGCTGACAGCGGACCAGGGTCGCCAGCAGGCCGCCGACGATCAGCATGAAGAGGGCGTAGAAGAGGTACTGCCTGCCGATCACCTTGTGGTCGAGCGAGAAGACGTACTTGCGCCAGAAGGACGTCGGCGCGGCGTGGACCCCGGCATGCGGAACTTCGCGGCGGCTTGGCGACCGTGCTCAAGAACTTCCTCCCTTGGCGGCTTTCCTGCGCGGCCGCGGGCGCCGCGGCCGGCTGAGCCGGGCGCTGCGTCTGCGGCGGCCTGCGGCTGCTCGGCCGCCTGCGCCGCGGCCTGCTCGGCCAGCCACTTCTCGTAGTCCTCCGGCGAGTCCACGGTCACGAAGCCCTTCATGCGGAAGTGGCCGAGACCGCAGAGCTCGGCGCACGCGATCTCCCAGTGGCCGACGCTGTTGCCCTCGAACCAGATCCGCGACTTCATCCCCGGCACGGCGTCCTGCTTGACGCGGAACTCCGGCAGGAAGAAGGAGTGGATGACGTCCTTGGAGGTCAGCGTCGCGACACGGGCTTGCCGACCGGGAAGTGGAGCTGGTTGAGCGTCAGGATGTCGTCGGCCGTGTCGAACTTGCCGTCCGGCCCGGGATAGCGGAAGTTCCAGGCGAACTGCTCGCCCGTGACGTGGATCTCGACCGCGTCGTGGGGCATGTGCTCCTTGATGTTCTCCCAGATGCGGCGCGAGAGCAGGGCCAGCATCACGCAGATCAGGGCCGGCACGATCGTCCAGACGACCTCGAGGCGGTTGTTGCCGTGCGTGTAGCGTCGCCACGCGCCCTTCGCGGTGGCGGTACCTCCAGAGGAAGAACAGCAGCAGCGCCTCGACGATCACGAAGATGACGCCCGTGATCCACATGATGAGGTGGAACATGTCGTCGATCGTCGGGCGCGTAGGTCGAGGCCTGCTCGGGCAGGCGCAGCCAGAACGGCCACGCGGCCGCGGCGCGCCGGCGCGAGCCCCGCCGCCGAAAAGAAAAGCGCCGCCCGGAGGCCGGGCGGCGCGGGGAGCCGGGTTGTGTTCTTCACGGCAGCGTAGAGTACCGGACTATCCCTTGAAGTTGAAATCGACCGTTTTCGGCTCGCTGCCGCTGATCGTCACGTTCTGCGTCTGCGTGCCGTACTTCTCGTGCCAGGCCTCGATGACGTAGTTGCCGGGCGGCAGGTTCTTGATCTCGAAGGTGCCCTGGTCGTTGGTCACCGCGAAGAAGGGGTGATTGAAGACGCCCGTGTAGGCGCCCATCCACTTGTGCACGTCGCACTTGAAGCGGACCGGCACCTCCGTGTTGTCGAACTTCTTGACCGTCTCCATGCCCTTGAAGGGCTGGCCGATGTTGAACTCGGCGTTCTTCTTGGGCAGGGCGTGGATGTTGTGCAGGGTGCCGTCGCTGTTCAGGACCTTCAGCGGCTGGCCGGCCTGGATGCCGAAGACGTGCGGCCGGTACTGGCAGCCGTGCTGGTCGAGCGTGACCGCCTCGGTCGGGGCCGGGTAGGAGCCGCTGACGCCTTCCTTGACGTAGACGAGGACCCACTCGAGCGTCTTGTTCGGATTGACGACGACTTCCTGCTCGTAGACCGGCTCCTTGTGCTCGGACTTGCAGAACGCGTCGGCGTCCATCTTGATCGGGCCATCGCCGGGGCCGTGCCCTCGAAGTTGACTTTGCCGGTGACCGTGGCGCCGCCGGCGGCGGGGGCCGCGGCCGGAGCGCCGCGGCGGGCGCCGGCGGGGGCCGGAGCCGCCGAGGCGGCCGGCTTCGACGCCTCGTCTTCCATCAGCGCGTCTTCGTCCTTCTTGCCTCCGCAGGCGAGGAACGAAAGGCAGGTCGCTGTGAGTCGCGAGCAGAAAGAGGGCGCGCTTGAACATCGCAAAACTCCTTACGTGGACTCTCGGGCCACCGGCTCGCCGGCGCACGCGCGCGCGGACGCCGCCGAAAGCCGCGGCATCATACCGAAGCCCTCCGCGCCTTTTCAAGCACGCCGGCGCGGCTCGCGAGGCCCCGATGGTATCGTTCGCCCCGACCGTGCCGACGACGAGTCGCCGCCGAAAACCTCGAGCAAGGCATTCTCCGGCGCGCCGCTCTTTTCCGGCCTCTCCTTCTCCGTCTCGCGGGGGCTCGTGGCGATCGCGGGCAGCAACGGCAGCGGCAAGACGACGCTGCTGAAGATCCTGGCGGGGCTGCCCGCCCCTCGTCCGGCCGAGTCCGCGTCGAGCGCGAGGGCGCCCCGGAGCTCGCGGGAGCCGAGCGCCGCCTCGCCGTGGGTTGGGCCGGGCCCGACCTCGCGCTCTACGGCGAGTTCACGGCCATCGAGAACCTGGCCTTCTTCCGCCGCGCCGCCGGCCGCCCCGCCGAGCCGAACGACCTCGTGCGGCGACTCGCCGAGGTCGGCCTCGCCGAGGAGGCGATGCGCCGGCGCGTCGAGGAGTACTCGACCGGAATGAAACAAAGGCTGCGGATCGCGTTCGCGATGCTCTTCGACCCTCCCGTGCTCATCCTCGACGAGCCGATGGTCGCGCTCGACGTCGAGGGCCGCGAGACGGTCTCGAGCGGTGCGTTTCCGCCGCCCGGCAGACGGGGGCGGTCGCTGCTCGCTTCCAACGACGAGCGGGACTTCGCCGACCCGGACCAGCGGATCGAGCTCGCGGGCGCGCGAAGGCGGCCGGCGTGAGCGCCCTCGCGCCCGGGCGTGGGCGTCTGCGCCAAGGACGCCACGCAGGAGCTGCGCCGCAAGGTCGCGATCGTCGCCGTCTTCTTCTTCGCGGCCACGGCCCTGACGCTCGTCTCCTTCGCCATCGGGCCCTTCGGGCTGCCCGCGGACGGACCGTCCGCCTCTCCAGGCCGCCCTTCTCTGGATCATCCTCTTCTTTGCGGCCGCGACGGGCCTGCCCCGCGCCTTCGTCGCCGAGGAAGAGACCGGGACGGCGCTCGCGCTGCGCAAGACCATCCCCGCGGTCTTCGTGCTCGCCGGGAAGAGCTCTTCAACTTCATGCTCTTCCTGGCGATGGCGGCCGTCACCATCCCCGGTTTCCTGATCCTGCTGGACTGGAAGATCGGCTCCGCCGCGGCGCGTGGCCGTGACGATGGTCGCGGGCGGCTTGGGCCTGGCCGTCGTCTCGACGTTTCTCTCGGCGCTCGTCGCCCGGGCCGGCCAGCGCAACGTGCTCTTCGTCCTGATCGCCTTCCCGCTGGTGCTTCCCCTGCTGCTGACGGCGATCTCCGCGACGCATCGAGGCGACCGCCGGCGGCTTCCCGAGCACCCCCCTGCGGGTCCTGGTCGCCTACGACGGGGCGGCCAGCTGCGCGGCCTATATGCTGGCGGCGGTGGCATGGGAAGACTAAGATCGACGTCCCCGAACCGAGGGGTTTTCGAGCATGAAAGCGCTCATAACTGCTCCTTCTGCCCTACATGGCCGCCGTCATCGGCGCGGCGTTCCTGTGGCCGGAGCCCGCCAAGGGGTTCATCGGCGAGTCGTCGCGGATCGTCTTCTTCCACGTGCCGTGCGCCTGGGCCTCGACGCTGGCCTTCATCGTCGCCGCCGTCTACTCGGCCGCCTACCTCTGGAAGCGCAAGCCCTGGCACGACGACGTGGCCGCCTCGTCGGTGAGGATCGGCCTGCTCTTCGGCATCCTGACGCTGATCACGGATCGCTCTTCGCCAACATCATGTGGGGCACGTGGTGGAACTGGGATCCCCCGGGAGTCCTCCTACCTGCTGCTCGTCTTCCTCTACGCGGCGTACCTGTTCCTTCGTGCGGCGGTCGAGGACCCGGAGCGCCGGCCCCGCATCGCCGCCGCTTATGCCCTGTTTGCCGGCGTGCTGATGCCGTTTCTGGTCTTCGTCGCGCCCCGCGTCACCGCCTCGCTCCACCCCCAGACCGTCATCAACCCGCAGGGCAAGATCCTCATGGACACGCCCACGCGGGCCGTGTTTTTCGGGGCGATGGCCGGCTTTTCGGGCCTTTTCTGCCTGGATGCGCTGCTCTCTATTCATGAGACTTGTGCGGCGCGCGGCCACAGCACCAGAATTGGAACGGCGTACGGTTGGGACCAGTCCAAGATCATCCAGCATCATGGGACGTAACTCAAAGATGAAATTCCGAACTTTCTGGAAAGTGCCCATCGCTGATGCTTTTAGATTGCTCAGCTCCTCCCGTGCCTGGGTGGCATCGATTTCCATTAACCGCATGGCGATTTCTGTCTGGAGGATAAAATTCGAGAGCGCCTGGGCAGGACCATCATGGATCTGCCGGGACAGGCGCTGTCGCTCGGTTTCCTGGGCGTTGACCAGCATTTCCACACTGGCCAGCGGACTCTTCACCGCCCCACCCGGCAGGCCTCCCGTGGAGCCGTAGGCCGGGGCACTGAGCGCCTGTCCAAGGGTGGACTTGAACCGCTCCAGGTGCTGTTTCTCATTCTGCAGTTTTTCGAGCTGACCGCGCATGACCAACAGACGTTGCTGGGCATCCAGGGCAGAATCGTAGATGCTGCGAACCTCACCAGGCGACATCGTATCGAGCTGGTTTTGCATCTGTTGAAGATGGGTAGTAATGGCTGCATTCCGCTGGGAAAGTTTGGAAACTTCACCCTGGCTCTGTTCGATCATTAAGGTGACTTCGCGTAAAGCTTTTTCGGTCTCTTCCAGTTCAGATCCAAAGTTCAACCCGCCTGCAGAGGGAACAATTTCAGCTACCATCTAAACTACTCCTGATTCTTAACCTGATCGTTCTGCAGTTTCACCCATCCCCGCTTGAGGGCATACACGACAGCCTGGGTGCGATCCTCGACACCAAATTTCCGGAGAATGGCAGTCACATGATTCTTTACTGTCTGGTGGCTGATGCCCAACAGGCTGGCAATCTCCTTGTTGCTCATCCCGCGCACGACACAGGAGAGCACCTCCATCTCGCGGTCCGATAACGGATGAAAGGGGGAACCTGGCTCGCTATAAGAGCGCCTTGCGCCGTCCATCTGCTCATCGATCCAATGATCCAGCTCGCGACGGGTGAAGATATTGCCGGCAACGGCATATTTTCCATCCGCGACGGCACGTACCGTCTGGGCGAGGATTTCAGGGCTGATCTCCTTGCTACAATATCCCACGGCGCCCGCGAGCACGGCATGAATGGCCTGCTCTATATCATCATAACCGGTCAAGAGAACAACCCGCGTCGGGAGATGCTCAGAAGTTACCTGATGGGTCACCTGCTGTCCATTCATTCCAGGCATGTTCACATCCAGGATCGCCACCCTGGGCTTGTGGGAACGAATTAATTCAATGGCTTCATCACCATTTGCTGCCTGGGCAATGATCTGAAGGTCTTTCTCCAGGGAGAGGGTATCCACAACTCCCTGGCGGAAGATCGGGTGATCGTCTGCGACTATCAGTGTAATCTCGTTCATCAATGGCTTTTTCCTGAGGAGTTCTTTATCGAGAGTATAGCACAGGAGAGATGGGCGGGCAATTTATACACGAAAGGATTACATTTCAGTTTCATTAGGTTTTATTTCCACTTGAAAACGCACATGGTTGCTTCCCCGGAGGCCGGACTGCATGAGGCACCAGGAGGATAGACCTGCTCGAGCTGGGAAACCAGCTTTGGATAAAACTGAGGGAGGGTGACCAGATAATCGGCCCCGCGCTGGTCGAGATATGCGGCGATCTTATCCTGATCGCGAATGAACGGCACTACATCCGGGGAAACGAGCCCGGCCAGATCGAGGATCCGGTGCTGGTCAAAATATCCGATCGCGCCGATGTCGTGAACGGCCAGCACTGCATCTGGTGGAAGATTTTCCTGGACCCATCTAGCCGTCCCAACCATTTCCTTCTCGATCCAGGCAACATCTGCTGCATTTTGCTGCGCAGCGACGATGCTGAAAAACAGGCAGAACATCCCTGTGAGCGAAGTCCACACAAGCGCAACCCGCCTGTTCGCGGTTGGAGAAGTCACATACTCAACCAATCCAAGCATGCCCCACAAATACAGGATCGGAAATGCAGGGATGATGTAACGCCCATGCTGGTAGGCGGGCAAACGCAGGAAGTACAGGCCAATATAGCCAACGAACCACAACAATGTAGCGATCGCTGCCCAATCTCGAATGCGAATACGCCTGCCCATCCAGATCACTGCCCCAGGCAACAGGGCAATAAAAGGACTGGCAAGGATCGGCATCAGGTAATTGTTGAGGCGAAAGGAGAGACCTAGAGACAGCCAGGCTGCCTGATACTCCGCCTGTTTGGCATAGAAGGTGTTCGGGAGTGGATTTCCGGAGAGGGCAAGATTGAATAGAAGGTAAGGAACGAATAAGCGCACTAAAACTGCCAAGGATCTTGAGCACTGCACTGAGGCGATCTCCGTTCGTCTTTTCTACCAGCAGCGCTGTAAACAAAATAGGGCCAAGCAGGGTGATCCCATCCGGCCGCACCCAGACACTCAATCCGGTGAGAAAGCCAAGGGCAAAATAGCGACGAGGGTCGACAAGCAGCATGGACAAAACAAAAAAGAGAATGAATCCTTGCAGGAGGGTCTCCATTCCGGAGACCGCAGACCAGGTCAGGTGCCAGACCGTTACGAAGAAAAATCCCACCCAGGGGATGCGCGGCCGGTATGTAGCAACAAGCTTGCGGGTGGTGCTTTCGGCCTGAATCCCCAGGAGGGACAGGATGATCCAGCCAAGAAAAAAAGGCCAGATGTATGGCGCAAGCTTGAGGAGGAATCCCACTCCAAGAAGGATGGTCCAGAGAGGGGATGTCGATCCTGCCGAGCTCTCGCCTGGGCGAAAAGCCCATTCCTGATGCAATGCAAAATTCCGGGCGTAGGTGAGATGGATCCAGGCATCATCCAATGGGAAGCCAATGCGGAAGGTGCGGGCGCTCACCAGCAGGTAAAACAGCACGGCCAGTAACGCAGTAAGCGCAATAAGGAGGCGCGCCTCAGTTGTCAGTTTGGATTCGGTAGAGACGCGCACTGTCCACCTCTCCCAGGTATTTAAATGATGGATTGTCCTCAGGGTGATCGTACAGATCCTGGATGGTGTCGAACGTGCCATCCTTTTCCAGGATCAGGAAATGGGCGCCAAACTTCTTCGCCACTGCCAGGATCGTGAACTCGTCGCCGAATGGCAATGAAATAGACTGGCGCCTCGATGCAAGGTAATACCCGGGTGGATTGCGGACAATCACGACATCCTGTGGGCTGATCCCGCTATCGATGAGCTTCTGCCTCCACTTTGGGATAGATGACATCATCCTTCGCCCAGCCGGAAATAACACGGATATTGACAAGGTAGGCTGTCATCAGGATCGCGAGTAGAACGAGGATGCCCTGAAAGAATACCGGTGCGTTCTGGTCAGTAAATCTCCCCCGCTTGCGCGCCCAGCCGATCACTGAGTCCAGGCCGATCGGAGCAGCGGCCCACCAATAGGGTTGGAACGCCGCGCCGGCATGGAAAAAACTACCACGTGATCCGGCAAAGGGAAAGATAACCGTCATCACAAGGAACAGTATCAGCCAGCCGGTCACTGCGATCTTCGTTCGCAGATCATGGCGTAAGATCCACAGGCCGATCAGGATGAACGGAAAGAGGAAGATCCCACCCTGGGCTGCGAAGGCATTCCCTGCATTGGCGCTGAGTGCCACCAGTCGATCCTGCATTGCAGCTTCCCAGCCTGCACGCAGGAATCCTGCCTTTGTCAGGCTATCGGGCGGATAGATGAAGGTCTGGTTATAGTTTTCGAGCCAAAGCAGCCGGCCGCCGCCGGGGGTCATGAAAGTGCCGAATAAGTTCTCAGTGCGGATATGCCAGCCTCCCATCACAATGAAGTAGCCAGCCAGGGCAAGCAGTCCTGCCGGAATGATGAGTTTAAGCCATTCGGTGAACGTCGTCCTGGAGCCATCCATTTTCGTCCATGATTTCAACATCACTGTCAGACCGGCCAGTCCGAGCCAGAGCAGGCCATCGCTGCGGGCAAGAGTCAACAGGCCAGCCAGTAGCGCCCAGAGCAATGGGTATCCATTTTTCACGGCGCGGGCGAGTAGTAGGAAAATCCCGCCGAATAACATGTACAGGACATAATTATCCGGCACAGGCATGAAGGGCGTGTAATACAGCGAAAAGATGGACAGGAAACCGGAGACCATCGCCAGCAGGGTCCGGCGGGAAATGCTGTAGGCAAGAGCGGCTGTCACCAACGGGACGAGGCCGAAAGGAGAATGAACGCCGAGCGTCCGGCGGCATACGTCGATTGACCGGCGATCCACATCCCGATGGCGGAAACAATCGAGGCAAGCGGCATCCAATACGTGTGCGAGGGATGGGGCAGCCCGGATCGGATTGTCCAGGTAATTCCATAGATATGGCTCAGTAAAGCCCCTGCCTTCTGCGAGCTGGATGCCCCCGACAAAGTAATAATCCGCATCCATATACCCGGGCATTGACTGGAAGCGGGAGATCCCAAAAGGCACGATAAGCCCAACAAGGAAAAGAATGAGGTAATGTCGCCAGTTCATCGAATGTTTCCAATGCGGTCAGCCCAAATGCGCGGGGTGTGGACCACCCACCAGCGCATCCAATACAATGCGATGATCATCACGACCGAAGGCAACACCGAAAGCAGCTCAGTGTAAAACGGTGCATAGACAAGAACCGTCTCGATATATAGATAGTATGGAGCTACCAGGAAAGCAAGCAGGATCAGTACAATTGCAATGAGACGCCCGCGCGGCCAGCGCTCCCAGAGCAGGGACATCACCAGAACCATCGGCAGGATCAGTACGACATAATTTGCTGGAAAGATCGCCAGCCCGGCCAGCGGCATGGCTGCCAGCGCCAGGGCAGCCACCCACACCGCCCGGCGAAAGGGAGCATTCACCGCCCCGATCGATTCGATCGCTACAACGCCGGTAAGAAGCACGGAAACCGGCCATCCCATGGAGAAACGGATTTCAGGGAACCAACCGGATAGTAGCGCACCCAGATTCAAATTCTGAGCCTGTAACAGGTTGGAAAGAACCGACCGGAAGTAGGGAAGACCCCATCCAGGGTTGACCAGAAAGGAGATGATCATCAGCACGATCAATGCCATTCCAAATCCGGCCAGCACGCCCCAGCGTCGTTCGGCAAAAACAAAGATGATGATAAATAAAAAGAACAGGCCGCCCACTTCCCACTGATAGGCAGCGAGAAGCAACAGGGCACCTGCCAGCTCATCGGTGTGGGAGCGTAGGGCAAGCAAAGCCGCCAGGTAGAGGAGATTCAACAATATTGCCGGAGAAGCAGTAAGGAGGGCATTCAAACTGAAAAAACTGAACAGTCCAAAACCGATCAAAATGATGTTCAAGCCAAGCGGTGGATCCCACTCGGAGAGGCGATAGGAAAACAGGACACTGCCAGTAATGCCACTTCCGCAACCAGCATCCAGATGGCGCGTACGAGTGGGAAGTTGGAGAGCAAGGCGAGTGGCGTATAGAGCAATACAATGGGAAAGGGATCGCTTAAAATATATTTATATTCACTGGCAAATGCTTCCCGGCCATACACAACTTGCTGAATATGCCGGGCGATATCGCCTCCATAGATATTAGGTTTGGGTCTCAATATAATGGCTTCACCATCCTGGCATGGCACGCCATCCCTTCAAACCCACGCTTCTTATCCACCTGCAGACCAAGGAAAGACCGTACGGCATTCGAGCGCATCAAAAGCCACTCGCCGCCAACCACCGTACGCGCCAGGTAGACATTGAAGGCCAGCAGGGCTGTCAGAATGAGCAGGAAGGCGACAATGATGCGAATCTCGTTGGGACTTAACCACTTTCGAGATTTGCGGATATCCTTGAATGCCATTTGTTATTCGATGACGTACCGGAATATGGGACGTGTGGATGAGCGCCGCGCGACTTCCTGGAACCCGGCCTGCTGGAATGCAGATGCGGTCCCGGTGTAGACGAACGTGGCCGGCATCGACTCTGTCGTCTCCACCGGATAGCCTTCCACAATCCTGCCGCCCTGGGTGCGGACGTGATCGACCGCGGCCTTCAACAACGCAACGGCGATTCCCATTCTCCGGAAGCGCTTCGCCACAAAGAAACACGTCACAGACCAGACGGGCTGTTCGTCCACGGGTTTCAGCAGGCGGGAATGGGCCAGCTTCGGATAGGACGAACGCGGCTCCACTGCCACCCAGCCAACCACCTCGCCATGGAGATAAGCCAGCAGCCCGGTGGAGACACCCAAATCGACAATGGACTTGTGCATCTGGCGCGTTTCGGATCCGCTGGCTTCCTCGAAAGCCTTGCCGCGCAGCTTCCAGAACATGCACCAGCAGCCGGCACAGGCGCCGCGTGGACCGAACAACTCCTCGAAGTCCGTCCATAGGTTTCGTTTGAGGGGCTTGAATGAAAGTTCGTTTGTCATAATCAGGGGATGATCACATTGATCCGTTTGGGTTGTATTCGATATTCAAAATCCTGCAGCCATTGCGGCAGCAGCTCGCCGTCGGTATGGGCAGGCGAGGGTTTATCGAGATGGATGGAAACATGCGTGGAATGGATTTCATACATCCCCTTCATCTCGACATAGCTGCCCTTATCTTCGTTGAATGCCCGCGGCAGCGCTCGAAAAAGACCACGGCGCGTGGCACGATATCCAAAGGCGAGGGTCAGCCTGCCGTCGAAGGGATCCGCATGTGGGGTCATGAAAAACCCGCCTGTCCGTCTGCCGTTGCCTACAGAGATTAATGACAACGGACCATCATAACTGCCATCATCCCATTTGATCTTTCCATGCCACTCCGGCTTGTCCAGGATGGCCTGGACCGCAGCGACCATATAGCGGACCGGCCCCTTGATCCATTGGATTTTCTCATGCTTGATCGTCACATATGGTTCCAGGCCTGCGCCCGAGTTGTTTGCGAAGTACCGCCCGTTCAACAAACCCATGTCCATAGGCCGCGTCTTTCCACGGGCGATCACACGGGCAGCTTCATTCAAATCCAGCGGCAGGCCAAGGGCGTAGACTAGATCGTTTGCAGAACCCAGCGGCATGATGCCAAAGGGACCCAGAGGCTGGTCGTCCGATGTTGCAGCCCTGGCCAGGCCATTGACGGCATCTCCCAGAGAGCCATCTCCACCGGCGACGATGATCGGGAAACAGTGTTCGCGCGCAGCCTGTTCGACCAGATCCACGATCTGACCCTTGGATTGCGAGACCACGGCCTGGAAATCCACGCCGGCAGCCTTCAGAGCCGCTTCCGCTTCAGGCCAGCGCTTCTGTGAGTTCCAGCGGTTGGAGTAGGGATTCAAAATCACTTTGGCAGTCATCGGCCCTCGATAAGATGATCTCGGTCTATTGTACCAAGAAGGGTCCATTCCTTATACAGGCTTGTGAAAAATCCTGCAATGGCGGATGTGGCGAGGAACCCAGCTCATTCGGCCCCCCAGGGTTATGTCAGCTTTAGGTCTCAATATGCGACGGATGATACATTTGCGAAATCCTGATCTACCAGTTTACCTGTATACGAGCCCTGCCAGAGTTCGCCAATGATAGCATAGGAATTTAGATGTATAACCCGAACCAGATTGAAGCCAGCCGAGATGAGCTACGCAGTGCGGTTCTGAATGCACATCCCTTCAAGCCGCTGGCTGTATGTAAAGCTGTATGTAAATGAAAGTCTTTTACGGATGCAATCTCAAATGCGAGATATGCAATCACTGGCGCGAGACGCGCGAGTCACCGATCACGGTCGGGGAAATGCGTGAGAAAAAAGGGACTCATCTCACTCCTTCTTGCCTATACGCATATCTCAAGGGTCCAACCTGCGGCCCTGCTCATTGCAGGTGACGAACGCAGCGGCGAAGATACAAGACTGTTTAATGAGCTCAAATCATCTATACCGAATGCAAAGATTGTCGTGACAGGCTATGTGTCAAATCAAGACCTACCCTCGCATTATTCAATAATGGATGTGCTCGTTCATCCTTCCTTACAGGATGGAATGCCGAATGCGGTTCTCGAAGCAATGGCATTGTGGGAAGACGGTAATCGCAACACGAACCGGCGGAGTCATGGATTTGTTGGAGGATGGTAAGAATGGGAGAACGGTTTCCATCAACGATATAACTTTCCTGTCAACTGTCATTCAAGAAATATTGTCAGACAAACCACTTCGAAGCAGACTTGGCGAGGCAGCACGCCGAACTATTCTAAACAAGTTCACGTTGCAGAATGAATTGGATGGTAATCTAGCCCTTTATTGCGAATTGGGATTAAAAACGTAGAAAGAACCCTACATTCATATCCCATTAATTTCGATATAGTTACGGAGTACCGCAAAAATAAAATTGAACCTGCGTTTTGAATTTAGACTACATTTTGTGAGTAATAGTTAAATGATTAATTAGACAAGCGGTAATTAGAGTTATACTAGCCAAATTATAGGTGACAAATGAAAAATCCTTTTGAATCGACTGGTAAGGTAAAAGCAGCTTTAGGTGAACAGAGATATATCGCCTCGGATGAGATCGCGACCATCGTTTATCTTGCCCAAAAATTGGGCAAGCCGCTTCTTACCGAGGGTCCAGCAGGGGTGGGGAAAACCGAGCTTGCCAAGGCTATCGCCGGCGCAACAGGCCGGGAGCTGATTCGCTTGCAGTGTTATGAAGGCCTGGATGAATCCAAGGCGTTGTACGAGTGGGAATATTCAAAGCAATTACTGTATACACAGCTTCTGCGCGACAAATTGAACGACACGCTGGGAAAGGCGGACTCCCTGGCCGAAGCTGCCGACAAGCTGGCAGCCGAGGAGGATGTTTTCTTCTCAAACCGTTTCCTCCTGCAGCGTCCGCTTTTGAAGGCGATCCTGTGCGACGAGCCAACGGTCCTGCTTATCGACGAGATCGACCGCGCCGATGCGGAATTCGAAGCATTCCTGCTCGAAGTCTTGAGTGACTTCCAGGTTTCAGTCCCTGAGCTGGGGACATTGACCGCCAAGCACAAACCGTTCGTGGTCCTGACCTCGAATAACACCCGGGAATTATCTGAAGCGCTGAAGCGGCGCTGTTTGTATCTCTTTATCGATTATCCGACCATACAGGAGGAGCTCGCGGTCGTGCGCCTTAAAGTCCCGGATCTCAATCCAAAGCTGGCGCAGCAGGCTGTGGAATTTGTACAGAGACTCCGCAACGCGGAGATGCGCAAGTCCCCGTCGATCAGTGAAACCCTGGACTGGGCCAACGCGCTGGTTGCACTCAATGCCAAAAACCTCGATAAGGCCACACTGGAGGAAACCCTCTCTGTTCTGGTCAAGCATGAAGCTGACCTGCAGAAGGCGCGCAAACAGTTGATCAATCCCAGCAGCCGCGGCAAGTCGGATGAGTTTGGAAGGTTTTCAGGTAATTAAATTGTTATTGCGAGGGGGAGCGAAGCAATCCTCTCTTATAAATAAGATCGCTTCGTCGGGCTATGCCCTCCTCGCAATGACAGAGGAGTCTGGATTATGGAGACCCGCATTTTACAATTAATTGCTGCCTTGCGAGCCAGCGGGGTGCGTGTATCGCTGGCTGAGTCTCGCGGAGGCATTTTCCGCAGTGGATCTGATGGGGATCCAACATCGTGAGCATTTCCGCCTGTCGCTGCGTACGACACTGATCAAGGATGTGAAGGATCTCCCTGTCTTCGATAAGCTCTTTCCGCTGTTCTTCGGTTCCGGCGAGGAGCCGCAAATGGGCGGCAACCCGACCGATGACATGACTCCCGAAGAGGCAAAGCAATTTGCCGAAGCCCTGCGCCAGTTCACCCAGAGTCTTCGCCAGCGGATGGAGCGCCTGATGAACGGCGAAAAGTTGTCCAGGGAGGAGCTGGAATCGCTCGCAAAAATGGTCGGACTCAATCAGACCGGCGACCTCCGCCACCAGGAATGGCTGGCACAGCGTATGATGCGCGCCATGGCCTTCCCGGAGGTCCGCGAGGCGATGCGTCAGTTGATGGAAGAGCTCCAGAGAATGGGGATGAGCAAGGACCGTATTCAGGAGATCCAGGACAAGATCCAGCAAAATATGCAGGGGATTGAGCAGCAGATCAAGCAGTTCGCCGGCGAGCGGATTGCTGAAAACATGAGCGAGCAGCCGCCCGGCGATAGTGTCGATAATCTCATGAACCGCCCGTTCCAGGCGCTTTCCGATGCCGACAAGAAAATCCTGCAGCGGGAAGTCCGGCGACTGGCAGCCGCGCTGAAAACACGGATTGCGCTGCGGCAGAAGCGCGCCAAAAGCGGACAGCTTGACCCCAAGGCAACGATCCGGGCCAATCTCAAGCATCAAGGTGTCCCCATCCAGCTCCACTTCCGCGACAAGACCCGCAAGCCCAGGATCGTGGTCATCTGCGATGTCAGCACATCCATGCGTTTCTGTTCGGAGCTGATGTTAAGTTTCCTGTTTGCCCTGCAGGGACAGGTCAGCAAAACCCATGCCTTTGCCTTCATCGATCACCTCGAATTCATTTCGGATGAATTCAATGGCTCGAACGCCGATGAGGCGATTACTTCGGTCCTCTGGCGGATGCCCAGCGGTCACTACAATACAGACCTGGGCTGGTCGCTGAAGGACTTCAACGAGGAATACATGAATACCCTCAACGGCCAGACCACCCTTATCGTGGTCGGCGACGGGCGCAACAATTACAACGATCCGCGGATTGATCTTTTCTCCCAGATGAGCCGCCGCGCTGCCCGGACCATCTGGCTCAATCCTGAACCTCCCCACCTCTGGCAGGGTGACAGCGATATGCATCAATATGCCCAGCTATGCAATAATGTCTTGAAGGTCAGCAATCTGCGGGAATTAAATGATGCGGTCGATTCGCTGCTCTCCACCTAGCTTTCAGCTTTGAAAGCCTGGTGTAACCAAAAAGGAAACGCCCCGTCATTGTTATGCAGGACGGGGCGTTTTGCTCGGCCGGTTCCAATTTCGGGCTCCAAAGGAGCTTATAATAACCGGACAGATCGACTCCCCAATTTGGAAGTTAATCTTTGAACGGCAGGATGTATGGCAAAGATCATGGTCGTGGAAGACGATGTACAGGCTTCTACCTTTCTCGCAGAGGTCCTTACGACGGAAGGCTATGTACCCATTATTGTGAACGAAAGTACCAGGGCGATGGGCATGGCCAACGCCACTCTTCCAGATGCTTTTCTGCTCGACCTGATGATGCCGGAGCCGGACGGCTTCCGCCTCTGCCGGATGCTGAGGGCCAACGCCAAATTTGTGGCCTCACCCATCATCATCGTCACTGCCCTGGATGATACTGACAGCCGTATAGTCGCCTTTGGCGCCGGGGCGAATGACTATATCGTGAAACCATTTCATATCGATGAACTTTCAGCGAAATTAAAGGCTTTATTGGAAAGCTAAAATCCAGCGTATAATTCCCCCCTAAGAGATTAATAACAGGCACCCACATCCCACTTTCATTGCAGGCCGAAAATAAATTATGCCCAAAATCATTGTAGTCGACGACGACAAGACTTCCACTGCGCTCTTCGAACAGGTACTTTTAATGAACAAGTACGAAGTCGTTACATTAAACGAAAGCGCCAGGACCGTTGATACAGCCAACGAAGTAAAGCCCGATCTGATCATTCTGGATCTGATGATGCCTGAACCGGACGGTTTTAAAGTTTGCAGGATGCTTCGTGCCAATCCGCTTTTCAGGCGCACTCCCATTATTATTGTCACTGCCCTCAATGACCTGGACAGCAAGCTGGTTGCCATGGGAGCCGGGGCAACTGACTATCTTGTCAAGCCATTTCACATCGACCAGTTGTTTTCGATGATCGAAAGGCAGCTGAATAAGAATTGATCCTGTCAACACTGTTTCCCAGGCTTCAATTTATTGATCTTCCCTGATCCACCTGCGCTTACAATTCTCATTTCAATGTAATTGATGTATGTCAAATTACGCGATCGAAACTGACCGGCTGACCAAGCGCTACGGCGACGTATCAGCTGTTCAGTCTGTTAATTTGCGAGTCAAGGGAAGGTGAGATCTACGGATTCCTGGGCTTGAACGGTGCGGGAAAAACGACCACCATCCGGGCCCTGCTCGGGATGATCCGCCCGAGCGAGGGAAAGGTCAAGATCCTGGGGCAGGAAGTCGGGCCCGGCGGACGCGGACCTTGGGCACGAGTGGGCCATCTTGTCGAGAGCCCGTCAGCCTATCCTGAAGTGAGTGTTCGTGAAAACCTGGAGATTGCAAGGCGCCTGCAGGGAATATCTGACACAGGCGCCACCACACGAGTCATCGAACGGTTGGGTCTCGCATCCTACGCGGACCGAAAAGCCGGCACCCTTTCGACAGGCAATCTCCAACGGCTCGGCCTTGCCCGCTCCTTATTACATGAACCAGGGCTTTTGATCCTCGACGAACCCGCAAATGGACTGGATCCGGCGGGTGTCGTGGAGATCCGCGAACTGTTGCAAAGCCTGGTACACGATCGTGGCATGACCGTCTTCATGTCGAGCCACATCCTCACTGAGGTGGACCGGCTGGCCACGCGCATCGGCATCATCCACAAGGGCAGGCTGGTCGAGGAGCTCGATACCGGCCAGCTTGAACGACTGCGCGCAAAACGACTTGAAGTCAAAACACGCGACCTTGAAGCGGCAAAGATCAGCCTGCAAAGTGCAGGATATAAATTCGAGGTCAGGGATGAGACGATCCTCCTCGAGAGCGATCATGCCATCGAGCATCCCGATGATCTTGCACGGATCCTGGTCAATGCAGGGAATCCACCCACACGGCTGGCCGTGGAGCAGCAGGACCTGGAGGAGCATTTCCTGCAATTGACGAGTGAAATTTCCCAGCAGGCCGGTTCTGAAAATGTGGAAAAGGTTTCCGCATGAACTCCTTCTCCTCTGCACTCTGGGCGGAAACATTAAAACTGCGCCGCTCGAAAGTTCCCCTCTTTACCGCAATCGGGTTTTCCATCCCGCCGCTGATCGGCGGTCTCTTTATGATCATCCTGAAGGATCCCACCAGGGCACAATCCATGGGGCTGATCAGCGCCAAGGCACAACTGGTTGTCGGTGTGGCAGAATGGGCAACGTTATTCAATCTGCTTGCGCAGGCAACAGCTGTTGGCGGCTACATCGTTTTCTCGGTTTTCACCGCCTGGGTATTTGGGAGGGAATTTTCAGATCATACTGCCAAGGAACTTCTGGCTCTGCCCACCTCGCGCGAGACAATCGTAGCTGCAAAATTCGTTGTTGTTGCGACATGGACTTTAATACTTACCCTGCTCTGTTACAGCCTGGGATTGATTGTTGGCAGTCTGGTTGATATCCCAGGCTGGTCGCTGGAATTGCTGCGCTCGGCGAGTGTCGACGTCCTGGGTGCAGGCATACTGACCATCCTGATGCTGCCCTATGTCGCATTCTTTGCGAGCGCCGGGAAGGGATATCTCCCCTCCTTCGGATGGATGATCCTGACTGTGGCACTGGCTCAAATCATAATCATCACCGGCTGGGGAGACTGGTTCCCCTGGTCGATCCCCGCCCTCTTCAGCGGCGCGGCCGGTCCACGCTCAGGTCTGCTTGGATGGTATAGCTATGTCATCATTATCCTTGCCAGTCTTATCGGATTTGCCATTACATTTTATTGGTGGCGGAACGCAGATCAGACAAAGTAAACAGCGAATATTTCCCTGCGTCGGAGCCACAACAGTAATGCGTGGCTCTTTTTCTTAATAAGCCGGCTATATCCGCCTGGACGGGAAGGACCTGAGATGATGTAAACTTAACCCATGTCGCCTGTTGCGGAAGTTGCCGCACTTTTCCTTCGACTCGGATTTACAGCCTTTGGTGGACCGGCCGCCCACATTGGCATCATGCATGATGAAGTCGTCGTCAAACGCAAGTGGCTGACTGACGAAGAATTCCTGGACCTGCTCGGGGCGACCAACTTGATCCCCGGACCAAATTCTACGGAAATGGCGATCCATATCGGCTACGTGCGGGCGGGCTGGCCAGGTTTGATCCTGGGCGGGCTGGGATTTCTCCTGCCTGCCACGATTATCGTTCTGGTATTATCCTGGTTGTATGTGCTTTATGGGACAGCCCCGGAAGCAGGTTGGCTTCTCTATGGCATCAAGCCGGTTGTCGTTGCGATCATTGTGCAGGCGCTCTGGACGCTGGGGAAAAAAGCTCTCAAAAATCGAACGGTTCTCCTGATCGGCTTACTGGTCTTTGGCCTTTATTTTCTCGGGATCAATGAAATCCTGCTGCTCTTCGGAGCCGGTCTTGTTTACATGGTCATCTCCAATCTCCAGCGCATCAGGACTTTGAATGCAACCGCCCTGCTTCCCTTTGGTGCAATAGCACTCTCGCAGGCTATCATTCCATTTAGTTATCCGGTTCTCTTTCTCACCTTTCTCAAAATTGGATCGGTATTGTATGGGAGCGGCTATGTGCTGATTGCCTTCCTGCGCTCGGATTTTGTCCTGCGGCTGGGCTGGATTACCGATCAGCAGCTGGTGGACGCGGTTGCCATCGGGCAGATTACGCCGGGGCCGCTCTTCACTGCGGCGACATTTATCGGATATATCCTGGGCGGGATACCAGGAGGTTTGCTTGCGACGCTTGGGATCTTTCTGCCATCCTTTATTCTTGTCGCAATCTCCAACCCACTGATCCCCAGGATCCGCGGCTCGGCCTGGGCAGGCAGCCTGCTGGACGGCGTCAACGCCTCCGCGCTGGGATTGATGGCTGCAGTGACTTTCCAACTGGCCGTCGCTTCGCTCAGGGATGTTTTCACGGCTGTGATCGCGATCGTTTCCCTGGTCCTGCTTTTGCGCTATAAAATCAACACGACCTGGCTCATTATTGGCGGGGCCATAGCCGGATTTATTTATTCATTCGTTTTCTAAGTAAAGGAGGAAGCCGATATGAGCGATCCGATTCTGACCCAAAAACATGGAAACATCCTGGAAATAGCCCTGAACCGTCCGGATGCCTACAACGCCCTGAACCTGGAGATGATGAAGCAGCTCGGAGAAACACTCTCCTCCGCGGCAACGGACGATTCCATCCAGGGAGTTGTCCTGACCGGAAAAGGAAGGGCTTTCTGTTCAGGCGGCGATTTAAAGTGGATCAGCCAGCAGATAGAACGTCCTGGTACAGTCTTATACCAGCTTGCGCCGCAGTTTCATCGGGCCATTATCGAGATCCGCCGGATGGAAAAACCGGTCGTGGCCGCCATCAACGGGATCGCCGCCGGCGGCGGCTTCTCCCTGGCTTTGGCTTCTGACTTCCGCGTGATGGGTCAATCGGCGGTTCTGCGGCAGGCCTATACATCCAGCGGCTTAAGCATGGACGGCGGTGGATCCTTTGCCCTGCCGCGCCTGGTCGGCCTGGCGCGCGCCATGGAGATCATGGCTTTTGATGAACCTATTTCTTCCACGATGGCGCTCCAATGGGGCCTGGTCACAAAGGTTGTTCCCGACGATCAAGTCCTGGGAGAGGCAATTACAATGTTGGAACGACTGGCAAAAACATCGCTCCATTCCTTTGCCTGGTCGAAAAGGCTCATGACCGATTCTTTCAACAACACACTGGAATCCCAGCTGGAATTGGAGAGACATGGCATCAGCAGCTGTGCTGCCCACCCCGATGGACAGGAGGGCATCCGGGCATTCGTCGAAAAGCGCAAGCCGGATTTTTCAACCCACAGCAGGCATGACCAATAGAGTATGCGATCATGGAAGTATCACTGGTAGAATGCGCCACGAGAAATACTGAGTTCCACCTGGCTTGCCTTCCCTTTAGAGGAATACCTGTGACCAAAATACTTGTTGTAGACGACGATGTGACAGTTACCCAGTTATTAAAGATGCTTCTCACCATGGAAGGTCATCAACCTGCCATATTAAATGACAGCACCAAGGTCCTGGAGATGGTGAACACGCTTGATCCCGATCTGATCACGCTGGATTTGATGATGCCTGACCTGAGTGGATTTGATCTTTGCGAAATCCTGCATCAGGATCCAAAATTCACCAATATACCTGTTTTGATTATCAGTGCCCGCGATGATCAGGAAAGCAAGGAAAGGGCGTACCAGGCAGGGGCAAGGGATATATCACCAAGCCATTTGGCGTCGACACGCTGAAACAAAAGATAAAAGAGTTAACCAAGCTCATCAACGAATTGAGGCTTTCTAACCACATGCCAATTTCCTCCGTTTACTCAAAAACTTATATTATCCCCACGTCAGCCATTGACGAAAATGGCCATGTCAACAACGTAGCCTATGTCCAGTGGATGCAGGACATCGCTGTGGAGCATTATTCGTCCATTGGCGGAGTCACCGCCCAGGGGCCGGATTCCACCTGGGTGGTGCGCGAGCACAAAATCGAATATTTCCTGCCCGCCTTTGCCGGGGAGGAGATCGAGATCAAAACCTGGGTGGAGAACATCCAGCGTGTGCGGTCCCTGCGCAAATATGAATTCATCCGTAAATCCGATGGGAAGGTTTTGGTAAAAGGGGAAACCGACTGGGTGTTCGTGGATGTGAAAACCGGCAGACCGCAGGCCATCCCTGAAGAGGTATCCAGGGTGTTTTCAATCAGCCAGGAAATTTAATTCGGTTCGGTATAGATCTCCACAAGACAGCTTCAATCGTCTGAGAACTCTAAAGTTAAAGGAGAGTGCAGCTTGGAGCCAGGCACAAACACGAGGAAACGCAACGCGCTTCCCCTTTATTCCCTTTTCACAGCCAATGCCATTTCACTGGTGGGGAACGTCTTCACCGACGATCGCCATCCCGTGGTTCGTGCTGCAGACAACCGGGCAGCGCCACCCAGACGGGCATCACAGGGTTCTTCACCATTCTGCCCGTGGTGCTGGCTGGATTCTTCTGGCGGTACACTGATCGACCGTCTGGGCTACAAACCCACCAGCATCATCTCAGATTTGGCCAGCGGTGTGACGACCGCCCTGGTGCCGATCCTGTTTTTCACAGTTGGGCTGGAATTCTGGCAGCTGATGGTGCTGGTCTTTCTCGGGGCGCTGCTGGATGCACCCGGCAGTACGGCACGCTCCGCACTGCTTCCCGAACTGGCGGAACAGGCGGGCATGCCGATCGAGCGTGTGACTTCGCTGACCCATGTGATTGAACGCAGTGCGCGGATGGTCGGCGCGCCCCTGGCAGGTTTCCTTATCGGCATCCTCGGCACGGCCAACGTGCTCTGGCTGGACGCGGCTTCATTTTTCATCTCAGCCGGGATCGTCTGGCTTCTCATCCCGAGGATCAAAGTTCACAGCGAAGAACATCCAAAATCGGGCAAATACTTCGAGGAACTGATGGTGGGCCTGCGCTTCATCCGGGCCGATCAGTTGATCCTGGCTATTGTGGTGATGGTGATGCTGCTGAATTTTCTGGATGCGATCTTTGGCGGAGTCCTGCAGCCTGTGTATGTCAATGAAGTATTTGGAAACGCCCTGCCGCTTGGTTTGCTCATTGCAGCGAATGGTGCCGGGGCAGTTGTCGGAGGATTGATTTTTGCCGCCTACGGTCACCGGCTGCCAAGGCACACAATATTCATATCAGCCTTTGTGCTGGCGGGATTCCGCTTCTGGGTGTATGCACTTTACCCATCCTGTAACATTCTTATCGTAGCGACCTTTATTTCAAGCCTGGGTGCCGGTCCACTTAACCCAATCATCGGTGCGGTGGAATTCGAGCGGATCCCGCCTCATATGCGCGGGCGTGTCTTCGGCGCGATCACCGCAGGCGCGTGGGTTGCCATGCCGCTTGGAATGCTGCTGGGAGGCATCCTTACGGAAAATCTGGGTACCTTTGTGATGATGATCGGTCTGGCAATTTCCTATTTCATCACCACCATAAGCATGGCCTTTATCCCCGCAATGAAGGAAATGAATCGGAAGCCTCAAGCCAGCAATTTATCGTAGACCATGAGAAGCTTCTTCTGGGCTGCGGGCAGGTATTATTGACCTAAATTTACCTGTTTTCCTTCGAAAACGCGCCCAAAGTTGGGCGCGTTTTCGATTTATGTAGAGTACTGAGGGTCGATTCCCCATACAAATATCTGACTCTTCCCGGATATTTATCACATATCCCTGACATACAGGCATTCCCCTTTCAGGTAAAGTAGGAGCAGAGTTTGAGCGAAGTTTAAAATAAACCAATCGTTAGAAATCAGGAGAGAAAACATGGAAACGAAGTATTCCGAACCCCGCGATCACACTTCAGCAGCAAATATGATCAAAGTTTCTGCAAACTCACGTACTTCAGCGGTGGCCGGTGCAATTGCCGGTGTCGTCCGGGAGCACAGACATGCTGAAGTACAGGCAATCGGGGCAGGTGCAGTCAACCAGGCAGTTAAGGCCCTTGTCCTGGCAACCGGGTACCTCAGACTGGATGGCATCAATGTCACCTGCACGCCTGAATTCGCAGACGTGACCATCGAGGACAAGGTACGGACCGCCATCAAGCTTGTTATCGATCCTGAATAAATATACCAGTAGAGAACATGCCGCGGTGTGAAGCGTTTCACACCGCGGCATTGTGCTTAAGAAGGTCTACTCTTCCAAGAAACAATAAGATTCCCGTAGTTTACAGTACATCAATATAGAGGCGCTTGTTGATAGCGCCTTTACTCTTATAATCTGCCACACGGATCGAGCCGACCTCGTTTGTGTTGTGGACGTGAGTCCCGCCGTCGGCTTGCAGGTCAAGCCCTACGATTTCCACCGTGCGGATCTGCATGATCCCCACCGGTAAAAGGTTGATCTTGGTGCGGATCAAATCGGGGATCTGAAATGCCTCGTCCCGAGGCAGGATCCTGACCCGGATCTGGCGCGATTTACTGATCTCTTCATTCACTGCACCTTCGATTTCCCGCACCAGTTCCCCACGCATATTTTCGAATTCAAAATCCATCCGGCCCTTGAGCGGTTCCATATCCCCGCCGGTAACGAGCGCACCGTAGTTGCGGAATACCGTTCCGCACAGGACATGCAGCGCGGTGTGGGTGCGCATCAGGCTGTATCGCCGCGCCCAATCCAGGGTCCCGCGGGCAGGCGCTGCCCGGCGTGGGTAAGGTATCCGCCCCTCCAAGGAAGTGCAGCACGTCCTCGCCCAGTTTCTTCACCTTTACAACCGGATAAAGCCCACCGGCAATGGACAGTGAGCCAAAGTCGCAGGGCTGGCCACCGCCTCCAGGATAGAAGGCAGTGCGGTCAAGAATGACTGCACGCTCTTCAGGCAGCACGGAATTCACAATGGAATCAAAATCCTGTATATAGGAATCTGTATGATACAGCAGCTCGGTCATGGGGCCTCCGATGGTGATTTTGTTTCATTATAAATCAGCGTTTCAAAGTGCTGACGGGGTGGAAGTCAAAGTTTCCCTGGCAGTTTAATCGAACTCTTACAATCCCATTCACAGATTAGGGTTTGATTAGAACTTCACAAGCCGCTTGACTTTGGGTTTTGATTTTTGTATAGTATCTGAGTACTATCACTTGTCTCATAATTAATTCGTGTGAAGGAGATGGCACCGTCGCCTCAGGGCGTCTGTGCCATTTGTTTGTCAGTACATATTTCATTATCTTTTTGCAAGGAGTATCAATGATCCAGGTCAATGGACTCACCAAGGACTATGGCGCACGCCGTGCCATTGACAATCTTACGTTCGATGCAGAACAAGGGGAAATCGTCGGCTTCCTCGGTCCCAACGGTGCGGGCAAGACGACAACCATGAGAATTCTCACCAGTTACATGCCGCCCACGGAGGGTACGGCGATCGTAGCCGGATACGATGTTGTAGAAGAGTCCATGGAGGTACGCAAACGGGTCGGTTATCTGCCAGAGACGGTTCCCCTGTATAGCGACATGACCGCCCTGGATTACCTGATGTTTATGGCCGGCCTGCGCAAGATCCCGAATGCCGAAGAGCGCGCCTATGAGACCCTGGAAATGGTCAACCTGGGCGAGCGGGCCACCAGCTACATTGGAAATTTCTCCAAGGGTATGAGACAACGCGTCGGACTGGCTCAGGCGTTGATCCACCGCCCTGAGGTTCTCATCCTGGATGAGCCGACCATAGGCCTGGATCCTGCCCAGGTCGTGGAGATCCGCAAAGTGATCCGCGAGATCGGCAAGGATCGCACTGTTCTGCTTTCCACACACATCCTGTCGGAAGCGCAGCAGATCTGCGACCGCGTTTTGATCATCAACAAGGGGAAGATCGTCGCCGAAGACACCCCGGAAAACCTGCAGTCAAGGCTGGCCGGTTCTCAGCGGGTGGTCCTGCGCGTGCGCGGTGAGACGGATGGGCTGGCCGCCAGGATCGGCAACGTCAAGGGAGCACGCGACGTGTCAGCGAAGCAGGATGGCTCGGTGGAATTTGAATTTTCCGCCGGGCAGGATGTACGCCCGCAGGTGGCAAAAGCTGTCATCGAGTCGGGCTTTGACCTGCTCGAAATGCATCTCATCGGTCTGAGCCTGGAGGAGATCTTCCTGGAACTCACGCGCGAAAGTGCAACCGGCAAGAAAGCATCGTAGAGGGAAACATGAGAAATATCTGGACAATTGCCAAGCGCGAATACGATCATTACTTTATCAGCCCAATTGCCTATGTCGTGGCTTTTTTGATTCTTCTCACAACCGGAGGCATCTTCGTTTACAGCCTGTCTTACTATACACAAAGCGCATTTCAATCCTTCGGAGGTGCACCGGATATTACTCCGATCACCGGGAGTTTTGGTTTCCTGCTTGTATTGACCATCCCCGCGATCACCATGAGACTCATTGCAGATGAGGCCAGGATGGGAACGCTGGAGCTGCTCCTCACCGCTCCCGTCCGGGACTTTGAGCTGATCGCCGGCAAATGGCTGGGTGGATTCCTTTTTATACTTTCCATCCTCGCAATTACACTGATCTATCCCATCATCCTGAACGGGATTGTCATCGGGAGCGTCACCATTCTGCATCCACTCGTCACACCCGGCATTGATCGCCAGCTGATGTTTTCCGCCTATCTGGGAGTGATCCTGGCGGCGGCGGCCTTCCTTGCCCTGGGTGTTGGAATTTCGGCCATCTTTACCAACCAGATCGCGGCGTTCTTCGTTACTCTGATCGCATTCGTGATCCTTTGGTGGCTGTTTGGCTTTCCCTCCAGTGTGCTCCAGCCGGGAACAACCGGCCAGATGGTGTTCCAGTACCTGGATATGAAGACACATTTCTATAACGCCTTTGGCACCGGAAGCATCGCGATCTCAGACTTCCTGTACTTTTTGAGTTTGACAGCGATTGGCCTGTTCATCGGAACCACTGCAGTTGAAGTCCGGAGATGGCGCTAATGAGTACCCAGCCAACGAAAAAGAACTACTCCTACATCGCATTGATCGTGGCACTGGTGGCCTTTGTTGCGGCCATTCTGCTTGGTATCGTGCGAGGACTTATCGCCATGCAGTTATTCACTGTTGCCAGTGTTGACAGGCTCAACCAGTCCATCATCATTGCAGTGGGTGTGACCATCCTGGCAATAGCCACCTATGCCATCCTGGAACCTGAACGTGTGCGGCGGTTCCTGACAGGACGACAGGCGCGATACGGCAGCAATGCTCTGATCATGACTATTGCCTTCCTGTTCATCCTGGGGCTGGTCAATTTGCTGTATGTAGACCCACGCTTTGATCTCAATAAAACCTGGGATATAACGGAAAATAAAACCAACACCCTGGCACCTGAGACCTTGTCTGCCTTCAAATCCCTTCCTGAAAAGGTGATGGCAACTGCATTCTTCTCCCAGGCCAGCGACCAGACGAGCGCCACCCAATTACTGGATAAGATCAGGAATAATAGTAACGGCAAATTTGATTATCAGTTTATCAATCCAGATCTCGACCCACAAGCTGCGATGAAGGCGGGGATCACTGGTGATGGAAAGATCCTGCTCCAGATGGGCGATAAATCCGCAATCGTTGCCTTTGCCAGCGAGGAAGAGATCCTGAAAGGCCTGCTCCGGCTCCTTAACCCGGAAAGCAGCGCCATTTATTTCCTGACCGGTCATGGTGAACGCGATACCCAGCAAAGCGGTGATTTAGCCATGACCAGAGCGGTCAGCACACTGGAGAGCAAAAACTATTCCGTCAAACCTCTCAATCTTCTGGCAGATAACAAGATCCCGGAGGATGCCCGCGTCATCGTGATCGCCGGTCCGACGAAGCCCGTTTCCCAGGATGAAGTAAAGCTGCTCAAGGAATTTTTGGGTAAAGGCGGATCTTTGATCGTCATGGAGGATCCCACCGCTCTGACCCAGTTTGGAGAGGCGAGCGATCCGCTCGCCGATCTGCTTTCAAAGGATTGGGGCATCACCTTTGACAACGATGTCGTGATCGACCTGAACAGTGCACAGCCAACCATTGCCACAGCTGCCTATTATGATTTTACACATCCGATCACGGTGAACATGAACAATCTCGTTACTGTCTACCCGTTCACCCGCAGCCTGAGCATTGCTGAGCAAACCAATGGCACGACACTCACCCAGCTCGTCCGCACGAATGAGCGATCCTGGGGAGAGACAGATTTCGCCAGCCTGTCCCAGGGTGGTCAGGTTGGGCGGGATGACAATGAAACTCTCGGTCCCCTCACCCTGGCGGTGGCCGGGGAAAATGCTGAAACAAAAGGACGTATGGTTGTGTTCGGCACATCGGAATTCGCGTCGGACCAGATCTTCGACCGGCTGGGGAACGGCGATATGTTCGTCAACTCGGTGGATTGGGCAGCTGAGCAGGAAAGCCTGGCCAACATCACACCGAAAAACACAACCGAGCGGACATTCACCCCTCCGTCCCAGCTGTACTCGATCGTGATCCTGCTGACTTCCCTAATCCTCATCCCGGGATTGATTGTTCTCGGCGGCGTATCCACCTGGCTGTCCCGCAGGCGGCAGGGATAATGTATGATTCGCCGGTCCACAGTTGTCTATATAACGATCCTACTCGCGGTTGTAGCCATATTTCTATACCGAAGTTTCCGGAAACCGCCCGTCGGTATCGAGGCGACTCCCGCACCGACCACCGAAGTCAGCTACTTGTTTCCGGCAGAGGCAGGCACCCCAACCAGCATCTCTATCAAGGCGAAGTCGGGAGAAACCGTGGAGCTGGCGCGCAACGCCGAAAATGCCTGGGCACTGAGGCAGCCCATCGAAGCAGCTGCGGAACAGGGGTCGGCTGAGGCGGCGGCCAGCCAGGTCATGACAATGCGCGTTCTCGAGAAAATCGCAAAAATTGACCCTAAGGTGGTGGGTCTCAGGGAGCCGGAATATCTCCTGAACGTCAAATTCAACGGTGGTACGGAACGAACCGTCCACATCGGTGTTATCACTCCAACAGCAAGCGGATACTATGTTCAGGATTCATCCGGAGGTGAGGTAGTGATCATCAGCAAAAGCTCCCTGGACGCCCTGCTTGGCCTCCTGACCGCCCCGCCTTACCTGGAAACTCCCACCCCAAGCCTTGTACCGTTAGAAACTGGTACGGTTACAGAAGTGGCACCCCCCACTCCCTAGCCTACCGTAACATTTTGGTTCCGTAAGCGTCTATGAAAGAGCAATAAAACGGACTTGAAATTCACTTGAAAAAAGTGTATTCTGAATAAAAAAGAAAACTGGATAAACACACAAATGGATGTAGATAAGATACTAATGGTTGATGAAGAGGAAGAATATTCAGCGATTGCCCGGCTGATCGAACTGGGCCGGCAAAAGGGGTATATCACACTGGATGACATCCTGCATTTCTTCCCCGAAGCCGAACAGGATGTGGAACAACTGGAGGAAGCCTTTTCGGCTCTCTTGAGCGCGGGCATTCCGTTTGTGGAGGATACCACCACATCGGAACCGACTGAAGATGAGCTTGTTGCCGTGGAGGCGACCGAGGTCGAACCTGAAATTAACCTTTCCCTTGACGATTACCTGGCGAATATCGATACGGATGACACGATCGGTCTTTATCTTAAAGGAAGTCAGTCGGGTCCCGCTGCTGACCGCCGAAGAGGAAGTGAAGCTGGCCCAGCGCATCGAACGCGGACGAATGGCCCGTGAAGAGCTGGCGAAAGGCAATGCCAGCCCCCGCCGGCGCACCGAGCTACGAAATCTGATCGAGGATGGCTGGGCAGCCCGTGAACATCTGATCACCGCCAACTCCCGCCTGGTCATTTCAGTGGCCAAGAAATATATGGGACGCGGCGTACCCTTCCTTGACTTGATCCAGGAAGGCAATATCGGCCTGATCCGGGCCACGAAGAAGTTCGATTACCGCCGCGGGCACAAGTTCTCCACCTATGCCACCTGGTGGATCCGCCAGGCAGTGACCCGCGCCATTGCCGACCAGGGACGCACGATCCGTGTGCCGGTGCACATGGGCGACCAGATCAACAAGCTGCTGCGCGTCCAGCACCAGCTCACCCAGCGCCTGGGACGCGAGCCAACCGTGGAAGAGCTGGCCGAAGCCCTGGATGTGCCACCCAAGAAAGTGGAGAACATGATCCAGGTGGCCCGCCGCCCGCTCTCGTTGGAGACCCCTACAGATGATGAAGAAGATTCGGTGCTGGGTGACTTTATCGAAGACGATGAAGCCCCCCCGCCAGATGACACTGCCACCTATAACCTGCTGCAGGAGCATCTCGGTGAAGTATTGAACGGCCTGCCGCCACGTGAAGTTCGCATCCTGCAGCTGCGCTATGGCCTGCTCGATGGCCAGGCATACACCCTCGAAGAAGTCGGCCGCAAGATGGGCGTCACACGCGAACGCGTCCGCCAGATCGAAGCCCAGGCCCTGAGCCGCCTGCGCCACCCCTCCATCCGGCGCAAACTGCGCGATTACTTGGGCGAATAAAAAACGAGAAACAAAAACAGGACGCTTTAGAAAAATCGTCCTGTTTTTGTATGGACTTCTTCTATTTATTTCAGCAAGAAATACATATCGAAGGAAAAGCAAAACAATGAACTTTCCTTATACTTTTCCTCCTGGGGGGGATTGGATGAACTTCCTGCCAGCCATCAAAGTATTTTTGAATGGTGGCAATCCCTATTTGGTGGGCAAGGAGTTTTATGGTGTATATGAACCATTCTGGACATACATTCTCCTGGCACCGTTTGCTCTTCTTCCATTTTGGACGGGACGCATACTCCTGTTCCTTGTAAGCATGGTCGCTTTCGCGGTGACAGCAGTAAAGATGGGCGCGAGCAGGTTTCAGCTCGTGCTGTTCCTCTTTTCCGCCTCGGTATTCGGCGGCCTGTATAGTGGCAACATAGATTTCCTTGTAACCTTGGGATTCTGGATGCCGGCACAAATTGGATTATTCTTCGTACTGATGAAGCCACAGATTGGCATATGTATTGCTATTTTTTGGATGTACGTGGCATGGAAGGAAGGAGGGGTGCGGAAAATAGCCAAGGTGTTTGCGCCTGTCACGCTTGCCTACCTGCTATCCTTCCTTATGTATGGATTCTGGTTCAAGCAACTATTTAATATGCCGAACAATCCTTGGAACGCCAGATTCTTTCCCTATCTGGTTCCCATGGGCATCTTTCTGCTTTACAAGGCATTGCAGCAGAAAGACAAGAGATTATCTGGTATCGGTAGTCCGATGGTTTCTCCATATGTGACAGGATATAACTTTTCCATTGTACTGCTTTCCCTCTTCAATCGCCCGGCCTTGTTTTTTGCTGCATGGGCTGTCCTCTGGTTTATTGTACTTATCAGGTTGTGGATAACATAGTCAACCTGGAATATGCAGATTCCAATGTATTTTGCCTGCCTTTAGTCCACTGTACACAGGAAAAAACAATACAGGCTGATTCTATAGAATCAGCCTGTATTGTTTTTGGAAGGTGAGCTCAAGCGACAGGCAGTAAAATGATTTACAGCTCCTCTGATATCATCGAAGATAGAGAGGTGCCAGATTGAGACTTTGTGACTTAACACATTGAGATCTATCATCTCAATTATCGGAATGATTACTCATTAAGGATAGAAGAATGTCCCAAAAAACTCCGCTAATTACATTATTTCTCCCAACATTGGATGCCGCTCTTTTTGTTATATTGTTTTTCAGCGTGTTGCTTCTTGGGCCCCGGATGTTAAATGTCGATGGGGACTTGGGAAGACATATCACCATCGGAAATTACATTTTGCGTAATCTGGAAATCCCAATGCGGGATTTATTTTCCCATACAATGACCGGCGAGCCAATCATTCCACATGAATGGCTCGCTCAATTAAGCTTCAGCATTGTCAATACGCTGATGGGACTCTATGGGGTTGTAGTATTGACCGCAGTCGTAATCGCCGGCACTTTTACTCTCACTTATCGGGAAATGCTCAAACAAAATATCTACCGGAGTCTGGCTCTTTCCTTCACCATACTGGCTGCGTATGCATCCAGTATTCACTGGCTGACACGCCCGCATATTTTCACATTTCTTTTCACTGCACTCTGGGCATATCTACTAGAAAACGAAAAAAGTAAATTCTGGCTGTTTCCATTGATCATGTTGATTTGGGTAAACACACATGGAGCGTTTATTGCGGGTTTTGTGATCTTAGGCGGTCATGTTGCGGGTTGGTTTTGGGAGTACATACATAAACAGGCTGCATGGGAAAGGTTTGCAAAACTGTCACTTATAGGGGGGCTCTCTTTCGCAATAACGTTCATCAATCCGGCGGGGTGGAGACTTTGGGATCTGAGCGTGGGATACCTGGGCAATCGCTATCTGGTAGATCATACAGTTGAATACCAATCGCCAAACTTTCACGAGCCGGGTACCTGGCCTTTTCTTCTATTAATGGTGTTGGGCATTCTTGCCCTGGGGCTCGGGGGGAGGCTGCGGGCTCATCAGGCCATCCTGTTTGCTGGCTGGTCTGCCATGAGTCTATATAGTGCACGTAACATCCCACTCTTTGCAATTGTCACCACCCCTTATATTGGACTGGCAACCCAGGCACTCCTTGAAACATCAAGCCTGTACAAAAAAATAGAAGTCAAATTTTTCAGCACTGAAAAAAATCTTAAAGGGGGTTTTGTGTTTTCTGTTGCATTTTTACTAATAGCTATTGTCTTTCCACCCATTCCAGCTACAGCTAATCAATTTGATGCGAACATATTCCCCGTGAAAGCAGTGAACTGGCTGCTAATTCATCCTCAGAAAGGTGAAATGTTCAATCATTTTACCTGGGGCGGATACCTGCTTTATCGAATGTGGCCCGAAGAAACTGTATTCATTGATGGGCAAACGGATTTTTATGGCGAAACGTTAACCCGTGAATATTCGCAGGTTATCACGCTCCAAAATGGATGGAAAGATACTCTAGAAGAAATACAATGTTTCCTGGGCGATCATTCCGCCAAATCAGCCTTTGGCAAGGGCGCTACGAGATGAAATGAAATGGACTGTTGTTTATCGAGATAACACAGCTGTTATTCTTCACCAACCTTGAACAACCCATTCTTTATCCCCAACGTTATTATTTCACCACTGCATCGATCATGATCGCCAGGAAGATAAAAACCAGGTATGTGCTCGACCATTTGTACATGCGCCAGGCCACCTTGTTGCCGCCTTGTCTCCAGACCGCCCAGGCAGCATAGAGAAGCAATCCGCCCAGGATCAGGGAGGCGACCAGATAGAAACTGCCCGCAAGCTTCAGGATAGGGAGCAATAAGGTGACGATGACCAGCTCGATCGTGTAAATAAAAATCTGCCGGCGTGTCTCCAGCTCGCCTCGTACAACTGGCATCATGGGAACGCCTGCCCGCTCGTAATCCTTAATGCGTACGATTGCCAGCGCCCAGAAGTGAGGTGGAGTCCACATAAAGATGATGGCAAATAGGATTACGGCCGTCAGGTCAAGCGTACCTGTAGCCGCGGCATAGCCGACCAGTGGAGGAATGGCTCCCGCGCCACCGCCGATGACGATATTCTGCACCGTCGCTTTCTTCAACCAAAGGCTGTAGACGACAACATAATACACAATCCCTGCCAGGGATAGCAGCGCGGCGAGCCCGTTCACAAAGCAGGCCAGAATATAGTAACTGACCAGGGACAGCCCAATCCCAAAAGCCAGGCCCTCGGCATCCGTGAGCCGGCCATCCGCGAGGGGGCGTTTGGCGGTCCGCTGCATGTGCCGGTCCAGTTCCCGGTCAATATACTGGTTCAAAGCGCTCGAGCCGCCTGCCGCCAGGGCCCCACCAAGCAACGTCCACATGGTAAGGGCAAAAGGCGGCCAGCCCTGCCATCCGATTACGAGTCCGCCATAGGTGGTAATCAAAAGAAGACCCACGATCAGCGGCTTGGTCAGCGACCAAAAATCCCTTGTCCGCTGTCCGGCGGTCCGTAGTGACAGCTGGTTGGGTATCCGTAATTAATAAGCCCGAATTATAGGTTAGTAAAATGAGGGACACCCAAAGGGAGATCGTTGTCAGCTGGTGCAGAAACACCAGGTGAGGCGGATAGGATTGCGAAACCTGCATCGCGCCAACCAGCGCCTGTCCAAAGAACATTACACTCAGGATGGTTGTCAATGACAGGATGACAATATTTCCACGCTGCTCGCTCCATGCCTTGCGAAATACTTTCACCATCAGCAGCGAGGCAAACCCGACGGAAAAGATATGGGCAAGCTTTAGCCACCCCAAAGGATGGGTGGGAGCACAAAACGGGAATCCGTCACAATAAGCGATGGCGCCTGTGACGGCAACGGCCCGGCCCAATACCGTCAAGGCAAGTACCGCAAAAAAGAGTGCCAGTACCCAGCGGGAGAGTGATGATTTTAAGGAATATTTCACTTTTGATTCCTGTTTTCGCAAAAAAAATGGATATCCCACCAGCAGGATCGTCGCAAAGGTAAACCACTGCAGCGCATACCCAAAGTGCGGTCCTTCGGTCAAATCAACCGTGGGCTGATAGGGAATGGGCGGAGTATTATCATTTTCAGCTACATCCGGCTGGATATAGACAGGTAAAGTAGGATAGGGCAATTGTTTGACAATGTGCTCGATATCCGCGTTGTTCCAAAGTTGAAGCTTTGTCCCATCTTCGGGAATCGTATCTGCGACGCCCCCAAAGAGGGGTTTTGTCTGCCCCAGCCGAAGCTGCCCCGTGAGATTTATCTCGCCAGACTCATTATACTTTTGCCAATCCTGAGGAGTGGAATTGCCTTCAGCCGGGATCCAACCGCGGTCAACAAGAACGGCCTGCGGAGCCTGCCCAGAGCCTGTCAGAGGGTCGAAGAGAAGCGGTGTGAGCAAGTGGTACCCATATTCACTGCCGTTGTATTGATTGCGCAGGGCAATCTGATTCGCAAAATCATATTTTCCCTGCACCTGTACAGCGCGCCATTCCATTTTTGAAACATCGTCAGGCACTTGCTGGTTTAGATCGAGAGCAGGCATGGCCCGCATGGATTCGACCTGATGATTGAAGGCGCGTCTTTGATCCAGCCGGTCGAGCTGCCAGATGCCGAGACGGATGCATACTGCCGTACCGGCCACGACCAACAGGGTGGCAAGCAGCCATTTGCGCTGGAACATCTTAAGCAGGAACATTTTCTTTTTTCTTTGAGGGCATGGCGAGACTGTACAGCGAGATCAGGATACCCAGAGGCAGGGCAATATACAGGATGCCATAAATCCGGGTCGCAAGCGTAAGGGGCTCGTTCACATCCAGACCGAGATATTTTCCGGGCTGGAAGGAACATTCATATGACAGGCTTTCCACCTGATCGAGGGACAGCTGCGCCGAGGAGCTGGCCGGTATCCACAGCGGGCCGAGTTGATGATCAACTTTATCCTGGTTCTGCACGATCAACGTGTCGCCAACCACAAACTTCATGTTCTCAGGAATCCCGGGCGGCTGCTCGCCACGCGCAACTTCCTCCGCAGTCCCCTAGGGTATGACCAGGGTGATCTCCTTTGGCGGGCGGGCGGTCTCTCGCAGAAAAATGAAGGGGATTTCAGTGATCGCAACCGAAAGCACCAACCCGATCAGGAAGCAAAGGAGCAACCGTTCTCACTGTCTGATTTTTGGACATGTTTCCCTTCAAAGTTATTGCTGCAATAACTTTAGATCGTGGACAATATCATCAATTTTTCGAAGCCGTACGGCTTTCGCAGTCTTGCGTGCAAGCTGCCATCTGGATGGAACAGACAGAATCCCGCCGCGGTAATGTCTAATAGGACAAACGCAAGCACGCCTGCAAGTATCGTTTTTTATCCATACCAGGCTCAAACATCTCTCTGAACGATCCATCTGTCCCACAGATATATTGCATTGTCTTTACGCGAAAATCCGCAAGACGATAGCTCCATCCTCACACTCGAAAACGGGGCGACCCGCTGGTCGCCCCGATGAGTTCCTCTGTGTGTACTATACCAGAATTAACTAGCCTGTCAACACGCCGATCAAATACAGGGCGGGATAATAGAAGATCCATACCAGATCGACGAAGTGCCAATACACGGCAGCCGCTTCAACAGGATAATTCTTCTGATCGTACAGGCCGCGCCTGGCGTTCCGGTACACGATCATCAGGAAGATCAAACCAGTCACCACGTGGAAGGCATGCATGCCGGTCATCATGAAAAAGACCGCGCCATAAGCTCCGCTGCTGGGAGTCACACCCTCACGGATGGCAGTCGGCCACTCGACAAAGACCACGCCCAACAAAAACACGAGACCCAGGCTGAAGGTGATCAGAAGGCTCCTGAGGTAACCTTTACGGTCCCCGTTGTTCATCATGGTCTCGCCGCGGTTCATAAAGAACGAGGAAAGCAGGAGCACTGCAGTGACTAAGCAAACCCAGAGCCTGGTTCAGAGGAGGGCGGGTCAGCCCGAGCAGGTTCATACGTGTGACCATCAAGCCCGCGAAAACGAAGGCATCGGAAACAAGGAAGAGCCACAGTCCCAGGCGATTTGTCCCGGTTTTGTACTCATAGGAGCCTTCGTCCTCCACATGCGATTCGAGACTCAGTTTGTAGATGTGCATGTAGTAGTACGCAACCAGCACAGCCTTGATCAGCAATACCACAATCAGAATGGGAACCGCATCGAAGGCAATCGCCACAAAGTATTCAATTAAGCTTAATACGCCCAGGTAGACGAAGATGAGTACTCCCTGGTTCAGCATGGTCTTTTTATCTTGTACGTGTATCATTTTGTCCTGCCCCTATGGGTTAGTGGGTCTTCGTTTCTGGATGAGCTTCTTCATGGTGGGTGTAATCGGGTTCAGAGATGAACTCGATATATTTCGAACCGGGCAGGCCGTAATCGTATGGGTGACCGACCACCCGGAACGGGACGGCATAATTATGGGCGGGCATCGGTGAAGGCACCTGCCATTCCGGTGAGCGGGAGTTCCAGAGATTCCCTTCCGCCTTTTCGCCATGTTTCATGCTATAGAAGAAGTTGATGAGGAAGATCAATACTGAGAGACCGATCAGGTACCCGGCAATTGTCAGAACAAGGTGCGTGGTGTCGAATCCGAGGGCCGGATCATAATCCACAATACGGCGGCGCATGCCAAGCAGGCCGATGCGCATCATCCCAAAGGTCAGGATGAGGAAGGATGGCGTCATCAGCCAGAAATGGAACTTGCCCCAAAACTCATTCATCCGCCGGCCGGTGGCCTTGGGGAACCAGTAATAGAGGGCCGCGAAGAATGGAAAGACAAATCCGCCAAAGATCGTGTCATGGAAGTGGCCGACGATAAAGTAGGTATCGGTCAGGTGAAGGTCCGTGGAAACGGTGGCGTTCGGGGGTCCCGAGAGACCGCCCATCAGGAAGACCACGATCGCGCCAAGCACAAAAAGCATGGGAGTTGGGGTTGAGATTTTGCCTCCCCACATGGTCGCCACCCACGAGAAAAACTTCACGCCGGTCGGGACGGCTACAAGCAGCGTGCTATACATAAACGGCACCCGCAGATATTCATTCATGCCGGAGGCAAACATATGATGTGCCCATACCAGGAAACCCACCAGGGCAATCCCCATGGAGGACATTGCGACCCAACGATATCCGAACAGAGGCTTGCGGACAAAAACCGGCAGCAGCTCCGAAATGACGCCAAGACCCGGGAGCACGAACACATACACAGCCGGGTGGGAATAGAACCAGAACAAATGCTGGAATAGGACCGGGTTGCCGCCTTTCGTCGGATCGAAAAAGCCCATACCGAACAAGCGCTGGAACATTACCAGCTGGAAGGAAAGGCCGATCAACTGGGTGGCGGTCATGGCGATAATGGAAGTGGCAACCGAGGACCACACGAAGATCGGCATGCGCATGGCGGTCATCCCCTTGGCCCGCATGCGGATAACGGTAGCAAGGATGTTCAACGCGCCGAGGATGGATGACCATCCCGCCGTGAACACGCCCAGGAAGAACATTTGCACACCGACAGGGGCGCGGGCGGAAAGCGGCGGATACCCCGTCCAGCCGGTGTCAAAGCCGCCGAGAATGAGGCTCATGAGGAGGAGCACAGAAGCCGGCACTGCCACCCAGAACGCGAAGGCATTCAAGCGTGGGAAGGCCATATCCTGCGCGCCGAGCAGGAGAGGCACCACATAGTTCATGATGCCTGAAACACCCAGCAGGATCGACACGATCATGATCATGCCATGCAGAGACATGAGCGAGTTGTAAATCTGTGGGCCGTTCTGGTTGAACAGATGGAAAGTGATGGTGAGAAATTGCAGCTGCGATTGGGCAAGTTCTGTCCGGAAGATCAAGGCGAAAAGCCCACCCACAGAGAGCAATACCAGAGCCGTGATCGTATATTGAATACCGATCACCTTATGATCCATCGACACGCCAAAGTATTTTTCCCAACCCGGGACATCCTCATGGTGTTCAGGCGTATCGATCCCGCGCGCCCACTTCATCCAGTCGGCGACCACCCCAACACCAAAAATAAAGGAGATCACTCCCACCACGGCGCCAAACACCCAGGCCGGCTCGGTGAAAAAGAAATCACCGAAATACTTCAAACCCATCAGCGCCCGAATGCCAGTGATTACAAAACCACCGATCATTGTTCCGAGCACCTGCCACACCAACCCGCGTGTAATTCCGCGATAGCCAAATAATCCAAAGAAAAACGCGCTGACCGCGAACAGGAGTGCGAACGCAGAAGGCACTGAACTGCTATAGTTCAGCACACCTGTTACCAAAACCTCTATCCCCAGGCCTATGCCGTATCCAATGACCCCGCCAATGATGAGGAGCAGGATACCACTCCACACAGGATGTTTTTTTCTCATCTCAACTCCTTCAATCACAATCTATTTCAACGTCTTAATGTACGAGACGATATCATTGATTTGATCATCATTGAATCCATAGTTGGGCATCAGCTGGTTCTCAAAGCCAGCCACGATCTTTGCCTGCGGTGCCTTGATGGATTCATGGATGTAAGCCTCATCAGCCGTCACCGTACCATCCCCGGATATTGGCACTTGAGAGCCAAACAAGCCAAGCCAGGTTGGGGCGATTCCCGCCGCCCCATTAATGGAGTGACAGGCAGCGCATCCACTCGCGGCCACCAGAGCCTGGCCCCGACCTTCAGGCGTTGCGGCCGCTGCTTCAGCTTTCTTTACCTCTGCGCCCATCCAGGTATCAAAATCAGCCTGGCTGGCGACGACGACAGGCTGCTCCATGTAGGCATGAGAAGTGCCACACATTTCTGCGCAGCGGACCTTGTAATTGCCAATCAGAGTCGGCGTGATGCGCAGCTGGGTGATCCGTCCGGGCACCAGGTCCTGCTTGGGCCGAAATTCCGGGACCCAGAAGGAATGGATCACATCCCTGGAAGTCATTTGCAGGAGAACCTGCTTACCCACAGGCAGATGCAATTCAGTCGACGTCACTCCGTACGTAGGGTATTCGAAACTCCAGGACCACTGCTGGGCGGTGACTTTTACCACCATGGCGTTCGGATCCGCCCTCTGGATCTCAGCCAGGTTCCCCGCGCCCAGATAGGCAAAGGCCATCACCAGGAAAAGTGGGACGATGGTCCAAACGATTTCGAGATTGGTATTCCCCTCGACATGAACTCGCGTCTGTCGTATCTCCCTTCTTCCGCCGGAACACAACCAGGCTATAGGTAAATGGAACAAGGATCAGAGCCGACAGGAATGAAATTGTCGCCCACTCAAGATCCAAGAGCCTGTCAATTGGCACCGACTGGGCACTCGCCTCGACGGGCATCAACCCCACCGCCATGAGCCCAGCATATGCGAGAATTGACACTACAATGACAAGAATTCCCACAACCACAAAATGTCGCATGCTGTCTCTCTCCTCAGATATATAACGGGGACCCTCCCCAGTCTACAACCGCTCTAATTTACCAAACTTTCTTCTATTTGTCACGAATTTAGGGGGACGAAAATCACCTTTTAAGGGAAAAAGGAGCATCCGGATTCAGGCGGCCGCTCCCAACATCGAGAGTAACTCCGCGCTATGCTCCGCTGGACGAACGTTCTCAAAAACCTTTATGATGTTTCCGTCTTCATCGATCAGGAATGTAGTTCTAAGAACGCCTTCGTATTCCTTGCCCATGAACTTTTTGGGTCCCCAGGCCCCATAGAGATCACAGACTTTATGACCTTCATCTGCCAGCAGGGGGAACTGGAGCTGGAACTTCTTCTTAAATTTGGCATGCGATTTGACGTCATCCGGACTGACTGCCCAGGATCACCACACCCGCCTTCTCATAAGCGGAGTAATCGTCCCGGAAGTTGCAGGCTTCTTTTGTACAACCCGGCGTGTCATCCTTGGGATAGAAATACAACACCACGTTTCTGCCCCGGTAATTGGACAGCTTGCGGGGTATACCAGTATCATCTTGCAGCTCAAAATCAGGCGCGGGGATTCCTGCAGAAATTGCCATCTTTACTCTCTCCTTGGTTATATTTATTATACGCAATATTTTTAAATCACTTATTAACGTTGTGATTGAATATGCTTAAACCAGTCTGAAGTCCTGATGAATAAACCGTCCGAAGATCTTGATGAATTGAAGAAATTTTTCCAAGGCAACCTTGGGGACGTTTTGAAGACGATCACTGCTCCAGCGTACGAAGGAAGGAAACCACCTGCCAGATCTGGTCCTCCGTCAGGATCCCCTTCCAGGCGACCATGGATGTCCCCGGTTTGCCCTCACTGATGCGCCAGAAGAGATAGTCGTCAGCGGCGCTTTTCTGAAGAACAGCCAGGTTTTTCGGCTTGGGATCGAGCGACCCGCCCGCCGGTCCATCACCATGGCCCTGAGGACCATGGCACATCTGGCAGTTTGTTTGAAAAACCTTGGCGCCCTCCCCGGCCGCGTCCACTCCCAGGGAGTTGGTCTTTCCGGCGTACTCTGCCGGGACGGGTGCCAGCGTGCCGGTTTCATTCCGGTCTGAAGAACTCGCCCCTGACCCTCCACAGGCAGCCAGCACAAAAATACTCAATACAATAAAAAGTATGATCCGCCGCATTTCCAATCCTTTGATCCGCTCAGATTATCGCAAATAACCGCCACAGAGCAGTGGCGGTTAGGAAGATTTTATTCCCGTCGATGTTACAGGATCCTTGCCTTTTTCAGGGCGTTCTCGAGCACATCGATGGTGGCAGGTTTGATGATCATGGAAGTCGCGCCCAGCTTCATCACTTTCCGCCGTGTCTCGGGCTGGTCATCAGAGGTGACAACAAATACAGGAACCGGGATCAATTTTGGCTCACGACGCAGATAGGCCAGAATTTCGGTCCCATCCACACCGGGCATGTTGATATCCAGGAAGACAAATCCGGGGATAAAGCCCTTGCTGAGAGTGGACATGGCCGGGCTCGAGCCGTACGCAACACGGGCCGGCAGGCCCAAAACAGCAAGCATTTGTTTCAGGGCGTCTGCAGTGGAGCGGTTATCGTCGATGATGAGCGCTTCGACCATCTAGTCCTCCAAGATTACCGTGCCCATGACAGACACGTCATAACCCATCAGTTGAGAAACAGCCTCTCGAAAGCTGCGATCGGTCAAAAGTCCGAAAAGAGGCGCCAGCAGCTCTGTCTCTGCGAAGCGCCTGGGAATGACCAGGTCATAGCGCTCTTGAAACAACGGGATAAAGTCCAGATCCAGTGCCTGCGCGGCAGCTGCGATTCCCAGCCCGCAATCCGCCCGGCCTGAGACCACAGCGGCAGCAACTCCGAGATGAGTATACTCTTCCTGACCATAGCCGACAATGTGCTCGGGATTGATTGTCATCAACTTCAAATGGTAATCCAAAAGGACCCGCGTGCCTGCCCCACGCTGCCGGTTAACAAACCGGACATCGGTCCGGGTGAGATCATCCAGGCCCTTTATTCCCCTGGGATTTCCGCGCCTGATCAAAAGTCCCTGCTCGCGTCCGCACAAGCGCAAGCACGCGGACAGGAATATCCGGCATGTATTGGCGGATATAGGAGATGTTGTATTCGCCGGTTTCCGGGTTGAGAAGATGGGATCCAGCCAGATGGGCTTCCCCGCGCCGCAGGGCAATCAACCCGCCCTGTGAACCGACATTGGCAGAGGCAAGCCTGCGATCATGTTCCGCCAGGAATTGGGACATCAGGTCAAGAGTAAGATCATGAGAGCCAATACAGAAGATGGTTTTCTCGATCTCGGATCTGCTCCGATATAAATGGACAGTCACCTGTTCTCCCGCTTCCATTCCCTGCACGCCGCGCGGGATCAGGGCCAGGCCATCTGCCTGGACAAGTGAGGTAATCACTCCCGCCCCCCGGGATAATGGCGCGGCAAGGAGCCGGCCATCCACTTTCCCTACAGCCACGCGGACATAGTCGTCATCCCCCGCCGGAGAGACGATCTTACGGGTCAGGGTCGCTGTTTCGACAGCAATTCGCTGGGCCTTCTTCCAAGCCATTGAGCCAGCACAGGCTCGACGAAAATATCGATCGTAAGTGCGGCGGAGACCGGGTAGCCGGGGACACCGAGGATGGGGATCAGCTGCGAAGTTTCATGTGTCTGGTTGTCTGATTGTTGATTTTCGATTGGTGATTGACGATCGATGAGACCTAGAATGACAGGGTGGCCAGGTCGGACGGCGACACCGTGGACAAGGAGTGTTCCCAGCTTTTCAACCACTCTGGATGAAAAATCCTCTGCACCTGCCGATGAACCAGCATTTAATAAAACCAGGTCATGCGTTACGGCGGCTTCCAGCACTTGCTCACAGATCAAATCAAAATTGTCCTTGGTAATCGGGTAGCGGGTCGGTTCCCCGCCCATGGATTGAATCTGCGCAGCGATAACCAGGGAGTTATATTCAAGGATATCACCTGCTTTGAGAGTGCTGCCAATCGGCACAAGCTCCGAGCCAGTCGGCAGAATCGCCACCTTCGGTTTTCGCGCAACCCGAATCTCCTGATGACCGGAGGCGGCGATGGCGCCCAGGTCCGCCGGCCGCAAGACGTGCCCGGCTGGCAGGACCAGCTGTGTGGCAACAATATCCTCCCCCAATGGGCGGACATGGCTCCACGGGGTGATCGAGGCGCGGATCCGAATGGAGGCAGGGTTTCGAATCTCAGTTGTAATACTTCCGCTCTCCTCCAGCGATTCCACATTCTCGATCGGAATCACCGCGTTCGCCCAATCGGGTAAAGCATCGCCGGTGTCCACGTATTCGGCTTCAGGCCCGACTCGAAGCGTCACCGGCCTGGAGGGAAGGGCTCCATTGGTCGAAACGGCGCGGACGGCAAAGCCATCCATTGCGGAGGCGTGATAATGAGGCGAGGAGATCCTCGCCCAGACCGGTTCGGCAGTGACCCGTCCCAGGGCGTTCTCGTCGAGAGGAATGGTTTCAATGCCAAGGACGCGCCACAGATTTGCATCCTGCAGTGCTTTCTGAAACCGGGCCTGCGCTTCAGGTAGGGGAATATCGTGCAAATATACGGACATTAAAGCCCCCCACCCCTACCCTCCCCCATTAAAGGAGAGGGGGTATTTTGATTTTTCTTTATTATACGAACCGAATTCCGTATTGCATCAAGCGCCATGCATAAATTCTTTTCAACGAACTCAGTTTTAATCCTTAACACAATCAATCCCAAGCCTTCCAAAATTTCCTGTCTTGCAGCATCCGCCTCCTTTTGAGAATTGTGGATTGGACCATCCACTTCTACAATAAGCCGGTAGGCTGAGCTATAAAAGTCAACTACAAAGTATCCAATAGGCTGCTGGCGTCGAAATTTAATACCATCTAATTTCTTGCCACGTAAAACGTCCCATAGAATTTTTTCACCAACTGTCGGCTCTTTTCGAAACTCACGCGCAACTTCTATCATTCTCCGGCGGATTTCCGGAGGAACAACAATGCGTGGAAAATCATTCTTCATTGTCTTTTATCTCCCCTCCCCGCTCGTAGGGGAGGGGCAGGGGGTGGGGTCACGCCACCGCATCCATCGCCGCGCCCAGCCGCTTCACAATCTCATCCACTTCCTCTTCATTGATACAAATCGGGGGCGAGAAAGCGAGCGTATTCCCTAACGGGCGCGTACGCAGGCCGCGCTCCTGGGCAGCTTTGAAGATCTTCATGGTCGTCGACGGGTCGGCGGTTTTGGCTTCCCGGTTCGAGACAATCTCCACGCCGCAGATCAGGCCCAGGCCGCGTACATTCCCAACAAAGGGGAATTCCATGAGTGTCTTCAGCCCATCCTGGAGACGCTTGCCCAGCTCCCGGGCGCGTTGCGGATATTCCTCACGCTCCATGATCTCCAGATTTTTCAAGCCCACCGCGCAGGCCATGGCGTGACCCGAATAGGTAAAGCCATGCATATAGGCTTCCGTCTCTGCAGCCGATTCCATCGTCGCGCGGATCTCATCCGAGATCTGGATGCCGCCAAGCGGGGCGTATCCGCTGGTGACGGCCTTGGCGAACGAAAGGATATCCGGCTTCACATTCCAATGGGTAAGCCCGAACCATTCGCCTGTGCGGCCAAAGCCGGTGATGACTTCATCGGCGATGAACAGTACTTCGTACTTGTCACAGATCGCGCGGACAAGGGGGAAATAATCATCAGGTGGGACAATTACTCCGCCCACACCCATGACAGGTTCGGCGATGAATGCAGCCACGGTATCCGCACCTTCGCGCAGGATCGCCTCCTCAAGAGCGCGCGCCGCCGCCTGACCGACCGTCTCCCCGTCTTTCAGCTCCCCTTCATAACGATAGGGATTAGGCGCAGGGATGTGGACAAACCCTTCCACCGCGGGGCCGAACATGGTGTGATATTTCTCCAGGCCCGTCGCGAACGTCGCTGCCAGGGTGACTCCGTGGTAGGAACCTTTTCGGGCAATGACTTTGAATTTCCCCGGTTTGCCTTTACGCTTCCAGTAATAACGGGCGGTCTTGAAAGCCGAATCATTCGACTCAGATCCACCCGAGGTGAACATGGTGGTATTCAGACCTTCGTAGGCAAACCCGGCGAGTTTATCGGCCAGCTGAATGGAGGGAAGATTGGTCATGCCGGAGAAGCCGGAGGTAAAAGCCAGTTGCTTCATCTGATCGTAGGCTGCTTTTGCTATCTCTTCCCGTCCATAGCCCACGTTCACGTTCCAGAGACCCGCCATCCCATCCAGGATCTTTTGGCCATCGGTGGTGTATAGCCACACTCCTTCACCACGCTCGACTACCAGTGGGTTGGCGTGGGACTTGGGGTGATAGGTGGGATGTAATTGTTTGAAATCCTTCTCAACCCATTTTGCTGTGTCTGTTGTCATGTTCTCTCCTTTTTTAAATCACGAAGGGCACGGGGGAGCACAAAGGAAATAAGAATCCTTCGTGTTCCCTTTGTAAATTGCTATCCTAAAACTTCCACATCATGCGGACCAGACTCCCGCAGTCCAGCACCGGTCATTCGCACAAAGACTGCTTTCTGCTGAAACTCCTCGACCGTGTGTGCGCCGCTGTAGCTCATGCCGGATTGGAGGCCGCCTACGAGCTGCGTTCAGGATCTCGCGCGCTTTTCCACGATAAGGAACAGCCGCCTCAACGCCCTCGGCGACGTAATCTTCGATCTCCTCCTGGGTCAGGTCGTTGCCCTCGCGCTTGTTGCGCTCGATGTTCGCCTCCAGCGAAGCCATGCCGCGTGAGGCCTTATAGCGGTGTCCCTTGCGGGTCATGATCATTCCCGGGCTTTCATCGGTCCCGGCCAGCATGCTGCCGATCATCACCGTCTGGGCACCGGCGGCGATAGCCTTTGCCACGTCCCCCGGCTGCCGAATCCCGCCGTCCGCGATGATCGGGATCCCGTATTCCCGGGCGGCTGCGGCACACTCCATCACGGCTGTCAGTTGCGGGACGCCGGAACCGGCGACGATCCTTGTAATACAAATCGAACCGGGACCAACGCCCACCTTGACTGCATCCACGCCCGCCTCGATCAGTCGCTTTGTTCCGTCAGCAGTTGCCACATTCCCACCGATGATCTGGGTCCCAGGGAAATTTGTACGAATATTCCGGATCATCTCGACTTCAAGATGGGAATCCCCATGGGCGATATCCACCACGATACAGTCTGCGCCTGCCGCCAGGACTGCTTCCACCCGCCGCATTTCCTTATCGCGGACTCCCACCGCAGCACCGACTGCTAACCGTCCTTTCGAGTCCTTCGTCGCCCTTGGGAACTGGGTGATCTTCATAATGTCCTTCAGAGTGACCAGGCCGGTCACTTTTCCATTCCCATCGACGAGAGGCAATTTTTCAACGCGGTGTTCATGCAACAGCCGTTCCGCCTCCTTCAGCGAGGTGCCGGGCGGCGCGGTGTGTACCTGCGTCGACATGACGCTGGTCACCGGCTTTGCATCATCGTTTTCGAACAAAAGGTCGCGCGTGGAGACAATACCGATCAGCCTTTCACTCTTGTCCAAAATCAAAATACCGCCTGTATTGGTTTCATCGACGATGCGTTTTACATCGCCGACCGTGTGCTCCTCGCTGATCGTGATCGGCTTATCCACCATGAAGGATTCGGCCTTCTTCACCCGCTGGATCTGGCGTGCCTGCTCGGCGATTGTCATGAAGCGGTGGATCATCCCGATCCCGCCTTCGCGCGCCATCGTAATCGCCATCTCGCTCTCGGTCACCACATCCATGTTTGCCGAGACAATGGGCATCTGCAGAGCGATCTTCCTTGTTAACCAGCTGCTGGTGGATAAAACGCGCCGAGAGTCCACATCAGAATACTGGGGGACGAGCAATACATCGTCATAGGTCAAGGCTGTCTCAGGCAGAATTTGCATACTTACTCCTCTTGGAATTAACCGCCCGAATTATAATGCTTGATGAGGACTTATTGACGATTCAAGCAGCGGCAGGATTTTAGCTCCGCTAAATTGAAAAATAGATATCGACAAGTGGAGAGCAAATCCTATTCGCTCCGGCTGACAAGGAGGCAATATGGCAGTCACAGCAGTGATCGGTTCACAATGGGGGGACGAGGGCAAGGGCAAGGTGGTGGATTTTCTCTCTGAGCGTGCAGATTATGTGGCGCGTTTCAACGGCGGGAACAACGCCGGGCACACCGTCATCAATGAATATGGGACCTTCAAAATCCACCTGGTGCCCTCGGGGATTTTTGCCCAGAACACAGTGGGGTTGATCGGAGGCGGGGTCGTGATCGATCCGGCTGTCCTGATCGACGAGATCGAAATGTTGAACAAGGCAGGCGTGGGCGTGGACGGAAGGCTGTGGATCTCGCCGCGGTCTCATTTGATCATGCCTTATCACAAAATCCTGGATGGCTTGTACGAGGAGGCCAAAGGAGCAGGAGCAACCGGTACCACGCGCCGCGGCATCGGCCCGGTCTTCGCCGACAAGGTCAGCTACAACGGGATCCGCTGGAGCGACTTTACAAGCGGAACATTTGAATCCCGTCTGAAAGTCCAGCTGGAATTGAAGAACAAGATTATCACTGCGCTGGGTGGTGAAGCGCTTCAATTTGAAGGGGTGCGGGATACTTACCGCGAATTTCATCTGCGGCTCAAACCATATATCCGTGAATTATTTTCTCTTGTCCAGGATGGTTTGAGGCAGGATAAATACTTCCTGCTCGAACAGGCCATGGGGACGTTCCTGGACACCGACTGGGGAACCTATCCATTTGTGACCGCTTCGACCACCATCCCTTCTGCCGCATCCGCTGGACTGGGCATTCCACCGCGTTACCTTACAAACATCGTCGGCGTGACAAAGGCCTACACCACGCGCGTCGGTGCCGGTCCACTGCCAACCGAAATCCATGATACACAAAGTGAAGTGTACGGAAAGTTCGGCGAGACTGCGGCGACGACCGGGCGTACGCGCCGCGTCGGCTGGCTGGATCTGGAAATCGTTAGAACCGCTGTGGAATTAAGTGGCGGTGACTGAATTATGTCTCACCAAGTTGGACATATTGAGTGGCCTCGATGAGATCCAGGTTTGCATCGGATACAAGTTAAACGGCAGCCCGGTGAGATACGCAGATGTGGATGCGTATGGGCTGGAGGAAGTGGAACTGATTTATCAGACTGTCCCGGGCTGGAAGGAGGATATCAGTGCGGCGCGGTCCTTCGAGGAACTGCCATCCAATGCCCGGGCATATGTCAAAATGATCGAAGAGGCGGCAGGCGCCCCGGTAAAGTGGATCGGCGTCGGGCCGGAAAGGGAGGCGACAATTCGCAGATAATTTCATCCCGTTTTTCTAATATTGCCTCCGTCACAGAAACGGAGGCTTTCGTTTTAACTGTTGGAACGGTGTGAATGAAAACGCGAGTGCGTGAAATTCACTCTTCAAAATAAGGAGATTTTGAGTACGTAACAGCACTTAATCAAAATCGTAACTTATTTTAAGCAGATACATATCTGCCACAGAACGTGCAGACCAATCAGAAACCAAATCTATTGGAGGTAGAAATGAATATCATCTTATGGATCATCTTCGGTGCTCTCGCCGGATGGATCGCAAGCATGATCATGGGCACGAATGCCCAGATGGGTGCCCTGGCCAATATTATCGTTGGTATCGTCGGCGCTTTGATCGGCGGCTTCCTCATGAACGCCTTTGGCGCCCCGGGTGTTACGGGCTTCAACCTGACCAGCTTGATCGTTGCTGTGTTGGGCGCGGTTGTCCTGCTCTTTCTCGTTGGTCTATTCCGGCGAGCCTGACAGCAGGATATACTCGGTAATACATAACTGCGTAGATATCCACCTCCCAGGCTCTGCCTTCCCGGGGGGTGGATTTCTATTTTTGAAGGTTCATATGTTCAAGCTGATAAGAAATCTTCCCACTCTTGTTAAACTTACCTACCAGGGTTGGAAGGAGGATAATGGCTCCCGCCTCGCTGCTGCACTGACCTATTACACGGTTTTCTCCCTCGCACCGATGTTGATCATTGCGATTGCCGTGGCGGGATTGATCTGGCAGCGACAAGCCGTACAAGACCAGGTTTTAAGCCAGATACAAGGGCTGATCGGCGAACAAGGCAGAACCTTTGTAGCCGGTCTCCTGGATAGTGCCAGTAAACCCGCCCAGGGTATTTTTGCAACCAGTCATTGGTGTTATCACCTTGATCTTTGGTGCCCTGGGTGTGTTCAATGAACTGCACAATTCTCTGAATACGATCTGGGATATCCCCGAAAAAAAGATCAGAGGAATGTGGCAGTCCATCCAGGAAATCGTTATCAACCGCTTCCTGTCATTCACCATGATCCTGGGAGTTGGTTTCACGCTGCTGGTCTCACTGGTGGTAAGCACGGGTATCACGGCCTTTGGAAATTGGTTCGGAGGAGTCCTGCCCTTCCATGAGGTCATTCTGCAGATCATCAACCTGGTTATTTCGATTGGGATCATCACCCTATTGTTCGCCCTGATTTTCAAGGTCCTGCCGGATGCCGAGATTGCCTGGAGGGATGTCTGGGTGGGTGCTTTTGTGACCGCCATCCTATTTTCGATCGGTAAGACGTTGATCGGCCTCTATTTGGGTAGCAGTGCCGTTGGCACCACTTTCGGTGCGGCCGGTTCATTGGTGCTCCTCCTCCTCTGGGTATATTACTCTGCCCAGATCCTTTTCTTCGGTGCGGAGTTTACCCAGGTGTATGCCAATCAGCTGGGTTCCAGGATCGTCCCAGAAGGACAGAAAGCAACCAAGCCAGTCCCGGCATCCGACCGCTCCGACAGGAGCTCTCAGAGATTGCTTACCCACTGTAAATCGGCACAGGCAGATTATCCCGGTAACTTCCGGACCCATCCTATGAAATGAACCCCAGGATTGAAAGGGAGAATCGGCAAACAGCACGATTCTTCCTTGGTTTGATAACCGCCTCGTTCCTTACTGGGATCATGACAACGATTTTCGGAATGAAGAAAACAAGGAAGTAATAATATTCCTCGCAAATAAATGAGCCCCGTACTTCGAAATACCGGGCTCGATGCTTTTAACTATCGGGAATTGGCGCTTGCCTCAGCCACTGATCGCTGCCCAACTGCTCCAGCATGAACTCTGTCGGGTCCGACCCGGTCAACTTCGTAATCGGAGGGGGTTTTCTGAAGAACGCCTCGACTGACCCTGCTGCTCCGTCGTCCCGAAGCCCACGCCTACGAAAAATCCTGTTCCAATATATTTTCAAACGTTTCCAGCAGGAACTCTGCATCCGACTCATCGAAAGGCATGGGTGGGCGGATTTTGACGACATTATGATACGGTCCATCCGTGCCGAGCAGGATGCCGTGCTCGCGCATCCGGTTGGCGATGAACGAAGCCTCCTCCGCGGCCGGCTCGAGCGTGGAAAGATCCTTACCAGCTCCACCCCAAGGAACAACCCTGCTCCTCTGGCATCGGCAACCATGCGGTACTTCCCAACAAACGATTTCAATCCATTGAGCAGCCTAGTGCCTACGCGCGCGGCGTGTGCCTGTAAACCTTCCTTCTCCAGAACATCCAGTACGGCAAGACCCACCGCGCATGAGACCGGGTTGCCGCCGAATGTGGTGAAATACTCCATGCCGTTATCGAAGGCATCAGCAATCTCGCGGCGTGTGACCACCGCCGCCAGCGGATGACCATTCCCAATCGGCTTTCCCAGCACGACGATATCCGGAGTCACATTTTGCATTTCGAAGCCCCACAGATGGGAACCAACCCGCCCGAAACCGGTTTGGACTTCATCGGCAATGCACAGTCCACCCGCTTCGCGTATATATCGGTAGACATCGTGAAAGATATCCATCCGGGAAAACAAGCTGGCCCCCCACACTTGGCAGAGACTCGGCAATAAAGCCGGCCAGACCTCGTCCCTGTTCCTTCAAAACATCAATGGCCTGCTTCACATGCGCTGCATATTTTGCTCCCGCCTGCGGATCGTCTGCCCGATAAGCACCACGGAACACATCCGGGAGGGGGACGGCGATGCACCCAATCCGGTGCGCCGCGGCCGCCTGGACCATTATGCTTATACGGGCTGATATCGATCATGGAAGTCGTGTTGCCGTGATAGGCAGCCTCGAGGACGATCATATCCTTTTGAGATGTGTATGCTCGCGCCAGATCGGAGCGCAAGCTCATTGGCCTCACTGGCAGAATTGACAAAGTAACAAACCTCCAATCCTTGAGGCAGCAGGGAAGTTAATCTGTCTGCGTAGTGAATGATATTGTCATGAAGATAACGTGTATTGGTATTCAGCACCCCAATCTGTTCGCGGGCCGCTTCCACAACCCTGGGGTGACAGTGGCCGACATGGGCAACATTGTTATAGGCATCGATATATTTGCGTCCCTCGTCATCGTAGAGGTACTGCCTCCAGCCGCGCACGATCTTCAGCGGTGAGCGATAGGAGATGCTTACGTTTCCGCCCATCCGCATTCGGCGCTGCGACAAGCATTTCATCCTTTGTTAGGAGCACGCTTCGGGAATGATTGGCTGGGATATTGAGGATCAGGTTGGGGTCCGGGCACAGACTCAGCCATACATTTCGCTGGCTCGGCTAGTGCTACGCCTGGAAAGTCACATCCCAGGTCCAGCAGGTCGTTGATGATTTGAAAATGCAAATGCGGGGTCCAGCCACCGTTCATATCTGCATTCCCGACTTTCGCAAACTTCTTCCCTTTCCGGATTTTTTGCCCTACCTTTGAGTTTCTCAATGGATTTCCGATCCAGGTGCCCAAATAGAGTGTAAAACTTGTGATCTTCATCGATTTCATGCTCCAGCACGATCACCGGACCATAATCCCGCAGCGCTGCATTATCTGCTAAAGCAGCCACTCTGCCATCCAGCGGGGCCTGGACGGGGGTACCCGCTTCCACGAACAAATCCATGCCGAGATGAACTGTACGAAACTCATCTGACGGACTTTCGCCGGTTGCAAAGGCAGGATCGATATAAAGATAACGGGCTTCATCGTAGCGCCCCAGGCCCACAATTTCACACCGGCATCGCTCATCCGTTCATAAAGCCTTGTGGTGAGTTTTGGCTCACTCGTTCTCTTTGGATCTCCCTAAAGGTCAGCGGACTCCCAATACTTAGGTCAAATACTACAAGCGGTTCCTTACGCAGATCGAATGGAAGTACCTGGGCGAAGGAGGATGCATTTGTCTGAAGCCACTTAACAATTTCTGGAGAGGAAGAACATGGCGAAAGTCCACATGCGTCCCGAAAAACAGCCTCGGCAAAGCGTGGATGGAACTTCACCAGCTTTGGCAAGTATGGCACGAATGGGTGCCTGGCTGATCCCGAGATAATCGTTATTTGGCTGGTTCTTCTGCTGTTCGGCAGCGATACAGACGCTCATACATAAGCGGAGTGTCACCAGGCCAAACAGGGCACCAAGTTCTTTTTCTGTGAGGGGAAATACGGAGTGGATATCCCTTTACGATCTCCGCTGCCACTGCCAGCGGCTGAGGCTTGTCCAGGATGGCATAGGCAATGGCAATCGCCAGATCGCCAACCGTTGTTCCATATACCATATCTCCAAGATCGATAAATCCAGTGACACTCTGATTTCGCGAGTAAATATCCTCGCCCCCGCCCAGCAGGATGTTATAGTCATTCGCGTCGTTATAGATGATGCTTCTTCTTAAACCCGGTAGCAGTGGAGAGGTGAACTTTTCAAAGTTCTCTGTAAAGATCATCCACCATGCTGCGCGATCTGCCTATCTTTGATTAAGTTTTAGATATTCTCCTTTATGATCTTTAACCCATTGGCGAAATCCCAATAAAAATCACGGTGAAGTGCAGGATGATCAAATCCCTGTAATGCTCGGTCCAAGTCTGCCAAGTTTTAGTCCGAGATCAAACATCAGTTCAGAAGTGTGTCGCTTGACCATCCCCATCGGTGTCCCAGGGTAGATACGTCACCAGGCGCACAAAATGCGTACCGCCACCCTGGTCCAAGGACCGTTTCAATTTTTTCTCCCCGCAGCGAAGCAACAATCGTTGGAAGAAGATTTTCATGTCTGGCGACATGCTCCATGACTTGATTTTGGGCTTCGAGCATGGCGAACTCTTCGGTCGCATTCGCGATCTTGAGCACAAAACGCTCGCCCGATCCGCAACGGACCAGAAAATTCTGGTCTCGTTCACTCGGAAGTATTTCCACCTACCCCATCCAATCCATAATAGCTCGTTCGCCAGCCGCCTGGCTTGTTCCATGGAAACGCAGGCGAAAAATTGACAATAGACATCGCAGCAGCTTCTTCCTTGTAACAAACTCGTCCCGCCGCCTGATTTTACCCTTGCCCGGATATAATCCCTGCCATGCCCAACCTGATCATCCTCTCACATGACGCGGACGAATACCGCGCCCTGATTGAGAAAGCCGATATACCAGATCTGAATATCGTTAGTGACTATACGCAGGCAGAAATCGTACTCGGAGAACCGAAAGTCATCCGGGACGCCTTGCCGCGTCTTTCCCAGGTGAAATGGATCCAGGCCATTTACGCAGGCGTCGAGCCATTGGTGGATCCGTCCCAGCGCCACGATTATGTGCTGACCAACGCCCGCGGCGTCTTCGGCGAATTGATGTCGGAATATCGTATTTGGATACCTGCTCTTCCTGGAAAAAAGAATGTTGGAGCGCATTCAGGCCCAGCAGTCCCGGAATGGCAGCGAACGGAGCCGGGGTACTGCGCGGCAAGACTCTCGGTCTGCTCGGCGTCGGCTCGATCGGCGCGCACCTGGCCGGGACGGCGAAGCACTTTGGAATGAAGGTTAGAGGCTTTACGAGGAAGCAGTGAAGACGAGTGAACAAGGTCGATCAAGTATTATTCACTAGGCGATGATCTTATTGAAATTTGCAGAGGGATTGGATTATCTGGTCAGTGTTTTGCCGCGAACAAAAGCGACAAATAAAATCGTTGATGAAAGCCCTGCTGAATGCACTTCCAAATCATGCGGTCTTCGTCAATGTCGGTCGCGGCAATGCTGTGGATGAACCTGCGCTGGTGAAGGCATTGGAAGAAGGCAGACTCGCTGCAGCCGTACTGGATGTATTCGACCAGGAGCCGCTTCCCAGGGAACATCCATTTTGGAACACTCCCAATCTCTACATGACATACCATACATCGGCTATCAGTTATCCTGAGGACATTACGAAGGTCTTCATCGAAAATTATCAGCTTTACATTGAGGGCAAGCCACTTAAGTACATGGTTGATTTTGAAAGAGGATATTAAATGATTAAAATTCTACACACCGTCTCGAAGCATGTCCTTCGGGGAGTGACGCAATACTGGAGAACACATGTCCCCTACTCTTGCTGACATCCAACAGGCTGCACAACGGATAGAGCCCTATATTCACCAAACTCCGGTATTAACAAACGCAAGCTTGAACCATCAGGTTGGCACGCAGGTTTTTCTCAAATGCGAAAACATGCAAAAAGTTGGCGCCTTCAAATTCCGTGGCGCCTCGAATGCGGTGTTTTCCCTCAGTGACGAGGAAGCCGCACACGGGGTATGTACTCATTCCTCGGGGAATCACGCCCAGGCTCTTGCACTTGCTGCAAGAATGCGCGGTATCCCAGCTTATATCGTCATGCCGAACAATGCCCCCTCGGTGAAGAAAAACGCAGTCGCCGGGTATGGCGGACAGATCACATTTTGTGAGCCAACGCTGGAAGCCAGGGAGAGCAACACTCGAACGGATCCGGCTCGAGACCGGCGCGAACGTTGTCCATCCCTACAACGATGAACGCGTCATCACCGGCCAGGGCACGGCCGCGTTGGAGCTGCTGGAGGAAGTCCCGGAGCTGGATGTGATCATCGCACCGGTTGGAGGCGGTGGGCTGCTCAGCGGTACAGCCATCGCGGCGACGGAAATTAAGACGAGGAATTCGCGTGATCGCCGGCGAACCCGAAATGGCGGATGATTCCTATCGCTCGCTGAAAGCCGGTGAGATCATTCCCTCCCTGCATCCAAAAACAATTGCTGACGGGTTGCTGACTTCCCTCGGTACGTTGACCTTTCCCATCATTCAGCAGCGGGTGGAGCAAATTGTCACTGTCAGCGAACAGGGAATTATCGACTCGATGAAATTCATCTGGGAACGTGCCAAGATCGTGATCGAGCCATCTGCAGCTGTGGCGGTCGGTGTGCTGTGGGAGAGGAAGATCGATCTATCGGGTTTAAGAGTTGGGGTGATCCTGAGCGGCGGAAATGTGGACCTGGAGAAACTCCCCTGGATGGAATGACCCCGCGATCATCGATTGAAAGGATAGTTTTCCTACAATGCCATGCGTCGTCCGAACCCCAGCTCAATGAGGCAGTTTGTCGAGTCAGAGCAGGACGATTTCCACGATTTCACCAGCCGACAGGCCGGTCGCATCCGGCGGGATACGGAGAAGCCCATCGGCGGCAGCGAGGGTGAAGATCAGGTTGCTTTTGCCGAAAATGGGATCGGCAGCATAATGCAGGGTCTTCGAAGAGGGATCCACGATCAACTTGACCGGCCACCAGTCTTCGCGTCCTGCCTGAGAGGCAAGGTTAATGGTTAACCGCGCCGCCACTGTCGCTTTGGGTTTTGGAAGGAACGCCCAGCAACTGCTCGATCACCGGAACAACGAACAGGTATCCATTCACCAGCGCGCTGACCGGGTTGCCGGGCAGTCCGATCACGGCTTTGCCATTGCAAACGCCCAGGATGGTTGGCTTGCCCGGGCGCGTGTTGATGCCATGTACAAGCACGCCCGGCTCACCCAACGTGCGGATGACATCCGCCGTCATGTCACGCGTGGAAGCGGATGAACCGGCAGTGATGATCACCATTTCACACTCTGAAAGTGCTGCTGCTGCGGCACTCTTCAACGTATCAAATGTATCCGGGATGATCCCGTATTGCTTTGGGATGCCACCACTTTTCTCCACCAGGGCTCCAAGCGTGTACGAGTTGATATCGCGCACCTGTCCCGGACGCGGCATCTCGTGAGGATCGATGATCTCGTCCCCGGTGGAGAGCAGTCCGACCCGGATCTTTTGCATCACCCGGACCCGCGTGATCCCCAGCGCCATCAGTCCGCCGATTTCCGCCGGTCGCATCACCGTCCCCCTGGTTTGGACCACCTGTCCCTGCGCTACATCCTCCCCTATATGGATCAGGTTCTCGCCATCCGCAACGGAGCGGAAAATCTCGATTTCATTTTTTTGTGCGAGCTGGGTGTATTCCAGCATGACCACCGCATCCGCGCCTTCAGGCAGCATTCCTCCGGTATGGATGAGCGCGCATTGGCCTGTGACGATCTTAAATGCAGGCGAATCGCCCATCGGAACTTCACCGACAAGAGTCGAATAGGCGGGCAGCGAGTCACTGGCTCCATGCGTATCCCCTGCGCGGACGGCGTAGCCATCCACCGTGGAGCGGTGAAAATCGGGCAGCGGGTGGGGCGCACGGATATCTTCAGCAAGGACACGGCCCAAAGCAGAGGAGACCTCTATTTCCTCCGACGCCATTGCAGGCCCGGAAAGATGCGAGAGAAGAAGCGTGCGGGCCTGGTCCGGTGGAAGCAGGGTGAGGAATTCGGGCATGGAATTAGCGCAGCCAGAATGTCAGGGTAAGGAAATAGACAGTGAGTCCAAAGACGGCCAGCGCAGTCGCGGTCAGCAAGGGCCAGTTTGCCGGCGCACCCAGGGAAATGCCACGCAGGAGGTAGATTTGGAACAAGGCAAAGGGAAGCGTCAGGAAAGCCGGCCAGATCAACGACAGTGAGATGCCCAGCGCAGGGGAAATGGCAAAAAAGATGTAGGCAAAGATCACGAAGATGTGATGCAAAGGTACCACACGCTCCCAGCCCAGCCGGGTCAGGAAAGTGGTCCGGTTGTACTTTTGATCGGACGCAAAGGACGGAAAATCCAGGACGATGAAATAGGCAAAGGCCAGGAGAGTCAGAGGCAGCAGGAGTATCAGGAACCGGTGGGTCTCATTGGCCTGCAGCAAATAGGCGATGGAGGGAATGATATATCCCAGATGAGCGGCAAGCAGGAATTCTCCAAACCCGCGGTTTCGAAACGGGGGCAGGGAGTAGACAAGAATGATTACGAGGGAAAGAAGCAGAAATGAAAAGGAGGCCGGTGATAGATGCAGATTCCTGTAAAGAAGAAAAGCGAGGACCGCGTCGACTGTGATCGCAGCAACCGAAACATACAGGGCATTATTCCGGATGACCAACCGGCTGCGGCGGGTCTCGTTCTCGGTCAGAGGCTCAGCATCCAGGCGAAAGACTTCTGACAGCAGGCTCATGGTCATTTGGGCAAGGATGACACCCGCAAGCCCCAGCCAGAACGCATCGGAACGGAAGGGTTTGCCGAGATAATTCGCAATGCTCACGCCAAAGCAATAGGTTAACGCGGCCAGAAGCAGATAGAGCGGACGGGAGAGGCGGAGGAGGGTTCTCAATTTTTAATTTCCGATTTTACATAGTGCCGCATAATTTACTTTACTTTTTGTTTGAATTTCAGTCTGCGAATCCATATGAAACGTAAAGTTAATAATGAGACAAGCGGTAGATTTATGATTTCCTTCTTTACAAACCCCGCGAACAGCTGCGGAGAAGACGCCATAAATAACACCAGGGAAAAATAAACTGTCAAGTATTAAATCTACGGAGGCTTACCTTTCCAGGAGGTAATTTTCAAGTCTCTCCACAGCCTGCGGAAGGTTTTTACGTCCCAGCCCGAGGCGGAAGTGATTGCTGGCAACATCATACACCGAACCAGGCAAAAGAAGTACACCCGCTTTTTTAACCAAATCGTCGCAGAAATGTTCCACATCACCGCCATGGTAACGCGGGAATGCCATCGAGCCAGCCCGCGGGCGCACCCACGAGAACAGGCCGGCGTGGCGGGAGAAGAAGCCATCCATCACGGACAGGTTACCCTGGATGATACCAAGATTTCGGGCCGCAAGTCTCTGTCGATTGCGCATGGCGACCTCCGCCAGGAATTCACTCGGGGCCGAGTTGCAGAGGGTGGTGTAATCCTTTAAGCGAGGCCATCTTTTCGTAAACACTTCTGTTCCTGGTGGCAATCCATCCAATACGCAGACCGGCGAGGCCATACGTCTTGGAGGTCACGCCCAGGGAGATGGCGTGTTCTCCATAGTCACAAGCTGCTGGCAGGCGGGAGGCAGGATCGTATTCTGATTCGCGATAGACCTCATCGGAAAATAGCAGCAGGTTATTTTCCTGGGCGAATTGGTGCAGTGCATTGTAGTCCTGGCGAGACATCAGATAGCCAGTGGGGTTATGCGGGGTATTGATAATAATGGCTTTTGTATTCGCTCGCACGAGCCGGCGAAGCTCGTCGAGGTCAAGCGCCCAGTCGTTTTCCTCCCGTGCCTGCCAGGGGCTGACGTCACAGCCGGCAGCGCGGGCGACCTCCGCCAGGGATTGATATCCCGGTGCATGAACAATCACATGGTCACCCGGCTGGAAGGCGGCCAACATGAACAGGAAGATCGCCTCCTCTGCGCCTGAATGGACGAGCAGGTCATCCGGCTGGATGGTCTCGTACAGTTTGCAGATCTCTGCCCGCAGCGTGGGACTTCCCTGCGATTCGGTATATCCAAGCCAGACATGAGCGAACTTCTCCGCTGCCCCGGGCTCGAAGGCAAGCAGGTCGGCAATGGACATGGCTTCACAATCGGAGGAGCAGAGCAGGAATTCAGTATTGAATTCGTATCTGGCAAAATAACGTTCGAGCTTGAAGGGAGGAAGGTGCATGGTAATTGGTAAGTCAGGAATCTGTTATAGATCTACTTTAAGTGCTTTCTTCATATCGCGGTAATGAGTAAGATTATGAATATAGAGCAGCTTGATCATTTCGCGCAGCACCGTCTGCCCGAGAAATGGATGGCGTCCGGTAATGTCAAGATCAGTTTGGCTTAAACTGGAAACCCATTCGACTGTATGTGCACGCACCTGGCGGTACTGCTCGAGCAATTCCTGTGGAGGCAAATCCTTCGTGCGCTCCTGCATGGAGGCATTGTAGCGGTCGATGGAGAAATCGTCCGCGAGAGCCCGCACCGCCCTGGCGGATCTGTTCGAAAAGCTTGACCAGCCCGCGCTCAGAGGTGACGAAGTGGGATAGCACGTTTCGGATCGTCCAGGTGGTTCCCTCCGTGTACACTTCCTGGGTCCATTGGTCATCAGGAAGATTGGCAAAGATCGAGATCATCTTTTCGCCTTCGGATTTCAGTTTTTGTGCAAGCTCGGTGACTTCAGACATATACCTCCTGATTTACCGCTTGTCTCACGCATGTTCTACATGTGTCACTTAACTTTTTGTATGGATTTGCAGGCTGAAAATCAAACAAAATGTTAAGTAAATTATCCGTAGGAGGCACTACGTAGACCTTAAGGGTCTTGTTTCACACCAGGGAATAGCCTCCATCGACAACAATGGTCTGGCCTGTAATATATTCATTGTTCACCAGGAATTCAAGGGCGGAGGCGATCTCCTCGGTTCGCGCAGGACGCTTGAGGGGCACCCGTTTGATCAGCCGCTCCCACTCCTCGGCCGGGACGATGTCCGACTGCAGGACGAAACCCGGGGCGATTGCATTGACGCGGATCTCCGGTGCGAGGGCCCGGGCGAGAATGCGTGTCAGCGACTCGAGTGCTGCCTTGCTGACTGTGTAGGATGGGTAGCGGCTCCAGGACTTCTGCGCGCCGACATCCGTGATGTTAACGATGAGCCCGCCTGCGGTCATTTTTTTGGATGCTTCCTGCCCCAGTAGAAAGGGAGCGCGCAGATTCAAATCCAGGGATGTGTCCCAGTTTTCCAGGGAAAGAAGGTCCACATTTCCTGCCGGCATGAATGCGGCAGAATTTACAAGAACCGCCAACGATTCGACGTTGGAGAGCAGGGTGGATATTTGTGCAGGGTCGGCGAGGTCCGCCTGGATCAGGGTCGCACTTCTTCCAACGGATTCGATCTCCGCCTTCGTCTGAAGCGCCTCGTCCAGGGAGTGGTGATAATGGAGGAGAATGTCAAACCCCTGCCGCGCCAGGGTCTGAGCAAAGACTTTTCCAAGACGATGTGCCGCGCCTGTGACGAGGGCAAGAGGTGCCATGGAGGAATTGTAATGGGTTAAGGGGTAAAAAGGTAGATGAGGTATACGGAAAAACGAGTACACAAGTAAACAGGTAAAAGAAGTAGACACGGAAACAGGTCTTCCACCGGTCTTCGTGTCTACCTGTGTACTTGTTTCCTTATTTCCGGAAGAAATTCGAGATGAAGAACCAGATATTGGCCGGTCGTTCCGCCAGGCGGCGCATAAAGTAGGGATACCAGTGCGTACCAAATGGAACGTACACGCGGACTGGATAACCTTCCTTGACCAGCTTTTCCTGCAGATCGCGGCGGATGCCGTACAGCATCTGGAATTCGATGGCTTCCTTGGGCAGTCCAACTTTTTCGGCATACTGCTTGGCAAATGCAATCCGCTTCTCGTCATGGGTTGCGATCGACGGGATCGGGGGAACGCGTCCATCGGCGCTGATCAGGTTATCCTCCAGTTTGAGGTTGCAGTCGATCAGGATCTTGGTCAGCAGGTCATAGTTGGCATCGGTATCCGCCTTCTTTGGATATGCCTTGTCCGGTGGCTCCTTATAAGCGCCCTTGACCAGCCGGAAGCGGGTGTCTTTTTCGAGCAGGGCACGGACGTCCGCCTCTGCCCGGTAGAGGTATGCCTGGACAGCCACGCCCATGTGCCGGGTCGTAAACCCGCGCTCAAGCATGGCATGATAGATCGAGATGGTGATGTCGGTATAGGGTGTATCTTCAATATCGATGCGGACAAAATTGTCATGCTCCCGGGCCCGCTCCAAAATTTGGATGAGATTCTGCTGGCAGATCCGCTCATCCAGTCCCATGCCGATCTGGGTCAGCTTGATCGAAACATTGGCCCTCACTTTTGCCTTATCGATTTCATCCAGAATAGCCAGGATATCTTCCGTGGCATTGGCGGCTTCCTCCATTTTGGAGGTATGCTCCCCCAGGTGATCGAGTGTTGCATTGATCCCCTTTGCGTTCAACATGCGAACGACACGGATGGCGTCCTCCGCTTTTTCCCCCGCAATAAACCTGGAGGCGGCCCGCCGGGCAAAGCTCCAACCCGTCACCAGTTTTTGCGCCCAGGCTGCTTTGGAAAGATAGATTAGAAATGAGCGTAACATCGTCCCATCCTGCAAGTGGATTTGGAAGGTTCAAATTAAAAACCCTAAAAGTCCCTCTCGCGTGCCAAGTTGCTCTTCACGGACTTCCATGGTCCCGCAAATACACCTTTTGTTTCGCCAGATAAACCTTCAGGGTCTAATATTCTTCTGATTTATTCTAGCACAATCCCCAAAATGAGTGTGTTATACTTTTTTACGATATTTGTCATATTACAAACTACCGCAGTTTTTGCCAGATTTCAGATTTTGATCCTATCCTGCAAATCCACAGAAAGGTTTAATCACCAAGACAGGCGGTACCGGAGGCAGTTTGCGCAATCGCAGTTCCATTCCAATCCTACGCGGCATATCCATCGCCATCCTCTCCGTTGCGATCGTGCTCGTTATTGTTTCACTTATTGGCTACAGTCGTCAGCGAAATAATTATCCGGGCGGCATGACAATCGCCGGCGTTCCCGTCGGGGGAGTTGACCCACAGATCGCTTTCCGAGCGCGTGCTGCAGGTGTATTCATCACCCATAGAAATTCAGTACGGAGAGGCGGTCATTCACGTGGACCCAACCGTGGTTGGGTTCGAGATGGATATGGACAGCATGATGGCAGCTGCCGACCTGGCCCGGACGGGCGGTTCCTTCTGGGGCGGGTTCTGGAATTATTTGTGGAACCGGGATCCCACCCCGGTCGAGGTGCCGCTCAGTGCAACGATCGCCGAGGACCGGCTGATCTCCTACCTCCAGAACGAGGTCTCCGCCCGTTATGACGAGCCCCCCACCCCGGCCCAGCCTGTTCCCGGCAGTACATCCTTTACCGCCGGCGCGCCCGGTCAGGTCCTGGATGTGGAGCGCTCGGTCCGGCTGATCGAAGATACGCTCCGTTCTCCCAATAACCGCACCGTGGTCCTCTCCTTCCAGCGCAGCACGGCGTCACGTCCGACCATGGATAACCTGAAAATCCTTCTCCAGCAGAACATCGGCGTGGCCGGATTTGACGGAGTGATCGGTGTCTACCTGCTCGATCTCCAGAACGGGCAGGAAATCCATTTTGCTTTGAACAAAGGCGAGGAGATCCCCGTCAACCCGGATGTGGCTTTCACTGCATCGAGCACAGTCAAGATACCGATTATGCTCTCCCATTTCATCAAATATGGGGAGGCCGCGCTTAATGAACGATTCCACGAACCTGATCCAGGACATGATCCGCAAGTCGGAAAACCCGCCTGCAGACCGGCTTATGGAAGACCTGGATCCCTCCCGGGGTCCGCTTGTGGTCACGGAGGATATGCGGAAGATCGGCCTGGAAAACACTTTTTTGGCAGGTTTCTTCTGCAGCGCCGAATCGCCCTGTCCGCTCCTGGAGAAGATCTCCACCCCTGCCAACCAACGGTCCGACGTTTTTACCGATCCCGATTCCTTCAACCAGACTACTCCCTCGGATATTGGCATGCTGCTGGCTGATATCTACCAATGTGCCGAGGACGGTGGGGGCGCGCTGATCGCGGCCTTCCCGGATAAGATCACCAGCGAAATCTGCAAGCAAATGATCGACTACCTGGCATCCGACAAGATCGGTGTGCTGATCGAAGCCGGCGTCCCGGAAGGCACGAAGGTCGCTCATAAACATGGCTGGATCAGTGACCCGTCCTCGGGCGTGATCAAAAACATCAGTGACGCTGCGATCGTATATACACCCGGTGGCAACTACGTCCTGGTGATCTATGCCTACCACCCTGTGCAGACGGTCTGGGATCCTGTCTCGGCGCTTTTCGCCCAGATGTCACAGGCAGTTTACAATTTTTATAACCTCCCCACCCAGTAAAGGAGTTCGACTATAATCGCATCATGAGTGCTGCACTGGGTCTATATCGTCTGCAACAGGTGGATAGCCAGCTGGATCATGCCCGTGCACGTCTCAAGGCGATCCAGCAAACACTTGAAAATGATGAGGAGTTGCGCCGGTCCACAGAGCGGTGTGTGGCTACGGACAAGGGATTACGTGACGCAGAACAGCTCCTCAAACAAAGTGAACAGGAAGTGGAAAAGCAGCGGATTAAGATCCAGCAGACGGAAGCCAGTCTATATGGCGGGCTCGTCCACAACCCCAAGGAATTGCAGGATCTTCAAAAAGACGTGGCTTCCCTGAAGAAACACCTGGAAACGCTCGAGGAAGCGCGAGCTCGAAGCCATGGAAGTTGCCGAAAATGCGGAAAAGGAGCTTCGGGCGGCTCAGGCCGATCTTGAGCGTCGTCAAGGCAAGCAAGGGGGATCAGTTCCGGGATCTGACAGTGGAAAGTACGGTGTTGAACCGGGACGTCGAGCGATTCTCCTCAGAGCGCCTTGCTGTGGTACAGGATTTGACGGCTCCAGCTCTCAGCTCCTACGAGCAGCTCCGCAAACAGCGACGCGGGCTCGCCGTGACCACCCTCAGCGATGGCTCCTGTGCAGCCTGTGGCACCACCCTGACCCCCTCCCAGCAACAAAGCACCCATTCGACCAGCCAGTTTTTTTACTGTCCAGGCTGTGGGCGCATCCTGTATGCAACTTGATCCCATGCACTTAAAGCTTTTATCTCCTGTCCATTTTCAGCACGGAGAGCTCTAGTCCATGCTCGAACCTCTGTCGTTTGGCGTTGGCTTTATTGCCGGCATCCTGTTTACCTGGCTGTTTGGCAAATTCCGTCCCTTGTGGCGGCAGTGGAGAGCGAATGCCCGGGAGCAGCACCAGACTGCCCAGCTGAAGCGGACCAGCGGTGTGGAGGATAATCATCGCCGCCTCACCCTGCGCCGCGCCCAGGGCATGCACCTGGCCGCTTCTCTCTTCTCACTTGATGAAATCCTTCAGGAACCGCGCCTGATCGCCCCGCCAGCCTCCGTTGAGCCAGGCGTTATTGGCATCCAGGAGGATATTATTTCCCAGACTTTACCCTACATGCCGGCCTGGCCGGAAATTGCCGCCATCTATCGGGCTCCAACCTTGAGCCTGACGGAAGCGCTGGGAGGTGGATCGCACCTGGTCATAGTGGGGGCAGCGGGTTCAGGGAAGACGGTTGCGCTGGCTCACCTCGCTTCCCTGGCTTCCAACCTCCAGGTCCGGCTGGATTCGGAGCTGGAGGCAGTCCCCTACCTCTATCATGTTGCTGATCTGCAGCTCCCGTTCGAACTCCTCCAAGGATCCAGCCGGCATCATCGTCAACATCGCCAGTGAACACGCGCCCATGTTCGATCTCAGGCGCCTGCCAGGGTTCATCCAGGGGACATTCAAGAACGGCCAGGCGCTGGTCATGATCGATGGCTTTGATGAGCTTGACCCCCAGTCACAGGCCAACGTGGTGGAATGGTTCAAGGCACTGATCAAATCCTATCCTGGTGTGCGGATTGTGACCACAGGAGCTGTGAACCAGATCAACGGATTGCTCTCCCTTGGCTTCAGCCCTCTCGCCCTGATCGGCTGGGATACGAAGAACAACTCCCGCTTCATTCAACAATGGGGCGAGCTGTGGTCCCGTACGGTCGCATCGGAGGCATCCACGCCAACAGGTCCGGATCAGGTTGACCCTCTCCTGCTCAATTCATGGCTCATGTCAGATAACCAGGGACTGACGCCCTTTGAGTTGACTCTTAAAGTTTGGGGGGCCTATGCCGGCGACAGCCTGGGACCGCGCGTGCTCGATGCAATTGCCACGCACGTGCGCCGCCTTGCTCCAAGCGGAACTCCTCTGGCCGCGCTGGAACTGCTTGCCATGCAGGTGGTCCTCACCTGCCAGCCTATCTTTGACCCGCATACGGCCCGCTCCTGGGTCAAGCAGTACGACATTGTCGATGATCTGGCCATCGAAAGCGCCGAAGCCATCACGATCACCTCCGACGGCCAGGCTCCTGCACTCACCGACTCTCAAAAGATCCGCATCAAGAAGTCCAGGGCCGGCGAAGCCGTTCCCAGCTACGGACTGTTAAGCAAAATGGTGGATAGCGGGCTGCTGGTCCAGCATCCAAATAATCGCATGCGTTTCCTGCACCCTGTATTGAACGGATATCTTTCCGGGCAGGCGATCGGCGACAACGATGCCGATACCACCCTGCTTGCCCAACCGGATTGGGATGGTAGAAATCTTTCCCTGCGCTATCTGGCGGCGCGTGGCGATGCAGATGCTGTGGCAGACATCCTTTTGAAAGAGTCGGATATTCCTCTTCAATGCACAGGCCTTCCTGGTGGCGCGCTGGTTGAGGGATGCTCCCAGGGAAGCTCCCTGGAAAACGAAGGTCTTCAGCTCACTTATTGAACATACTTCAGGCGGAGGGCCAGCCCAGCGCCTTACGAGCGCAGGCCATGGCAGCCTTTGTAGTTAGCAGAGATCCGGGCGCTGCGGCCCTCTTCCGCCAGCTTCTGGGCTCGCGGTCATTTGAGCTGCTGCCTCTTGCAGCGCTGGGCAGTGGCGCTCTGCAGGATGCAAAGGCACTGACTGCCCTGGAGGAGATCCTACAGGCGCCTGTGGGTGCGGTACGCCGGGCGACTTGTCTCGCGCTGGTGGCCATTGGGACTGAAAAATCGCTCGAGGCTGTTGCCCATGCCCTGCTGCAGGGAGATGACGAGCTCCGCCGGGCAGCTGCCGAAGCGCTGGCAAACGATCCGGTGGAGGGATATGCCATGCTCAAGGAAGGCGCGACCCTGGCGGATATCATGCTGCGCCGGGCGGTTGTCCATGGGCTGGCGCGGATTGATGAGCCCTGGGCAGTGGAATCCCTCCAACATATGCAGCTGGAGGACGATCAATGGGCCGTGCGCAACCTCGCCAACCAATATCTGGAGCAGAAAGCGCATCCCGATCCCACGCGTGCCGCACCGGCTCACAATCCCTTCCGAAACTCCATGGCTGATCGAGTTCGCCGGAAAACAGGGCATGGGCATCCCACGCGGCGGCCCGGCCACGGATGTGCTGATCAACGCCTATAAGCACGGCGATACCGAACAAAGACTCGCCGCGCTGCCCTATCTCAAGCGCATCGCCGATGAAGGCATCATCGCTGCACTCTACAATGGCATATACGGGGAAGATCCGGAGGTCCGTGAAGCTTCCTTTTATGCGATCGAGGAGATCGCCGCCAACGGGGTCAAAGTTCCCCATCCCAATCAATTCGGCCTGGGCTGATGGTTCTCATTTCAAAGCTGCTACACAGGAGACAACAATGGACAATGAAACCTTAATGATGACCGTCGCGGTACTGGGCGGTACAGGCAAGGAGGGCAAGGGGCTTGCCTATCGCTGGGCCAGGGCAGGCTACCAGGTTTTGATCGGTTCCCGTACCCCTGAAAAAGCGGTCGCTGCAGCAGCAGAGATTATCGAGATGATGGATGGTACCGGATCTGTCGTTGGGATGAGCAACCCGGAAGCCGCCCGGCAGGCAAATATCGTTGTACTCACAGTTCCTTATGCAGCCCATAGGGATACGCTCGAGAGCGTGAAGGAGTACGTCAAAGGCAAACTGTTCATCGATGTAACAGTCCCCCTGGTTCCACCCAAAGTCACCAAAGTCCAGATGCCTGCTGCAGGTTCGGCAGCCCAGGAGGCAAAGCAGATCCTTGGCGAAGGCGTGGAAGTGGCGGCTGCCTTCCAGAACATCTCCTACGAGCACCTGCTGGGGAACGGCGACGTAGCCTGTGATGTCCTGGTGACAGGCACGAGCAGGGATGCGCGCCAGGAAGCCCTTAAGCTTGTCGAAGCCGCGGGTCTGACAGGCTGGGACGCCGGTCCCATCGAAAACTCAGTGGTTGTCGAAGGCCTGACCAGTGTGCTGATCAACATCAATAAGCAGTACGGCTCCACCCATGCGGGGATCAAAATTACCGGTGCAAGGAATAAGTAGGCAGCAGGTAGCGAGTGTTCTGTGGAATCTGACTTCAGCTTGAATCCAATTGTCCAATGTCTCTGACTCTTACACCGCTGCAATACATTCCCATCATCCATCATGGCGACAACCTGGTGGAACTTGTTTTAAGTTCACTTGAAAAAAGCAACCTCGCGCTGGAAGACCAGGATATCCTTGTCTTTGCACAGAAGATCGTTTCAAAAGCTGAGGGGCGTAGCCATGAACCTGGTCACTGTCACACCGTCGCCGCGTGCGATCGAGCTGGGAGCCCAGGTGGATAAGGATCCGCGGCTTGTAGAGCTCGTTTTATACGAGAGCCGGGAAGTGCTGCGGACACGGCCGGGGACGATCATTGTGGAGCATAGAGCTCGGCTTCATTTGTGCCAATGCCGGCATCGACCATTCCAATGTTGCCGGAGCCGGAGACTCAGGCGAGGAATGGGTTCTGCTCCTCCCGGCAGATCCGGACCGTTCCGCCGAAGAACTCCGCCGCGGAATACAATCCCGGACCGGAAAAAGGATTGGAGTCCTGATCATCGACTCGCACGGGCGCGCCTGGCGGAATGGCACAGTCGGGGTTGCGATTGGCCTGGCCGGCTTGCCTGGCCTGGAAGATATGCGCGGTCAGCCGGACCTCTTCGATTTCAAGCTTCGCATTACCCAGGTCGGCGTGGCCGATGAACTGGCGGCGGCGGCATCCCTGGTCATGGGACAGGCTGCCGAAGGCACACCGGTCGTCCATGTGCGAGGCTTCCCCTATCCGCTGCGGGAAGGATCGCTCGGCGAATTGATCCGGCCAAAGGATCAGGATCTCTTCCGCTAGCAATGAACAGACACATAGGATCAACATTCTGGCAGGCCATGACGGAACTAGCGAAAACCGGTTCCGTCGTTCTGGACCGTCCGAGGGGAAGCGCCCACCCGCGCTACCCGGATATGATCTATCCCCTGGACTATGGCTATCTTGAAAACACATCCGCAGCGGATGGCAGCGGCATCGATGTGTGGATCGGTTCCACGGGTGGCCAAAAATTAACAGGAATCTTATGCACATTTGATAGACTTAAGCGCGATGCCGAAATCAAGCTTTTGATCGGCTGCACTCTGGAGGATGTCGAAATAATACAGGGATTCAACAGCGACATGACGACCCTCTTCATCCCAAACCCAATGGTGAAACATGACCTTTCCAACTGAGTTCGACGATCTCCTGCATGGAGATAAAAGACCCTTGTTGTATCTGGCCACGATCATGGCGGATGGCACACCTCAGGTAACACCCGTATGGTTCGACACCGATGGTGAAAACATCCTTGTCAATACCAATGAAGGACGGACCAAGGATAAAAACATGAAGGCGCGTCCAAGGGTGGCCATGGTGATCCAGGACCCGGACGATTCGCGATCGCTACCTGGGCATGCGCGGTGAAGTTGTTGGATATACTAGAGAAGGTGCAGATGAGCACATCAACAAGCTTTCCCTCCGCTACTATAACAAACCCTGGACCTATCGCGAGGGCCAGCGGCGAATCATCTATACGATCAAACCCCTCAGCTTTGACCTCCACGGCGACTGAGCTTCACAACTTTTTACAAACGCGGCGTTCCATCCGCCGCTTCAAAACGGACCCGGTAGCGGAGTCCGTTATAAACAACATCCTCGCCACCGCGACGTTCGCGCCCTCCGCGCACAACCGTCAGCCGTGGCGATTTGCTGTCATCACCGCCCAATCTGTCAAAGAAACGCTTGCCAGCGCCATGGCCGCCGACTTCGAACGCGACTTATCTCGAGATGGTGTTGCCCCGGAAAAAATCCAGGCCCAAATTAAGCGCTCGAAGGACCGAATTACTTCGGCTCCTTTGGCAATCCTCTTATGCCTGGATATGAGTGAAATGGATTCTTATCCTGATGCAAAGCGCAGCGAGGCGGAACGGACCATGGCCGTCCAATCCGTGGCCGCGGCCGGACTCCAGCTTCTGCTCGCCGTCCACGCCGAGGGACTTGGCGGAGTCTGGGCCTGCTGGCCTTTGTTTGCACAGGAGACAATTCGAAGAACATTGGGCATATCTGAAACCTGGGAACCCCAGGCAATGTTTTTCATTGGGTATCCGGATGGAAGCCCGGCTCGGCGTGAAAAAAAATCAGTGGAAGAGATTGTTTTCTATGCCGATTAGAAACCCCGAAGGGATGGCATGATCGTTTGCAGCGAATGTCACTCCTTCGAAGTTGAATTCATAATCCTGCGAATGATTTCACCCTTTCAGGTTTTTTCGATTGTTATTACCGCACAATGCGGACGGAGGAAATTGTTTTGAAAATAGTTGCCCTTGCCGGCGGCGTCGGTGGCGCCAAGCTCGCGCACGGCCTCGCCCAAAATCTTGCCCCCGAGGATCTGACAGTCATCGTCAACACCGGTGATGATTTCGAACATTATGGGCTGTACATTTGTCCCGATCTTGACACCGTCTGCTATACCCTGGCAGGACTGGCAAATCCCGAAACAGGCTGGGGGCGCCTGGATGAGACCTGGAATGCGATCGGCAATGCCTCCCGGCTGGGTGGGCCAGGCTGGTTCAACCTGGGGGACCAGGATCTTGGTACTCATCTCGAACGGACGCGTCGCCTGAAGGAGGGCAAATGCCTGAGTGAAGTCACCGGTGACTTCTGCAAAGCCTGGGGAATTCAGCACACTATCCTGCCCATGTCGGATCAAAAAGTTCGGACAATCGTTAAGACAGACGAAGGCGAGCTTGCCTTCCAGGAATACTTCGTCCATCGCAGGTGCGAGCCGCGCGTAAAAAGCTTCCGTTTCGAAGGAGCTGATTCAGCAGAGCCCGCTCCCGGGGTGCGCGCGGCGATCCAATCCGCCGATGCCATCGTGCTCTGCCCGTCCAATCCCTGGGTAAGCATCGATCCGATTTTGAAGGTTCTTTCCCCTCTCCTTGCGGGAGAGGGGTCAGGGGTGAGGGTCTTCGCCGTCTCCCCCATCATCGGCGGAGAGACCGTCAAGGGCCCCGCCGCTAAGATGTACCGCGAGCTGGGAATCGAGCCTTCCGCCCTGGCAGTTGCGAACCATTATCGCGACCTGGTAACTGGCTTTGTGATCGACACAGTTGATAAGAGTTTGCAAGGAGAAATCACGGGGTTGAATATGCAGGTACTTGTAACGAATACGCTGATGAAAAGTCATGATGATAGGAGCCGCCTGGCTCAAGATTTGTTAGGGTTTATTGGAAACAACTTATGACACTCTGGGCAATTGTTCCTGTAAAGCCATTAAGGCGTGGCAAATCCCGCCTGGCTGGATTGTTGTCGGAGGATGAACGGACCGAGCTCAACCGCAAGCTCCTGCAACACACACTTAAAACCCTTTGCGATTTAAAGGAATTGGAAGAGGTGCTGGTCATCAGCCGCGATCCACAGGCTTTGACACTGGCGCGCAGCTGTGGTGCCAGGACGGTGCTCGAGGATGGGCAGCCGGAGCTGAACACCGCCCTGAAGCGTGCAACTGTCATCGCCCAGGTGTACGCCACCCGGGGGGTGTTGGTGCTGCCCGCCGATCTTCCTTTGATCTCACGCGAAGACGTGCTAACCTTGATCAATCATGCAGACGATCCGCCTGTGGTCGTGATCGCGCCCGACCGCCATAACACCGGGACGAATGCTCTGCTCATGTCCCCCTCCGGTTTGATCGAGTATGATTTTGGGGTGAATTCCTTCCAGCGGCACTGCCAGCGCGTCGATGCGACCGGTGCCAGGCTGGAGATCGTCAATCTGCCAAACCTGGGCCTGGACCTGGACGTACCCGAAGATCTGGAACTGGTTCGAAAATTGGAACTGGAAAAGGCCGCGCCATAAGCCTGTCTGCCCGCTGTTTGGTAACGCTCCAATATGGATAATTCCATGTTGGAGCGTTTTCTTTTATAAACAGTAGAGTGGGGTACCCATTTCCCAAAGTTTCAGCCAATTTAATGTGACAAAACACCCCTAGGATATAGATTTATTTCACTCGTTGGTTGTCTGACAAAAGCTATAATGGAATTGTGACATTTTGTACATATATTCCACAGAATTGAGGTGTTTGATGAACAGCACAATCGATGATCGGCTGATGACCCATCACCAGCTCCAGACAGAATTGCTCAGGTGTGAGTACTGCGAGGAAAAGCCCTGCAAGGAGGCCTGCCCCGTCAATTGTTCACCGTTCGATTTCATCATGGCAGCGCGCCAGGGGAATCCGTCTGATATCAAGCGGGCAGCCGGGGAGATCATGAGCAGCAACCCGCTGGGCGGCGTATGCGGCCTGGTCTGCCCGGACCGGTTCTGCATGGCAGCCTGCTCGCGCAAGAAGTTCGATGGATCCATCAACATCCCCAAGGTCCAGGCGACCCTGGTGGAAATGGCCAAGAGGCTCGGGGGGATTCCAAAGTTTTCGACTCCCATACTCAATGGAAAAAAGATCGCAGTCATTGGCGGCGGTCCCGCCGGGCTGGGAGCGGCTTCCGTTTTGGGACAGCTCGGCTACGCTGTGGACATCTTCGAGAGCCGCGACTGCCTCGGCGGAATGATGAACCTGATCCCCGAGCAGCGCCTGGACAGGGACGTTATCGAATCGGATATCGAGTTCCTGCTCTCCCTCGGCACGATCCAGGCAAAGACCGGCATAAAAGTCGAGGACGCGAAATCACTCCTTGCCCAGGGGTATGACGCCGTTTGTGTCACCACCGGTCTCTGGAAACCGATCGAGCTGGGCATTGACAATGAAGATCTGGCCATCAAAATGGTGGATCTGCTCTCGAACAAACAGGCCCATCAATTCACCGGCCGCGTGGCGGTGATTGGCGGCGGCGCTACCGCGGTGGATTGTGCCATTACAGCCAGGGAACGCGGTGCCGCCCATGTTGAGCTCTTCATGCTTGAGAAGCTCTCCGAAATGCCTCTGACCCCGGTGGAGCGCCAGGAACTCATCGACCATGACATCGAGATCAACGGCCGCATCCGTGTGACCCGCATCAACACCGATGGCAAGGACATCACCGGCGTGGAGACCAAAAAGGTCGAGTTGCCGGAAGGTACGCCCTTCAAGCCCGCCAACGTCCGCGATGTGTATGGAACCGATACCGTCCGGAACGACATCAACACTGTCGTCATGGCCATCGGCATGCGCTCCTTTATCGCCAAAGAACAGGTCGACGGGCTCTTCTACGCCGGTGACATTTCCAACGGCCCGACTACAGTTGTGGAAGCGGTTGCAGCTGGCAAGAATACCGCTGTGGAGATGGATGCATGGCTCAAACAGCAGGAAAAACCGGAGGTCAAAAAAGCCACGAAGTCCTATTTCAGACTGCCTGGCTATAATCGCTGTCCCTGTTTCCCTCGAAACAGAATTCTTCGGCCGCAAGATTCTCTCCCCCTACCTGCTCTCTGCGTCTCCAATAACCGACGGCTTTGAACAGATGAATATGGCGTATGAGCACGGCTGGGCCGGCGGCGTGATGAAGACTGCCTTCGACAACGTCCCGATCCACATCCCCGGGGAATACATGTTCTGCTTCAACTCCCTGACCTATGGCAACGCCGATAATGTCTCCGGTCACACCCTGGACCGCGTTTGCCGCGAGGTGGAGCAATTGATCAAGAAATGGCCCGACCGTCTGACGATCGCCTCCACCGGCGGACCGGTTACCGGTCACGATGAGAACGACAAAACAGGCTGGCAGTCCAACACCCGCAAACTGGAAGCATCCGGCGTGATGGGCATCGAATACTCACTGTCCTGCCCTCAGGGCGGCGATGGGACCGAAGGTGACATCGTCTCACAGAACGCGGCGCTCACTGCCAAGATTATCGACTGGATCATGGAAGTCGGCTCGCCCGATATTCCCAAGCTCTTCAAGCTGACCGCAGCGGTCACATCCATTGTCCCGATCCTGCGCGCCATCCGCAAAGTCCTGGAGAAGTATCCTGAGAAAAAGGCAGGCATTACGCTTGCCAACTCCTTCCCCTCCCTGGGCTTCCGCCCGGCGATTGGGAAAGTCTGGGAGGAGGGTGTTGTCACCGGCATGAGCGGCGACGGCGTCACGCCCATCTCCTACCTGACCCTCGCCAACGCCGTCCCGCAAGGGATCGAGATCTCCGGCAACGGCGGACCCATGTCCTATAAGGCTGCCATGGACTTCCTGGCCCTGGGCGTCAAGACCGTTCAGTTTTGTACCATCGCCACCAAATATGGCTACGGCATCATCCGTGACCTGGAGTCAGGAACGGCGTTCATGATGCAGGAGCGCGGCATCCAGAGCATGCAGCAGCTGATCGGCATCACCCAGCCGCATCCAATCACCGATTTCATGTCGCTCACGCCGGTCAAGAAAGTTTCCGATTTCGATTATCATTTGTGTACTTCCTGTGGGAACTGCGCCCGCTGTCCCTATCTTGCCATCCAACTGGATGCTGAGGGCCGCCCGCATTCGGACCCTGCCCTGTGCATTGGCTGCTCGATCTGTGCCAAGAAGTGTTTTACCGGTGCGATCACCATGCGGGAAGCGCACTCCGGAAGAGCTTGCTGTGCTGGTTGAAAACTAACACAATCGCCAAAGTGAAAGGAATTGAATATGACAACAAGATTTGAGAACGGGATTGTCGTGACTCTGGGTCCGAACAACCAGGTGACCTGGAACGGTTCGGTGGTAACAGAAGGGGAGACGATCGTCGGAGTCGGTGATGCCGCCGAAATGAAGAAGCGCTTCCCGGATGCGGAGGCCGTGGATTGCGCCGGCAAGATCGTCCTGCCGGGGTTCATCTGCACCCATCACCACTTCTATTCGACCATGGCCCGCGGCATGTCCATCCCCGGTGAGCCCGCTGCGAATTTTGTGGAAATCCTCGAGCGCCTGTGGTGGAAGGTCGACCGTGCATTGTCCGAAGAGGATATCCTTCTCTCGGCGCAAATCCCGCTCATCGAATGTATCCGCAATGGCACGACGACGATCATCGACCACCACGCCTCCCCAGGCATGCGCGACGGATCGCTGGACCTGATCGAAAAGGCTGTTCGTCAGGCAGGTGTCCGCGCCTCGCTGTGTTACGAAGTCTCAGATCGAAACGTGATGGGCGGCGGCGTGGAAGAGAACGAACGCTTCATCAAGAAGATCGGCAAGGGCGACGGCCAGATCGCGGCCATGATGGGGCTGCACGCTTCCTTTACGGTCTCCGATGAGACCCTGGAGCGTTGTGTTGGGATCGCCAAGTGATGCAGGCGTGGGATGCCATGTCCACGTGGCGGAAGACCTGGCCGACCGGGAAGACTCGCTTCAGAAGTACGGCATGCCCACCGTCCACCGGCTGGAAAAGATGGGCGCTGCCGGAGAGAAGTCGCTCTTCATCCACTGTGTCCATATCGATGACTCGGAAATGGACCTGATCGCTTCGACCAATACCTGCGTCGTTCACAACCCCGAAGTCGAATATGAACAACGCAGTCGGCGTCACCCGGCTCTTTGATCTGCTCAAGAGAAATATTCTGGTCGGCCTGGGAACCGATGGCATGTCATCAGATATGCTGTCCCAGATGCGCTGTGCCTATCTGCTGCACAGGCTGGCGAATAACGATCCACGGGTTGCCTTCCTCGAAGCGCCCAAGCTGCTGCTGCAGAACAATGCCGATATCGTCGAGCGCCAGTTCGGCATCCGCGTCGGCGAGCTCGCCGAGGGACGCCCGGCCGACCTGGCGATCCTGGATTACCAGCCGCCGACCGTGCTCAACGAAGGCAACTTCCTCGGTCACCTCATCTTCGGCCTGGTGGACGCGACCGTTGACACCACCGTCTGCAAGGGCAGGATCCTGATGCAGGGCAAGAAGATCCTGGCCATGGACGAGGAACAAATCGCAGCCACGATCACGCGAGCTGGCCCCTGAGATGTGGCAGAGACTGGCAGCACTACAATAAATTGACCAATACCCGGTAAATGAACTGTCCCCGTAACCGGGGACAGTTTTTTATCATCATAAAAGATGAAATTTGAGCGTCGTATCTTTTCGGCTGAAGACCGTTAAGCTGCGGGAACTGCTTCCAGTTGAGCCTTCCGGGTATTCGCAATCATCTCATCCACCTGGGGATGGGTGCACAGGAAGCAATATCCAAAAGGCAGGGCATGTGAACATGGCTGGGGTCCCTGCTGGGGACATTCTGCAAAATGCTCCACGCCGATTTCCCTGACACGGCAATTCTTGATAGGGCTAGATTTCGTTGCTGGTTTCGTGTTTTGTTTGGTCATTTGATTTCTCCACGAATTACCGCATGTCTTAAAAATAAACTTTTGAAAGCCTTTGTCAGCTATATATCAAATTACAGGTTTATTTATTTATGCGGCACTTTGTAAACATACAGAAGGGACTGGCTAAAAACCTATGTTCAGTATAGGACGAATTTTCCCAGAATTATAGTGATAATATTCACAAGAGGTTAGGACAATGTTCCTCTCCAATCAAGGGTTTTGGGTTGTTTCGCCAGATGTCCCGTAAGGGAACATCGTCGTACTGCTGTCACCACTCGATATGCTGATAATCGATGGAATAAGAGATTGAGTATCCACTTTCAGGTATAATGCCCGTGACGATCTAAACGATCGTATATCCGGAACGAATTTATTATGCCCCCGGTCACAAATTGCGCTTCCCGTAGAGTAAATATACGCAATTCCCTGGCACCGCCAGGGCAGGTGTGTGACCGAGAGGGGTATAGAACTTCCCAAACCCTTAAAATCAGAATGAATTTTGCCAACATCTCATGAATGGAGGATTGTCAACGTGGAAAGAGTAGCACTATACCTGCAGGATTCTCACGATCTGAGAGACGGATTGGATTACGCCCGCTACGCCGAGGCGCATGGCTTTGAAGCTGTCTGGCAGGCGGAATCGCGCCTGGTCCGGGATGCGATCGTGCCAATGGCTGCCTATGCCGCCGTCACGGACCGCATCAAGGTGGGCTCGGGCGTGATCAACAACTGGACCCGCAACATCGGACTGCTGGCTGCCACTTTCCTCACCCTTGACGATCTGGCACCCAACCGCATCATCTGCGGCATCGGTGCCTGGTGGGACCCGCTGGCAAGCAACGTGGGCATCAAGCGCCGCAAGCAACTGACTGCCATGCGCGAGACAGTCGACGTCATGCGCCGCCTGTTGAACATGGAACGGGTGACTTTCCACGGCGAATTCCACCATGTGGAAGGCATCGAGCTGGATGTGGTCCATGGCCGCCGCGAGCCGCGCAATATCCCGATCATGATCGGCGCCACCGGCGACCAGATGATGGAGCTGACCGGCGAGATCGCGGACGGCGTGGTGCTCAATTATTGCGTCCCCCCTGAATACAATGACACGGCCCTGGAATTGCTCTCCAAAGGCCTCGAAAAATCCGGCCGCAAGATGGAAGACTTCGACCGCCCGCAGCTGATCGTCTGCTCGGTGGATGAGGATCACGATCAGGCCATCGATTACACCAAGGGCCTGCTTTGCCAGTATCTGGCCCAGCAGCCGCATATTGCCAAGGCGTCGGGTGTCTCCCTGGAAGTCATCCAACAGATCCAGTCAATCCTTGGCTGGCCTGCCACCAAGGAGCAGATCGACACAGGCCAAGCATCTCGTGCCCGATGACCTGGTCCATCACATCACCGCCTCCGGGACGCCGGAAGAGGCCAAGGCCAAGGTGAACGAATATCGCAAGCGCGGCTGCACCTGCCCGATCCTGTATCCGGTGGGAGGCAACTTTCAAGCTGCTGATCGATACCTTCGCACAAAATTAGACTTTAGCTTTATAACGCTCACAATATTCCGGGATTTCAGTCATAGCCGAACGCTCCAGTTCGGCTATTTCATTTACGTCCAGGTACAGGACGTCCTTGTCGTAGCGGATCAGCTTCATGGTTTTGTTGACATCCTCCAGGAAGTTGCGCTCATACCGGCGCTCCAGCCTGCGCACCACCGTCTGGATGATGGCAAAGGCCATTTTGCTCAGTCCCTCCAGCTGCTGGTTGTGATGGACGCGTTCCTGCAGGTCCACCTGTCCGATGGCGTTCAGGCCAAACTTCTCGAAGATGTCGATCAGCAGTCCAGTCTCGACTCCGTATCCGGACGAGAAAGGCATCTGCTCCAGCGCGGACCGGCGCCCGCCGTACTCGCCGGAGAGCGGCTGGATAACGCCCGAAAGCTCAGGGTAGAACAGGTTCAAAAGCGGACGTGCTGTCAGCTCCGTGACGCGTCCGCCGCCGGTCGATTCCTTCTTCCCGTTCAGACGTGATCGGACGCCGGTAAAACCCCTTGACAAAAAGGAGATCCGGCCGGAGCAGGAGCGGACCCAGCAGGCCGTACAGGAAGCGCGGGTGAATATTGACGATATCGGTATCGATCCAGAGCACGATATCGCCGCGGGTAACATACAGGCTTTTCCAGAGCGCCTCCCCCTTGCCCGCCCTGGCTCCATATTGAGACAGGATTTCCTGGTGAATATAGACAGGAATGCCGAGTTCTCTGGCGATCTCACGCGTCCTGTCCTTTGAATTCGAATCAATCAGCACGATTTCATCCAGAAGGGGCACCTGCTCCATGAGCTCGCGCTTGACGGAGCTGATCACTTCGCCGACTGTCGCCTCTTCATTCAGGGCCGGCAGGGCCAGGCTGACCGTTACCTTTTGCTTTTCCTTCAGGGCAAGAAGTTCATTAAGGTCCGAGAATTCATTGGCGTTGTAGGTATTCTCTGCAAACCATTTATCCACCAGGACTGAGATGGCAGTCTGCCCGACGAACTCACTCTCCATATCCGTGGATTTGGGGTGGAAGACCTTAACGATCAGGAGACCCTTCGATCGCTCCCGTAGAATAGTTTCAGCAACTTTGCCCAGTCCCTCGGAGGAATCCTTGGAAAAGCTTGTCGCGCCCAGGATGGTGATGTCATATTCCTTGGAAGCGAGCAGGATCGCCGATGTAGGGTCGTTTGTCTGCAGCAGCTGGCGGTTGACCTCGGGCAGGTTGTTCAGAACCCGCTGCAATCCATGGAAGGCAACATCCCGCTCGGGACTTGGAGTTTTGGGAATGATATGCAGCGTATGGATGCTGGCGTTGGCATGACGGCCCAGGGAAAGCCCCAGCCGCAGGGCAAGCTCGGCGTTCGGTCCGCCGCGAATTGGGACCAGGACCTGGCCCATTTTTTCGGGCATCACACCGCAGGCCACCACAACATTGCAGGGAGCCTTCTTCAACACTTCATGGATGGAAAGCCCAAACATCTGGCAGTGTCCGGTTTCCAGCACCACCAGATCAGGCTTCTCTTCACGAACGACCTTCAGCATTTCACTCCAGGAATCATGGGTAACCCGGATCAATTCCAGGGAATTTATTTCCTGTTTGCTTTTGATCTCGCGGAATGTTTTACGCAGCTCCTGGGCCGGCAGCGCACCGGCGCTCAGACTGCTGTCCTCCGGGACGGACACGATCCCGGCCAGTAGAATGGATTCCTTCGAGGCGATTCCCTGTGCCACCTGCAGGGCATCCTGGAATTCACACCCATGCAGCATGGGAACCAGGATCTTGCGAAACATATTCCTTTTGAAAGTTCTGTTCATAAAAAGTTATTAGTCGAGAGCCCATGATTTTTCCGACAGTTTGGCGGTTGCCTGCCAGACAGCCGAAATCATTTAAAACGAATGTTGGTACATTCATGTAGGGCTGAGACTGCACCTCCTTTCACAATAGATTGACGAAGCGAAACAAATGTAGTACAAATGTTCTGCTTTGCTATGCAGCGAACAATACGCCTTCCAATTCTTTATACTCCTAAACAGGAGCTGATCCTGCAGGAAACAATGCGGGAGTATACCGCCTGTTTCAACATGGTGGCTGCCTATGGCTGGGAGAAGCAGGTAACGAACGGGGTCAAACTCCATAAAGCTACTTATTATGCCTTGCGCACAGAGTTTCCCACAGTACCGTCCCAGTTGGTGATTTCCTCTAGATCCAAAGCGACTGAGGCTGTGAAATCCACCTTTTCTTGGAAGGCCAAGCACGAAAAGGTATACAAGAGGAAGGTGGCCAGAGCAAAGGCCCAGGGCAGACCAATCCCGAAATTCAAACCTGTTCGTTGCCCTTGCAGCTCGATGATGTCCATCCGCTATGATGCCCGTTCTTATACTCTGCGGGGCGATCATGTCTCGCTGGCTACGATCCGGGGCAGACAGGTATTGAGATTGCATTTCTACCCGTACGCTCTTCGGTTGCTCCAGCAGTGTATCGGGTATGACAGCGCCGAGCTGGTTTGCCGCAAGGGCAGGTTCTTTCTGCACCTGGTTGTCACACTGCCGGATGTCGAGTTCATTCCTACTGGTGAGGCAGTCGGGGTGGACTTCGGGATCAGCCGTCCGGCTGTTGCATCGAATAACAGGTTCTTTGGTAATACTTCCTGGAAGGCAACCGAACGAAGGTATTTCCGCTTGAAGCGTGCGCTTCAGTCCAAAGGCACGAAGTCCGCCAGACGACATCTGAAGAAGCTGTCGGGTAGGACGGCCCGGTTTCGGACGGATTGCGACCACGTGGTCTCGCGACAGTTGGTTCAGTCTGTGGTTCCTGGTACATCGATCGTGCTCGAAGACTTGAGGGATATTCGCTCGACGACGAAGCAGAAGGGCAAAACGCAGCGGCGCGCCATGCACCAGTGGTCGTTCAGGCGCCTGGCTGCTCTGCTGGCTTACAAGGCGGAGGCGTGTGGTTGTGCGGTGGTCAGTGTGGACCCGCACTATACGTCTCAGACTTGTTCTCGTTGTGGGTATGTCCATCATTCCAATCGTCTCTCAAGATCTCGTTTCAAGTGCCAGAAGTGCGGGTATGAGCTTCATGCTGATCTGAATGCCAGTCGTAACATTGCAGAGAAACACCATGCCAGCCTTGGTAAAGCTGAGGCTGGCGGGCTGCAGTCAACCAGCCTATCGTAAGCCACAAGGACTTACAAGCTCCCGCTTTATGATCGTGGAGTTGTTGACCCCGCACCTTTTCTGAGCAATAGATCGATCTTTTTCCTGTATATTTCCGCCAGGCATAGTGAGAGCGGACATGGGTGCGAAGCCCAAACAACCGGCTGGAAGACAACTTGCTCCAGGACCATCGAGGCAATGTCCGATGGGGATCCATCGGGTGAAAAATAGTGTGCATAATCCATACCCAGGTCACGCAGTGGAGGGATATCCGCGCAAAAAACGGGGATCCCTGCCAGGCCGGCCTCCAGCACTGGGATGCCAAACCCCTCCTCCCGGCTGGGTAGAAACAGTGCATCGGCCAGTTTGTAAAAGTCGCTGACCACTTCATCGGGCAAATAGTCCGGCACCAGCTCTGCGAGGAAAAATACATTTTCATCCAGCGAGAGGAGTGTTCGGACAGACCGCAGCTTCTGCAAATATTGCACATTGGCAGGGTTATGCGGCCCGAGTGGCCCGGTGATGATCAGCGCTGCCCACGGATAAGTTTCTCGAAGCATCGCAAGGACGTGGAGAGCCAGCTCGATATTTTTTCTCGGCGTAATGCGCACAGGCAGCAGCATGATGGGACTGGCATTTAACAGATCCAGCTGTTCCACGAGGCCTGGAAGTAAGTATTTCCAATTTCAAAAAACGCTCTACATCCACACCGTTGGGGATCACCCAAATATCTTCCCCGGGAATATTCATGAGAGCCGCGAGCTCCTGTTGGCGGAACCCTGAAATGGTCACCTGCCCGACCCCGGGCCAGGCGGTTCGTAGCAGATTCCAGGGATAACCATCATGCAATTCCTGGCGGTAACGCTGGGTTGTCCATGCCAGGTCGTGATGCCGAGGATCATTTGCAGTTCCGGCCTCTCTTCTGCTATTTGCTTTTAACGCCGCCGTCAGCATCAAATTCTTATTCAGAGAACAGACATTGTGTGCGATCAGGCAGTCTGCAGTGGAAAGAACGTTCTAATACACCGGTCAGCTCCTTCACCCTGGCATAAAATTCATCCGGGACGATGCCCTGATCCAGCTGATCTTTGACAGCAGCAACCGCCAGGTGACGCAGATCCGCCAGGGGAACTTGTACAAAGCCCACCCGTTCATCTATCTGTTCGCCGCGGCCGGCGACGATACAGACTTCATGGCCATCGTCCGCCATCATACGCGCGTGATGCCCGATGACGCTTTCCACACCACCAACAATGGGCGGGGCGGAGTAATGCAGCAAAATAATTTTCATTTATATGATTACCTTGCGAAAACGTCCTGTAGGTTTCATTTGAATACGACACATCGGGTCATTCCGGCCTTCGGGACGGACTTTACTTTATTAATCGCCGTAGCCTTCGCCAAAGAAGGAGACCAGCAGGGCCTCGAGCTGCTGCTGCAGCGCCCGATAGGAGAAGAATTTTTGGGCCAGCTTGTAGTTGTGTTCCGTCATGGAGCGGGCCAGCTCTGGGTCATTCAGAACGGTCTTCACCTGCCTGACCGTATCTTCTGTAATGAACCCTTCGAACTGAATGGCCTTGAATCCCTTCGGATCAATATCAGTGGAATAAATCGTGTAATTATTGACCACCAGAGGCTTGCGGAAATAAATCGCCTCCAGAAAAGCGTTGCCGAAGCCCTCCATGATGGAAGGATAAGTCA